>NZ_JBBDHD010000011.1:0-107011 GCF_044129415.1 Streptomyces racemochromogenes
CCGGGGCGAGGTCGGCGAGCGGGCCGGCGGAGGCGGGCAGGGAGCGCAGGACGCGGCCGCGCCACGGTGCGAACAGCGGCCCGCCACTGTGGGCCACGGCCGTCGCCAAGGCGGCGTGCAGCTCCTGGAGCGGCGCCGGGCGGCGCGCGAACCGGATGCGGGTGAGGTCCTCGGCGGTGAAGTGCACGCGCAGCACCCGCACAACTCCTCTCCCCGCGCCAGCCTTTCGGCCAGGGCCTGAACCTTCGCGTCCTGGCGGGCCGGCCCCAAGGATGGCCGTATGACTTCTCGACGCACCCTTGTGAAAGGCACCCTATGCGCAGGTGCCGCCGCCCTCCTGCCCACGGCCGCGTCCGCCTCCGGCAGCGGGCCGGCCCTGCGGCTGCCCGCGCCCTCAGGCCCGTACCCCGTGGGCATGCGGACGGTGCACCTGACGGACCCGGCCCGCACGGACCCGTGGGTCGGCGGCATACGGGAGCTGATGCTGACCGTCCTGTACCCGGCCCGATCGGTACGCGGCCTCTCCCGGGCCCCGCAGCTCACCCGGGCCGAGGCACAGGCGTTCGCCGGCCTCGCGCCCCGCGTCCACCCCGGGCTGCCGCAGCCCGGAACCGTGGACTGGGGCGCGGTCCTGACCCACGGGTACGCGGGTGCGCCGCCGCTGCCCGGACGGCGGCCGGTCCTCGTGTACTCACCCGGCGGCGGGGACTCCCGCACCCTCGGCACGACCCTCGCCGAGGACCTGGCCGGCCACGGCCGAGTGGTCGTGCTCGTCGACCACCCCGGTGACGCCTCCCAGGTGGAGCTGCCGACCGGGCTCCGCACGACCGTCCTGACCGGGCCGCCGGACCCGGCGACCTTTCGCACGATGACGGACACGCGCATCGCGGACCTCCGCCTGGTCCTGGACCGGCTCGGTGCCCTGCCGCTCGCCCCGGTCATGGACGTGCGCCGGATCGGGTTGTACGGGCACTCCGCGGGCGGCGCGGCGGCGGTGTATGCGGCGCAGGCCGACCGCCGGGTGTGCGCGGTGGCGAATCTGGAGGGCTATCTCGACCTGTACCCGACGCCGGCCGGCTTCACCCGGCCGCTCCTCCTGTTCCGCACCGAGGGATTCGACGGGGCCGCCCGTATCGAGTCGTCCTGGGCCGGCCTCCCCGGCCACCGCGCGCTGCTCCCCGCCGCGAACCACTGGGCGTTCACCGACTACGGCCCCCTCGTCCCCCGCCTCCAGGCAGCGGGCCTGGTGACGGCGACGGCACGGGACGCGCTCGTCGGCTCCGGCGACCCCGCGGTGACACTGGCTCAGGTACGGCGCCGGCTGGGAGCCTTCTTCACCCGCCACCTGCGGTAGCGGGAGCAGCCGCAGCAGCGGTCAAGGCCGCCCTTGGCCCGTACACCGCTGTCGGCCCCGCAGGCGGAAGACCAGGCTGCACCGCCATGACCAGCGATAGAAGACGCACGTGCACACCCGCCCGGTCGGTCAGCGCCCCTTCGTCGAGCTGGAGCCCCCTGACCACCCCCTCGCCGTCGAACAGCGCACGGGCATTACCCTGGACCGCGTGCGGGAGATCGCGGCGGCTGTGCGCCACTCCATTGACGGGGAGAGCACCAAGTGACGGCTGACGACTGCCTATCGCCCCTCCCGGTCGGTCCCGCCGGCCTGAGCCGCCGAGCCCAGTCGTTCGTCGAGGCAGACGGCATCCGCCTGCGCCGACGGGACATCCGGCGGCACCGCGACGCGTGGATCGGACACGGGATCCCCGATGCGGAGATCGAACGAGCCGCGGCCTTCCAGGACCGCTGGGGCGGCCTCGCCCTCCCGCCGGCCCCGTTCTATGAGGGCGGCCCGCGCGTCCTGGACGCCGACTGCCCCGAAGGGTCGGCCGCGGAGGGCTGGTCGTTCCCGGCGGGGGACTGCCGGGTGTCCATGGCCTACGGGTTCGTGATCGGCCCCGATGGGGCCTTCGGGATCGACGCGGACCACTGGACGCCCCTGCATGCGAGCACGGCCGGGTGGGTGGAGTCCTTGGCGCTCGCCGCACATGCCCGTCGCTGGGCCAAGAACGTCACACGGCTCAGGGGCGAGGCCGCCGCGGCACTGGACCTCGGCGGCTACGAGCCGGTGCCCGAAGTGCAGGGCGTGACCGATGCCTGGTGGCGTGGCAAGGACTCACTCGTCGCCCTGTACCGAGGCGAGGCCGTGGGCCTTGACGCCCCGCAATGCCTCGAAGCGCACATCTACGGGGGGCTCGACGCGTGGGGTCTCCACGGCGGCTGACCCGCGGGCGCGGAACTGGCGCGCGGGTCGGTTGCCCCGCGTGCCGGGTCCGAGCATATGATCAGGACCTTCTGACGGGGGAGGCGCGAGCATGCCAGACGATTTCGGCCACGGACAGGCGGCCGCCGGGCAGACAGCGGGTGCGGACGAGCAGATCGGCATGCGGTTGAACCACGTGCCGACGGAGCCCTCGGGCGGGCCCGCACCCGGACCGGTGCCCGGACTCGGCGCCGGCCCGGGGGACTTCGCCTCGACACCGAAGCAGAAGCAGGAAGCGGCCGGCACGATCGAGACCGAGCTGGAGCCGAACACCAAGAAGGCCACCGAGGTCGCGGACGACGCCACCAGCACGGCCCAGAAGGGCTTCGAGGGCTGGGAGACGGCGGCCGGCCTGAAGACGGTGGCGGAGACCTGGGACAAGCAGGTGAAGGTCCTGATGGGCCGCCTCTCGGCGGAGAAGGGCGCCCTGCGCGGCGCCTCGGGCCTGTTCGCGCGCAACGACACCGGCATCCGCGACCAGTTCCGGGCCTCGCAGTCGAAGCTGAGCGACCTGTGAGGACACCGCAGGTCCAGCGGCGTGAGGTCGGCTATGCCGTGCCCGCGCAGACCCAGCGGCTGGCCTTCCAGGCCGTCGCCGGCGGAGCGCGCCGCGACCTCATCCAGTCCCAGGCGGACCTGGCCCAAGCCCTCGGCGACTTCCAGGACTTCGCCGGGACGGGCGCGTAGCGGTGGGGCGGCTCAGGGACAAGTTGGCCGGTACGGCCCACCCGCGCGGCGGTGTCGTGCCGAGGTCCGCCGGGGAGGTCCGGGCCGCACTGCTCGCGGCCGCCGGACCGGACGCGCGGTTCACGGTCCGCGAGGCCACCCCGCAGGACGGCGGTGCGGATCTCGTCGCGGAGTGCGTCATCCCCTCGCTGGACGTCACCCTCCGGACCCGGATGCGCCTGGACGCCGGGACGCACGCCGTCCGGGTCCTTGAGGAGCGGTGGGCGCCGACGTCCGAGGGGGCGAACCGGCAGTACGGACGCGGGCCCTCGGACATGGTGTACCGGCAGTGGGAGGGCAGGAAGGCGGCGGACGGCAGCCAGGGGAAGGTCGAGACGTTCCGTTTCGGCACCCGGGACATGCGGGTCCCGCTGCAGAGGGCCGTCCTCGGCTCCGGATGGACCTGGCGCGGGGTCCTGTTCAGACTGTGACCGGCTGGCGCCGACGTCAGTTCTTCACGGCCGCGGCCCAGACGGCGATGTCCGCGTCGTCGGCCGGCCGGGGGTCGGCGTCGTAGAGCTGTGCCACTCCCTCCTCAGGCCGGGTCGCGGGATTGGTGGCCCACATGTAGGTCTGGCCGACCTGGTACTTGTGCTCTGTCTCGTCGCTCTGGCTGACCAGCATCTCGCCCGCCGCGCTGCCCTTGAGGACGCGGTTGACGCGTACGCGGTAGGCGTCGGAAGGGAGGCCTTCGACGGTCCGCCGGCCGAGGTCTTCCAGGACGGTGCCGGTGAAGACGGCGGTGGCCTCGGGGGCGACCAGGGCCGGGTCGGTGGTGTCGAAGGCGTGCACGGACTCGGTCGTGGCGTGTGCCGTGCGGTACTGGTCCCAGCCGAGCCACGCGCCGCCCGCCAGGGCGACCGCGGCGCCCGCGGAGACGGCGGCGATGAGGAGGGGCTTGCGCATGGTCATCCCCACAGCTGGTGGTAGGCGGTGCGGTCGGTGTTGGTGATCTGGTCGATCCCGGCGCGGGCCGCCTCGGCGTTGTCGGCCCACATGATGGAGGCGACGTGACGCTGTCGGTGCCCGGCAGGCCGGTCCAGCGGGCCAGGACGTTCTTCCAGTCCCCGCCGCTGGAGCGGGTGTCGTTCCACTCCAGGTCGGCGATTTCCGAGGCGGTGTCCGGGTGGAAGGTGACGTGCTTGAGGTTGCCGCTGGTCCACTGGCCTACCGCGTAGGTGCGGGCGTCGCCGAAGACGGTCTCGTCCTCCCAGGCGATCACACCTTGGTCGACGGAGGACCGCCCCCGGGAGTCCTGTCCGGACGGCACACACGTTTGCGGAGCCTGGTGGAGGGCCGGTCCGGGCTGCGGTAACGACAGCAGGATCGTGGCCATGGTGGCCGCCGAGAGGCCGATCGAGGAGAACGCCACCGCCGAAACATACCGTCTGCCATGAGACGGGGACGAATGGTGACTACTGAAGGGGCTGGAGCCCGGGCCCTTGGTGCGGCGGAGACGAGACCTGCTCGAACCCCAGGGGCGTGGCGGGCGGTTCGGCCCATGAGCGGTTCGTCGGCTCGGGACGGTATCGGTCGGCTCCACGACCGGCCGGGCCCATCAGCACAGTCGGTGCCCGCAAGCAAGGGCTCCGGGGGACGACTGGAACGGCAACCCCCGACACCGATGGGCGGAGAGGCTGGAGGCTGGATCTACTCCGGCAACGTCAAGGTCGGTTCCGGGACGATCCCCACCTGCTGAACGCAGGTCCGGAGGCAGCGTCCGGGTAGGGCGTGCACGCTGAGCCGCGGAGCGCGTAAATGCGTCGACAGCGTCCCCCGGTACCCGGCACAGTGGCCACCCGTGACGAGCAGTGAACTGTGGACCCGCGCGACCGCCGACCGCTACGACGCCGAGGAGGCCGAGGCGTCCTCGGCTGCCGTTCTCGGGCCGACCCTCGACTTCCTCGCCGAGCTCGCCGGAGACGGCCGGGCGCTGGAGTTCGCCATCGGAACAGGACGGGTGGGAGTCCCGCTCCGGGAACGCGGCGTGCCGGTGGCGGGCATCGAACTGTCCGAGCACATGGCTGCGGTGCTGCGGCGCAAGATCGACGAGGACACCCTCCCGGTAGTCATCGGGGACATGGCCACCACCGTCGTTCCCGGCGGGTTCACCCTGGTCTACCTCGTCTACAACACCATCTCGAACCTGCTCACGCAGGACGAGCAGGTCGAGTGCTTCCGCAACGCCGCACGGCATCTGGAGCCCGGCGGGCGCTTCGTCATCGAGCTGGGTGTGCCGCCGCTGCGGCTTCTGCCGCCCGGCCAGGTCGCGGTGCCGTTCGACGTCTCCCAGCGGCATCTCGGTTTCGACACCTTCGACCTGGTCGAGCAGGTGCTCGTCTCGCACCACTTCACCCGCGACGGCGACGACGGCCACTACCGCCGCGAGAACTCCCGGCACCGGTACGCCTGGCCGGCGGAGCTCGACCTGATGGCGCGGATCGCCGGGCTCGAACTGGAACGCCGCGTTGCGGACTGGGACGGGTCTCCGTTCACCCAGGACTCCGCGAAGCACGTCTCCGTGTGGCGCAAGCCGGCCTGAGGTCGCCCCCCCCCGGGCCGGCGACGGCGGCATGCCTGCCTTGGCAGCGCTCGGTGTCCCGGCGGGCGATCAGCGGCTTCCCTGGGCGGTCGGGACCGGGTCAGATCGTGACCGGGCCGTGGGCGGTGGCGAACTCGACCGAGACCAGGCCCGGTTCCTCATCCTCGACCCAGGTGACGTCGATCTGGTCGAGGGGGTGGTCGGCCGGTTCGCCGAGGAATTCGGCGATGGAGGCGGCGTCGCCGGCGATGGAGACCCCGTGGATGGAGGTGGAGGTGCGCGGGTCGGCGCTCGGGCGCTCCTCGGTGGGGACCAACCACTGCAGGAAGTAGGGCAGTTGCGGGTCCTCCATCAGTTCCAGCAGGCCGATCTGCTTCCACCGCAGGTCGAACCCGTCGGGGCGGACACGGTGGCCCTCGGCCGCGGTACGGCCGAGGCGGGCCTCGACCGGGGCGATGTCGTCGACGGAGACCACCCACCCGAGCCAGCCGCCGCCCTCGGCGGCGCGGCGCGCGACCGCCTGGCCGAAGGGTGCGCGGTCGGCGGCAGGGTGGTCGAGTGTGGTGACGACCTCGACGTACGTGCCGCCGCTCAGCGGGAGAACGAAGTTGCGGGTGCCGAAGCGCGGGTGCACGCCGCCGTCGACGAACCCGGCGCCGAGAGCCGACCCGATCCACTGGACGGTCGAGACGAAGCTGTCGCGGGCCACCGCATAGGACACGTGATCAAGTCGCACGGCGCCATCATCCACCCGACACCCCGTGCATATCGCGCCGCCACGCCCGCCGCCGCGGCCGCGTCCGCCATGGATTCGGCCGGCAAGGGGATCGATCATCGTCGTCCCGGCGGCCGAAGCCCGGCAGCGGCGCTGCCGCCTGGTCGAGGCCCACGACTCCTCGCACCTGTCGGCTGCCTGGACCGTACGGATGGACGATGGGCGACCTGGTGTGCGAGTGGGTTTCGGCTCCCGCGGCACCGTCCGCACCCGATCCGCAGCAGTGGCCTCAACCGCCGGACAGGCTCCGACACACCGCTGCATCATGTGGTCTTCGTACCGGCCGCGAGCGGCCGAGGGGGAAGGGGCACGCATGAGGACCGTCCGTGGGGAGCAGGCCGGCGACGTGATGGTGTGGGTGCGCCGGGGCGGGTTCCCGGGCGAACTCGGGGAAGGCGACGCCGACATCGCACGCCGGCTGCTCGGCTCGGCGCCGGCCGGGGTGCGGGCGGTGGTGATCGCGCTCGGTGGCGAGTCGTTCCGGTGGGTGGACGCCGACGGGGACGAGGAGGTGCTGCTGGAGGCCGGCGGCAAGCCGGACGACGAAGACGAAGACGAAGAGGAAGAGGGCGAGGAAGACGGCGACGGCGGCGCGGCCCGCCGCGAGACCGAAGGCGGTTTCGCGCTGGGTACCGGCGACGGTGCCACCCTCCCCGGACTACCCGTGTCCTGGGCGCTGCTGGAGTTCCGCTGCCCGCACGGCGACACCACCGTGCTGGTCGCCCGCCACCCGGCCGTCCCGCCGGCCTGCCCGGCGCACCGGCTGCCGATGGAACCGTACGAGACGGCCGGGCGGTGAGCGCCCCCACCGAGCTCGCCACCGGCATGACCCGGCTGACCGCCTCGCGGTTCACCCTCGTCGGCTACCTGCCCACGTACGCCGCCCTGGCCTACCTCGGGTTGCTCCTCGCCGCCCGCGCCGCCGGCGGCGGCATCGAGGTGTCCCGGGCGCTGTCCCGCCTGCACGGCCATTCCGGCGCGGTGCTCGCAGGCCTCGCCCTGGGCGCGCTGCTCCTCGCCGTCCTCCTCCACCCCCTTCAGGCCCCGCTCGTCCGGCTGTTGGAGGGGTACTGGCCGCGGCCGGCCCGCGCCGCCGCCCGGTATGCGGTGAAGCTCCAGGAACGTGCCCGGGACCGCCTGGACCGGGCGGCCGAGGTCGTCACCGCCCACCCCACCGGGGCCGAACGGCAGCGGATCCTGGCCGCCGCCTGGCAACTGGCGCGGAGCTTCCCGCCACCCACGGTTCCCCTGCTCCCCACGGCGCTCGGCAACACCCTGCGCGCCGGGGAGGCGACGGCGGGCGCCGCCTACGGGGCGGACGCCGTGGTGTGGTGGCCCCGGCTGTACCCCCTGCTCGGCGACGGGCTCCGGGCCGTCGTCGACGACCGGCGCGACCAGCTCGACCTGGCGTGCCGCCTGAGCGCGACCGCGGGCGCCACCGGCCTGCTGAGCGTCCCCCTCGTCCTCGGCAGCGACGGCTGGTGGCCGGCGAGCCCGGCCGTCTTCCTCCTGGCGGCCCGGGTGGCCTACCGCGCGGCCGTGGCCGCGGCCCGCGGCTACGCCGAAACCCTGTCGGCAGCCTTCGACCTGCACCGCTTCGACCTCGTGACCGCCCTGCACCTGCCCCTGCCCCCCGACTCCGACGCCGAACAGGTCCTCAACCGCCGGCTCACCCGGTTCTGGGCCCAGGGCGTACCGCTCACCGCCCTCCCGTACCAGCACGAACACGAACACGGACACGGACACGCACACGAGCCGGCCCCACCGCCCGCCGTACCCGGTGGAGAAGGCTCACCCTGAAAGGCCCGCGATGCCCCGCCGCTCCCACGCCGCCTCCAACTCCCGCTCCCGCACCGACTCCGCCGCGCGCGACCTGCACTTCAGCCGGGACTGGGCGGGACTCTGCCGGGGCGGCCGCATCCTCGTCAGCATCGACCGGATCATCAAGGGCGACTCGCTCACGGAGATCCTCGCGCACGAGTCCGTGCACGACGTCCTGCTCCGGACCACCCCATTGGGCTGGACCCAGCTCGTCCTGAGCCCCTCCGCCATGGACCCCTACGAGTCCGGGGCGCTGCGCGACCGGTGCGCGCGGCTGCTCGCTGCCACCATCCAGGCTTCCCGGTTCACTCATGAGGCGGTGGCGACGTTCCTGCCCGGTCTGCACGTCGAGCCCGCCGCGATGGAGGCCTACCGGGCCCGGCACCCCCAGCCCTACCTCGACGCCGCCGACGCCCTGGAGTGGCTGCGCACCCGCGACCTGCCTCCTGGAACCCGGGAGCAGACCGCCCTCACCCTGGGCCGGCTCGCACTCGCCGTCCCCGTCCTGGAAGCGTGGCAGCCGCAGCGGCTCCACCGGCCGAAACGGGCCGAGCGATGGCTGCGCGTCCCGCGCAACCGGCCGGACCGCCGCTTCCCGGCTCTGTGCCGCGCCCTGAAGGAGCTGCCCGACGAGGACCTGCGCCGCGCGGTGGACGCGGGCCCCGAGGCCACCGCCGGCCTGCTCGCACACGTACGCCTCGATGGAGAACCCCTGGAGTACGGCCGGCTCCCCGCCGACGTCGCGACCCCCGCATGGGTGGACGGGCTCGTGGAGAACGTGATCGGCCCCCTCCTCTCCGACACCGCCCTGCCGCAGCACGACCGGGACACGCTGGCCGGCCTGTGGGCCGTACCGGCGCTCAACATGCCCGGCCTGCATCCGGCCCTGCTGTCGGTCGTCCTCACCCCGACCACGGCCACCCACGGCCGGATGGACGTCAACCCCCCGACCGACGAACTCCACGGCTACCCACTGGTCGACGTGCTGCACAACGCCCTCCCCGTCCGGGTGCCCGGCGTGGAGCCCGTCGGCGGGAAACCGATGTGGCTCGACAAGGGCGACACGGCCCTGTGGTTCGTCTCGCCCTGGCAGGACCAGCGCGCCTGCCACCTGTCACCGGCCTGGTTCCACGAATGGCTCGGCGAACTCGACGAGGGCACGACCCTGTGCCTGCGCGACGGCGGCGGCGACCTCGCCGGAGTGCTGACGGGCGACCGCAGGCTCGCCGCACGACGGCGTGTCGTCCTCCTCCAGCACCGGACCCCGCACCGCGCCCTGCTCGTCGAACTGCCGGTGCTGGGTCTCGACGAGGAACGCGGACCGGTGACGATGATGGTGGCCCACTCCGAGCTCGACGGCGTGGCCTACCTCCTGCTGCGGCCCGAGAGTTCCTCGCCCGTGCTCATCGTCCCCACCGCCCGCGTCACCGCCGAGCGTGCCGCCCGGGCGCTGGTGGATCGGCGCGACAAGGTCCGATTCCGCCTGGTGACCGCCCCCGAGGAGTTCTACACCTCGCACGGGATGCTCCGGGACGTCATGCGGGTGCTGCACAACTTCGAGGCCAAGCCCTGGCCGGACACCCTGCTGCCCGACCCGCCCGCCACCCCGCGCGAGCCCGGCCGCCGCCGCGCCGAAGCGGACCTGGACCCCCTCGTGGCACGGATGGAGAAGGCGGAGCAGGCGTTCGCACGGAGCCCCACGGCGGAGCGGTTCGCCGTCCTGTCAGCGGCCGCCGAGGGCGTACTGGCGGCCCCGTCCTTCGCCCACATCTCGCTGGGCTGGCAGATCAGGCTCCGCCAGGAAGTGGCGTCCGCGCTGTACGGAGGCGTCGAGGAGCTGCACGACCACGCCGTCCTGCGTCGGGTGGTCGAGATCCAGACGGAACTCGTCGACCTGCTCCCCGAGGACTCGCCCGAGCTGGCCGCGCAGCAACGGACCCTGGCCATCCTCTCGCTGTGCCTGCGCCGCGTGACCGGGGAGGCCTCGTTGGAGGAGATGATGCTGGAAGCGGTGCTGGTGGCGTCGGCGACCGAGGAGAGCACGGCCACCCCCTTCGGCCTCGCCGACCTCCGCCACCTGCGCCGACCCCCCGGACCCCGGTCGACCTGAGGCGTGTGACGGGCGGTCACCAGGCGGGGCCAGGCAACGCATCGTCGGGTCGTGCCCCCGCCCGACGGACCCCCGCCGAACCAGGACAGCACTACGGGAGCACGCCCTTCATCCGTCGGGATCTCAGACCAGGGGGATGCCCCGCGGTTCGGCGACTCACCGCCGCTTGACCCCCGCCACCCGAAAACTCATCGGTCCCGAGACGTGACGTCATGGATGATGAGGCGATGTTCGTTCGCACGGAGAGCCTGCCGCGCACCCCGCAGCAGCACATGACAGTTCGGGTTCACACCCCCATCGGAACCGCCGTGGTGCTCTGGCGCGGTGATCAGCGAGGAGCGGACGGCCGGCACCTCGTCGAATGGACCGTCGACGACGACATCCACTGGGGCCGGAACACCCAGCCAGCCGCTGCCGCCGAACCGGAACTCCGGCAGGAAGGTGACCGGGTGGTCATGAGTGGCCGCCTCCACCTGGCCGACGACGGCGCCGCATACCTCCAGATGGGCCACTGGACCGTGCTCTTCGATCTGGCATCACCCCTCCCCATCGGCCTGGACGGTTCCTGGGTGCAGATCAGCGTCGGATCGGAAAGCGTCTCCCTGCACCCCTGCCAAACCTGACCAGGCCCCTCTCAGGTTCTTGGCAGCCTTGACTGCCGGTGGGAGCATCAGACTGACTGTGCATCACTGGCGGCAGGCGCCCAGAGGGTTCGGGGAGGACGAGGGGCGATGCGGGGGAGGAGTGCCTTCGGCTTCCGGTAGCGCGCCCAGGACAGTCCTGGGGCGTGTTGCGGAGGCCTACGTGTCACGAACCGCCCACCACGTTCCCCATCATCAGACCCCGTACGGCAGACGTCGCCGCGCAGCGCGCGGCTTGCTTTCCCCGGGCCAGGAGCTCCACCAACAGCCCGAGCGCCGGGTGGATTTCGTCGGCCTTCGCTACTCCCACGCCGAAAAGGCCCGCGCGGCGAAGGAGGGCCGCCGTCCCCGGCCCCAGCGCATCCGCCGTGCCTTCGAGGTCCACGCCTACTGCTGCGCCTGGCGTTCCCCCTCCCTCAAGGAGGACGCGAACCTCCGGGAACGCGTGGCCCGCATGCGGCTGCGGGTCCAAGCACGGCGTGCGCTGTGGGACCCCGAGACCGTCATCGAGCCCTATCGCACCCGTCACCAGGAGCACTGGCACTCCTGGTAACCCGCACGACGGAGGCCCCCGTCCGGCTGGTCGGGGGCTGCGGGGAGGCGGTCGGGGGCGTGAAGAGCGCCCGGACGACTTCTGTGGCCAGGTCTCGCAGCCAGGCGTGGGCGCGGTCGTTGTCGTAACGCCGGTGCCACAGCAGGTACAGGGGGACGTCCGGCAGCGGGAGCGGCGGCGCCAGCGTGGCCAGGCCGAGCTGTTCCCGGGCCGTGCGGGTGACCGCCTCGGGGAGGGTGACCACCAGGTCGGTTTCGAGGGCGAGTTGCAGGGCGAAGGCGGCGGTGGGCCCGGCCGCGGCGACCCGTCGTTCGAGGCCGACTGCGGTCAGGGCGTCGTCGATCGGGTCGCGCAGGCGACCGCGCCGCGAAACGGTGAGGTGTCCGGCGGCCGCGTAGCGCTCGATGCTCAGCGGGCCCTCGGTGAGCGGGTGGCCGGGGCGGACGGCGACGACCAGCCGGTCGCTGCCGACGAGGCGGTGGCGGATGTCGGGGAGCGTCGGAGTGCCGGAGCCGGATTCGAGGTCGACCTCACCCCGGCGCAGCTCGGCGTCGTCCGTCCCGGGTTCGGCGGACAGCCGCAGCCGGACGCCGGGGGCCCGATCGAGCACGGCGGTGGTCAGCGCGGTGCCGCAGGCAGCGGTCAGGGCGTCGTGCCAGCGCACGGTGAACACCCGGTCCAGTGCCGCCAGGTCGAGCTCCTGCTGCGTGGACAGGAGGAGGTGGGCCTCTTGCACGAGGGCGTGGACCTGGGCGCGCATGGCCAGTGCGCGGGTGGTGGGCACCATGCTGCGGCCGGTGCGGACCAGGATCTGGTCACCGGTGGCCTTGCGGATGCGGCCCAGGGTGCGGCTCATCGCCGGTGAGGTGACGTGCAGGCGCGCTGCCGCGCCCGCGACGCTGCCCTCCTCCAGCAGGGCGTCCAGGGCTGTGAGCAGGTTCAGATCCAGTTGCATGACGGTAACTCTACAAGTGACAAGCATGCACTTGTTGTTAATGGTCGGGCGGCCTAACGTCGAAGTGCGGGGCGAGACAACGCCACCGCTTCCCCACCTCCACCGATCCCCCCAGGGAGCCCGCCATGAGCACAGCCATGCCTTTCGACGCCGACGCGACGTTCCTGGCCCACGTGACCGCCGTCGTGGAGGCCGCCGGCCTCGTACTGCGCGACCGCCACACCCCGCACGCCCGGGGCGTGAGCCTGGACGAGGTCGTCGCCGAGATCCACGCCAACGACGACGCGGTGCTGGACGCGCTGCGGGAACCGCTGCTGCGGGCCCGTCCGGGGTCGCAGTGGGCCGAGGACGAACTCGCCGGCGGCGCGCTCCCGGCCGGGGAGTGGTGGGTCGTCGACCCCGCCGAGGGCAACATCAACCACGTCCACGGCCTGGAGGACTGGGCCGTCACCGCCACCCTGGTCCGCGACAACCAGCCGGTGCTCACCGTCGTCCACCTGCCGCTGACGGGCGACACGTACACCGCCGTTGCCGGCGGTGGCGCCCGCCTCAACGGCCGTCCCCTGAAGGTGTCCGCCAAGACCGACCTGGGCGCCGCGCTCATCGGCACCGGCCAGGCCAAGCCCGGCGAGGACGAGCGCACGTTCCGGCGGATCGGTGACTCCGTCACCGCCATGCTGGTCAACGGCCTGGTCGTGCGCGTGTCCGTTCCCGCCACGATGCAGCTCATCCACGTCGCCGCCGGACGCATGGACGCGTTCTGGCAGTTCTCCGACGTCCGCTCCGGCCTGGTCGCCGGTGCGCTGCTGGTCTCCGAGGCCGGCGGCACCGTCACCGACCTGACCGGCGAACCCTGGAGCACCGGCAGCCGCGACTTCCTGGCCGCCGCCCCCGGCATCCACGGCGCCGCCCTCAAGGTCCTCGCGCCGCTCGCCTGACCGGATACCCCCGCTCCCACTCCACGCCCACACCCCGCAAGGAGCACCACGTCATGTCCACCATCGGCATCCTGGGCGCCGGACGCGTCGGCACCAACCTCGCCGGCAAGCTCTCCGCCGCCGGACACCACGTCACCCTCGGAGGCCGGAGCCCCGAAGGCACCGCCGCCCCCACGACCGGGCCCGCCCCGGGGATCGCCTTCGCCGACCAGCGCACCACCGCCCGCACCGCGGACATCGTGATCAACGCGACGCCCGGCGACACCTCCCTGGAGCGTCTCGCCGACCTGCGCACCGAGCTCTCCGGAAAGATCCTCATCGACGTCTCCAACGCCACCCGCGACGCCGCTGACGGACTGCCCGGTGACCTGTGCCATCCCGGCAGCAGCCTCGCCGAGAAGCTCCAGGCCGCGCTCCCCGACACCCGCGTGGTCAAGACCCTCAACACCATGCTGTTCATGGTCATGACCGCTCCCGAATCCCTGGCCACCCCGCCGACCGCCTATCTCTCGGGCGACGACGAACACGCGAAGAAGACCGTCAGCGGCCTGCTCGGCGACCTGGGCTGGCAGCCCGAACGGATCGAGGATCTCGGCGACATCACCACGGCCCGCGCCACCGAGGCCATGATCCTGGTCGTGCCCCACATACTGCGCCGGCACGGCTTCAAGCCCTTCGCCGTCTCGATCGCACGCTGACCCGCCAAGGCCTGGTGTGACCGGCCGGGGGGCGGGCCGGCCACCCTCGCCGCGTCGTGCAGCGGCCGCCCCCCGCCTCGGCGGGGTCGGCTGACACCGCGCGCGGGCCGACGCAGCTGTCCGGACGGTTCCGGATCGTCCAAACGGACCGCCCGGCCTGCCCGGTGGGCCTACGCTCTGTGCAGGCCGGAGCCGCAAGGCTTCCGGCCAACAGACCATGAGTGAGGCCATGTTGACGACTTCTGCATCGCCGCTTCCCACCCGATCACGCCCAGCCGAGGACCCCTCGGCGCCAGGGGTCCACGATCAGCTCGCCTTCCGCACCGCCCTGACCGTCCCCCACGCCGACCGTTCGCTCTTCGAGGCGGTCCGCAGCGAGACCATCACCTGGATCAAGACCAAGAAGAACCGGTACCCGGACGCCCCCAGCACCAGCGGCGTCCACCACCTCGACGCCATGACCGTGCTCACCAGCCAGTCCCGCTACGACGAAAAGGGCGCGGAGCGGGCCCTGCGCATCCAGCTCCGCGAGGACCGGCCCGAGGCCACCTGGCGGACCACCGTCACCGCCGTCCTCGCCCCGCCCGGCACCGGACACAAGGCCGCGGTCGCCGTGTCGCTGGAGTGCTTCCCCAACGGCAACCCCGACGGTCTGCGACCGGGTCGGCCCGCCATCGTCGAGAAGCTCGTGGCCAAGCTCAGGCCCGTGGACGGCCGCGGCCGCCTGACCGTCCACGCGCTCCAGGTCACGCGGGCCCGGGCCCAGGTCGACGACCTCATCGAAGTACTCTGCGATCCCGACCGCCACAACCCGGTCGTCGTCGCCGCCCGCACCACCGAACCCGACCCCCTCTGGTCGCAGCGGATGCGTCAGGTCATGCCGCAGTGCGCGGGCTCCGCCGGCCTCTACCTCCTCGCGGACGAGGCCGCCGTGGACGCCTTCCGCCACGAGATCGGCGAACACCACCGGGTCGCGCCCGGCGCCGTACGCACCTTCCTGCCCGGCACCGACCCCGCCTGGCCCCCGGACGCCGCACGCCACCGGTTCGTCAGCCCCGCCCGCATGCGCGATCCCGCCGACCGCGCGTGGAACGCCATCGCCCGTGCCGCCCAACGCCACGCCACCCAGGCCCCCGTACCCCAGCTCCTGCGCGACCTCCGCTTCCCCGACGACGAGGCCGCCACCCAGCGCCGCCGCGACGCCCTCACCGCCGTCCCCCAGCCGCGCGTCCCCGCCGACACCCTCAACGAGATACGGCACCTGCGCGAGGAGAACGCCCTCCTCCTCGGCCTGCTGCGCACCGCCGACGAGGAGATCGAGGAGCGGCGCACCAGCACCCGCCTCGCCGAACGCACCACCACCTCCCTCGAAGACCAGCTCGCCCGGACCCGCCAGGAAGCCCTGCACAACCTCCAGGACGCCGTCGAAGCGCTCGAAGAAGCGCAGCGTGCACAGGCCGAAGCCGACCAGCTGCGCTCGCGCCTCTACCAACAGGGCCGTCACGAAGACGCCACTGCCGCCCTCGACGAACCCCACCCGCTGCCGACGTCCTTCGAGGAGCTCTGGGACGGGCGCGAGACCTTCACCCGCGTCCTGCTCACCGCCGACCGCGAGACCTGCATCGACCTCGACGACAACGACCGCGCCCGGGTGTGGGCCGGCAAGGCATGGCTGGCCCTGCGCGCCCTGGACTCCTATGCCGGGCAGGCCCAGAGCGGCTTCAAGGGTGCCTTCTACGACTTCTGCACGGCATCGCTGCCCGGCGTGCAGGGCTGGCCGGCCAAGCAGGTGGCGATGGCAGAGGGATCCGCGACGATGGAGCAGTTCGGGGGCCTGCGGGTCTTTCCCGTCCCGGAGACCGTGAACCCCTCGGGCCTGGCGGTCATGGAGGCCCACCTCAAGCTCGACAGCAAGGGCGCCACCTCGCCGCGCGTCCACTTCCTCGACGACACCAAGGGCACCACCCAGAAGATCATCGTCGGCTACATCGGACCCCACCTGCGCAACACGAAGACCAACTGACCGGGGCGCCGCCCCGCACGCCGACCGACGCCGAAGACGGCGCACCGGGTCGCCGCCGACGCCCGGGAGTCGCGGGCGCCCGCCACCACCTGCGGGCCCCGCCACCCGGAGGACGCCGGCTGTAGGCCCCGGCCCGCTTGACTCCGCCCCGTGCAGGGGGCCCGGCCCGCCGAGACCTGTCGAGCTCGGTGGGGGGAACGGGCGCCACTCCCACCCACGCATCTGCTACTTGAAAGTACAAAAAAGCTGGGTAGATGCCGGGCTTGAGGGCTGCTAGAGTCCGCATGCGCCGCTCGGGACAGAGCGGCGAGATGGCCGGTCCGAATCCCCGGTCTGCCCTTGAGCGGCGTACATCCGCGAGACAGGCAGCCGTTGCGATGCCGTGGCA
Source organism: Streptomyces racemochromogenes (assembly GCF_044129415.1). Lineage (GTDB taxonomy): Bacteria > Actinomycetota > Actinomycetes > Streptomycetales > Streptomycetaceae > Streptomyces > Streptomyces racemochromogenes_A. The sequence goes on from NZ_JBBDHD010000011.1 coordinate 16,491, forward strand.
ACTCCGCACCGACGATGCCCGTGCGCCTCCTCCGCTCCGTACCGCACACGCCGCCCGCGCCACCCTCCCCCCCCCGGAGGGGCCCACACGCGTGCAACGCCCCTTCGCTCGTCACCCATCAGATGGGAAGACCCACATGAACGCACGACTCATCCGCCGCTTCGCCACAGGCAGGGCGGTCCTCCTGGGTGCCGTTCTGGCCCTGGCCCTGCCGGACGCCGCCTACGCCAACAGCGTGAGCGTGACGGTGAAGACCCCCGGGGCCACCAGCGGCCCCGCCTCCGCCAACTCCGAGATATCGACCCACGCGGACTGTTCCAGCGGCCTGATCTCGGGCGGCGGGATCAACCAGGCCATCGGTACCGGCTCCAGCGTGAACGGCAACCACGTCAACGGCACCTCGCCCAGCTCCGACGGCACCACCGAGTACACCGGCTCCACCGGCGTCGTCGGCACCGACGTGACCCACTGGCTCGGCCTCGGCGGAAGCGGCGGCCAGGTCAACGCCTCCTTTGCCACCACCCCTTACGCCATCTGCATCACCAGCAACCTGATCACCCACACCCAGGTCGTAATGAACAAGGCCAACACCCCCACGGCCGCCGCGACCACGGGCCTCGTCACGGCGACGTGCCCGGCCAACACCCGTCTGCTCGGCGGCGGCGCCCGCACCACCCCGGGCAACACCGGAAGCCTCAAGACGATCGCGACCTTTCCCACCTTCAACAACTCCGCGCACGCCTTCGGCGCGAAGGCCGCGGCGGACGGGGAGACGAACCCCGACTCCTGGTCGGCGGTCGGCTGGGACTCCGGCGCCAACGGCGCCGACTACACCTACGCCTACGCGATCTGCAGCGGAAGCGGCATCGGCGGCACCACGGTGAAGGTCCGCCACACCGAGGTCAGCGGCCCGACCACCGCGAGCACCGGCCAGACGGCGACGGCCGGCTGTGGCCAGGGCGACGGGAACCTGGTCAGTGGCGGCGCCGCGATCAGCGGGGGCAGCGTGACCACCACCAACTTCACCGGTCCGGCCTCGGGCGGCGACCACCTCAACGGAAGCTTCCCCAGCACCTCCGGCGGTGCCGCGGTCGGCAACGGAACCACCACGGCGGCGTACTGGACGGCGTCCGCCCACACCGGCGGCCAGTCCTCTCCCGGCACCTACACCGACGCCTGGGCCCTGTGCGCCGACGACGGAGTCTGAGAAGGCCGTTGCCGGCAGCCGGACCCCGACGGACGCCAACCGCCCCCTCCCCGCACGAACACACGAGAGAGATCCCCATGAGCATGAAACCCCGGCGGGGCACCGCCGCAGGCAAAGCCCTGATCCTGGCCGCCCTGCTGACCATCGCGGTGCCGGAAGCCGCCCACGCCAAGACCGCCGACGTCACCGTCGTCAGCCCCGGGCCCACCATGGGCCCTCCGACCCCCTTCACCGGTGTCTCGTCCCACGCCGACTGTCCGGACGGGCTCGTCTCCGGTGGCGGCGCCGACCAGGCCATCGGCAGTGACGAGATGTCCAACGGCAACCACGTGATGGGCATGGTGCCCAGCGCCGACGGCGCTACCGAGTACGTCGACACGCCCGGGGTCGTCGGAACCGACGCCGCGCACTGGATGGCGTTCGGCGGCAGCGGCAGCCGCAGCAGCGACGCCTTCTCCACCACCCCGTACGCGATCTGCCTGAGCAGCAACCTGATCCGGCACACCCAGGTCGTCATGAACAAGGCCCAGGGGCCCTCCACCGGGCTGTCGTCCAAGCTCGTCACGGCGACCTGCCCGACGGGCACGGTCCTCATCGGGGGCGGCGCCCGCACCACCCCGGCAAGCGTCGGCAGCCTCAAGCCGATCGCAAGCTTCCCCACCTTCAACGATGCCGACCACCACTTCGGCGCCATCGCGGCGGGTGACGGCGAGCACGACCCCGACGCCTGGACGGCGGTCGGCGGGATCGGGGGCGGGCGCGGCGCGGACAACATGACCTACGCCTACGCGATCTGCAGTACGGACGACATCGACCTCAAGCACGTCTCCACGACGGTCCGCTTCACCGAGGTCAGCGGCCCGAACACCGCCTCCACGGGCCAGACGGCGACGGCCGGCTGCACCCGCGGCGAGGGCCGGCTGGTCAGCGGGGGCGCCGCGATCAGCGGCGGGAACGTGACCACGACCGACTTCGGCAAGGCCACCTCGGGCGGCCCCCACCTCAACGGCAGCTTCCCCAGCGACGCCGCCGGCACCCCGGCCGGCGACGGGACCGCGAACCCGTCGTACTGGACGGCCGCCACCCACAGCGGCGGCTCGCCCTCCCAGGGCAGCTACTCGGACGTCTGGGCGCTCTGCCTGGACGTACGGCACGGCCACAAGCCCTGAGACCGCGAAGACCCCTTTGCAGCAACCGTGAGCCAGGACGCTTCCAGGTCCTTCGGCGGCGGAGAAGGCGATGAGGTCTGCGCGGTGATGCGCCGGTGATGAGGGCCTCGGCGAGCATCGCTGGTGTGGTCGGCGGCCACCAGGTCGAGCACCGCCGTCGCGCGGCCGTCCTGGTGGGGCGGCACCGAAAGGTGTCCCCACAGGGGGAGTCCTGATTGCCACAGGCCTTCTCTTCAACGCCGCCTCCACCCGAGAGTCCCCCTCCTTCTAGAGTGCTGCTCATGGACATGGGAGCGGCACTGATCGCGATAGTCGGGGTTGCAGGAACCCTCGGGGCCGCGTTGCTCACCCAGCGCGGTGCCGACCGGACCAAGCGGCGTGAGCTGGAACTGAGCCGCGCCATCCAGGAGGCGCGCGAGGACCGGGAACTGCGCCGCAGGAGTTACACCGACCTGCACCGTGACGCTCGGCAGTTCGCCACAGCCCTCAGTCGGCACCTCTACGTCCTGCGGGATCGTGCGGTCTCGGACGACGACGTGCGGGCGCTGGAAGAGGCGAAGGACGGTCAGCGAAATGGCTGGTCCGAGGCCATCATGATTGCCCCTGGTGCCGTGCTCGCAGCGGCCTGGGAGGTAAATGAGGCACTGACCCGTGTCTATGGGCAGGTGAAGCGTCAGGAACAGGGGAACCCACGAGTGGGCGAGACGCTGCTCTCGGCCGCGGAAGCGCAGCAGGCTCTCTGGCCGTTGATCCACGCCATGGGAGACGCCATGCGTCATGACCTCGGGGTGCCCGGTGAGATCCGAGCTGCGTTGCGCGCCACGCAGACACGTCACGTGGGGGTGCGGGACGACATGCTCAGTGGCGTGGAGACGGGAAGCGGCCGCACGCCTCAGGCGTAGCCGTGAGGGGTTGCCCTTCTGCGGCTCGGCCGCCGCCGGAGCGCGGAACCTCTGAGGCCCGATCCGACCCGGTTCAGCATCTGGCCGAGCAGGTGGAGAGCTCGGGCCGGTGTCGGCGCTCTGCGGGAAGTGCCGTGCCAGAAGACGTCGGTGAGGGACTCGACGGTCGCGAGGGTCCGTTCGTCGTTCTGGGCGGCCATGACAAGGACGAACCGCACGTAGTCACCGATGTCGGTGCCCTGTGGGTGCCGCTCGACGAAGCCCCGAAGACGTGGGGTCAGGGCGGGTAGCGTGCGGGCGGTAGGGAACACCACCGCGAGGCCTGCGAGTGCCAGCCGTACGGCCGGGCATTCGACTGCCCACCGGGCAAGCAGGTCGGGCGTGCAGGTCCGGACCGCCGTGCGGGCCCGGCCCTCGCTCACGGGATCCGAATCCCCAGGTGTATGGGGCCAGCAGTCGGCCAGGTGGCGGTCTGTGACCGTGGCGGTCCTGAACAGCAGGATGATTGCACCGAAGCGCTCCTGCGGCGGCACCCGGTCGTCGACGGCCAGGGCGGCCAGCAGGGGGACGCCGTCGGCAGTGCCCGGCTGGCAGGTGTCCTGATGAAGGATCTCGCTGTAGAAGTCGCCGAGGAAGAACCTGTCGTCCGTCCAGAACGGGTCGACCCAGGAGTCGAACAACATCGCGGCCTGCGGCGGCAACGGGTCTGGCAGACGGTCGGCGACGACGTCCCGAAAGAGCCTCCGGATCGGCGGCTCGTCCGGCAGTCTGTTCCGGTCGGAAGTCTGCATGTTCATGGCCAGCGCAGACTACTGCCACGGGCGGGGCCAGCGATGTTCGGCAGCCGCTCAGGGCTCACGGCCGGATGCCGGCAGGGGCTCGGACACGGGCTCGTTACTCGTAGCGGTACTTCAGCGAGTCCGCTTCCGCCTGCTCGATGTCCGCGATCGTCACCCCCGGCATCCGCAGCTGCGCCAGCGTCACCTCGGCCGAGGTCGGTTGGGCGTCCGCCGGCAGCCACTGCTCCGGCTTCCAGGCCCCGCTGCGCAGGAGCGACTTGGGGCAGTGCGGGTAGACCTCCTCGATCCCCACCACCAGCGCACTGGCCGGGGGCTTGCCCACGGCGGTCAGTTGCGACAGCAGTTCCGGCCGGGTGGAGACACAGGCCCGGCCGTTGACCCTGAGGGTCGTGGTGCGCCCGGGGATGAGGAAGAGCAGCCCCGCCCGTCCGGTGGCGATCACGTTCTGGAGGGTGTCCAGACGCTTGTTGCCGGTCGCGTCGGGTATGACCACCGTCCGCGGGTCCAGGACGGAGACGAATCCGGCGGGGCCGCCGCGCGGGGAGACGTCACAGTTGCCCTCGGCGTCCGCGCTGGCCACCAGGACCAGCGATGAGCAGCCGATCAGGCGCCGGGTCTGCTCCGTGAGTTCGGTCATCTGCTTGCGTACGGCGGTGTCGTTGGGCGCCGCATAGGTCTGGCGCAGCGTCTCCAGGTCGGACACGGCGTCCTTGCGAAGCGAGTCGTAGGCGCTGGTCGAGAGGTGTGTCGTCGTCATGCCAGCGACCCTAAGGGACGGGCCGGCCTGACGACGGGTCAATGTCTGTTGGTGCGTACGCGCTGTGCCCACGCGGGGTGGCTACCGCCTCCTCGTCACGCCTCGCCGTGCGGCTCGGTCGGCGGGGGGCCTGCGGCGTTGGCGCGCACCCAGCGCGGGGGCGGAGGGACCCGGCAGGGCTGCCTTCCGTGGATGCCTGCACGGGGCTGGTGCGGCGGGTGTCAGGGAGCCGTCGTACGGGGGACGGCGGCGGCGACGTCGTCGGCGAGGCGGTCGACCTCCCGGCGCAGGAACGGGGCCGCCAGGCGGGCGATTCCCTTGAAACCGAAAGCCGCACGGTAGGTCAGCCGGGTCACGTCCCCGGACGCGGGCGCGAACCGGAGCTCGTCCGTGACGCGGACCGAGGCGTTCTCCCCGGTGAACACCAGGCGGTCGGCCTCCCGGGTGTCGAGCCGGTAGACCAGCGCGCTCGTGCGTCCGCGGAAGCGCGAGACGTTGCGCCACCGCGCGCCCGGCTCCACGGGCCCGCCGTCCAGGCGGACGCACGAGACCGTCGCGGGGTCCCAGTCCTGAGCGTGCGCGAAGTCCGCGAAGTAGTTCACGGCGTCCTGCATCGGGCGGGGAACGAGCATCGTGCGCACTACGTGGATCATCGTCGCCTCCTCGGCGGGACGGCTGCCTCCGGGTATGTACGTGTCTTCCGGCCTCGCCCGCGTGTCGGATGCAGCCGTCGTGTAGCTCGCATCGATGTCGCATCGTAGTGTGGGGGGTATGACCGAAAGGACCCTCGGTGTCTCCACGGGCGCGGTGGCACGGCGCCTGGGGGTGTCACCCACCACGGTGCGTTCCTGGGAGCAGCGGTACGGCATCGGGCCGGCCGTCCGGGAGGGCGGCAGACACCGGCGGTGGATGCCCGGCGACATCGCCATGCTGGAGGAGATGTGCCGGCTCACCTCCTCCGGTATCCCCCCGGCCGAGGCCGCCCGTGCCGCGGAGGCTTCGCGGCGTCGTCCCGACGCCGCCGACAGGGGTGAGCCGGCTCCGCCCACGCCGGCCCGGGAGGCCGTGCCGGCGGGCGCCCCGGGGCGCGGCCGTCAGGGCGGTCCCGGGAGCGGGCTGCCCCTGGGGGCGGTGCGGGAGGAGTGCCGCGGGCTGGCGCGTGCCGCGGTACGGCTCGACGGCCCGGCCATGGACGCCCTGCTCCAGGGGACGGTGCGGGCGCACGGGCTGGTGACCGCCTGGGAGGAGGTGGTGGTGCCGACCCTCCACGCGGTGGGGCGCAAGTGGGAGTCCACGGACGACCGGTACGTCGAGGTGGAGCACCTGCTGTCGTGGCACGTGTCGACGGTGCTCCGGCGCGTGGCCGCCACCATCCCGCGGACGCCGGCTCACGCGGCGCCGCTGTTGCTGGCCTGCATGCCGGGGGAGCAGCACACGCTGCCGCTGGAGGCGCTGGCCGCCGCTCTGGCCGAACGGGGTCTGCCGATCCGGATGTTCGGTGCGGCCGTGCCCGCAGAGGCTCTCCGGGCGGCGGTGGCCCGGTCGGGCCCGATGGCCGTGGTGCTGTGGTCCCAGTCCCGCTCGACGGCGGAGGGCGCGCTGGCCCGGCGGGTGGCGTCGACGGCGTTCGGCCTCAAGGGGGCGAGGACGGCTCCTCTCGTCTTCCTCGCGGGCCCGGGCTGGTCCGCGCGGGCCGCGACCGAGGGGATGAGGCGTCCTCGGGGGCTGAGGGAGGCGGTGGACGCGCTCTCGGCGCTCTACGTCGAGCCGGCCGCGGCGGCCATGAGGCCATGACGCCATGAGGTCCGCGATTCCCGTCACCCGTCGCCGTGACAGCCCTGCGCGTCCCGATGTCTCAACGGGGGCCGAGCGGAGGTGACCGCGTCGTTCTCGGGCGGGCACCCCGCGCACGGACGGGTGCCCGGCGGCCGGCAGGGCCGCGCGGCGGCGGCGTCCCGGGCGGGACCGGCCCGGGAACCGTTTCCTCCCCGGTGGGGGAGCGGCGTACGGAACGAGGCCGGCTGTCCGTTCACGGCGAGCGCCGCGGCGGAGCGGTGCATGCGACCGGCGGGCGGGTTCGGCAGCGGTGCGGGGCTCCAGGCCCTCGGCGGTGGCCGCCGGGGAGCCGGAGCAGTGCGGCGGAACCCGACCCGCGGGACGGTCCGCGGGCCCGCCGGACAAGGCCGTTACGGCCTTCGGTGCGCCCCTTCCCGGGAGCGTGGCGGCCGGGGGAGGAAACCGCTGGTGCGGGCCAGGTAGTCGGCGTAGCCGGGGCGGCCGGCCATGTGGGCCTCCAGGAGGCGTTTGCCGCTGCCCTTGATCAGCAGGGCGCTCATCAGGAGCGGGGAGACGACGGTGGCGGCCGCGGTCTGCCAGGTGGCGCAGGCCGTCAGGTACAGGCCCCACCAGACGAGGAAGTCGCCGAAGTAGTTCGGGTGCCGGGTCCACGCCCACAGGCCGCGGTCCATGATGCGGCCCTCGTTCGCGGGGTCCGCCTTGAACCGGGCGAGCTGGTGGTCCCCGAGCGCCTCGAAGAACAGTCCGACGGCCCACAGCAGCAGCCCCAGCGCGGCCGCGGCGTCCAGGGAACGGGGCAGCAGCACGGCCACCTGGACGGGCAGGGAGACCACCCAGACCAGGGAGCCCTGGAGGAGGTAGACGGTGCGCAGCGCGTACAGGGCGGTGCTGCCCGGCGCCCGGGCGAGCATCCGCGCGTACCGGGGGTCCTCCCCGTGGCCGCGGCCGCGCCGTGCGATGTGCACCGCGAGGCGCAGCCCCCACACGACGGTGGCGAGGGCCACCACGGTCCTCCGCACGGGGTCGCCGTGGCCGGCCGAGGGGAACCAGGCGACGACGGCGACGGCCGCGAAGGCCAGGCCCCAGGCGCTGTCGACGATCCTGTGCACCCCTTTGACCAGGGCCACGGCGAAGGTGAGGAGCATGACGGCGAGCGCCGTACCGGCGGCCGCGGCCAGGACGGTGGCGAGGGCTGCGGTGTCGACGGCGCTCATCCGGTGCCTTCGTCCGCCCCGGTCCGGGCGGTGAGGACGAGCTGGCGCACGTCGAGGTAGCGGGAGCGGAAGCCGGCTTCGGAGTAGGCGAGGTAGAGCTCCCACATCCGGCGGAAGGCGTCGTCGAAGCCGAGGGCGGTCACCTCGGCGGAGCGGCTGAGGAACCGCTCGCGCCACAGCCGGAGCGTTTCCGCGTAGTGGTCGCCGTAACCGCTGTCGTGGACGACGGACAGCCCGGCGGCCGCGCTGTGCCGGGCGATGGCCTCCCGGGAGGGGATGAGGCCTCCGGGGAAGACGTACTTGCTGATCCAGGTGTGGGTGCGGGCGGTGTGCAGCATCCGCTCGTGGGGCATGGTGATGGCCTGGAGCACGGCGCGGCCGCCGGGGGCCAGCAGGCGGTGCAGGGTGCTGAAGTAGGCGGGCCAGTAGGCGGCGCCGACGGCTTCGATCATCTCGACGCTCACGACGGCGTCGTACGTGCCGTCGAGGCGCCGGTAGTCGCACAGCTCGACGGTGACCCGGTCGGCGACGCCGGCGTGCGCGGTGCGGCGGAGGGCGAGCTCGCGCTGTTCCCGGGAGAGGGTGACGGTGCGGACGCGGGCGCCGCGCAGGGCGGCCCGGATCGCGAGTTCTCCCCAGCCCGTGCCGATCTCCAGGAGCGTGCTGCCCGGTCCGGTCCCCGCGAGGTCGAGCAGCCGGTCGATCTTGCGGTGCTGGGCCGCCGGCAGCTCCGCGGCGTCGGCGGGCAGGGAGGCGAAGACGGCCGAGGAGTAGCTGAGCGTCGGGTCGAGGAAGGTGGCGAAGAGCTCGTTGGACAGGTCGTAGTGCCGGTGGATGTTGCGGCGGGCGCCGTCGACGGTGTTCAGGTCGGCGGCCGGTCTGCGCCGCACCCAGGCGCCGCGCAGCCGGCGCAGGGCCGGCGGTACGAGGTCGTCGACGTGGCGGGCGAGCACGGTGAGGACCGCGACCAGGTCGTCGGCGTCCCATTCGCCGGCCATGTAGGACTCGCCGAAGCCGATCAGGCCGTCCGCGCCGACCCGTCGGAAGAACGCGTCGGGATCATGCAGGGTGAGGATCGGGGTGGGCGTCGGCGTCGGGGTCGGCGGGCTGTCCGGCGTTGGCCGGGGCTGCCGGGGGACCAGCGGTGCGGCGCCGGCGGTACGCACCCGCAACGGCAGGCGGCGGAAGGCCCGTTCCACGATCCGGCGGGCCGCCGCGGTCCGCAGGGCGGAGGCGTGGGGCAGGCGGGCGACGTCGGGCCAGAGCGCGGCGTCGACCAGGTGCCGGCCGGTGCGGGGCCCGCCGTGGGAAGCGGGAGGGAGGGTGAGGGTCACAGCGCGTCCTCCTGGACGGGCCGGGCCGGGCGGGTGGGCCGCGGCTGGACGGGCAGGCCTTTGAGACGGAGGCGGATCCCGTGCCGGCGGATGCCGAGGGACACGCCGGCGGTCGGCCACGGGTTGCGCAGCAGCGCCGCGAGCAGCGCACGGGTTCCGGCCGGGCGGTGCGTTCCGCGGACGGTGGCGGTCAGGGGCCGCGAACCGTCCGCATGGCGCAGCTGTACGGTCAGGTCGAGGCGGTCGCCCGGCAGCGGCAGCCTCATCCGGTAGCTCCCCTCGACGCCGAAGAACGGGGAGACGTAGAAGTCCTTGGCCACCTCGAAGTCCTCGGCCGCCGCGCCGCCGCCCCGGTCGCCGCCCCGGTCGTCGGGGCGCAGGAGGTAGCAGTGGCGCTCGCCGTAGGTGTTGTGGACCTCCGCGACCACGCACACGAGACGGCCGGACCTGGCGTGGCACCAGTACAGGGTCAGGGGGTTGAAGACGTGTCCCAGCACGCGCGCGTGCGCCAGCATCAAGGCCCGCCCGTCGGCGCCGTGGACGCCCTGGGAGGCGAGGTAGGCGTCCAGACCGGCACGCAGGCCGGGGGCCGCGCCCGAGAAGTGGTCGCGGGCGTCGAAACGGGCGAGCGGGCGCAGGACCCGGGGCAGGACCGGAAGGTCGTCCACGTCGACCAGCCACAGGTACGTCCGGTGCCGCAGGCCGTACCGGACGGGCGCGGACCGGGTGTGCCGCACCTCCGTCGCGTACAGGGCGGGCACGCGCGGCGCCGGGCGGGCGGGGGCCGGCGTCACCAGGCCACCCCGAGGGACCGGGCGGCCTCGACGCCCGAACGGCAGCCGTCCTCGTGGAACCCCCACCCGTGGTAGGCCCCCGCGTAGGCGGTGACGCCGTCGTTGAGGGCGGGCAGCAGCCGCTGCGCCGCCACCGATTCGGCCGTGTAGACCGGGTGTTCGTAGACCATCCGCGCCAGGACCCTGCTCTCGTCGATCCGGTCCCCGGGATTGAGCGTGACGATGTGCGGTTCGTGGCCGGGCAGCCGTTGGAGCCGGTTCATGTCGTAACTGACCTGTACGGATCCCGGGCGGGCGGAGCAGGAGGGGAGCCGGTAGTTCCAGGAGGCCCGGGCATGGCGGCCGCGGGGCAGGACGGTGGTGTCGCGGTGCAGCACGGTCGGGTTGCGGGAGTAGGTGAAGGCGCCGAGGACGCGGCGTTCCAGCTCGGTGGGATCGGCGAGGAGGCCCAGCGCCCGGTGCGGGTGGACGGCGATGACCACGGCGGCGTGCTCGGCGCTCTCCCCGTCCTCCGTGACCAGTCGTACGCGGCCGGCTCCGCGGACGACCGCGCGGACCGGTGTGGAGGTCAGGACGCGGGCCGGGGACTTGGCGGCTCGCTCGACGTAGGCCCTGGACCCGCCGGTGACGGTCCTCCACCGCGGGGATCCGGTGACCGACAACAAGCCGTGGTGGTCGAGGAAGCGGAAGAGGTAGGCGGCCGGGTACCGCAGCGCGGTGGCCGGTGCGCAGGACCACACGGCGGCGACCAGGGGGATCGCGAAGTGGCCGACGAAGTACGGCGAGAAGCGGTTGTCCCGCAGGAACGTGCCCAGGGTGCTGGTCGCGTCGCCGTCGGCGAGCAGTCGGCGGGCGGCGCGGTGGAAGCGGGGGACGTCGGCGAGCATCAGCAGGTGGCGGCCGCGCAGCAGGTTCCCCCCGCCGAGCAGGCCCCGGGGTCCGCGGGCACCGGCGTACTCCAGGCCGCAGCCGTCACACCGGACCGACATGCTCATCTCGGACTCCTGGGTGTGCACGCCCAGTTCGCGAAAGAGCCGCAGGAGGTGGGGGTAGGTGCGGTCGTTGTGGACGATGAAGCCCGTGTCGACGCCGAGCGTCCCGCCCCGGCCGGTCGCCACCTCGTGGGTGTGCGCGTGACCTCCGAGGCGCCCGTCAGCCTCGTAGAGGACGACGTCGTGGGCACGGGACAGGATGTGGGCGGCCGTGAGGCCGGACACACCCGCTCCGATCACTGCGATGCTGCTTCGGTCCATCGTGTCCACCCCTGGTGTCCGGGGGCCGGGGATGCTGCGCCCACGGCCCCGCCTTCATCGGATGCTTCGGTGCCGCGCCCCCGCCGGACGGGTCCCTTTTTCAGCGGCCGCCTTCCAGGGCGCCCGAGGCCGCCCGCAGGCGGAGCCTTCGCATGCCCCGCCGGGCGTGGCTCTTGACGGTGCCGAGCGGCAGCCCGGTGCGGTCGGCGATCTGCACCTGGGTGAGATCGCCGAAGTAGGTGAGGGCGAGGACGTCGCGCTGGACCCGCGGGAGCCGGGCGAGCTCCTCCGTGACCACGAGCTGGTCGATCACGTGGTCGACGCCCACGGTCGTCTCGTCGCGGGCCTGCCCGCCGGCGGCGGCCACGAGTTCCAGGCGCCGCGTCCGAGCGCTCAGGGCGTCCGCCGTCTTGCGCCGGGTGATGCCCATCAGCCACGCCGGCAGGGTGCCCCGGTCCGGACGGAACCCGCTCCGGCCGCGCCACGCCGCGACGAACACCTGCTGTGCCACGTCCTCCGCCTCACGCGCGTCCCCCAGGACGCGTACGGCATGGGCGTGGACGAGACGGCTCCAGCGGCGGTGTGCCAGTGCGAGCCAGCGGTCATCGCCCCGGTCCAGCAAGGAGACGATCTCCGCGTCCCGGACCGGGCCCTGCTCCGGCACGCCGGCCCGGGGGGCCGGCCGGACCGGGATCTCGCCGCCTGCCTGCGTTGCGGTCATGACGCCGCCTCCTCCGGATCGCGTCCTCACCGCGTCCGCCGGAGCGAAGACAACCGCCGTGGGGGGGGATGAAATCTCCGGAGTCCGGCGGACGCGAGGGGACCAGGTTCACCGGGCGGCATCACCGGGGGCAACTCGCGTCGATTCCGCATCGAATACGTCGGGGGGCAGGAGGCGGCGCGCGTCCCGGAACCGCGCGAGGCCCTCCGGGAGGGCGATCAGCGGATCCGGATAGTCGTAGGCCGCCCGCTCGGCGCCGGTCAGGCGCCAGGGCTCGTGGATGGCCGCGCCGCCGAGTCCGGCGAGCTCGGGGACCCAGCGCCGGACGTACGCTCCGTGCGGGTCGTAACGGCGGCCTTGCAGGACCGGGTTGAGGACCCGGTTGGGCCGGGAGTCCGTTCCGGTGCCCGCCACCCACTGCCAGTTCAGCTGGTTGTTGGCCACGTCCCCGTCCACCAGGAGGCTCAGGAAGTGGCGGGCGCCCTCGCGCCAGTCGACGTAGAGCGTCTTGGTCAGGAACGAGGCGGCGATGAGCCTGCCGCGGTTGTGCATCCACCCCTCGTGGGCGAGCTGGCGCATGGCGGCGTCCACCACCGGGTATCCCGTCCGGCCCTCCCGCCAGGCCGCCAGGTCCGCTTCCGCTTCCGGCCCCCGCCGCCAGTGGTCGTCGCGGGAGCGGTAGTCCTGCCGGGCGGCCTCCGGGCGGGCCGCGAGGACCTGCTGGTGGAAGTCCCGCCAGCACACCTGGCGGATGAACGCCGCGGCGCCCGGACCCCCGCCCCGGCTCGCCCGGAAGACCACCTCGCGTGCCGACAGCGTCCCGAAGTGCAGATGGGCGGAGAGCCGGGACGTGGCGTCGCCCGCGAGGTCGTCATGCCGTTCCTCGTAGCTCTCGACGTGGTGCGAGAGCCAGTACCGCAGCTGCTTGCGGCCCTCCCGCTCGCCGCCGGGGGCCAGCCCCGGCGACACCCCCGACAGTTCCGCCGCGCCGGGCACCTCCTCGGACCGCAGCCCCGTGGGCACCCGCAGCTTCTGGGGCGCCGACAGGGGGGTGCGCGGCGGCTCGGCCCGCCAGCGCTTGTAGTACGGGGTGAAGACGGCGAAGTGCCCCGATCCCTGGGGGGTGATGTCGCCGGGCGGTACGACCCCGCCCACACCCTCGTGGACGTAGAGACGACACCCCTCGGCTTCCAGCGCGCGCCGCAGCCCCGCTTCCCGGGCCCGTGCGAAAGCCGTGTACCCGGCCGCCATGTGCACCTCATCGGCGTCGGCCTGGCGCACGACCCTGGACACCTCTTCGACCACCTCGCCCGACCGCACGACGAGCCGGCCGCCGAGGCCGCGCAGTGTCTGGTCGAGGTCGCGGAGGCAGTCGGCGAGGAAGGCGAGGCGGTTCGGGGCCGCGAAACCGGCCCGCTCCACGGCAGGGTCCCGCACGAACAACGGCACCACCTCCCCACCTCCCTCCAGCGCGGCCCGCATCGGCGGGTGGTCCTGCACCCGCAGATCGGACGTGAACAGCACTACGGAGACGGTCATCGGCCACTCCCGGGACTCGGCCACCGGACCCCGCACGGGAGCCGGCGGATCACGGCAACACGTACGGACCGTTCCGCCCGCGGCGGCCCGACGGATGCACTTCCCGCCTCCGCGGGCGAGAGCCGCCAGAACACCCCCGAGACGACCGGGCATCTCGGGGGCCCTGAAACCGAGCGGGCGATCGCCGAACGCCATCAGCGCTACCTGAGCCCGACGGGGGCGACGAGATGCCGATCGCCCACCTCGGTGACGTGGCCATCGGTTCGGTCGGGTACTGGGAGCGGGAGTGGGACGGGGAGGAGGAGGAGGTGTACGAGACCGGGTACGGGATCCTTCCGGAGTTCGGCGGTCGCGGATACGCCGCCGGGGCCCTGCGGTTGGCTGCGGAGCGGGCGGCGGCGCGGGGCGGCCCCGTGAGGTCAGGGGCGGCGTCCGGCCCAGGCCACCAGCCGGTCGATGGCCCGGGCTCCGGGCTCCACGTCCACCACGTCGGAGAAGGGGATCCGGCCGCCGCGGGTCTCGGCCGGCAGCGCGCGACGCACCACGCCGATCACCCGCTCGATGAGGGCCGGGTCCCATTCCGGTTCCTGTCCGGTCGCCTTCGCCAGGTCCCAGGTGTGCACCGTGACTTCGTGCGTGTAGACGGCAGCGGCGGCCGCGCCCGGCAGTACGCCCATCGGCAGGCGCAGCTGCCGGCCGAGGATGCCCGGGTCCGCCCACACCCGCGCCACCTCGCGGGCGCCCGGCTCCCAGGCCGCCGCCCAGGCACCGTCGGCGACCTCGTCGGCGAAGGACGGGACGCTGAACGGGTCCTCGCCCCGCCCGATCACCGAGATCCGCCGGACCACGGCGACGAGGTGGCTCGACAGCCGCCGCACGTCGAACTCCTCGCACGGGGTCGGCGCGTCGTACTGCTCGGGCCGGACGGCGGCCAGCGTACGGCCCGCCAGCTCGATGGCAGCGGCGAGGTCGGTCCGCGGGTCGACGGAGGAAGGGGCGATGACGGCATCGGCGGAGTCGGACGGGGTGGCGATGAGCTGCTCGGTCTTGTTCATGCGTCCATCCTGGAAGCAGAAGTGGCCACCTTCTGGCCGGTTTTCCAAAGAGAATGAGAAGACGGGGACGATGACGAGGACGATGACGCCGACGCAGGAGGAACGAGGCACGTGAGAGCCGACCGGTTGGTGGCGACCCTGCTCTTCCTCCAGGAACGCGGCCGCGTCACCGTCCCCGAAGTGGCCGCCGAACTGGAGGTGTCCGAGCGCACGGCGCGCCGTGACCTGGAGGCCCTGGCCACCTCCGGCATACCCGTCTACTCACAGCGCGGCCGCGGCGGCGGCTGGTCCCTCGTGGGAGGGGCTCGTACGAACCTCACCGGGCTCACCGCCGACGAGATCCGGGCGCTGTTCCTCGCCACCGGCCCCCTGTCGGCCACCCCCGAGCTGCGCACGACCCTGCGCAAGCTGGTCCGGGCCCTTCCGCCACCCCTGCGGGAGCAGGCCCAGGCCGCGACCCGCGCAGGCGTCGTCGACGCGACGGACTGGTCCAGCAACGCCGTCACCGCCGACGCCGCCCACCGCTCCGCGCTCCAGGGAGCCGTCATCGACGGGATCCGGGTCCGCCTCGGATACGCGGGTGCCCGCAAACCGGCCGGCGAGCGTACGGTCGACCCCCTCGGGCTCGTGACCAAGGCGGGAGTGGACTACCTGGTCGCCGGTACGGACAAGGGCCTGCGCACCTTCCGTCTCAGCCGGGTCACCTCCGTCGAGCCGACGGGTGAACCGGTGGTGCGGCCGCCCGACTTCGACCTCGCCACGGCGTGGCGGGCGCTGTCCGGGGCCTTCCGGGACGGCATACACGCGGTGACCGCCCGCGCCCGCGTCCACCCCGACGCGCTGGCCCTGCTGCACCGGCTCCTCGGCGGCCGCGTGCGCGTCGGCGGGCCCCTGCCCGACGGATGGACCGAGGTGTGGGTCGACGGCCCGGCCGCGCAGGCCCTGGCCGGACACCTGGCCGGGCTGGGCTCGCGGGTGGAAGTGCTGGAGCCCCCGGAGGTACGGCAGTGGCTGGCCCGGATCGGCGCCGAACTCACGGGGATGTACGCGGAGGACTGACCGCACGCACCGCCCCGGGCGCTTCCCGGGAGCGGGCTCGCAGAGCTGGAGTGAGCGAGATGTGCTCCTTATGGAACGACCCCCTCCGCAGGGCTTGACGGAGGCACGTGCCAGGCGGATCGTAGGCGCATCAACGACCGAAAGCTGGAGGTCCCGTGACCGACGAGTACAGCACCCGAGAGCGGACCCTGCCGGTCGGCACCGCCGCGATCCTCGGGGCAGCGGGCATGGACCTCACGGATGCCGAGCTCCTTGAGCGGTACCCGCGCGTCGCCGAGATCCTGGCACGTTGGGAGCAGGCGGAGCGGGGCTGATGTCCCACTGGCCGTGCGTCGCGGTTCCCGGGCCCCCGACCAGGAAGGCGAGGCGCCGGCGCCGGAGACGGTGAGCCGTTATCCCGTCGCGGCGCGGTGCCCGAGCGCCTCGGTGGGCCGGGGCAGGCGGCGCGGGCCGTTGCCGGCGGTGATCTCCTGGGTGAGCGCGAGCGCCGGCCGTTCGAGGGCGGGCGCGGTGGGGCCGTGGGGGAAATGACGGGGCGGACATCGCCGCGTCCTGTTAGCGTCTGCGGCATGAAGCGCGCTGCCATGACGACGACGCCGGAGAGTGTCCCGGCGCGCTGACAGACGACCTGATCCGCAGCCCCGGGGCAAGTGCCCCGGGGCTGCGTCGTAGGCCCGGTCACTTGCTCCGCCACCAGCAAGGGAGACCGTGATGACCACCGCGCACGACCACCGCAAGCTCGGCCGTGAGCTGGGTCTGTTCGACACCGACCCGCTGATCGGCGCCGGCCTGCCGTACTGGCTGCCCGACGGGGCGGCCGTACGGCACGCCCTGGAGGAGTACATCCGCACCGCCGAGCGGCGGGCGGGCTACCAGCACGTCCACTCACCGGTTCTCGGCAAGCGGGAACTGTACGAGATCTCGGGCCACTGGGCGCACTACAGCGACGACATGTTCCCCCCGATGGACGTCGGCGGCGAGCAGGTCCTCCTGCGGCCGAGCCTGTGCCCCCACCACGCGGTGATCTACCGCTCCCGCTCCCACAGCTACCGCGAACTGCCCCTGCGCATGGCCGAACTGGGCGGCATGTACCGCTCCGAGCTCTCGGGCGTGCTCGGAGGGCTGACCCGGGTGCGGGCGATCCAGCTCAACGACGCGCACATCTTCTGCACCCTGGACCAGGTCGCGGCGGAGGCGCACGCCGCGCTGGAGATGATCGGCCGGGCGTACGAGGCGCTCGGCATCACCCCGACCCGATACCGGCTCTCCCTCCCGGGTCCCGGCGGCAAGTACGTCGCCGCCCCCGAGAAGTGGGAGCGGTCCACCGCCCTGCTGACCGACGTCCTCGACCGCTCCGGCCTGCCCTACGAGGCAGCCGAGGGAGAGGCCGCCTTCTACGGACCCAAGATCGACGTCCAGGTCACCGACGGTGCGGGCCGGGAGTCCACCCTGTCCACCGTCCAGGTCGACTTCCACCAGCCCGAGCAGTTCGACCTCCACTACATGGGCGCGGACGGTGCCAGACACCGCCCGGTCATGGTCCACCGCAGCATCATCGGCAGCGTGGAACGAGCCGTCGCCCATCTCATCGAACAGCACGGCGGTGCCTTCCCCGCCTGGCTGGCCCCCACTCAGCTGGTGATCCTCCCGATATCCGACACCGAACTGCCGCACGCCGCGGCCCTCGCCCAACGCTGCGCCGGTCTGGGACTGCGGGCCCGGATCGCGGGACCGGACCGCGGCAGCCTGGGCGCCCGGATCCGGGAGGCCCGCCTGGTTCCCTACCAGGCCGTCATCGGCGCCAGGGAGGCCGCCGATGATCACGTGGCGCTGCGGCTGCGCGACGGCCGCAGGCTCGACCCCCAGCCGGCCGGCGACGTACTGACCCGCGTCAGCGCCCTCATCGCGGCCCACAGCCCCCGCCTGTGGACCGCCGCCACCCCGTAACCGCCTCCCCGCCCCCCGCCTGCTGCCGTCCGTTCTCCGGCCGTCGTGTTTATCGACGAGGCCATCGGCATCAGCCGACCGGCCCGGGCTGGCCGGCGTGCATGTCAGAATCGACGGTGTGACTCTGTGTGACTACTTCGCCGCTATTGACGATCAAGCTGCCGCCGCCGTGGCTCACATGCCTGGCGGCCCGGCCCAGTGCGCACTCGACACGGTCTCCCTGAAGGGCATCGACCCCGTGGTCGCCGTTGCTCGACTGGAAGGGATCGCGACCGGCTGCACCTATGAAGAAGCCAGCCGGCGTCCGCGGTCGGGACGACTGCTGTCCCCGCCAGAAGCTGACGGTCCCTTGGTGTTCAGCCTGTCGGACTCGCTGATCGAGGCACTCGTCACCGCCACTCCGGATGGCCTCGTGCGGTTCGCGGAGCCATGGTCCCAGGCAGAGGAACTGCAGCGGAGCCAGGTCGACGTCGATACCGCGGCCGGTGTCCTGGAAGCCCTGGCCGGCTTGGCCTCGCGTGCTCAGGGGAGCGGCATGGGTCTGTACTGCTGGTGGTCACTGTGACGCAGCCGCATCGGGGTTCACCCCTCGACACGAGATGATCCCCGGCTTCGAAAGCTTGCGGGGGCCACAGAGTCCGGACGCGAGCCGTCCCCGGTGCCCGAAGGGCGCCGGGGACGGCTCGGTGTGGGCCCGCACTCAGTCGGTGGGGGCCTTGTGGGCGTTGAGCAGGGCGACCAGGGCGGCGCTCAGGTCCGTCACGACCGTGGTGGCCTTGGCCTTGGCGTCGGCCGCGGGGGCGCCCTTCTCGGCGACCATCAGCAGGCCGTCGACGGAGCCCTTGAGCTTGTCGATCGCGGCGGAAGCCTGCTCGATGCGGGCGGACTTGGGAGCGACGGCCGGAAGCACGGTGGGCGGCTTGGCGGGTTCCACGGCCGGGAGCTTCGCCACCGGTTCGGCGGCCGGGGGCTGGGCGATCGGCGCGGCGGGCTTGGCGGGTTCGGCGGCCGGGGGCTGCGCCACCGGGGCCGCGGGCTTCGCGGGCTCTGCGGCCGGGGGCTGCGCGGCAGGAGGCTGGGCTACCGGGGCCTCCACGGCAGGGGGCTTCGCCACGGGGTCGGCCGGCTTCGCGACCGGGGGCTTGGCAGCCGAGTCGGCCGGCGGGTCCGCGGGCTTCGCCGGGGTGTTGACGACAGGATTCGCCGGAGCCTGCGCGGCGGGCACCGACTTCTTCAGGTCGGCGAACGCGGGCTCGATCTTCGCCTTGACCGCGGCCAGTTCGGCCGCCGACACCTTCCCGTCCGGCGACTTCAGCACCGCCGAGAGGAGATCCGTGACGGGCTCCAGCATCCCGGCGGCAGCGCCGAGCGACTGAACCTGTGCGAGCAGCGCGTCACTGCCGGGGACGGCTTGTCCCGTGACGCTGACGGGCGGCTGCTCGGGACCGCGGGCGACTGCCGCGATACCCGGGGACGCGGTCAGCAGGGTCACGCAGAGGGCGGCGGGAACGGAATAGCGGGTGATGCGGTGCAACGGCTCGCTCCTGTTCGGTGATGAGGCTGTGGTGTGGCCGGAGTCGGCCCGGGGCGGGGGAGATGCCCTCTACCAGTCACCGCCACTCCGTCACGTACCGCAATCGGAGCCGCCCTCCCGCCCCCGGCGACACGCCGGTCAACGGCCCAAAGACTTGCTCTGACCAGCGCTTATGTCTTCACCCTCACACACTGGCCCGCCCCGGCGATCGTCACATGGAGTGACGGAAGCTTATGGGGTCGCCGCAGGACCCGGTCACCACCGGGTCAGTACCGCCGGCCCCGTTCGCGCAGTCGGCGGTTGCGCGCCGCTCGGCGTCCGGTTCCTGTGCGGTGCGCGGGGCCTGCGACGGCGTCTCCTCGTCGGGCCGAGGAGGAGGGCGGAGCGTCCTGGTCGGCTCGCGCGTACGATCCGGCGCACCGCGACGCAGGCGATCAGCGGCCCGAGGAACAACGCGAGCAGCCACAGCGTGAGGACCGTGGACCATACGGTCCCGTGAGGCCGGGGGCCCGGCAGGACCGGCACCGGAGCGTCGGCGCTCACCACGCGCCGCCCGCCGAGGGTCATTACCCTGGCGGAGCGGGCCGCACACCGTAGCCACGCGCTCCCGGGCCCGTCGTCCCGCGGCTTCGTGAGGAAGCAGCCGCGAGACGACGGTCGAAGGCCGCCGGTGGCCGGCCACCCGGCGGTCAGGCGGAGGTCGTCCACCGCTGCTCGGCACCGCCGTGGCAGGGCCACCGGGCGAAGCCCGTGCCGGGGTCGAGCTCCACGACCGCGATCGTCGGAGGCGTCACGCGGTGGTGCCGTTGCACCCCCACACCTGTTCCGGCTGATGGCACCTGGACCGGCCCCCGAAGGGGGTTCAGCGGGTGGGGCCGGGGGGCTGGTCGAGGATGTGGCGGAGGTGGAGGAGGGCGGGCAGGTCGGCCTGCTGGGCGAAGGATTTGAGCAAGTGGCTGATGCGCTGGTCGTCGCCGTCGCGGACGGCGCGGGCGATCGCGTGGGCCAGGCCTTCGGCGGTGTGCGGCATACCAGCACCTTTTACCGGCGCGGGGCGCCTTCACACATGTCCTGCCGCCCCTCCTCGTCGGAGGCGGCGGAAGGCCGCTCCTCCCGACCGCGGTCTCGCACCGGTCGGGAGGAGCGGCTCCCCGTTCTGTTGCCGGCCGCGCGTCAGACCACCAGCACGGGGATCAGGACGGGTCTCCGTACTGGAGGCCGCGTCCGTTGGTGCCGATGTAGACGCGGCCGTAGGTGTCGGGGTCGCCCGTGATGACGCCGACGGATCCGATGCCGCCCCACTGGTGGGCGTCGTCGTTGACGCGGAGCCAGGTGGCGCCCTTGTCGGTGGAGCGGAAGACGCCGGTGACGTCCTTGACGGTGCCGATCAGGTACAGGGCCTGGTAGGAGGCGCCCGGTGCGGCCTTGCCGAAGCCGAGGGCGGAGGCGGACCGCACCGTGGCGAGCGTGGTGAAGGTGCGTCCGCCGTCGGTGGAGTGCAGCAGCCCCCTGGCACCGCCGGCGATCCACAGGTCGCCGGCGACGCCCGGAACGGCCTTGAGCCGGCCGTCGGGGAGGCCGGCGGCGCGGGCGGTGAACGTCACGCCGCCATCGGTGCTGGCGTAGAGCGTGCCCCCGGCCAGGGAGTAGAACGTACCGGCCGAGGAGCGGTCGGCGACGACCACGGCGCCGGCGCCCAGGCCGCTGACCCTCGACCAGCTCGCCCCCTTGTCGGCCGAGCGGTACGGAACCTGCCCGGCCTGGGTCCAGACGATGGTCGAGCCGTCCGCCGAGAGCGCCACACGGCCGCTGTCGGCGCCGCCCACCGGCTCCGAGGCGAAGCCGTTCCAGCTGATGCCGCCGTCGGTGGACCAGGCGCCGTCCTTCTCGCCGCCGCTGCCGACACGGACCATGACCGACGGGTTGGACTGGGCGAAGTCGATGCCGGTGCTGTTGGCCATCGTCGGGTTCTTCAGCCGCCCGGCGGGCACCTCGGTGAGGGAGTCGTGGCGGAATCCGCCCTGGTCGCCCATGGCCGTGATGACCTGGGCGCCGCCGGGCGGGGCGATCGCGTCCAGCAGTGAGGTCTCCTCCAGCCCCCGGGCGCCCACGGTCCAGTGGCTGGTGCCGCCGCCGTCGGAGGCGTTGGCGTCCTTGCTGCGCAGGATGCCGTTGCCGGTGCCGTACAGCACGTGCCCGGAGTCGAAGGGATCGATGGCCAGGGCGGTCATCCAGTGCCCGGTGCCGGTACCGACGTAGGGAGCGGCGGAAGCGTCCCGTACCGAGGTTCCGGCCAGCGCCTTCCAGGTCGTGCCGCCGTCGGTGGTCCGGTAGATCTCGTCCTGCGGCCACCACCGGTCGAGGGTGGTGACCATCACCGTCGAGGGTTTGCGCGGGTCGACGGCCAGACCGGAGAACCCGTAGCCGCCCTGGGACGGGGAGACGTTCTTCCACGCCCCGTCGGCCGGGGTGTGCTTCCAGACCGAGCCCCCCGTCACGCCGTTGGGCCCGAGGGCGTTGGTGTACGTCAGGTACAGCGGGCCGTCTCCGGAGAGCACGCCGTGCTGCGGCAGCTGGCCGGTGGGCTGCCCCGGGACGGCCTGCCAGGTGCTGCCGCCGTCGGTGGAGCGGTACAGGGGGGCGGACCTGTCGGCGACACCGACATAGACCGTCCTGCTGCCGGCGGGGCCGTACGTCACGAAGGAGATGCCCGCGCCGCTGCCCGCCCCGTCCTTCACGGGGAACGAGGAGACCCGGCTCCACGTCGCGCCGTGGTCGGTGCTGCGCCAGAGGCCGTTCTTACGGGTGCCCAGCAGCAGTGTCCCGTTGTCCGAGGGATTGACCGCCAGTCGCTCTCCGGCCCCGCGGCCGTCCTCGTTGCCGCCCAGCTTGAAGGGCAGCTCCGTGCGCTGGAAGGTGCGGCCGCGGTCGGTGGACCGCAGGATCGCGCCGTTGCCCGCCCAGTCGTTGGTGTAGGTGCCCGCCGCGAGGTAGAGCCGGCCCGGGTCCACCGGGTCGGTGGCCAGCGCGTCGATGCCCAGCAGGTTCCAGTCCTTCTCGCCGAGCCAGTCGGTCAGCGGGACCCACCGCTCGGCTCCGGTGTCCCAGCGGTAGGCGCCGCCCATGTCGGTGCGCGCGTACAGCAGGCCCTTCTCCCGCGGGTTGAACACCAGCCCGGTGACGTAACCGCCGCCCACCACCTGGGCGTTGCGCCAGGTGTACGGTCCGGAACCGGGCGCCTGGGTGCCGGCCGCCTTCACCAGCTTCCACTGCTGGTTGGTGCCGCCATGCCCGGGATACTGGATGACGGCCGCGCCATCCGTGGCGGAGCCTCCGGCGACGTCCAGGACCTGGCCGCTCCTGCGGGAGGTGAGGACGACGGCGTCGGAACCGCTCACCTCGTCGATCCGCCATTCCTGGGAGGTGGAGGAGGTGTCGCTCTGCTGCTCGGCGGCGGCCCCCGGGCCGGTCGAGTCCCCCGCTATGCCGAGGAGCTTGCCGCTGTTGCGGTTCACCAGCTCGTAGTGGCCGTCCCCGGTGGGGCGCAGCCTCCACTGCTGGTTGGCGGTGTTCTGGTCGGTCCACTGCTGGACGCGGGTACCGTCGGCGGTGGAGAAGGCGTTGACGTCCAGCACCTTGCCGCTCCGCACGGAGACCAGCCGGTAGTAGGCGTCGCCGTCGACCGTCGCGGCCTGCGAGTCGTCCTGCACCAACAGGAGGTACGGCACGAGGACGGCGGGCACACCGAGCAGCAGTCCGGTCCCGGCCCAGCGCCGGCGGTGACGCCCGCGGCGCCCGTCGTTCTTGGGGTTGTTCATGGGGAGGTGTTCTCCTTGCGTAAACCGTGGATCGGGGCAGGTCAGCGCTGCAGGGTGAGGACACCCGGCCGGTACGGCAGCCGGTCGTAGGGGCCGCCCGCCGCCGGGCTCTTGCCCTGGTAGAGGAACTGCAGGTGGCAGGGGTCGATGGTCATGGTCTGGTCGGGGTTGTCGCGGACCAGGTCTCCATGGCTGATGTCGTCGGTCCAGGTCGCGCCGCTGTTGGCCTTGCCAGCGAAGGGGTTGCCCTCGCTGCCGGCCTGGGGGGTCCACGGACCGTTCAGGCCGGGGGCCGTGAACGAGCGGAAGTAGCGGTCCTGGTGGGCGCCCCTGGCCTCGACGATCATGAGGTACTGGTTCTGGCCCCGGACCTTGTAGACCTGCGGCGCCTCGAACAGGTGGTCCGGCGTGTCGCTCATGACGGTCGTGTAGGAGGAGCCGAAGTTGCCCGGGAAGTTCCCGATCGGCATGCTCGCCCGGTAGATCTTGCCGTTGTCACCGGCGAAGAACAGGTACATGTTCGTGTCGTCGGCGATCAGGGTCTGGTCGATGGGGCCGGTGGGGGATTCGGTGCGGGGGATGCTGCCGGTGAACAGCGGCTGCGGCGCGGACCAGCCGTCGGGGTCGGCCGGGTCGCTCGACGTGCGGTAGATGAAGGGCCACGGGCCCCACTGGTACGCCAGCACCCAGATCTTCTTGGGTGCGAAGTAGAACAGCGTGGGCGCCACCGCGGGCTGCTTCATTCCGGTCTGGCCGGCCGACGCCATGTCCGACCAGTTCGCGAAGGGGCCGAACATCATGGAGCCGTACGACGATCCCGAGAAGTCCGACCCGTAGACCAGGTGCCTGCCGTTGTACGTCACGGTGGTGAAGTCCTTCAGGGACGCCCACCCGTTCGCCGGCTGCGCCAGCGCACCCGTCGACGTCCATCGGTACGTCGACGCAAGAGCGCACGTGCCGCCCGTCGGCGCCGGCGTCGTGGGGGCCGGCGTCCCGGACGGGCCGGTCCACTTCTGGTTGCCGCCGGACCAGCAGGAGTACAGCTGGATCCCGGTGCGGTTGGCGGTGCCCGCGCCGACGGCGTCGAGGCACAGCCCGGAATGGACGTTGGCGATCGAGCCGTCGGGGTTGACGGTCCACTGCTGGCCGGCGCCGCCGGTGCAGTCCCCGATGACCACCGCGGTGCCGTTGACGGTGCCGTTGGCCTTGGCACTCAGGCACTTGTTGCCGTAGACCGTCAGCTGCCTGCCGGCGGTGTAGGTCCAGCGCTGGTTGGTCTGCCCGTTGCAGTCCCACAGCTGTGCCCGCGTGCCGTTGGCCGTGCCGGCGTTCTCGATGTCGATGCACCGACCGGAGGCGACGCCCCTGATCGCCCCGGTACCGCCTCCTCCGGTCCCGCCGGTGGTGCCGGTGGCGGCCTTGAGGGCGTTCACGACGGCGGTGTAGGCGGCCTTGGGCCTGCCGTTGTCGTCGAACAACAGGGGGCTCTCGCCGCGCCGCCAGGAGTCGCCGTCGCGGATGCCCCACACCGTGATGCCGGTGCACCGGGCCACTGACAGGCAGGCCTTGACCGTGTCGGCGTAGTGGGCGGGCGAGGCCTGGGCGATGTCCAGCTCGGTGATCTGGACGTCGACGCCCAGGGCGGCGAAGCCGGCCAGCGTGGTCCGGAGGCTGGACGGGGGGCCGCCGGGGCCGAAGTGGCTCTGGAACCCGACGCAGTCGATCGGCACGCCGCGGGACTTGAAGTCCTTGACCATGCTGTAGACGCCCTGGGTCTTGGCGTCCGACCAGTTCTCGATGTTGTAGTCGTTGTAGCAGAGCTTGGCCGAGGGGTCGGCCGCCCGGGCCGTGCGGAACGCCTCCTCGATGAAGCCGTTGCCCAGCACCTTCTGGAACACCGAGTCGCGGTGCTGGGTGGAGCCGTCGGCGAAGGCCTCGTTGACCACGTCCCAGGCGTAGACCTTGCCCTTGTAGTGGCCCATCAGGGTGGTGATGTGGTTGTTCATCACGCCGCGCAGCGTGTTCGCGTCACCGATGGATTTGACCCAGGGCGGCAGCTGCGAGTGCCAGACCGCGGTGTGGCCGCGCATGCGCTGGCCGTGTGCCGCGGCGTGGTCGACGATCCGGTCGGCGGCGGCGAAGGTGAAGTTGCCACGGGACGGTTCCGTGGCGTCCCACTTCATCTCGTTCTCCGGGGTGACCATGTTGAATTCCCGGTCCAGGATCGTGGAGTACGCCGGGTCGCCCAGCCTGCCGGCCGCCACGGCGGTGCCGAAGTACCTGCCCGAGGGGGCGGCCTGCGTGCCCAGCGGGGTCGCGGCCCCGGCGGAGCCGGGCAGCAGCGTCACGACGCCCGCCACCAGCGCCGCGGCCGCCAGCGCTGTCGTCACGGTCCGGCGCCGGCGGGCGAGCCGGTGCGTGCCCTTCATGATTCACCTCGGGGGTCACGGGCCGTCTTGGGCGCCGTGCTCGTGTCCGGGCCGGGCACCGGGGGTCGGTGGAAGTGTCGCGTCATGGGAAGGCTTTCTTCAGGCGATGCGTACGGGGGAAGCCGGGGAACCTTCCGCGCCGGCACCTCAGGGTGAGCGGCGGAAAGGAAACCCCACGAAGTGGAGGCTTCCGAACGCGTGGCCTCGTAACGAAAAAGTCGCCCCGCCCGGACGATCCGCCGGGTGATGCATCTCGCAGGCGGAAAGTGTTATGACGGGCCCGCCGGGCTGGTCGTCCCCGGGGAGGGCTCAGGAAGCGGTGCTCAGCCCTGGACCCTGCGCACGATGAAGGAAGCCTGTCCGGCGAAGGTCCGGGTGCCGTCGGAGCCGTCGAGCCAGATGCCGCCGTCGCGGTGCCGGATGACCGACCCCGGATAGTTGTGCGCGTGCAGGGTCACCGCCCCCGCGGCCGCCGCGGGGCGCGGACAGAAGGTGGCGTCCTCCCGGAAGAGTTCGCTGCCGTCGTCGGTGCTCAGCCGCAGGCGCAGCTCACGGTGGCGCAGATAGCGGCCGTCGGCTGCGCGGAAGGTCACGCACCGGGTGTCGGCCAGACCCCGGACGACCGTGAAGGTGACCCGGGCGGAAACCCGGCCGAGCGTGGCCAGGTCGTCGGCGTACGAGAGGTACAGCCCCGGTTCGTCCACCGACTCCAGCGCCTGCGCGCCCAGCGGAACGGTGCCCGCGACGGCGGACGGACTCACCGGCGGCGCGGACGGGGACGGCCCGGCCGACGAGGTGGCGGGCGAGGGGACCGGCGTGGGCTCGCCCGCCGTGCGGGCGGCGGTGACCCCGGGCTCCCGGGCCGCCGGTTCGGGCCACGCCGCGTAGGTGGCGGTGCCCGCGACGAGCACCGCGCCGGCGGCGAGGCTCAGCAGCGGATGAGAGGTCACCGCCTGCAGCGTGCCGGTCAGCGCGCCGGGCAGACCGCCTCCTCCCGTTGCCGTGCCGGCGGCGGCAGGTGCCATGGCGAGCCCGGCGGAGCCCGCGGCCGCGCCCGACAGCAGGCCCTTGGCGGCCAGCGCGGCGACGAGCCCGGCCGGCACGGCCAGCGGTGCGAGGGTGAGCAGCAGCAGTTCGTCGGCGGGGACACGCTTCGTCGTCGTCGCCAGGCAGACCTGGCAGTCACGGGTGTGCCGCGCGATCCGCTTGCGCCACACCGGCGCACGGAGACCGTCCCAGCCGGCGACGGTCTCGTCCAACCCCGCACAGCGCGGCTGCGCCTCCAGCGCGGCGACGATCGTCCGGCTCAGGTCGAGCTGCTCGCGCATGCGCTGCAGACGCACGCCCGCATGGGCGACGGTGAGGCCCGTCGCGGCGGCGATGTCGTCACGGCTCAGCAGGCCGGCGCACTCCTGCCACCACAGCGACAGCAGCACCTGGTGGTCAGGGTCGAGCCAACGGCCGGCTTCGACGACCCGACGGCGCTCGTCCGACATGCGCAGGCGCAGGATCGTCGCGTCCTCGGGCTCGGCGCCGGCAGCCGGTATCAGGAGTGCCTCGTCGATGTCCGCGGTCCGGTCGGCGAGGGCGCGATGCCGCTGCCAGTGCGTGTTGATCTGGCGGAGCGTGATCGCCACCAGCCAGGACCGGAAGCTCTCGGGGGCCCGCAGGGCGGGCAGGTCGCGCACCGCGCGCAGCAGGGTCTCCTGGACGACGTCGTCGGCGTCGGCGCCGGCGCTCAGCGCCCGCCTGACGATGTTGTAGACCAATGGCAGGTATGCGGCGATCAGCTCCTCGCGCGCCCGGTCGTCACCGGCCTGCGCCGCGATGACCAGCCTCGCGTGGTTCGCGTCCATGAGCCCCATTCCCACCCTCCTCCGGGAAGCGATCCGCCGAGTACGGCGTCACACCCTAGCCTCCGAACAGCCGCCCGCCGCCCCTCGGGTGGCGGTGCGAGCGCGGCGGACGCCGTGAACACACCGCGAGGTAAGCTCCGGGCGAGAACGTCCCAGAGGTCAGGAATCGCACATGACGCGCGGACAGTGGGGGGCTCGGGTGACCGGCCCTGTGGCCGGTGTGAGCACTGGCGTGCTCGGGTCGGTCCTGCTGTCAGCGGCCTGGCGGGCATGCGACGTCGGAGTGAACGGCGCGGCCAACGGCCTCGCGTTGGTCTTCTACGGAGCCCTGCTCACGATCACGGCGACCGTATGGTGGGGGGTGCTCATCGGGTACGCAGGACGCCGGAGCCCTGCGGCAGCCCTCCTCGGGGGCACCCTCGGCAGTGCGGCCATGCTGTGGGTCTTCGTGGCCCTCCTCCGGGTTCCCCACGGCTACCGCTGCTGATTCCGGCCGGTTCAGATCCTCCAGTGCTGGCCGGTGTAGTTCCCGCAGGGGTTGAGGAGCAGGCCGGTGTCGACGGCCGGGGGGCCGGCCGTGTCCAGGCACAGGCCACTCGCGGGGTTGGTGAACGGGCCGCCTGTGGCGTCGTACTGCCACTGCTGGCCCGTGTGGTTGCCGCAGGGACCGAGCACGGCCCGGGCGCCGGCGGCCGGTTCCCCGTTCGTGTCGAGGCACAGGCCGCTGGGCGGGTTCGTGAGGTGCCGGCTCGTCCCGTCGTACTGCCAGATCTGGCCGCTGAAGTACCCGCACGCGCGGAGCACCACCTCCAGCCCGGGGCGCTGCGGACCGTTGGTGTCGAGACACAGGCCGCTGTGGGTGTTGGTGATCGCACCCGTGGGCGCGGACGGTGACGGCGCGGGCTGTGCGGGGGATGTGGTCGGGCCGGAAGGGGCCGAGGGTGTCCTCGTTCCGGTGTCGGCGGCCGGCGTGGGCCCCTTCGAGGACGAGGAGGGCCCCGCCGTGCCCGCCGACCCGCTCGCAGCCACGGCCGAGCCGGCGGCGCCGGACGCCGTCGAACCGTCGCCGCCCGTCAGCACCGCCCACAGGATCCCGGCGGTCGACAGCAGGAGTACCGCCGCCGCGGCGGCGGCCCGCGTGGTGCGCTGCTTCGGCCGGGGAACCGGCGGCACGGCCGTCTCGGGCATCCGCCACGCCGCGGCGAGCACCGTGGTGACGGCCTCCGCGTCGATCGCCGTCACGGGGGCCGTTGCGGGGCCCTCGGCGCCGCTCAGTTCGGCGAGCAGGCGACCGGGCGTGGGACGCCGCTCGGGCGATCTGTCCAGGGCCGCCGCCAGGAGTGGTTCGAGCCGGGCGGGAACACCGTCGAGGTCGGGTTCGTCGTGCAGGATCCTGTAGAGCACCGCCTCGGACGGCCCGGTGCCGAACGGTGGCCGTCCGGTGGCGGCGTAGGCGACGGTCATCGCCCATGCGAACACGTCGGCCGGCGGTCCGGCCTGCCCCCGGACCTGCTCCGGTGCCATGTAGCCCACGGTCCCGACCGCGATCCCGGTGCGGGTCAGCGCCGTCCCGTCGACGGCCTGCGCGATGCCGAAGTCGATGACCTTCGGGCCGTCCTGCGCGAGCAGGACGTTGGCGGGCTTGAGGTCGCGGTGCACCATCCCGGCCCGGTGGATCGCCCCGAGCGCCTCGGCGAGGCCGACGGCGAATCCGTGCGCCATGTCGCCGTGCAGCGGTCCGTGCTCGCCCACGTACTCCGCCAGTGTCGGACCCGGTACGTACTCCATGACGACGAACGGGGTGCTCGCCTCGACCTCGACCGCCAGAACGCGGACCGTGCAGGCGCCCTGGACCCGCAGCAACGCTGCGGCCTCACGCCGGAAACGGGCGCGGAACTCGGAGTCCGCGGCGAGTTCCTCGCGGAGCCTCTTGAGGGCCACGAGTCGGCCGTCAGCGCCCTGCGCCAGGTAGACGACGCCCATGCCCCCCACACCCAGCCGACCGACGAGCCTGAAACCGCCGATCTTCTTCGGGTCCCCCGCGTGCAGCCCGCTCACACTCACCTGGCTCCTCCTGAGACGTGCGGTGGTCACGGACCGTGGCGCCCCGGCGGTCCTCCGCCCGCCGTGCGCGCCCCCCTCGATCCGGCTCGGGATCAGGATGCCAGCGCACCGACTCGGCGGGTGCACGATCCGTTGCGGCCGATGCCGAGCTGTGCCACCGCAGCGGCCGACCGCCCTCCCGGCGCGCGGCGGGGTGGACAGTTGGCCGTTCCCGGGACGAGCGCCCTCCTCCGCCAGCAGACTGGTACGCGTCGACGGAGCGGGTCTGTTGCGGCCGTCGTGGGTGGGCTGGACCGGTTGTGCGCCGCGAGCACCACGGTGTCGGGCGGCCACGGATGGGTGGGGACGGTACGGATGGACGAGATCAGTCTCAGTGAAGCGTTGCGGCAGTTGCGCTCGGAGCTGTACCAGGCGCAGACCGACGCAGCGGGGCAGCAGTTGAGGTTCGAAGTGGAGAAGGCGGAGCTGGAGCTGGAGGTCGAGTTCCGGCGGGACGGCACCGGCAAGGTGAAGGTGTCCGTCGGCGCGCTCGGCACGAAGGGCGAGGCCGAGGCCGGAGGGGCCCGCGGGGCCGTCCGGCGAGAGCGGCTCACCCTCACCTTGAACGTCCTGGACGAGGCCCTCGGCCCGGATCGACGCTTCCTGGTCCAGCGCGGTGCCGCGGTCCCCCACGCGTACGGCAGGGCGCCGCACCCCGCCTACGGCTCTCAGCCGTCCGAGCCGTCGCAGCCCGAGCCCTGGGACGAGTGACATGGATCCGAAGAGACTGGTACTGATCCGCGTAGGGGACGCACCGAACGGCACCGGCTATCTGATCGGGCCCCAGCTGGTCCTGACGAGCCTCCACGTCGTGCGCGAACCCGAACCGTGGCTGAGCGTGCGCGTCGGGCATCCGGTCCTGAGCAACGAGCTGCACCGGCGCGGCGTGCGCGTCTGCTGGCCCACTCCCCACGACCACATCGCCGACACGGTGGACGTGGCGCTGCTCTGGCTGGACAAGCCCGTTGACGTGGGCGGTTCCGCCCCCGTGCGGTGGGGCCGGCCGGCGGGGGCCGCGTTGTTGTCGTACGAGGGCCTGGGCTTCCCCTCGTTCGCCGACGACGGCGGGGAACCGCAGGTGGAGCACCTGCGGGGCGACCTGCCCCCGGCCGGCACCTCCAGGACCGGCGGGGGATGGGTCCTGGACACCCCGATCTGGCCCGAGCACCGGAGGGGACGCAACGGCGCGTCGCCGTGGGCGGGGGTTTCGGGCAGCGCCGTCTTCTGCGAGGGACGGCTGGTCGGTGTCGTCACCGAAGCCGACCCGGCACTCGGGCAGCGCCGCCTGCACGCCCAGCCGGTCCACCCCCTGTTCGGGATCCCGCGGTTCGCCGACCTCCTGTCACGGCACGGCGACCGCCGGATCATGCCCGACCTGGAGTCGGTCGAAGCCCAGAAGGGCCCGGTCCACTGGCCGGTCCTGGAGGGCGATCTCCCAGCCGAACCCAGTGCTTTCCAACCGCGAACCGCGGTGTGCGAGGTCATCGACGACGCGCGGGAGAGGTCCGGCACCGTCGTCCTGTCCCAGGTGCTGGCCGGGCAGGGCGGGGTCGGCAAGACCCAGCTCGCGGCGCACTACGCCCGCCGGGCCGTCAACGAGGGCACCGACCTGGTGCTGTGGGTGGACGCCACACGGCCGGCCGGTGTGCTGGAGGCGTACGCCCGCACCGCGGTGAAGGTGCGGGTGCCCGGGGTCGGCGGACAGCCGGAGACCGTCGAACAGGACGCGGCCGCGTTCCTGGCCTGGCTCGCCACCACCGAGAGGACGTGGCTGGTCGTCCTCGACAACATCACCGACCAGACCCTCGGCAACCTGTGGCCCGCCACGAGCCGCGGCGGCCGCGGACGGGTGATCGCCACCAGCCGGCTGCGAGGGGCCGCGGCCAGCGACGCCGGGCGCGCACTCGTGGACGTCGGCGTCTACTCGGCTTCCGAGTCCGCCGCCTACCTGCGCGAGCGCCTCGAAGGCGCCCGCTGCTCCCACCTGCTGGACGCCGGGAGCGCCGACCTCGCCGAGGCGCTCGGGCACCTGCCCCTGGCGCTTGCCTACGCCGCCGCCTACATGATCCAGCGGCGGCGCAGCAGCAGCCGGTACCTCCAGTCGTTCCGTGAGCGCGGCCGGTCCTTGGAGGAGGTCCTACCGGCACGCGACGGCGTCGACGGCTACCACCTGTCCGTCGCAGTGGCCCTTCTGCTGTCCCTCGACGCCGTCCGGCAGGAGGACCCGCTCACCGTGCACGCGCTGGTCCTGGCCTCGCTCCTCGACCCCGCCGGCCATCCCGAGGCCCTGTGGGCCACCGAGCCGGTTCTGGAGCACCTCGCCCGCGCCCGTGCCGCAGCGGCGGGGGACGAGCGCGCCGCGGTCGAGGACGGGCGCGGCGCCGTGCGAGGGGTGCGGGAAGACGACGCGCTCGACGCCCTGGCCGTCCTGCACAACTACAGCCTCCTCACCCTCACCGAGAAACCGAACCGGCAGGTCACCCTCCACGCGCTCACCGCCCGCGCCACCCTCGACACCACCCCCGCCGGCGAGCGCCCGTACGGCACGGCCGCCGACGCGCTCCTCGCCCTGTGGCCGGCGGAGGAGCACGAGGACCACGCCCTCGCCGTCGTCCTGAGGGCCAACACCGAAGCGCTGCGGGGCAACGCCGGCGGACTCCTCTGGCACTTCGACCGTTCCGACCCCCACGCCCACCGCCTGCTCTTCCGCTACGGCACCAGCCTCCTCGAAGCCGGCCTGGCCACGGCCGCCACCGCCCACTGGAACCAGCTGGCCATCGACGGCGGGCGCCTCCTCGGCCCCGACCACCCCGACGCGCTCAGCGCCCGCGCCCACCTCGCCGTCGCGTACAGGCAGGCCGGACGCTTCGACGAGGCGGTCTCCACCGGGGAGCGGGTCCTCTCGGACCACGAACGCTTCCTGGGCCCCGACCACCCCCACACCCTGGCCACCCGCGGCAACCTCGTCCTCGCCCACCGACAGGCAGGACGTCCGGATGATGCCGTGGCCCTCGGGGAGCAGGTGCTCGCCGACTACGAGCGCATCCTGGGCCCCGACCACCCCGACACCCTCACGGCACGGGGCGTCCTGGCGCTCTGCCACGAGCAGGCCGGGCACACCAGCGACGCCGTGCCGCTGCTGGAACGAGCGGTGGCCGACGACACGCGGACCTTCGGCCCGGACCACCCCGAGACGCTCGCGGCGCGCGGCAACCTCGCCCTCGCCCACCGGAAGGCCGGGCGCACCGCCCACGCGGTCGCTCTGCTCGAACAGCTCGTGGCCGACTGCCGACGGGTCCTCGGCCCCGACCACCCCGACACCCTCGGCGCCCTCGGCAACCTCGCGGACTCCTGTCACGACGCCGGACTCAACGAGCAGGCGCTGGCCGTCAAGGAGCAGGTCCTCGCCGACCGCGTCCGGCTCCTGGGCCCCGACCACCCCCACAGCCTCACGGCCCGGGCAAGCCTCGCCCTGTCGTACTTCCGGGCCGGGCGAACGGACGAGGCCGTCCTCCTCGAAGAGCAGGTGGCGGCCGACAGCGCGCGCGT
The DNA here is from genome assembly GCF_044129415.1 of Streptomyces racemochromogenes. Taxonomy (GTDB): domain Bacteria; phylum Actinomycetota; class Actinomycetes; order Streptomycetales; family Streptomycetaceae; genus Streptomyces; species Streptomyces racemochromogenes_A. The sequence continues at coordinate 49,328 of NZ_JBBDHD010000011.1, forward strand.
CCTGGGCCCCGACCACCCCGAGACCTTCGTGGCCCGTGGCAACCTGGCCTCGTCCTACCGCCTGGTCGGGCGCGGCGACGAAGCCCTCGGCCTGCTGACGGACGTGGCCGCCGACCAGGCGCGGCTCCTGGGCCCCGACCACCCCAGGACCCTGACCGCCCGGACCGAGCTCGCCGCCCTGCTGGTACGGATGGGCCGCACCGACGAAGCCGCTTCCCTGCTGGGAGAGGTGTTGGCCCACACCCCCGACTCGCTCGCCGCGCGCGGCGTCCTCGCCGCCTGCCACCGACACGCCGGACGGACCGGGGACGCCCTCGCCCTGCTTGAGCGGCTCACTGCCGACAGCGTCCGCTCCCTGGGTCCCGACCACCCCGACACCATCGGTGTCCGTGCTGAACTCGCGGTCTGCCGACTACAGGCCGGACACAGCGCCCGAGCCGTCACGCTGCTGGAGCAGGTGGTGAGCGACCGCACCCGCGTCCTGGGCTCCGACCATCCCGACACCCTCACCGCCCGCGGCAGCCTCGCCCTGGCCCATCAGGAGGCCGGGGACACCGCCCGGGCCGTCTCCTTACTGGAAGGGGCGGCCGCCGACAGCGTGCGCGTCCTGGGCGCGCACCACCTGGACACCCTCACGGTGCGGAGCAACCTCGCCGTGGTCCTCCAGGAGGCCGGACGCACCGCCGAGGCCATCGACCTCGGGGAGGAGGTCCTCGCCGGCAAGGAGCGGCTCCTGGGCCCGGAGCACCCCGAGGTCCTCACCGCCCGCGGCAACCTCGCCCTCGCCCACCAGGACGCGGGGCACGCCGCCCGGGCCATCACGCTGCTGGAACAGGTGGTGGCCGAGAGCGCGCGCGTCCAGGGCCCCCACCACCCCCGGACCCTCACCGCCCGCGCCAACCTGGCCACGGCCTTTCAACAGGCCGGACGTCTCGACGATGCCGTGGAGATCGAGGAGGACGTCCTCGCCGACGAGGTACGGATCCTCGGCATGCACCACCCCAGCACGCTCACCACCCGCAGCAACCTGGCCACGGCCTACCACCAGGCCGGGCACTCCGCCGAGGCCATCGACCTCGGGGAGGAGGTCCTCGCCGACAGGGAGCGGCTCCTGGGCCCCGAGCACCCCGACACCATCGCCACCCGCAGCAACCTCGCCGCGGCCTACCACCAGGCCGGGCGCACCGCCGATGCGACCGCCCTGCTGGAACGGGTGGTTGCCGACCGCACCCGCGTCCTGGGCTCCGACCATCCCGACACCCTCACCGCCCGCGGCAGCCTCGCCAGCTGCTACTGGGACGCGGGACGCCTCGACGAGGCCATCGCCATGGAGGAGCAGGTCCTCGCCGACAAGGTGCGGGTCCTGGGCCCGGAGCATCCGGAGACCCTGACGGCCCTCAGCAACCTCTCCTTCTCCTACCACGGAGTCGGCCGCAACGACGAGGCGATCGCCCTCGGGGAGCAGGTGCTGGCCACCCGCCGTCGACTCCTGGGCCCCCACCACCCGGACACACTGCTCTCCCACGGCAACCTCGCCCCCTTCTACCGCCTCGCCGGGCGCCTGGAGGAGGCCGTCACCGTCGGAGAGCAGGTCCTGGCCGCCCGCACCAGGCTCCTGGGCCCGGACCACCCCCAAACCCTCACCGCCCAGGGCGGCCTCGGCGTGTCCTACCGGCTCGTCGGGCGCCTCGCCGAGGCCATCGCCGTCGGAGAGCAGGCCCTGGCCGCCTGCGTCCGGGCCCTGGGCCCGGACCACCCCCAGACCCTCACCGCCCGACACCACCTCGGCTCCTCCCACCGGCAGGCAGGACGCACCGGCGAGGCCATCGGGCTGTTGACGTCCGTCGTGGAGGACCGGACCCGCATCCTGGGGCCCGCCCACCCGGACACGGCGAAGGCCCGGTCGGAACTGTCAGCGGTACGGGGCGAACGGGGTCGCCCCCTGCGCCCCTCCGGCACAGACGGATCCTGACGCCCGAAGCGGCTGTCCAGCCTCAGGAGCCCCTGGCATGGGCCAGGGGCTCTGCCGCGCCCCCGCGCCCCTGCCCGGCGACATCCCGTGCCGCACGCACCGGCGCGGGTGACCGAGCCGATGGGGGAGGGGCCCGCGGCCCGTGATCAAGGAGTGCACGCAGCGGCAATGAGCGCGGCGCGCTCGGGCAACCCGTCCGGCCGGCGCGGACCTACGTTCAGGGAGTGCCGGTCACCGCAGTGACGGACCGGCCCCTCGACCGCTTCGGTCTCCCGTTTCACGAGAGGACGCCTCTTTTCATGTTCGACATCGCCCAGGTGCACGCCGGCCCGAGTTCCGACCTGCTCACCCCCGACAACGCGGTCATGCTCTTCGTCGACCACCAGCCGCAGATGTTCTTCGGCACGGGCAGCGGCGACCGCGCCGCGATCATCAACAGCACGGTGGGCCTCGGCAAGGCGGCCCGCGCCTTCGACGTGCCCGCCGTTCTCACGACCGTCGCCGCCGAGTCCTTCTCCGGCCCGCTCCTGCCCCAGCTCGCCGCGGTGTTCCCCGACCAGAAGCCCATCGACCGCACCAGCATGAACGCCTGGGAGGACGAGGCCCTGGTCGAGGCCGTCCGTGCCACCGGCCGCAAGAAGATCATCCTGTCCGGCCTGTGGACCGAGGTGTGTCTCGTCCTGCCCGCGCTGTCGGCCCTGGAGCAGGGCTACGAGGTCTACGTGGTCTCCGACGCCTCGGGCGGCGTGACCCCGGCCGCCCACGAGCACGCCCTCCAGCGGATGATCGCCGCCGGCGCCGTCCCGGTCACCTGGGTGCAGGTCCTGCTGGAGCTCCAGCGCGACTGGGCCCGCACCGAGACGTACGGCGCCGTCATGGAGATCGTCAAGGAGCACGCCGGCGCGTACGGCCTCGGCGTCGTCTACGCGCAGACGGTCATCGGCGCGCACGCGGCCGGCTGACCCCCGTGGACACCGGCCTGTTGACCCTCCGGCTGCTGGTCGGCCTGCTCATCGCTGGCCACGGAGTACAGAAGATCAGCACGCGCCTCGGCGGGAGGGGACTCGACGGCGGGGCGCGGGAGTTCCGCGCGGACGGCTTCCGCGGCGGCGCCCTCACGGCCCTCGCGGCGGGCGGCGGTCAGATCGGCTCCGGGTTGCTGCTCGCGTCCGGGCTGCTCACACCGCTCGCCGCGACCGGCGCCATCGGGGTCATGACCGTCGCCCTCACCGTGAAGTGGCCCAACGGCCTCTGGGTGCAGAACGACGGCTACGAGTACCCCCTCGTGCTGATCGGCGCCGCCGCCGCACTGGCCGCGACCGGCCCCGGGGCCTGGTCCCTGGACGCGGCACTGGGCCTGGACACGTACCCCCTGTGGTGGACGGCGCTCGTGCTCTCGGCCGGCGTCGGCAGCGGACTGCTCACCCGGCTCGTGCTGCACCGCACCCCCACCGCCTAGCCGGCCGCCCAGCCCCCCATTCCGGCCCGGCCGCCGGCCGACTCCCCCTGGAACCGGCGGCCGGGCCACCCCACAGGACATCGCGCACCACCCGAGGAGAACTCCGCCATGGAGACCGCAACCGGCGGCGGCCAGCCGCTGCTGCACCAGAAGAGCCCCGAGACCCAGCGTTTCGGGACGGTCAAGCAGCTTCCGCTCGGCCTCGGCCACGACACGCGCATGTACGCCTGTCAACGCCTCAACCGGATACTCGCCGACACACAGATCCTCCACGCCCTGTACCGCAAGCACCATTGGATGGTCCGCGGTGCGACGTTCCACATGCTCCACGAACTGCTGGACCATCATGCCACGGCCCAGTCCGCCCTGGTGGACTCGCTGGCCGAGCGCATCCAGAGCCTCGGCGGCGTCGCGGTCGGCGATCCGCGCCACGTCGCCGAGCTGACCTCCATCCCCCGTCCGCCCGACGGCGTCGAGCCGGTCCCGGTCATGCTCTCGCGGCTCCTGGACGCGCACGAGCGCATCCTCGTCGACGCCCGTGATGCCGCCTCCCGGATTTCGGCCGAGGGCGACGAGGGCAGCAACGACCTGTTGGTCTCCGAGGTCGTCCGCACCGGGGAAGCACAGGTGTGGTTCCTCGCCGAACACCTCGTCGACACCCCCTTGGTACGGGTGTGACCGAGCCCGAGGAGACGGTCGAGACGTACGACGTCGTGGTGATCGGCGCCGGGCCCGGCGGGGAAGTCCTCGCCGACCGGGCCGCGCACGCCGGTCTGAGCGTCGCCGTCGTCGAGGACGGGGCCGTCGGCGGTGCCTGCTCCTACACGGCGTGCGTCCCCAGCAAGGCCCTCCTGCGGCCGGGCGCGGCCCTCGCGTCGGCCCGTGCGGTCGACGGGGCCCGGCAGTCGGTGACGGGACCGCCCGAGCCCGAGGCCGTCCTGGCGCGCCGGGACCGCTTCACCGGACGCGGTGACGACAGCGGCCAGGCCGCCTGGCTCACGGCGGCCGGCGCCACCCTGGTGCGCGGCCGGGGCCGGCTCGACGGCGAGCGCCGGGTGCGCGTCACGGCGACCGACGGCGCGACCCGCGTGCTGCGGGCCGGGCGGGCCGTGGTGTTGGCCACGGGCTCCGAACCGGTCATGCCCGACATCGACGGGCTGGACCGCATCGGCGTGTGGACCAGCGAGCGGGCCACCACGGCCGACGCCGTGCCCGACCGCCTGGTCGTCGTCGGCGGAGGCGTGGTGGCCTGCGAGACGGCCACCGCCTGGCGCTCACTGGGCGCGGAGGTCACCCTCCTGGTCCGCGGCCGGGCGCTGCTGTCGGACTGGGAGCCCTGCGCGGGCGAGGAGATCGCCCGCGGACTGACCGGCCTCGGCATCGGCGTGCGGTTCGGGGTCACCGCCCTGGCGGCCGCCCGTGACGCGGACACGGGCGAGGTGAGCGTCACGACCGACGACGGCGGCGTTCTGCGCTGCGACGAACTGCTCGTGGCCGTGGGACGCCGGCCGCGCACCGCCGGCCTGGGCCTGGAGGACGTCGTCCCGGGGCACCCGGCGTCCGCCCCGGCCGGGCTGCCGGTCGATGACACCGGCCGGGTCACCTCGGTGCCCGGAGGCTGGCTCTACGCGATCGGGGACGTATCCGGACGCTCGCACCTCACCCACCTGGCCAAGTACCAGGCCCGGGCCTGCGCCGCCGCGCTCGCGGCTGACGCGGGACGGCCGGCCGCCGTCGGTTCCTGGCAGCCGGGGACGGTCCGCGCGGCGGCCGCGCAGGCCGTCTTCACCCTTCCCGAGGCGGCGAGCGTCGGGCTGACCGAACGCGCGGCACGCCAGGCAGGGTTCACGGTGCGCACCGCCGAATACCGCACTGACGACGTCGCGGGAGCCGCCCTGCACGCCGACGGCTACCGCGGCCACGCCAAGCTCGTGGTGGACGCCGAACGGCGGGTCGTCCTCGGCTGCACCCTGACCGGCCCCATGGCGACCGAACTCATCCACACGGCCACCGTGGCCGTCGCGGGCGAGGTCCCCCTCGACCGCCTGTGGCACGCGGTCCCCGCCTTCCCCACCGTCAGCGAGATCTGGCTGCGCCTGCTGGAGGCCTACGGCCTCTGAGCCCCCACCACCCCCGCCCGACCCAACAGAACCATCCATCTGCACACACGAGGAGTACACACATGCCGTACATCAAGGTCGCCGAGGGCAACTCCGCGCCCGTCGAGCTCTACTACGAGGACCACGGCAACGGCCGCCCGGTCGTCCTCATCCACGGCTGGCCGCTCAACGGCGCCTCCTGGGAGAAGCAGACCGCTGCCCTCCTCGCCGCCGGGAACCGGGTCATCACCTACGACCGGCGCGGCTTCGGCCGCTCCGACCAGCCCGCCGACGGCTACGACTACGACACCTTCGCGGCCGACCTGAACCAGCTGCTGACCACCCTCGACCTGCGCGACGCCGTCCTGGTCGGCTTCTCCATGGGCACCGGCGAGGTGACCCGCTACCTCGGCACCTACGGCTCCGAGCGGGTCGCCAAGGCCGTCATGATCGGCGTGGTCCCGCCGTTCCTGCTCAAGACCGACGACAACCCCGCCGGGGTCGACGGCGTGGTCTTCAAGGGCATCGAGGAAGCCATCCGCGCCGACCGGTTCGCGTTCATGACCGCCTTCCTCGCCGACTTCTACAACGTCGACGTCCTGGGCGGCGAGCGCATCAGCGAGCAGGCGGTGCGGGCGAGCTGGAACGTCGCCGTCGGAGCCTCCGCCAAGGGCACCCTCGACTGCGTCCAGGCCTGGCTGACCGACTTCCGCGCCGACCTGCCCCGCATCGACGTCCCCACCCTGATCGTCCACGGCGACGCCGACCGCACCCTGCCCATCGACTCCACCGCGGTCCCGCTGGCCCGCCTGATCGACGGCGCCGAACTGGTCGTCGTCCCCGGCGGCCCGCACGGTCTCCTCTGGACCCACGCGGACGAGGTCAACGAGGCACTGCTCGCCTTCCTCGGCTGAGCCGGCCCCACCCCGACGCGCCGGTGGCCGTCTCCCGTCCGGGAGCGGCCGCCGGCCCCGCACCCCCGGGGGCCACCCCGGTACCGCCCCCGGAAACGCATTCGAGCCACACCACGACCGATCAAGGAGCCCGCATGTCCCACCGTCCGGTGCTGGAAGGCGCCGCCCAGGCCTTCGCCGACGCGACCGCGAAGCCGCCCTACCTCTACGAGGTCCCCGTCGCCGAAGGCCGTCGGGCCGTCGAGGGAGTGCAGAGCGGCGACGGCGTCGCCCTGCCGCCCGTGGACGAGGAGTGGATCGTGGTCCCCGGCGGCCCGACCGGCGAGGTCCGCACCCGCATCGTCCGCCCGCGCGGCGCCCCCGGCACCCTCCCCGTGGTCCTCTACATCCACGGCGCGGGCTGGGTGTTCGGCGACGCCCGCACCCACGACCGGCTGGTGCGCGAACTCGCCCTCGGCGCGCACGCCGCCGTCGTCTTCCCCGAGTACGACCGCTCGCCCGAGGCCCGCTATCCCGTCGCCATCGAGCAGAACTACACGGTCGCCCGGTGGATCACCACCGACGGCACCGCCCACGACCTCGACCCCGCGCGGATCGCCGTCGCCGGCGACTCCGTCGGCGGCAACATGAGCGCCGCCCTCACCCTGATGGCCAAGGAACGCGGCGACGTACGCCTCCTCGCGCAGGTGCTGTTCTACCCCGTCACCGACGCCTCCTTCGACACCGCCTCCTACACGGACTTCGCCGAGGGCTACTTCCTGCGCCGTGACGCCATGCGCTGGTTCTGGGACCAGTACACGACCGACCCGGCCGAACGCGCCCGGCCCACCGCGTCCCCGCTGCGCGCGAGCGTCGAGCAGCTCACCGGGCTCCCGCCGGCCCTGGTGGTCACCGCCGAGGCGGACGTGCTGCGCGACGAGGGCGAGGCGTACGCGGCCCGGCTGCGCGAGGCCGGTGTCCCCGTCAGCTCCCTGCGCGTGCTGGGCACCATCCACGACTTCGTGATGCTCGACGCGCTGCGCGACACCCGCGCCGCCCGCCTGGCCGTCCGCCTGGCCACCGACACCCTCCGCGAGGCCCTGGCATGAACGACACCGGCATGCCCGTCGCCGGCATGACGCCGTCCGCCCACCGTCACCCGGCCGCCGCGGACCTCGTCGTCCGCAACGCCAAGGTCCACACCGGAGACCCCCTCCGCCCCTCGGCGGGTGCGGTCGCCATCCGCGAGGGCCGCATCGTGGCCCTGGGAGACGATCACGACCTCGTCGACCTCATCGGCCCGGACACCCGGGTGGTCGACGCGCTGGGCCGCCGGGTCGTCCCCGGACTGAACGACTCGCACCTCCACGTCATCCGTGGCGGCCTGAACTACGTACTGGAACTGCGCTGGGACGGCGTACGGAGCCTGCGCCGCGCCCTGGCGATGCTGCGCGAGCAGGCCGGCCGGACCCCCAAGGGCCAGTGGATCCGTGTCGTCGGCGGCTGGACCCCCGAGCAGTTCGCCGAACGCCGCATGCCGACGGTCGCCGAACTGAACGCCGCCGCCCCCGACACCCCCGTCTTCGTCCTCCACCTCTACCAGTCGGCCCTGATGAACCGTGCCGCCGTCCGCGCCGCAGGCTTCACCCGCGACACCCCCGACCCGCGCGGCGGACAGATCGTACGCGGCCGCGACGGCGAACCCACCGGAGTGCTGCTGGCCGCCCCCGGCGCCCTCGTGCTGTACTCCACCCTCGCCAAGGCGCCGCGCCTGGACGAAGCCGACCGGCGCACCTCCACCCTGCACTTCCTGCGCGAACTCAACCGGTTCGGCCTCACCTCGGCGCTCGACGCCGCCGGCGGCTTCCAGAACTTCCCCGACGACTACGCCACCGTCACCGACCTGGCCCGCTCGGGGGAACTGTCCCTGCGCATCGCGTACTACCTCTTCCCGCAGACCGCCGGCCAGGAGCTGGACGACCTGCGCCGCTGGACCGAGGCCGTCCGTCCCGGCGACGGCGACGCATGGCTGCGCCTCGCCGGCGCGGGCGAGAACCTGACCTGGGCGGCGGCCGACTTCGAGAACTTCGCCGAACCCCGGCCCGCCCTCGACCCCGGCTACGAGGCCGAGTTCGAGCAGGCCGTGCGGCTGCTCATGGAGAACGGCTGGGGCTTCCGCCTGCACGCCACCTACGACGAGACCATCCGGCGCGACCTGGCGGTGTTCGAGAAGCTCGCCGTCGAAGGCCTCTTCCCCGCCGGGAACCGCTGGCTGTTCGACCACGCCGAAACGGTCCGCGACGACAGCCTCGACCGGATCGCCGCCCTCGGCGGCTCCCTGTCCGTGCAGAACCGGATGTCCTTCCAGGGCGCGGTCTTCCTCGACCGCTACGGCGCGCAGGCCACCGCCCGGACACCCCCGGTCTCCGCCATGCTCGACCGCGGGCTGACCGTCGCCGCCGGCACCGACGCGACCCGCGTGTCCTCCTACAACCCGTGGGTCGCCCTGCACTGGCTCGTCACCGGGCGGACCGTCGGCGGCACACCCCTGTACCCGTCCGCGAACCTCCTCGACCGACGCCAGGCGCTCGACCTCTATACCCGGGGCGGTGCCCGCCTGACCGGCGAGGAGGACGTCAAGGGCGTCCTGCGCGAAGGCTGCTACGCGGACCTGGCCGTTCTCTCCCACGACTACTTCACCGTGCCCGCCGAGACCATCCCCGACATCGAGTCGGTGTGCACGGTGGTCGGCGGACGCATCGTGCACGCCACGGCCGAGTACGCCGGCCTGGAGGAGGCGGTACCACCGGTCTCCCCGGCGTGGAGCCCGGTCGCCCACTTCGGCGGATACGCCGCCCGCGGCGACGGCGCCGCCCAGGCCGACACCGTGGCCGAGATGGTGGCCGAGTCCGAACTCCACCGGGCCTGGCGGGCGGCCCGCACCGGTGCCGGCCCCGCCCCCGGCCCGGCCTGCCCCGTCGACCCGTGCCTGACGCACTGAACGAGGAGGACCAGCAGATGAGCCCCGACGCCACCGCTGAGCCCACCGGCTCCCCACCCGCGCAGGAACCCGGGACCCCAGACACATCGGGGCGCCACTTCGAACCGGACCTGCGGGCGATGACCCGCATCAACCTGCGCCCCATCGCCTCGCCGATGCCACTGGGCTTCTTCACGGTGGCCATCGCCTCCCTGATGACCGGCTGCCTGCAACTGGGCGTCCTGGACACCACCGACCGACGGGCGGTCGCCCTGTGCGTACTGCCCGCCTTCGCCCTGCAACTCCTCGTCAGCCACCTGGCCTTCCAGGCCCGCGACGTGATCGCCGCGACGCTGATGGGCACCTTCGCCGGCAGCTGGCTCGCCTACGCCCTCGTCATGGGCAGCGGCGCCCCGGGCGGGACCCGGGTCCTCGGCGTCTTCAACCTGGCGTTCCTGTGCTTCGGGGCGCTGATGGCGGCCGTCACCCGGCCCAAGCGCGCCCTGTGGCTGGTCCTCGTCGCCTCCCTGCCCCGCTGGGCGGCCACCGGACTGGGCGGACTCACCGACACGGCATGGCTGACCCACACGGCGGGAGCCCTGGGCGTCCTGGTCGCCCTCGTCGCCACCTACGCGGCGTTCGCCCTCATGCTCGAAGACATGCGCGGCGAGGAAGTCCTGCCCATCGGCCGCAGCGGACCCGCCCACCACGCCATGGACGGCAACCTCACCGTCCAACTCCGCAACATCGAACGCCAGGCGGGCGTACGCCGCACCCTGTGAGCCGTCACCGCGACGCCCGGTCCGACGGGCCGGGCGCCCCGGCCGGCCGGAGGCGGGCGGCGGCCTGCCATTCGCGGGGCGTCATGCCGTAGGCGGCACGGAAGGCCCGGCTGAAGTGGGAGGGGCTGACGAACCCCCAGCGCTGGGCGACGGCTGCCACGGTCGGGACGGACCGGGCCGCCGGCCGGGCCAGTTCGCGGCGGCAGCGCTCCAGCCGCTCGCGCAGGATCCAGCGCCCCACCGTCGTGCCCCCGGTACGGAACAGCTTGTGCAGGTACCGCACCGAGATGTGGTGGGCCGCCGCGATCCGCTCCGGCCCCAGGGCGGGATCGCCCAGGTGGAGCAGGACGTACTCCTGCACACGGGTCAGCATGCCGTGCGCGTGCTCCGGAGCCTGCGGGTCGAGCCGGCCGCCCCGTTCGCGGAACAGGACGGCCAGCAGATCGGAGGTGGTCAGGGCGAGCCGGTGCGCGGTGTGCGGGTCGAATCCGGCGGCCTGTTCGGCCAGCCGGCCCAGGTACGCCGCCACCAGGCCGGACGTCCCGGAGGCGCCGTCGAACAGGGTGCCGGTGGCGGTGCGCAGATCGCCGTCCGGGACGCCCAGAGACGCCTTGGGCACCCGGAAGGCCGTGAAGCGGAAGGTGCCGGGCTGCTCGCGCCGGTAGGGCCGTCCGGCGTCCGAGCAGGTGAAGGTGCCGGGGCCGGCGACGGCCTGGCGGCCGCCCTGGGTGAGCCGTGCGCTTCCCCTCTGCTGGAGGGTGACGGTCAGGTACTCCTCACCGCCCTGGGCGATCCTGCGCGCGCTGCGGTCCACCGTCTGGGGTCCGGCTTCCACCTCCGAGATCTGGAGGGGGCCGAGCCGCCTGCTGGTGATCGTCCCGGCCGAGGGCACCGGTTCGTGCAGCCGGACGTCGAGCGGGATGAAGGTGCCGGACACCAGCTCGTGCCAGTACTCGGCGCGCTCACCGGGCGGCAGCGCGAGGGTGGACCGTATGACGGACATGTCAGGCTCCGGGTGCGGTAGGGGGCGCTCTGCACCCACTCTCGGACCCCCGCCCGCCGGGGCCATCCGTCACATGACGTACGTCGTGGACGCCCGCGTTCCTCAGTCCCCGGGTTCCCGCTCCACCACGTCGCGCAGCTGGCTGCGCGCCGACACCCCGAGGACGGGGAAGACCTGGTAGAGGTGCGTGCCGACGGTGCGCGGCGAGAGGAACAGCCGTTCGCCGATCTCCCGGTTGGTCAGACCCTGGGCGGCGAGGCGGACGATCCGCTGCCGCTGCGGGGTCAGCGAGCGCAGGGCACTGTGCGGTGCCGATTCGACGGCGATGCCGGCCGCGCGCAGTTCGGCCTCGGCGCGGGACGCCCAGGGGCCGGCGCCGAGCCCCTCGAAGACCGCGCGCGCCTTGGTCAGCGCCGCGCGGGCATCGGCGATCCGACGCTGCCGGCGCAGCCATTCGCCGTACTCCAGCCACACCTGGCCCCGCTCGAAGGGCCAGCGCCCGCCCGCCGGGTCCTCCAGGGCCTCCCGGAAGTGCGCTCCCGCGTCGGCCGGCTCGGCGAGCAGCGCCGTGGTACGCAGCAGGACCTGGCGCAGCCGGGCCGACGCCCCGTCGCCGACCTCGGCACGGACCCGGGCGAGGACGGTACGGGCGTCCTCGGCCTGGCCGGTGAGCGCGGCGGCGGCCGCGAGGTCGGCGACGGCGTAGCAGGACAGGTGGTAGTGCAGCGGTGCCCCCGCTCCGTCGTAGAGGGCACGCAGGTGGCGGTGGGCGGCGGTGTGGTCCCCGACGGCGGAGGCCGCCAGACCGGCGGCCCGGTGGGCGCGGGCCGCGGTGGCGAGCGCCCCGGCCGGTTCGGTGACGGCGAGGACGGCCGCCGCGTGGCTCAGGGCCGTCTCCACCTCGCCCGTCAGGGCGCACACGGTGGCCAGCGCGGCCAGGGCACGGGCGGGCCCGAGGGTGTGCCGGCCCGCCAGGAACGTTTCGGCCAGCCGCTCGACGCCGAGGCGGGCGTCGGCCCATCGGCCGCCGTCGAGATGGGCGAAGGCCAGGTCGGCGGCGGTGGTCCCGGCATGGAAGTCCGCGGCGCCCTCCCACTGCGGGTTGACGAGTTCACCGAGCAGGCTGATGGAGGTCTCGGTCTCGTCGAGCAGCAGGCACAGGACGCCCAGCGTGTGGCGCTCGGTGGGGAGCAGGCCGGGGGAGGCCGTCACGGCGGGCAGCAGTGCGCGGATCGCCGGTCCGTGGACGAACGGCGCCGTGCAGCCGGTGTCCCACAGGTGGAACGGGTGGGTGGCCATGCCGTCGTCGCCGGAGCGCGCCGCGAGCATGGGGCGGAGCCGCTCCCGCTGCGCGGGGAGCCCCGAGTGGTACGCGACGCCGGTGGCGATCGTGGAGACGCCCGCGTCGATCTGCGCCGAGCCGGGCAGCTCGTCGGGCACCACCAGGGCGAAGGCGCGCTCCAGGCGCAGGGTCAGCATGGCGACGAGGCCGCTGAGCGCCGATATCCAGCGCAGCGCCTCCGGGCCGACGTCGAGGCGGGAGGCGTCGGCGGCGAGGGCTTCGGCCCGCTCGGTGTCGCCGGCGACGACGGCCGCGTAGGCCGCGGTCGACAGCAGCCGGGTCCGCTCGGCCGTCACGGGGTGCAGCTGGGCCGCGCGTTCGAGGCCGGCGACGGTCTCGGCGACGGCGCCCCGGGCGAGGGCGCGCAGGGCGGTGCGCTCCAGCTCGCCCGAGACCTCCGGATCGGGGGCGACCGTGGCGGCGGACAGCTGCCAGGCCCGCCGGTCCGGGTCCGCGCCGAGGACGGCCGCGAGCGCCAGGTGTGCGCGTCGCCGTTCGGCGAACGGGGCGGCTCCGTAGACGGCGGAGCGGATCAGGGGGTGGCGGAAGGCGATGCGGTCGGCCTGGAGGCGTACGAGTCCTGCGCGTTCGGCGGGCAGCCACACGTCGGTGTCGGGGCCGGAAGGCAGTGCGGCGAGGACGTCGCCGAGGGCGGCGCCCTCGGCGGCCGCGGCGACCACCAGCGCGGCGCGGGTGGGGGCGGGCAGCGCGTCCAGCTGGTCGGCGAACGTACGCTCCAGCAGATCGGTGACCGGCACGGGGCCGACGGCGGGGAGGCGGCCGTCGCGGGCGGAGGACCGGGCCAGCTCGACCAGGGCCAGCGGGTTGCCGGCGGCGGTGTCGAGGAGGTGGCGGCGGGCCGCCCCGACGGGGGCGTCCGGCTGCGCGGCGAGGAGTTCCTCCGCCTCGGCGGGCGGGAGCGGGGGTACGACCAGCTCCGGGACGGCCGCGTCCAGCCAGTCGGGGCGCCACCCGCGGGCGGCGAAGGCCAGGGCGATGGACTCGCCGTCCAGGCGGCGGCTCAGGAAACCGAGCACCTGGCAGCTGCCGCGGTCGAGCCACTGCGCGTCGTCGACGGCCAGCAGCAGCCGCGCGGTGGACGCGGCCTGGGAGGTGAGGGTGAGCACGGCCAGGCTCATCATCATCAGGTCCGGCGGAGCCGGGTCGTCCCCGAGGCCGAACGCCGCCAGCAGTGCGGCGCGCTGACGGGGCGGCAGACCGCCGACGTCGTCGAGGAGCGGCAGCAGCAGCTGGTGCAGGCCGGCGAAGGCCAGCTCGGACTCGGCGGCGTTGCCCCGCACGCGCAGCACCCGGGCGCCGGCGCGGCCGGCCTCCTCGACGGCGGTGTCCAGGAGCAGGGTCTTGCCCACTCCGGCCTCCCCGAGGAGCAGCACCGACGACGCCGCTCGGGGGGAGAGCGCCTCGGCGATGAACGCCCGTTCTTCCTGACGTCCGATCACCACGGGACTCCCGAAACCTCATGCCTGCGAAGACGCGTCCTCCGCCCGCACCGTCCGGCGGCCCGGTCGGAGGGCACTGGCCGGAGCATAGTCGCCGCCGCCCCGATGACGAACTCGCGCTCCGTGCGGGCTCAGCGTCCCAGGCGGGCGTCGAGCCAGGTGAGGACCTCGGGGGTGACGGGGTCGGTGATGTCCGAGAACTCCCGGTGCTTGGTGAGGAACTTGGCGACGTAGGGGCAGACGGGCACGATCCGCTTGCCGGAGGCGCGGACGTCGGTCAGGGCCTGTTCGACGAGGATCGCGGCGAGGCCCCGGCCGGCGTAGGCGTCGTCGATCTCGGTGTGGAAGAAGACCCGCTGCTCGTCGCGGTCGCGGTACGCGGTGAGGCCGGCGCGTGCGTCGTCGACGAGGATCTCGTAGCGGTGGCGGGCGTCGACGCGCACGACGGCGGGGGCGGTGGTGCTGAGGGCGGTGGTCTGGTCGCTCATGACGGGCCTTCCGGGGCGATGTCAGCGGTGGGAGGGGTTCTTGCGGGGTGTGATGACGGCGTTGGGCAGGGCTGGGGCGGGGAGCCGCTCGCCGGGGTAGCCGTCGACGGTGCCGAAGCGGTCGGAGGCCCGCTCCCACTCCTCCCGCGCTTCGACGATGTCCTGGTGGCTGCGGCCGATGAAGTTCCACCACATCACGATCTCCTCCTCGAAGGGTGGGCCGCCCAGGAGGACCGTCCGGGCCGGGTGGCCGGAGTCGTTGGCCAGGGTGAGGGTGGTACGGCCGGGGGCGGCGTAGCCGAGTTCGGCGGGACGCAGGGGCGTGCCTTCGAAGCGGACGTCGCCGGTGTCGACGAGCAGACCGTGTTCGAACTCCGGGTCCGCGTCGAGGGTGACCGTGGCGCCGGCGTCGATCAGGATCTCGGCGCCGAGGAGCGGGGTGAAGGTGCGGACGGGGGAGGCCTGGCCCGCGAGGGTGCCCAGGAAGACCCGCAGGCCTGCGCCGTCGACGCGGACCGGTCCGGGTGCGTGGTGCTGGAACTCGCGGGGCGCGTGGCGGTGTTCGTCCGGAAGGGCCACCCAGAGCTGTACGCCGTGCAGTACGGTGGTGGCGGGGGTGGAGACCTCGGTGTGGCTGATGCCGTGTCCGCCGGTCATGAGGTTGATCTCGCCGGGCCGCACGTGGGCGTGGGTGCCCAGGCTGTCGCGGTGTTCGATCTCGCCGCTGAACAGCCAGCTCACGGTCTGGAGTCCGGTGTGCGGGTGGGGTGCGACGTCCATTCCGCCGGAGTCGGCGACCCGGTCGGGGCCGTAGTGGTCGGCGAAGCACCAGGCCCCGATGAGCGTCCGGTCCCGCTGCGGCAGGGTGCGCCGTACCGTCATCGCCCGAGGTCCGCCCAGAGGGACGTCCCGGGCGGAGAGGACCTCGACCGCGGCCTCGGTCCCTGCCTCCGCGTGCTCCATCTCCCGGCCCCTCTCCAAAATAGTTTCGTTTTCAACAACTATCGGTGATCATAGTCCCGAAGACGACCCAGGACAACAGGCGAAGGAGCCCACGGTGACCGAGACGGCGCGGACCGCGGAAGCGCACCCGACCAAGGACCGGATCTACCTCGACAAGCAGAGCCCCGCCGCGTACCGGGCGCTGGTCAAGACCGCGGACACCGTCCGTGCGACGGCCGCCGAGGCCGGCCTGGACCGCATCCTGGTCGAGCTGGTCAACCTGCGGGTCTCCCAGCTCAACGGCTGCGCCTCCTGCCTCGACGTCCACACCCGCGCCGCCCTGCGCGCCGGAGAGGCCGCCCGGCGCCTGGGCGTGCTCGCGGCCTGGCGCGACACCGACCTCTTCACCGCCCCCGAGCGCGCGGCCCTCGGCCTCGCCGAGGCCACCACGCACCCCGCCGACGCCCTCGCGCAGGAACGGGCGTACGCGCAGGCGCGCGAGGTCTTGGACGACGACGAGATCTCGGCCGTGATCTGGGTGGCGATCACGATCAACGCCTTCAACCGGGTCTCGATACTCAGCAAGCACCCGGTACGGGACGCGCCCGCCCGCTGACCGGGCGCTCGTCGGGGGTCAGCAGGCGGTGGTGCCGCAGCAGGCGTCCGGGGTGCCTTCGGCGCTCTTGCCCAGGGTGTCGGCGTCGGTCTTGACGACGTAGCCCTCCCACGGCTCCTTTCCGGGGCCGGTGACCCACACCTTGTCCTGGAGGGCGTAGCAGCAGGAGGTGTCGTTCTCCTCGAAGGTGGCCAGGCCCGCGTCCTTGAGCCGGGTGGTGGCCGCGGTGACGTCCTCGGTGGAGGCGACCTCCACGCCGAGGTGGTCCAGGCGGGTGTCCTCGCCGGCCTCGCCCTCGATGAGGACGAGCTTGAGCGGGGGCTCGGTGACGGCGAAGTTGGCGTAGCCCTCGCGCCGCTTGGCCGGCTCGGTGCCGAACAGCTTGGAGTAGAAGGCGATCGAGGCTTCGAGGTCGGCAACGCGCAGGGCGAGCTGGACACGGGACATGGCGGTCTCCCAACTGCTGTTTCGACATCTGTCGATATAGCTCGACCTTGCCACCGGGATCGACGGCTGTCAATATTGAGGAATGTCGAAACAAGCTGGTCTGCCGGTGCTCGGACAGGACGAGGAGACGGCGTGCTGCGCGCCGATGGTCCGCGAGCCGCTCGGCGAGGAGGCCGCGGCCGAGCTGTCGCGGATGTTCAAGGCCCTGTCGGACCCGATCCGGCTGCGCCTGCTGTCCCTGATCGCCTCCCACGAGGGCGGCGAGGCGTGCGTGTGCGACCTCACCGGCCCGTTCGACGTCTCCCAGCCGACGATCTCCCACCACCTGAAGGTGCTGCGCGAGGCCGGGCTGGTCGGTTCCGAGCGGCGTGGAACGTGGGTGTACTACTGGGTGCTCCCCGAGGCCCTGGCGAAGCCGGCGGCCCTGCTGGAGATTCCCGCCGTGTCCGCGAAGACCCCCGCGTGAGCGCGCCCGCCCCGCTGCTGCGCCGGGCCGCCGTCGAGGGCCTGGGGACGGCCGC
Organism: Streptomyces racemochromogenes; assembly: GCF_044129415.1. Taxonomy (GTDB): domain Bacteria; phylum Actinomycetota; class Actinomycetes; order Streptomycetales; family Streptomycetaceae; genus Streptomyces; species Streptomyces racemochromogenes_A. The sequence goes on from NZ_JBBDHD010000011.1 coordinate 66,332, forward strand.
GCTGGTCGCGGTGGTGGTCGGCTCCGGGATCCAGGCCACCGAACTGACCCACGACGTCGGGACGCAGCTGCTGGCCGACTCACTCGCCACCGTCTTCGGCCTCGGCGTGCTCATCGCCTTCCTGGGCCCGGTGTCCGGGGCGCACTTCAATCCCGCGGTCACCCTGGCTGCCTGGTTCACCGCCCGCCGCACCGGCGACGGCCCCGCCCTGCGCGACGTCGCCGCGTACCTGCCCGCCCAGGTCGCCGGGGCGGTCGGGGGCGCGGTGCTGGCCGACGCGATGTTCGGCAAGCCGCTGGTCGCCTTCTCCACCCACGAGCGGTGGGCCGGACACCTGTGGCTGGCCGAAGTCGTGGCCACCGCCGGGCTCGTCTGGCTCGTCTTCGGCCTGGCCCGCGCCGGCCGCGCGCACCTGGCGCCGCTGCTGGTCGCCGCCTACATCGGTGCGGCGTACTGGTTCACCTCCTCCACGTCCTTCGCCAACCCGGCCGTGACGATCGGCCGGGCGTGCACCGACACCTTCGCCGGCATCGCCCCCGCCTCCGTGCTGCCGTTCCTCGCCGCGCAGCTGCTCGGCGCCGCCGCCGGTCTCGGCCTGGTCGCCGTCTGCTTCGGCCGCCCGGCCGCCGCGGACCGGGACGAGGTCGTCGTCCCCCGGACAGGGCGGCAGCCCGTCGCCCCCGCCCGTTCCACCGAAGAAAGCGCCCTGGCCTGATGAGCGCCTCCGCCACCCCGTCCGTGCTGTTCGTCTGCGTGCACAACGCCGGCCGGTCCCAGATGGCCGCCGCGTTCCTCACCCACCTCGGCGGTACCCGCGTCCAGGTCCGCTCCGCCGGATCCGCCCCCGCCGTCACGGTGAATCCGGCCGTCGTGGAGGCCATGGCCGAGGTCGGCATCGACATCTCCGCCGAGACCCCCAAGGTCCTCACCACCGGGGCCGTGCAGGCCTCGGACGTGGTGATCACCATGGGCTGCGGCGACGCCTGTCCCTACTTCCCCGGCAAGCGGTACCTCGACTGGCAGCTGGAGGACCCCGCCGGGCAGGGCGTCGAGGCGGTCCGGCCGATCCGCGACGAGATCGAACGCCGCATCCGCGGCCTGCTCGCCGAGCTCGGCATCGAGCCCGCGGCGTGACGGCCCCCGAGACCGGCGTGCGCATCGCGCCCCTGCGCCCGGAGCACGCCGAGCAGGTCCTGGCGATCTACCAGCTCGGCATCGACGAGGGCGACGCCACCTTCGAGACCGGCGCCCCGGCCTGGGAGGCGTTCGACAGGGCCAAGCTGCCCGACCACCGCCTGGTCGCGCTCGACGGCGGCCGGGTGCTGGGGTGGGCCGCCGTCGTGCCCGTATCCGACCGGTGCGCCTACGCCGGCGTCGTCGAGCACTCCGTCTACGTCCACCCCGACGCCCGCGGCCGGGGGGTCGGCCTCGCGCTGCTGGAAGCGCTGCTCGCCTCCACCGACGCCGCCGGGATCTGGACGGTGCAGTCCGGCATCTTCCCGGAGAACACCGCCAGCCTCGCCCTCCACCGACGCGCCGGGTTCCGCATCATCGGCACCCGCGAACGCATCGGTCGCCACCACGGCACATGGCGCGACGTCGTCCTCGTCGAACGCCGAAGCCCCCTCGTCAACTGAACGCCGGAGGCGCGGACACGGGTGCGGGGCCCGACGAGTGCAGCGCGGCCAGAGCCTGTGCCGCCTCCCGGAGGGTCTGCTCGGGGTGCAGGACGCCTTCGGGGACGGGAGTGCCCAGCCGCTCTTCGAGGATGAGGCCGAGCTCGACCAGGGCGAGGGAGTCGACGGCCGTTTCCCCGAGGGAGGTGTGGGCGTCGGCGCTGCCGGGCGGCGTGTCGAACCTGGTCACGAGGGTGTCGATGAGGACGGCCAGCACGGCGTCGGACATGGAAGTGCCTTTCGGGGGAGTGGGCTCGCGGTGCCTGAGTGGTCGGGGTGGCCGGGCGGCCCTCACAGCGCGGGCAGGTCCGGCCAGGTGAGCGCGGCGGCGCCCCAGGTGGCTCCGCCGCCGAAGGCGGTCAGGACGACCCGCTCGCCCTTCCGGAGCCTGCCCGTGCTGTGGCCGTCGGCCATGGCCAGGGGAATCGAGGCCGCGGCGGTGTTCCCCACGCGGTCGATGTTGACCAGCGCGCGCTGCGGCGGGAGGTTCAGTTTCTCCGCGACGGCCCGCAGGATGCGGGTGTTGGCCTGGTGACCGATGAGGTGGTCGACGTCCTCGACGCTCCAGCCGACGTCGTTCAGGACGCTGCGCGTGGACTGGGCCATGTGCCGTACGGCCGCCATGAACACGGGGGTTCCCTGCATCCGGAAGTACGGATCGTCGGGGGCGGCGTCGCCGCGGCCCCCGCGCACGGTGATGAGGTCGGCCATGGTCCCGTCGCTGCCGAGGTGCATGGATTCCAGCGATCCCGGCTCGCCGCGTTCCCCGGCCCGCAGCAGCACCGCGCCGGCGCCGTCTCCGAAGATGACGCCGGTGGTGCGGTCGGCCGGGTCGAGGAGGGTGCTGAACGTCTCCGCACCGATGACCAGGGCCCGGCGGGCGGACCCCACCTGTACGGCCGCCGCGGCGGCGTGCAGCGCGTAGAGGAAGCCGGTGCAGACGGCGGAGACGTCGTAGGCGGCGACGCCCGTCAGCCCCAGCTTCGTGGCGACGGTGGGTGCCGTGGCGGGGCACGGCCGGTCGGGGGTGGTGGTGGCCACGACGACCAGGTCCACCTGCTCCTCACCGGCGTTCTCCAGCGCGCGGCGTCCCGCCTGGACCGCCAGGTCGCTGGTGGTGGTACCCGGGTCGACGTGGTGGCGCCGGGCGATGCCCGTACGGGTGCGGATCCACTCGTCGGTGGTGTCGAAGCGCAGGGCCAGGTCGTGGTTGGTGACGACGCGGGGCGGGAGGTGTCCTGCGACCGCGGCGACGACCGCTGTCCGAATCATGGGGCGGGCAGCCTTCGGGTAGGGGGAGGCGAGTGGCTCAACGGGTGGTCGGGAAGGGTGGTCGAGAACGCGAGGGCTCAGGGCTGGCGCAGGACGAGGGTTCCCCAGTGGAACCCGGCCCCGATCCCGCAGATGACGGAGGTGTCTCCCGGGCGTAGGCCCCCGCGGCCGACGACGCGGTGCAAGGCGGTGAACACCCCCGCCGATCCGGTGTTGCCCAGCTCGTCCAGCGTGACCGGCATGCGGGACGCGGGAATGCCCAGCCGGCGCTGCGCCGCCTGCAGGATGTTGAGGTTGGCCTGGTGGAGGAAGTAGTGGTCGATGTCCTGGGGGGTCAGGCCCGCACGGCCGACGGCGTTGCCGATGCTCTCGGGAAGGCGGTGGGTGGCGGTGTCCCACACGGCCCGGCCGTCCATGACGACGTAGTGGCCGCCGGAGGAGACGCTCTCCGTGCTGGCGGGGCGACGGGACCCTCCGGCGGGCACCTGGACGGCGTAGGACAGCTCGGATCCGATGTCGTAAGCGAGGAGCCCGGCCCCCTCGGTTTCGGTGCGGCTGAGGACCGCGGCCGCGGCCGCGTCGCCGAAGAACACGCCGGCGGTGCGGTCGGTGGGGCTGATGATGCGCGAGGCACAGTCGGCCCCGACGACCAGCACGTGCCGGAAGCACGGGTTGTGCAGCAGGTGGGAGGCGATGAGCAGAGCGTGGATGCCCGATGCGCAGGCGGCCTGCGACACGTCCAGGGCGAGCGCTCGCTGCGCCCCGAGGGCGTCCTTGAGCATCACGGACGTCGAAGGCATCGGCTGGTCCTGGGTGTAGCTCGCCACGATGACGGCGTCCAGGTCCCGTGCGTCGGTACCGGAGGCCCGCAGGGCGGGGAGGGCCGCGGCGAGACACATGTCGGAGGTCGCGAGGTCCGGCGCGAGCCGCCGCCGCTCGCGGATGCCCGTGCGGGAGGTGATCCAGTCGCCGTTGCGGTGCGTGACCCGGGTGATCTCCTCGTTGGTGACGACGGTGGGCGGGACGTGAAGTCCGCTCCCGGTGATGGCGAAGGACCCCGACGGGCCGGTTCCCGTGTGGGAGGCCTCCGCTCCGGGGAGGAGGCGGGTGCTCATGCCACGACGCTCCGCTCTGCCGAGGTCAGGACGGCGAGGTCGGCGTAGAAGCGACCCGAGGGGCGGGGCAGGCCCAGCAGGATGCGCCGGGCCGCCTCCGCGGTGAGGGCGCCCCCCAGCGCGACCCCGGACGCCAGTTGCGGCCAGCTGCTCAAGGTCGTCCCGAGGCGGGCGATCGAGGCCTCCAGCTCGGCACTGATGCGGTCCCGGTCGACCATGGCCAAGATGACGTCGACCTTCTCCTCGGGTGTGAGGTCCTTGAGGTCCTCCGCGGTGGCGTCGCCGAGGATCCCGTGCAGGAGCGGACGTTCCGGTTCCAGGTCGAAGCGCTCCACGTCCAGCAGGCCGCGGTCGTTGGCGTCCATCACCACCGGCACGCGCAGGTGCCGCGCCCATTCCCGGGCGGCGAGCTTGACCCGCGGGTCGTCGCACTCCTCCACGAGCAGGTCGATGCTCCCGTGTCCACCGGTGAAGAACTCCGCCATCGACGCGTCGTCCAGGCCGCGCGGGAAGATCTCGATGTCGAGCCAGGGGTCGATCTCCGCCATCTGCCGGGCGGCGATCACGCACTTGTTGAGACCCAGGTGGTGCACCCCGGCCCGGAGCCGGTTGAGATTGGAGACGCTGAGCGCGTCGAAATCCGCCAGCTTGTAGGCGCCGGCGATGCCCTCCATCGCGAAGGTGAGCGCGGCACTGCTGCCCACCGACAGGCCGATGATGCCCACCCGGCGTTCCAGCAAGTGCCGCTGCTGCGGCCGTTCGATGCGCCCGCGGTTACGGTCCGTGCGCACCAGGCGGAACTCCTCACGGGGGAGCAGGTGCACGAGCCGCCCGGACCAGGGGTACCACACCCACGTTCCGTACTCCCGCACCGGCCGTCCCGCCAGCTGCGCGGCGACGGCCCGCTCCACGTCCTCCGGCCGGCAGCGCAGTGCCGGTTCGCGGCAGGTGACCAGTTCCACCAGCTGCTCCGCGACGGTGTCCGCCACCTCCCGCACGCCGCCCGAACCCAGCAGGGCCTCGAAGGCCGCGGCGTCCCCGGGCCGCCGGAGATCGAACAGGGTGGGGCGCCAGCACGGCTCGTCCCCGTCCGCGTCCACGGCGGGGGGCTCGGCGACCGGTCCGGCGGCCGGGCCCGCACCGCCTTCGTCCCACTGCGCCGCGTCGATGTCCGACAGGGGCCTCACCAGTCCGGGGAAGGCCTCTTCCAGTTCGTCGACGAGGGCGGCGTACGCGCCGGAACCGCCTGTGGGCCGGTACAGCATGACCACGACGTCCTCCGTGTACTGCTCCACGTACCGGCGGGTGCCCGCGACGTGCCGGAAGCCGAACCGCGCGTGGAAGAGGTCCTGCCCGTCCGCCGTGCCGGACGTGCCGACCATGGCCTTGGCGCCGAGGTGGCGGGCCGCCGCGATGGCCACGGCGTTGAGGTGGACGCCGAGGCCGAGCTTGCGCGCCCTGTGCTCCACGACCAGACGACTGTGCTCGAACGTTTCTTCCTCGCCGAGGCCGTGTGCCAGCAGGAAATCCCGGTACCGCTCCTCACCCATGAAGGAACGTGTCTGGAACAGCTCGCCCGCCTCCGGCGTGCACAACCGGACGTAGCCCAGTGGCGGGCCGTCCGCCTGGCGTCTCGCCACGAAGTGCCAGGCACCGTAGTCCAGTTCCTGGTCGTCGGCGTAGACCCCCCGGCCCTTGCGGAACTCGGGCCGTCGGCCGTGGTCGAAGAGGATGCGTGCCCGCAGCCGCCGGACGCGCTCGGCCACGGCTTCGCAGCCGGGCCCGCGCTCCAGGTGAAAGGCGGTCACCAGCCATCGGGTCGTGGTCGGAACCGTCTGCATGGGCACGAAGGCCTCCCCCGTCATCAACTGAAGATCGGAACTGACTGAGCCATGGGGCGTCGGCCTGGGAAACGATCAAGAGGCACCGTCGTTACGGTGCAAGTAATCGAACTGACGGTCGTTGCGCATCCTTCCGGGTGATGGTGCCCGCAGGGGGCGCACGCCAGCGTGAAGTGGGCGCCCAGCAGCCCACTGGCGGCTCTGACGTGCGAAGTTGCCCGGACCGACCCGGCGCCGTTACCCGCCCGGCCGCCGCCCAGCGCGCACGGCTCCGGCGCACGCCTCCCCAACCCACCGGCGCACTCAAGGCCAGTCCAACGCGCCCCCACGCGCCCACCGTCACCACCCCACCACGCTCCGAACACTTCGGGGGACGGGCGAATGCAGGGCCCTGAGCGGGGCAGACGGCTGTGGGGAGGTCACTTCTCTTCGGTGCGGGTGTCAGAAGGGACTGGCATGTCCGGTAGCAGGGCCGCTGCCCGTATCCGCCATCCGCGCCACGAACGGCGCGGCGAAGCCAGGCTGCCCGCGGTCGTCGCCGTGTTGGCGGCCCTCCTTCTCTACCTGGCGCTGCCACAGAAGCTGTTGATCGCTCCGCGCTACGTGCTCCCAGCCCTGGAGGTACTGCTCCTCCTGCCGTTGATCGCGATCAACCCGCGTCGTCTGACCCGCCAGACGAAGGTGTTCCGCTTCCTGTCGGTGGCGCTGGTCATGCTCATCGTGGGGAGCAATCTGACCGCCCTCGGCATCCTCGTCCACGAGCTCCTCTACGCCGGAGTCGACGACGGGCGTTCCCTGCTCGTGGCGGCACTCCAGGTGTGGCTGACGAACGTCATCGCGTTCGGGCTGGCGTACTGGGAACTCGACCGCGGCGGCCCCGTCAGCCGTACCCAGACCCCTCGTGAAGAGCTGCAACTCGCCGACTTCCGTTTCTCGCAGGACGAGAACGACGACGCGGTGCAGGAAGTGGCGGACGGCGCCAGCAAGGCTTCCGACTGGGTCCCCACCCTCATCGACTACCTGTACGTGTCCCTGACGAACTCGACCGCCTTCAGCCCGACCGACACGATGCCCCTGTCCGCGCGCGCCAAGGTGCTCATGGCCGTGCAGAGCGTGGCGGCGCTGCTGACGTCGCTTCTGGTCATCGCCCGGGCGGTCAGCATCCTGCGCTGAACGCCGCACTCCGCCGCCGGCGGATCCGAGGTGCCCTCCTGCCGGCCGAAGACCAGCTCCAGCGGCGTGCCGGCCGGACCTTGATCAGGTTCGGGCTGTAGCCGCCCCGAACGACCACGTCCACCCGCTGGACACCGTCCTCCAACCGGGCGGATCCGGCTCGGCGGGGGCCGGCTCTCGCCTCCCCGTCCGGCCCGCCCTTCCGGCATGCGCCCCCTCGCGGTGCCGCGAGGCAGGGACCGGGCGGCCCCGGAAGGGACCCGTTCGGCCCCGTCCCCCGCAGCCCGGTCTGCGTGACGATGCAGGCAGGACGAACCCCGTCGACGAAGAAGGCGAGCGGTGATGATGTTCTGGTACGACCCCGACGGCAGCGGATGGGGCTGGTTCGCGATGACGGCCGGCATGATCCTGTTCTGGGCGCTGATCATCGCCGCGGCCGTGCTCCTCGTGCGGGCCCTGAACCGCCCCCAGGAGCACACTCACACCCCGGCCGACGCCCCGGCACCCGAACACATTCTCGCCCAGCGACTGGCCCGAGGAGAGATCGACGCGGACGAGTACGAGCGCCGCCTGGCCGTCCTGCACGGCCACCCCCGGAACGCCCCCTAGCCCGTTTCCCCGTACTGCTGCGGGGCGGTACGGTCGCGCCGGCTTTTCGTGACGGCGTTCAGTGGGGGGAAGTGGTGGGGGAGTTCCGTGGTGAGGGCGGCCGCCGCGGGGGAGAGCCAGCGTCGGCGGTGGCGGGCCAGTTGGACGGTGACGTCGGGGAACCGCGGGCCGGGCACCTGTGCCAGGCGGCCCGTTTCCAGCGCTTCCGCGACGTTGGCGCGGGCCAGCAGGCTGAGGCCGAGGCCCGCCGCGACGCAGGACCTGGCGACCTCCAGACTGCCGAAGCGCGTGATGCGGGGCTGTGTGCCCCGGGCCGCGGTGAGCAGCTGTTCAAGGAAGCGGTCGCTGTACGAGCAACCCTGCTCGTGCAGGAAGTAGTCCTCGCGGGCCAGCTCCGCCCAGTCGGTGGGCGCATCCGGGGTTCTGCGGGCGGCGGGGTGCTCGGGCGAGCAGACGAGGACCAGCGGTTCGCGGGCCAGCGGTGTGCAGGCGATGTCGCGGAACGAGGCCTCGTCCTCCAGCAGCAGCGCCAGGTCCAGCTCGCCGGTGCGCAGCGCTGCCACGGCGGCCGAAGTCCCCATCGTGCGCATGTCCACTTCGATCCCGGGGTGGCTGCGCCGGAGCGCGGCGATGAGTCCCGGCAGCCGGGCGGAGACCAGCGTCTCGCCGGCCGCGAGCACCACGCGTCCGGTCACCCGACCGCCCGTGCCGCCGGCCGAGGAGGCGACCGCCCGCAGCCGGGACTCGGCCTCCAGGACTGCCTCGGCCTGCCCCAGTACCTCATGTCCGGCGCCCGTGAGCACCACCCCGCGCGGCAGCCGGTCGAACAGGCGCAGGCCGAGTTCCTTCTCCAGCGCCTGCACCTGGGCGGTGACGGTGGACTGGACGAGGTGCAGGCGTTCCGCGGCCGCGGTCAGGTTGCCGGTCCGGGCAACGGTGGTGAAGGTGCGCAGGAGTCTGGTGTCCATGCCGTAGACGATAGTCGCCCTCATCGGAGACATCGATGGCTGCGATCCGTATCCATCGTTTGTGGGGATGTCTGCGCGGGTGTGACAGTGGGGGCATGAACCTGAGGACGCACCCCGAAATCCTGCGCTACAGCGCCTTCACCACCGACCCCGCCGGTGGCAATCCGGCCGGCGTCGTGCTGGACGCGGCCGCACTCGACGACGCCGCCATGCTCGCGACCGCCGCCGAAGTCGGCTACTCGGAGACCGCTTTCGTCACGGCCGCCGACCACGCGGCGCGCCGGTTCCGGCTGCGCTACTTCAGCCCGCTGGCGGAGGTGGCCTTCTGCGGGCACGCGACCGTCGCCACCGCGGTGGCTCTGGCGGAGCGGCTCGGTCCCGGCCCGCTCGTCTTCGACACGCCGGTGGGTGAGATCGCCCTGGACACCTCCGCCGAGCCCGGAGGCTCCGTGACGGCGACGCTCACCAGCGTCCCCACCCGCTCCCGGCCGGCGGCCGACGAGGAGGTGAACGCCTCCCTCGCGGCCCTGCACTGGTCCCCCGAAGACCTCGACACCGCACTCCCCCCGCACGTTGCCTTCGGCGGGAACGAGCACCTGGTCCTGGCCGTGGCCACCCGCGAGCGTCTCGCGGCCCTCGACTACGACTTCGACGCCCTGGCCGAGGTGATGCACCGTCACGGCTGGACCACGCTCCAGCTGGTCTGGCGCGAGGCCCAGGACCTCTTCCACGCCCGCGACCCCTTCCCGATCGGCGGTGTCGTCGAGGACCCGGCCACCGGAGCCGCGGCCGCCGCCTTCGGCGGCTACCTGCGCACCCTCGGCGCCCTCCCGCCCTCCGGCGCCTTCACCATCCGCCAGGGCGAGGACCTCGGCCGGCTCAGCCTGCTCCGGGTCGAGGCGTCCACCACGGACCCACGGGTGTGGGTGAGCGGGCAGGCGGTGGCGATCGCCGGCACGAGCGCACGCACCGTCGAGGTCGAAGCCGGGCGGACCGGCCGCGCGCAGGGCTGAAAAAGCTGCCGGGAGGGGCGGCTGCGGCAGCGCCTCACGTTCCTCAGCCGTCCGACGGCGCCGTCCGGCCGTCCCCTGGAGGAAAGGCGGGGTCGGGGATCTCGCGCCGGAGCACCGGGGCGACGTCCGACTGGAAGAGCTCCAACGAGGCGCGGTGCTCGGCGTGGGTGAGCCCGCCCGGTTCGGCCTGGAGGTGCAGGACGGTGTGGCCGAACTCCGCGTGGTAGCGGTGGACCTTCGCGATCACCTGTTGGGGGCTGCCGATCAGCGCCGAGCTGCGCTCGATGAAGTCCTCCAGCGTCGGGAACACCGGGTCCAGCCCCTGCCGCGCGTGCGCGTCGAGGTACCGGGCGAAGGCCGGCCGGTAGGCCCGTACCGCCTGCTGCGACGTGGGGGCCGTGTGGAAGCCGGCCGTGCCCGCGCCGACGACCGCGTGGGCCGGATCGTGCCCGTAGTGCCGCCAGCGCTCCCGGTAGTGGCGGACCAGCTCGGCGTAGGGGCCGATGGGATGGGTGACGTTCGCGGAGAAGAGGGGGTCCCCGTGGCGGGCGGCGAGGTCGACGGACTCCCGGCTCGTGGCGCTGCCGTGCCAGATCCGGACGGCCCGCTGGTACGGCCTCGGCAGCACCTCCGCCCCGTGCAGCGCGGGGCGGAAGCGCGGCTCGGCGGTGACCTTGTCCTCGCGCCAGATCCGCCGGAACAGTTCGTAGCCCTCGATGTTGCGCTCCCACTGCTCCTCGGGGGTGACGTCGAACAGCTCCCGCTGGGCCGTGCCGTTGCCCTTGCCGATCATCAGCTCCAGGCGGCCGTCGCTGAGGTGGTCGAGCGTCGCGTAGTCCTCGTACGCCCGCACCGGATCGAGCAGGCTCAGGGTGGTGACGGTGGTGAACAGCCGGATCCGGCGGGTCAGCGCGGCGATGTGGGAGAGCACCACCGGCGGCGAGGAGGACAGGAACGGCCGTTCGTGGCGCTCACCCACCCCGAAACCGTCGAAGCCGAGCGACTCCGCCAGCTGCGCGGCGGCCACGACCTCGCGGAACCGCTCGCGCGTGGGGGTGGGGGCGCCCGTCACCGGGTCCGTGGAATCCGTGATCAGGGTGATGGCGAGGAACTTCACGCGACCACCGCCCGTCGGGCCGCCGGGAGAGGCAATGAGGACACGTCGGAATCAGCCTTCCTTCTCAAGGGTGTTCGGCGGGTGTACCGACGGGGGCCCGGACCGCCATGAAGAAGGGGCGGTGGCGCACCGTGAATCCGATCGACTCGTAGAGGCGGACGGCGCCGGTGTTGGCCGCGGAGGTGTGCAGGAAGGGGATCTCGCCCCGCTCCCGGATGCCCGCCGCCACGGCGCGCACCAGCCGGGTCGCCAGGCCCCGGCCCCGGTACCCGGGATGGGTGCACACCGCGCTGATCTCGGTCCACCCGGGCGGGTGCAACCGTTCCCCGGCCATGGCGATCAGCCGGCCCCGGTGGCGGATGCCGAGATAGGTCCCCAGTTCCACGGTGCGGCGCAGGAAGGGCCCCGGCTTCGCCAGCCCGGTCAGGGCGAGCATCGCCGGTACGTCGGCGGGCCCCAGTCGGACCGCCTCCGGGGCGGGTTCGGCGCGCAGGGAGGTGCCGACGAGCTGGACCCCCGCGACGGAGCCGACGGTCTCCCAGCCCTCGGGCGGCGTCAGGAGCCCGGAGAGGGCGGCGGTCCGGCCCGGGCCGACCAGGAGGGCCAGGTCCGCCCAGGAGCGGGGGTCGGCCGGGTCGGCGAGGGCGGCGAAGGGGGAGACGTCCGGGTCGTAGCGGGCGGCGCGGGAGGTGCCGGGCGGCGTTCCGCACGGGTGCTCCGCGAAGCCGGAGTGCGCACCGGCCAGCGAGGCCCACGCCGCGTTGTCCAGGACGTGCGGGGAGGTTGCGGCCCGCGCGGGCGCGCCGAGGTCCGTGCCCGTCTCCGTGCCCGTCTCCGTCTCCGTGCCCGCGCTCATGAGGCGGCCGGAGGGAGGCCGGGCGGGTTCACCTCGGAGGTGGTGACGGCCTCGTTCGAGAGGTTCCAGGCGGCGAGGACGCGGGCGTACTGGCCGTTTGCGATGAGGTGGTCGACCGCGCCCGCCAGCGGCTTCGCCAGCCCGCTGTCCTTCTTCGCCGTCGCGGCGATCAGCCCCTGGAGGCCCTCGCCTGCCCCGGAGAACGAACCCGCGGTGCGTGTGGGGGCGCCGCTGCTCGCGGTCTGCGTGACGTGGTACGCGATGGAGGGGTTCGGGCCGAAGCTGAGGTCGATCTTCCTGCCGCTCAGCGCCAGGTAGACGCTGTTGGGGTCGGGGAAGTATTTGACCTCGACGTCCTTGCCCTCGGACCGGAGCTTCGCCTGCCACTCCAGGAGGATCTTCTCCTGGTTGGTGCCCTTGCTCACCGACACCGTCTTCCCCGCCAGGGCGTGGTAGTCGCCACCGAAGTTCCAGGTGCTGTCCTTCAGCACCTCGAAGGCCAGGTTGTCCTGCCGGTAGGAGGCGAACTCGTACTTCTTCTTGCGGTCCTCGGTGACCGTCACGTTCGAGAAGGCCGCGTCGACCTTGCCGCTGTCGATGCCGACGAAGAGGTTCTCCCACGTGGAGTTCTTGAACACCGGCTTCAGCCCCAGGGTCGCGGCGACCAGGCGGCCGAGATCCGGCTCCGCGCCCGTGAGGGTCTTCTGGTCGGTGCCGACGTAGGCGAGCGGCGGGAAGCCGGCGGGCAGGGCGCCGACGCCGATGACCAGCTCGCCGCGCTCGCGCACGTCCTTCGGCAGCTGTGCGCGCAGGGACTGGACGACGGGGACGGACAGTTCGGCCTGCCGGGCGGCCCCGTTGGAGACGGCGCCGATGGTCACCCTGCCCGTCGCGGCGCTGTCGGCCTCGGCCTCGCCGCCGCACGCCGTGAGCCCCGCGGCGAGGGAGGCGGTCGCGGTCACCGCGCCGAGGCCGCGGACGAATCTGGAGCGCAGAGTGGACTGGCGTCGCATGGGGTTCCTTCTCGTGGGTGCGTACGGGGTCACGGGGCCGTCTCCCGCCGGAAGCGGAGCCGCAGGTCGCGCAGGGCCGCCCGGCCCCGCTGGAGGGGACTCGCGGGTACGGCGCGCAGGGCGCCGCGGGCGTAGTACCGCTCGACGTGGTACTGCGCGACGGAGACCAGGCTGGTGAGGATCACGTACCAGACGGTCGCCACCAGCAGCAGCGGCACCACGTCGCCGGGATAGGTCGCGGCGAGGCTCTGCACGGAGCCGAACAGGTCGAGCAGCGAGACGTAGAAGACGAGCGAGGTGGCCTTGAGCAGGCCGATCAGCTGGTTGACGTAGGAGGGGACGATCGAGCGGAGCGCCTGGGGGAAGACGATCCGGGTGAACTGCCGCCACCGGGGGATCCCGAGGGCCGCCGCGGCCTCGTGCTGGCCCTGGTCGACGGAGAGCACACCGGCCCGCACGACCTCGGCCGCGTACGCCGCCTCGCACAGGCCCAGCCCGACCACGGCGATCACCATGTCGGTCGCGAGCCGGGACTCGTCGAAGGTGACGAACGCGGGCCCGAACGGCACCCCGATGCCGAGCGTGGGATAGAGGGCGCTGAAGTTGTAGAGGAAGATCAGGACGACGATGAGCGGCACGGAGCGGAACAGCCAGACGTACGTCCAGCTCACCGACCGCACCACCGCGTTGCCCGACAGCCGGCCGAGGGCCAGCAGGACACCGCCGGCCAGGCCGAGGACGGCACTGTACGCGGTCACCTGGAGGGTGACGAGCAGCCCGTCCAGGACGACCGGGCGCAGGAACCAGTAGGCGAAGCGGTCCCATTGGTAGAACGGGTTGGTGATCAGCCCGTGGGCGGCCTGGGAGACCAGCACCAGGACGACGGCGGCGGTCACCCAGCGGCCGGGTCGGCGGAGCGGGAGGACCCGTTCGGCGGTGCCCGGAAGACCGGAGGGGACGGACGGGCCGGAAGGGCCGCCGGGCGCGGGGAGGAGCAGGGGTTCGGTCACGGAAACTCCAGCGGCTTCGGCGAAGCGCAGAATCGAAAAGCAGCCTTGATGCCGTGGAGGAGAAACGGCGGATGGGGGCTGCGGCGTAAGCTAGGCAGCCCGGAGAAGGGGTGTCAACGGCCTCGATATCGGAATGCCTGCATACGCGGGCCGATTTCATCGGCCGTACATATAACGCCTCTTGGTGAAATGAAACGGCTTTCTGCCGGTGCCCGCGGCGCCGTCGCGGGAGGTGCCCCGCGCGTAGTACCGCTCCACGTAGTACTGGCCCGCGCTCAGCACGGTGGTGACGGCGACGTACCAGAGCGTGGCCACCAACAGCAACGGGATCACCCGGTAGTTCTGGTTGTAGACCAGCTGGACCGAGTACAGCAGGTCGTGCACGGCCAGCACGCTGACGACGCTCGTGCCCTTCAAGGTGCCGATCAGCATGTTCCCGGCAGTCGGCACGATCGAGCGCATCGCCTGGGGCACCACGATCCGGCGCAGGGTGCGCGCCCTGCTCAGGCCGAGCGCCTGCGCGGCCTCGGTCTGGCCGGGGTCCACGGACTGGATGCCGCCGCGCACCACCTCGGCGGCGTACGCGCTCTCGTGCAGGGTCAGGCCGATGACGGCCGTGAGCGTCGGGCCGAGCAGGTTCACCGTCCTGACGCTGAACAGCTCCGGGCCGTACGGGATCGCGAGGCCCAGAGTGGGGTACAGGGCGCCGATGTTGAACCAGAACAGCAGCTGCACCAGCAGCGGCGTGGAGCGGAAGATCCACACGTAGCCCCAGCTCAGGGTCCGCAGGACCGGGCTCTCGGAGAGCCGCATCACCGCCAGCACGGTGCCGGCGGCGAAGCCGAGCACCATCACGACACCGGTCAGCCACAGGGTGAGCAGCAGCCCGCTCAGTACCGCGGAGGTGGTGAAGTAGCGGCCCACCACGTCCCATTGGAAGGCGTCGTTGAGGACCACGGAACGCACCACCAGCGCGAAGACCAGCAGGGCGGCGGCTGCGGACAGCCGGCGGCCGGTGCGCCGCCTCGGCACGATCCGCGGCGGCCCGCCGTCGGGGCCGGGGCCGGGCGCCGGCGCGGGCTCCGCGAGGGAGGGGGAGACGGGGGAAGGGGCGGTGGCCATGGGAGGCCCTCCAGTCGAGGGATCGGGGCGTGGACGGGTGGGGGTCCGGGACGTGTGTCGTCACGCTCGCCGCGTCCCTCAACGCGGCCGGAAGGGCCGCCGCGCGGGGCGGGGCCGATCCGCCGTCGATCGTATGCGCCCGCGGCCCGGCGCTGTCAACCGTGCGGCCCGGTCCGGGTCCGTCGGGCGCGTCCGGTCCGGCCGTCGGGACCGTCCGGGATCCGGGCCGTTGCTTGACGAAGACCATCGCGTACTGCTCAAGTAGTCATATGAACGCCCATCAGCGCCTCGTCTCGCGCGGCCACATCGACTTCGGTCGGGTGTGGTCCGCCGCGTGTCGCGCCTGATGCGGCAGCGGGCTGCCTGATCGGCCCTTCCCTCCCTCGGTGACCCCGTCGCGGGCCGAGATCCCCGCGCACCACCCGCCGTGCCACGGCGGGGCGGCGTGCGCCCGGACGTGCGCTGCCGCCGCCCGAAGACCCCCGAGTCCCCGACGCCCAGCGTCGTCACGCCCCCGCGGCACCCCGCGTCCGCATCCCCGTCGGCGGCCGTCCGGGCCGACGCCCACCCCTGCCCGTGTGCGCACCACCGTCCTTCCGAAAGGCCACCCCATGCCCGTGGAGTTCCTCGGCATCGCCGCCACCAACGACGCCTCCGAAACCACCGCGCGATCCGGCGCCGCGTTCGACAAGGAGTACACGCTCCGGCTCGCCCGGGCACACGAGGAACACGGCTGGGACCGGGTGCTGTTCGCCTACGGCTCCGGATCGCCGGACCCCGCGCCGGCGGCGGCCTACATCGCCGCCCGTCTGGACCGCCTCCAGCTCCTGCTCGCCCACCGGCCCAACGTCTCCTACCCCACCTACGCCGCCAAGACCTTCGCCACCCTCGACCAGATCAGCGACGGCCGGCTGACGGTCCACTTCATCACCGGGGGCAACGACCACGAACAGGCCCGCGAGGGCGACACCCTCACCAAGGACGAGCGCTACGCCCGCACGCGCGAGTACATCCGGATCGTCAAGAAGATCTGGACCACCCACGAGCCCTTCGACCACGAGGGCGAGCACTACCGCTTCCACGACTTCGTCAGCGACGTCTTCCCCGCCCGGCAGCCGCGCCCCGACGTCTCCTTCGGCGGCTCCTCACCCGCCGCCTACGCCGCGGGCGGGGCCGAGGCGGACATCTACTGCCTCTGGGGAGAGCCGCTGGAGAAGACCGCCCAGCAGATCCAGGCGGTGAAGGCGGCCGCCGAGGCCGCCGGCCGCACCGACGTCCCGCGCATCCAGGTCGCCTTCCGCCCCGTCATCGCCCCCACCGAGGAACTGGCCTGGGAGAAGGCCCACCGCACCCTGGGCGCCATCCGGCAGCGGCGCGCGGCCGCCCCCGCACGACACCACCGGGGCGGGGTCACGGAGACGGCGGCCCCGCAGAACACCGGCTCCCAGCGGCTGATCGCCATCGCCGAAGCGGGCGAGCGCTACGACCGGGCCCTGTGGACGCCGACCGCCGCGGCCACCGGCGGCGCCGGCAACTCCAACGCCCTGGTCGGCACCCCCGAGACCGTCGCACAGGCCCTGCTCGACTACCACGACCTCGGCGTCGACATCCTCTCGGCCCGCGGCTACGACCTCCTGGACGACGCCATCGACTTCGGCCGGTACGTGATCCCGCTCGTCCGCGAGGAAGTCGCCAAGCGCGACGCCGCACGCGAGGCCGCGCGGCCCGCCGCCTCCCCCGTCCGGGCCGTCGCGGCGGTGCGCGCATGACCCCCGCCGACCGCACCCCGCGCAGACGCAGGGCGTGCCCGGGCGACCCGCCCCGGAGCGCGAAGCGCACCGCCCTGCGCACGGCCGCCACCCTGGCCGCCCTGCCCCTCATGGCGCTGACCGCCTGCGGATCCGGCGGAACCCCGGCGCCGACGGGCGCCGAGGCCGCCGCCCGGCCGCCGGCCGACGACCCCGTGGCCGACGTACGGACCGTCGACGCGGTCGCCGCCCTGCTCCCCGCCGACGTCCGCCGCACGGGAACCCTGAGGATCGGCAGCTCCATCGGATCCCCACCCTCGGCGTACTATCCGAACGGACAGGACAAACCGCCCGCCGGACAGGACATCGACATCGCCGACGCGGTGGCCAAGGTCCTCGGCGTGAAACCGGACCGGCAGGGCGCCTCGTTCGAGACGATCCTGCCCGCCCTCGGCAGCGGCAAGTACGACCTCGGCACGGGCAACTTCGGCGTCACCGCCGAACGCCTGAAGAGCGTCGACTTCGTCACCTACATCAACGACGGGCAGGGCTTCGCGGTCAAGACGGGCAACACCCGGCTGACCACACGGATCACCGACCTCGTCCAGCTGTGCGGACTGACCGTCGGCACCGGAGCGGGCACCACCTTCGAGAAGACCCTCACCGACAGCAAGGGCGTGTGCACCGCCGCCGGCAAGAAGCCCTACGAGGTCAAGGTCTTCTCCGAACCCGGAGCCGTCACCACCGCACTCCAGCAGGGCCGCATCGACGTCGTCATGTCGACGATCAACGGCCTGCGCCACCAGGCCGCGCAGCCCGCCGCGCAGACCACCTTCCTGGGCGAATACCACCGCCTCGACGTGGGCTTCGCCTTCAAGAAGGACTCCCCGCTGACCCAGGCCGTCCAGGCCGCGGTCAACGAGCTGATCAAGAACGGCACCTACGCGCGGATCCTGAAGAAGTGGGGCACCGAAGCCTCCGCGGTCGAGGCCGCCCGGATCAACCCCGCCGAGCACACATGAGGAGCGCACCCGTGAACGACGTCATGGTCGACGTACGCGGCGTCCACAAGAACTACGGACCGCTGGAGGTGCTGCGCGGGATCGACCTGACCGTCCGGACCGGCGAGGTCACCGTCGTCCTCGGCCCCTCCGGCTCGGGGAAGTCCACCCTGCTGCGCACCATCAACCACCTGGAGAAGGTCGACCGCGGCTGGGTGAGCGTCGACGGCGACCTCATCGGCTACCGCAGGCACCGCGGCAAGCTGTACGAGCTGAAGGAGAAGGAGGTGCTGAGGCAGCGCACCCGCATCGGGTTCGTCTTCCAGAACTTCAACCTCTTCCCGCACCTCACCGTGCTGGAGAACCTGGTCGAGGCCCCGGTCTCCGCGCTGGGGCGCCCGCGGCGGGAGGCGGAGGCGACGGCCCGCCGGCTGCTCGACCGGGTCGGCCTCTCCGACAAGGCCGACGCCCGCCCCCGGCAGTTGTCCGGCGGCCAGCAGCAGCGCGTGGCCATCGCCCGGGCCCTCGCCCTCGAACCGCGGGTCCTGCTCTTCGACGAGCCCACCTCGGCGCTCGACCCGGAGCTGGTCGGCGAGGTCCTCGACGTGATCAAGGACCTCGCCCGGGCGGGCACCACCATGATCGTCGTGACGCACGAGATCGGCTTCGCCCGCGAGGTCGCCGACACCGTCGTGTTCATGGACGGCGGGGCCGTCGTCGAACAGGGCCCGCCCGCCGCCGTCCTGGACGACCCGGGCCACCCGCGCACCCGGGCCTTCCTCGCCAAGGCCGTCTGACCCTCCGCGCGGCGGGCCGGGCGCGGGTCAGCGGCGCCTGGAGATCCGGACCACCCCCGTTTCGGTGCCCTGGTAGAGGGTGCCGTCCGGGGCGGCCGTCCCCCGCATCTGGAGCGGGTTGTAGACCAGTCCGATGCCCAGGAAGGAGGAAGCGGTCTGGGCGCCGGTGGCCGGGTCGATGACGGAGTGGTGGTACTGGGCGAAGGTGTTGAGGCCGGCGCTGCCGGTCGGCCCGGTCACGGAGACGGTGTAGATCTGGCCGTCGGCCAGGGAGAGGCGGGGCAGCGCCGCGGACTTCACCGGGCTGTTCCACACCACGTCGCAGCCGGTCCCCTGCGCGTTGACGTCGATGCGGCTGAGACCGCCGTCGAAGTTCGCGGAGGAGGGCCGGCTGGCCGGGGCGCCCTCGGGCAGGGCCGGGTAGGGGTAGCCGTAGGTGTTGGTGACGAAGACGCTGCGCCCGGTGGCGATGACGGCGTCCTCGGTGCCGCTGCGTGCGTACTGGGTGAGCACGGGGATCCGGCAGATCGGGTCCGGTCCGCCGTCCGCCCGGTAGACGAGCAGGTTCCCGTGCGGGTCGGCGTTGTCGACGATGGCGACGTACTCGGTGCCGTCGCCCGGCCCGAAGAAGCTCGGGGTGGTGCCCGTGCCCCAGCTCAGCTGGCCCGGCTTGCGGGCCGGACCCCGGTCGTAGGCGGCCCGCCAGTCCACGACGGGGGTACCGTCGGGAGCGGCGGACAGCAGGTAGAGGGCGTGGTCGGTGGCCACGGCGGTGCGGCCGGGCACGGTGGAGATGCTGTTCTGGACGCCCTCACCGGTACGGATGCTGCGCACCGCCCCGGTGCCGGTGTCGACGGTTCCGATCACGCCGCCGCTGGTGGCGAACCAGACCCTGCCGTCCCAGTCGGGGGTCAGGCCGACGATGTCGTCCCCTGCGGGGACGGCGTCGCCGAGCGGGGTGGACTGGTCGACCCACAGGGTCCAGGCGCCTCCGGCGCGGTGGTGCCCGATGCGCAGGAGGTTGTGGTTCCCGTCGACGGCGACGAGCCGGTCCTCGTTGTCCAGGTAGGCGTAGACGCCGCCGAAGAGACTGCCCTTGGGCAGGGCGAGGGAGGCCAGGTCGGCTCCCGTGGCGGGGTCGAGCAGGTGGACGGTCGGCGTCCGGCCGAAGATGGTGGTGCAGAGCGCCACCACGTATCCGTCGCCGCCCACGACGACGGTGGGGCAGGCGGAGGCGAGCGCCGTGCGCGAGTAGTCGACGGCGGCGGTTCCGGGCCCGGGAGAGGCCGTGGTGCCGCTGGATGCGCTGTCGCCGTGCATGGTCGCGGCGCCGTTGGCCGCGGTGAAGGGGTTCTGCGGGGGCTGCGGTCCGTACGCGGACGCCGCGGGCGTGGCGGCGGAGGCGGGGGCCCCGGTGAGGCCGGTGGCGCCGAGGGTCACGGCGAGGGAGAGGGCGAGCGCGGCGAGGCGCCCGCCCGTGGGCAGGGAGTACGGCATCAAGGGTGTCCTGGTCCTCGGGACTGGAGGGGAGCGCACGGGGCTGCGGCGCGGGCCGCCCGTTCGCGACGAAGGGCCGCGCACGGTGCGGCGTGCCCGGATCGGAGGCGGGCGCGCGGGTGTGCCCGGCGCTGCGGGGCCGGCGGGCGAGGCGCCGGCCGATGGTGCGGCCGGGCCCGGTCCCGCGGGGCGGTCGCTCCCCGGAACGGCTCTGACACGGGGACGTTAGCCGCTGCCCGCCCGGTCCGGATCCTTCCGCGGCCGCCCGCCACGGCTTGTTCATCCCGTTCACGTCCCCGCAGCACGGCGGCAACACATCACGCCCCGTGCGGCGCGCCGCCCCACCCGCGCAGGACCCTGCCAGGCACCCGCGCGGGCGCTCCGTGGCGACCGACGTCGCTCCTACTTGGGCGCGACCCAGACCTGGCGCTTGTCGCCGCCCGCCGCGTACAGCTGTACCGGCGTGCCGTTGTCGGTCTTGCCGCCGGTCACGTCGAGCACCTTGCCGGAGGCCGCGTGCACGATCTGCCCCTTGCCGTTGACCGTCCAGCGCTGCGCGGCACTGCCGTTGCAGTCGTACAGCTGGATCTTGTTGCCGTTGGCGGTCAGGTTGCGCGAGTCGTCCAGGCACTTGCCCAGCGCGCGGAATGTGCCGTCCTTGCCGAGGATCCACGACTGGGCGACCGAGCCGTTGCAGGTGTAGAGCTGGATCTGCGTGCCGTTGGCCGCCTTGCCGCCCTTGACGTCCAGGCACTTGCCGCCCAGGCCCGTCACCTTGCCCTGCGGCGGCAGCGCGGCGCCGGCCCCGGCGGCGAGCAGCCGCAGCCCCTGGACGTCGAACTGCTGGACGTACGTGCCCGCCCGCTTGTCCTGGTACGCGTACGTCGGCGAGCACATCACCGGAAACTCCCCGGAGTCGGTGCCCTTGACGCAGTCGCCCTTGGTCAGGCTGCGGTTGGCGTGGGTGAGACCGAGCGTGTGACCGAGCTCGTGGCTGATGTGGTTCCTCATGTACGTCTCGCCCATCTCGGCCGTGGGCTTGCCCTGCGCCGTGAAGAACGAGTCGTCGATGTAGGCGTGTCCGCTGGTCACCGTCTCCGGCACGGAGGAACTGGTGAAACCGCAGCTGAGGTTGGCCGTTCCGGACCCGTCGCGGACCACCTTCCAGCCGGTGCTGCCCATGCTGCCCTCGCCGGCGGGCGGTACGCACGGCCGGTGCAGCACGCCGACGATCACCTCGCCCTTGAGCCGGACGTGCTCCCAGCCCACGGGCTTGGTGTCGACGGTGACCGGCAGCGTGGTGATCCGCTGGAGGTCGGCGGCCGTGGCCTTCGCGTACGGGGCGAGCCAGTCCGCGGACTTCTGGTCGTAGAACCTGATCGTGTAGCCGGTCGCCAGCCACCTGGTGGCCCCGCTCAGCTTCCATCCCGTGCCCGAGGGCGCGCTGGTGGCGCCGCCCGCGGCGACACCCGACCGCGGTGCGGCCGCCACCGGCCCGCCGGGCGTCATCACGCCGTCCTTGAAGGCCGCGTTGTCGCTGGTGGAGGTGGCGGAGTCCGACGCGTGGGCGTCCAACGCGTCCTCGACCCGCGGGATCGTGACCGCTTCGGCGGCCTCCGACGCAGCGGCCTCCACCACGGTCTCGGTGCCTTCGCCGCCTTCAGTGCCTTCGGTACCGAAGGCCGTGGGGGCGAGGAGCCCGCCGCCCGCGACCGCCGCCACGGCACAGGCCGCCATCACTGCTTTCCGGTACTTGCCCATGAATGCCAAATCCCCGTTGCCTCTCGTGAAAGCCCCCGGTCCGGAGCCACCAACGGGGCCCGGACCGGGAGTTGATCAGATGATAGGAGAGGTGGGGGCGGCTCGCTCCGCCAGGACCGGCCGGTCGGGCGGTCCGTCAGGCGGACGTGGTGAACGCGTGGAGGTGCTCGCGGAGGAAGGTGTGCAGGGTCCTGGCGGGGCGGCCGAGGAGGGTCTCGATGGTGTCGTTGGGGGATTCCGGTCGGGTGATGGCCAGTTGCTGGATCTCCACGACGTGGTCGGCGAGCCAGGGCGGCATGTGTGCGGTGTTCAGGAGGTGGTTGCGGAACTCGCTGGGCGGCAGGTCGATGGCGCGGACGGGGCGGCAGGTCAGTTCGCCGAGCAGGCGGGCGAGTTCGGGGTTGCTGAAGGCCTGGGGGCCGGTCAGGGTGTAGGTGGCCCCGGCGAGGCCGGGGCGCAGGAGGGTCTCGGCGGCGACGTCGGCGATGTCCCGGACGTCGATGTAGTTGCAGGGTGCTTCGCGCATGGCTCCGATGAGTACGCCCTCGGCGATGGCGGGGGCGTTCAGGAGCAGCTTCTGCATGAAGGCGTAGGGCCGGAGCAGCGTGGCCGTCATTCCGGTGGCGGCCAGGTGTTCCTCGATCCGCCAGTGGCTGCGGGAGATGGCCACCGGTGAGTCGGGCTCGGCTGCCGGGGCGGAGAGCTTGACCACGTGCCGTACCCCGCGGTGGGCCGCGGCGTCTATCACGTTGGTCTCCAGCTCCGCCTGGCGCGGGCTGTTGGCCATGGAGAGGAACAGCTGGGTGGATCCCTCGAAGGCGTCGCGGAGCGTCCGGGGGTCGGCGGCGTCCGCACCGACGATCTCGACCGGCGTGTTCGCGCCGATGGCGGCGCGCAGACGGTCGGGGGTGCGGCTGACGGCGCGGCAGGGGACTTGGAGTGCGATGAGCCGCTGGAGCAGGGCGCTTCCGGTGGCGCCGGTGGCGCCGATGATGGTGATCACAGTGTTGCCTCTCGCGGGTGAGGGGTCGGGAGAATCGAGGGGAAGGGGCTGGGTCAGGTCGGTTGCCGGGACGTCGTGCCGTGCCAGCGCCAGGTGACGATGGTGGTGGCCAGGCCGGCCGACAGCGGCAGGTCGATCCGCAGCCGCTTCAGCCATCCGGCATCGGGCACCGGTGTGTGCGACGGCAGCCAGTCGGATGCGAACCATCCGGCCACGCCGGCGATGGCGACCGCTGTGATGGCGAGTCCGAGGGTGAGGAGCGGTCGCGGCATCGAGGTCGTCCACCGCCGGGGCCGGCCCCCGCGGTGCAGCCATGCGCCGACGATGCAGGCCACCACGGCCGAGGTGGCTCCGATGGAGGTGAAGGCCGCCCTGGTCACTGCGGGCTGCCCACTGAGGAATCCGCCGAGCCCGGCGGTGAGCGCGGGAGCCAGATAGGCGGTCGCGACTTCCGTCCACAGGGTGAACGGACGCGTGGCGGAGTCGCGCTGGACGGTTCCGGATGGGGGACTCATATGACTCCTCGAAGGTAATAAGCTGGCTAACTATATACTTAGGGGGCTAACTACTAGGGTGTGAGAAAGGGTGCCGCGCGGGGGTCGAGGCGGTCGCCCCCCCCCGCGTGGAAGTGATGCCGCCGCTATTCGGCGGTCAGCGCGCCGATCCGCCGAGTGATCCGTTCCAGGAGGTCGAGGAACAGCCCGCGTTCGTCGGCGGCCAGTCCGCCGACCAGCGCCTCAAGCCGTGCGAAGTGGTCCGCGGCCATGTCGTGCAACCGCCGGCTGCCGCGCGCCGTGAGGACGACCACCGCGCCCCGCCCGTCCTCCGTCGAGGCGCGGCGAGCCACCAGACCCTCTCGCTCCAGGCCGACGACCAGGCCGGTCACCGTGGCGCGCGAGACGCCGAGGCTCTTCGCGAGCTGCGACGGCGACTTCTCCCCGTCGCTGTCCTCCAGGTCCACCAGGAGGCGGTAGCGTCCGGTCGACAGCCCGGAACGCGCGAAGTGCACTTCGGAGGCCCGGTCCAGGCGCGCCCCGGCGGCCATCAGGCGCACCGCGACGAGCACCGCCTGCGGGTCGGCCTCAAGTCCGTACCGTGCGATCTGCTTCCGCGCCTGTTCGAGCGTGGGTGCAGCGCCGGGGTTCGCGTCCTCGTCACTCATGAGAAGTAATATGGCAGCTAACCATCTGCCGGTCAAGCCGCCGAGAGCAGGTGCGGATGCTCCACGGACGCGGGGCAGGCGTGGAGTTGCGGGTCGTCGCCGCCGGCGAGGTCGAACAGGGTGGGGTTCCACGGTCCGGGGTCGGTGTCCACCGCGGAACCGGCCGCCTCCCACGCGCTGCCACCTGCGGGGAGGTGGACGCGGGCAGGGCGGCGGGCGGCGCGGCGCCTCGCGCCCGCGGCCTCGCCCGGGCAGGTCAGTGCTGGCGGTGTCGGTTGTGGCGCGGGGGCTCGGCGGTCACCAGGAGGACGAGGGCGAGGCCGAGAGGGAGCAGGAGCAGCAGCATCACGGTCATGGTCCCGCTCGTGCCCGCCGGCGCGCCTTTGACACCTGACCGACCGGCAAAGCCTCGACGCCTTCGGCCGTGGCCCGCGCAGCCCCCGGAACCACTCTCGCCAGGGCCGGCCGGGCGGACGCCCCGCGCGCGGCAGAAGCCTCCGCCCGGCGGTATGGCGTGGAGCGGCTTGAGGCGCGTGCAGCCGACGCTCGCCGGCGGTCCGCGCCGTTGTCGTCAGGATCGACGGGCCGACTCACGAGCTGTCGCCGTCACGTCGTCATTCCTCAGGCGCTCGGCTGTCTTCCTGTCGGCGGCCGCACCGCCGCTGCCGCCGAGACCTCAAGCGGATAGTCCATCCGCATCTGTGCTACCGTCCGACGAAGTGGATGACCTATCCGATTGGTTGTCAGGGTGGAGGGGCACATGAAGAAGACAGCAGTGGTCACGGCCGGAACAGCCGGCATCGGCCTGGAGACGGCGCTGGGGCTGGCCGTCGCCGGCTTCGCGGTCACGGTGATCGGGCGGGACGCCGAACGGGGAGCCGAGGCCGTCGAGCGGATCAACGCGACGGACCCGGTGCACCCGTCCCGGTTCCTGTCCGCGGACCTCGCCTCGCTCGACCAGGTCCGTGCGCTCGCCCGGACGATCGCGGACGACCACGCCGCCTCCGGCGAACCACTGACGGTGCTGGTCAACAACGTCGGGGCGATGTTCGCCGAGCGCCAGACCCGGGACGGTGTCGAGGCGTCGTTCGTCGTCAACCACCTCTCGCCGTACCTGCTGACCGAACTGCTGCTGCCCACCCTCGCGGCCGGTGCGCCGAGCAGGATCGTGAACGTGACCTCGGGTGCGGTCGCCCTGGCCAAGCGCGTCTTCGACGCCGTCGAGCCGCCGGGCGGCTACTACGGCTTCCACTGGTACGGCCGCGCCAAGCTCGCCAACCTGGCCTACACCCTGGACCTGGCGGACCGACTGGACGGCACCGGCGTCTCGGTCTTCGCCGCCGATCCCGGAGGGGCCGCGACCGACATGACCAACGGCACCATGACCGACCCGAAGATCGTCTCGCCCGCCCTGCGGCTGCTGTGGCCCCTGGTGCGCCGCACCTTCGAGCGCTCGACCTCAGGGCCGGCGTCCGTGGCAGCCAGGCCCTCCATCGCGGCCGCCACCGACGAGAGCCTGACGGGCCGAACCGGCATCGTCATCGGCGCCCAGGCGCACCCGGTCGCCCCGCACCGCGCGGCGGCCGACCCCCGCGTCGCCGAAGCCGTACGCCGACTCAGCGAACGGCACGCGCCGCTCGCCCCCGCCTGAGCGTCCGACGGGCGGCGCGGCGGCGAGGGAACCCGGCGGCGGGCGGCGGAACCATTCGGATGAACCATCCGATTACCATGGCCTCATGACGACCCCTCTACGCAAGGACGCGGCCCGCAACTGGCAGCGGATCGTCTCCGTCGCCCGCGACCTGGTCGACGAGGGCACACCGTTGCAGCTCAACGACGTCGCACGCCGGGCCGGCCTCGGCGTCGGCACCGTCTACCGTCACTTCGCCACGCCCGAGGCGCTGCTGGAGGCCGTCGCCGCGCCGTGCCTGGAGGACCTGGCCGCCCACGGCCGGCAGGCGCTGGCCGACGCCGACCCCTGGCGCGGCCTGACGGGCTTCCTCTTCCGCACCGTCGAGGCGCAGGTCACCGACGCCGCCCTGCCCCCCGTCGCCGCCGCGGCCACGGACGCCGTGCCGCGCACCACGGAACTCAAGGAGTCACTGGCGTCGGCCGGCGCCACCCTCCTCGCCCGGGCCCGCGACGCCGAAGTGATCCGCCCGGACCTCACCGCCGCCGACCTCGTCCCGCTCATGTGCGGCATCGCCCACGCCGTGGGCGTCCACGGCGGCACCCCCGCCGACCGGATCGACACCGCACACCGCTACCTCACCGCCCTCCTCGAAGGCTTGCAGGCGACGGGGACCGAGGCTGATCCTCGTCTGCCGTCGGGCTGAGGTCACTCGGCCCGACTCCGCAGGCTTCCGACCGGGTACTGGGCACGGATTTCGTCGGTCTCGAAGGACACGCGCCCGTCCTGGCCGGCGAGCACGACGGTTCGGCGGCCAAGCCTGGCGACGGTCAAGGGCCGGCCGGACCAGCCGTCCACCTCGAAGTTGGTCACGCCCACGCAGACCAGAACGAACTCGACCGCGTTGTGGCCCCGGGCCCGCCACAGCCCGGCGGCACCGGCCGGGACGCCGAACGCGGAAAACCTCAAGGTGACCGACGATTCGCGCTCGTCGACCAGGACGGAGTCGAGGTGGTAGTCGGTGAGCGGTGGTGGAGGTGAGCCCAGGACGTCACGGAGCGCCTCGGAGCCGGCCACCCCGGCAGACCAGTCAGGCCCGCTCATAGAACACCTTCGCGGTCGTGGGAGGCAGCACCCCTTGGTGCAGGCGCCGGTCAAGGGGACTCACGAACCACCGCCGAGCCGTGTAAGGACCCTCGGTGCCGGAGCGATAGGCATTGAGACGGCCCACCTTGAGGGCGTGCGCGGTGAAACCCAGCGCGACCTGCGGACCGCTCACCGCGATCCTGATCCGGCGCTCCGGCGTCCGGACCCGGGAACCGAACTCGATGTCGACCACGGTGCTGTGCGGGACGCCCCGCATCCGAAGGTCCTCGACCGCGAGGAACTCGATCTGGGCCTCGAAACGGTCACAGCCGGCTTCGGTCCAGTCCTGCGGAGCCAGGTCGGGGAAGCGGGGAAGCTCGACCCGCAACGTCACAGCAGGACCGTACGGACCGAGGTGCACCGATCTGAGAACCAGGCCCTCCAGTGCCGGCAGCTCGCTGTAGAGCGCGGTGAACCGCTCGGAGTGGACCAAGAACTCCGGCCATCCGTCGGCTGACATGGGCGGACCCCTCCGCTCTGGGTGCTTCGTACCCGGCAAGACCGGCGACTCCTCGCCCGAGGCGGCGCAGGGAGACCGAGGAAGTGCACTTGAGCTGGGAGGATACCGCCCGCCCACGGTCCGATCACATCGCCCCGGCACGAGACTGACGCGTCCCGGCGAGGTGGTCCCGGAGACGGCATGGGGCCTGCGTGGCGACGGGCTCTGGTGGTGTCGCCCTCGACACCCCGTGACCCGGACGGCTCCCTCTACGACCCCGGCGTCCGGGACTCCCTGCAGGTGTTCTCGGCAGGCGGTGACACCCGCACGATGGAGACGGCCGCAGCCGTCCGGTCGGCCTCGCAGGCGGTCGACCGGCTGGGGTCGCACGGTGCGGGGGGACGTGGGCTCAGCGCGGGGGCGCTCGACGTCCTCGCGCGGCGGGGGTGAGTTCCCGCAACGTCACCGGCATGGTCGACACCCTCGAACGTGACGGCTTGGCGCGGCGGGCCCAGGACCCGCGCGACCGCCGGTCGGTACGAGTCACGATCACCCCGGCCGGCCGCGACTGGCGGGACGCCTTCCGGCAGCCGACGCAACGCGCCGTGGCCGCCGTCTTCCAGGGCTTCACCCAAGACGACCTCGCCCGCCTCCGCGACCGACGACGACGGAGCACCCCATGCCCACCGACACAGCCTCCGCAGCCACCCGACGCACGGTCCGGGCCTACCACGAGGCCTCCGCTTCCGCAGCCCCTTCGTCACCTCCGACAGCCCCACCGGCCACCTCGACGGCATCGTCACCGGCGTGGAGCTGATCAGCGAGCTGTACGGCGAGACCGAGGCCACCCTGGTCTACGACGTCCACACCGCCCCTGCCGTCGGCATCACCCAGCACACGGCCGAGCACTTCCGCTTGCGCGACGGCCGGATCACCTCGATCAAGCTCGTCTTCGACGCCGCCCCCTGGCAGGCCATCATGTCCGCGGCCGGCCCGACCCACGATGAGCCCGTCCCCCGACGGCACGATGACTCGCCGTCAGTACCTACCGTGGACGGCCCGGACCGCCCGGCCACGGGCCCGCGTTTCGAGCCGAACGGGCCGCGCTCGGCCCGAGCGGCCGGAGCGGGCCGGTGCCGGATGGGCGTCAGGAAGCCCGTCCGCGGCGGCGCCGGTGCCTGCCGGTTCCGATGAGCAGCCCGCCCCCCGCGGCCGTCACCAGTGCGGCGATACCCAGCAGCCGACCGGTATCACGGCCGTCGGCCCCGGTCTCCGCAAGACGGCCTGTGCCGCCGGGAGCGTGCACGGAGACGGCGACCCCTCCGCCGTGGTCCTGACCGGCGGGGGTGTCGCCCGGGGCATGGCCCCCACCGTCCTCGGGGCCGCCACCGTCCCCGGCGCTGCCGCCCTCCCCGGGGCCGGCGCCGTGCCCCGGGTCCTCACCCTCGCCGGGGTCTTCGCCGTTCCCGGGATCCTCGCCTCCTTCGGACGGAGCGACGATCTCCGACCAGGCGTACGTGCTGGCGGAACGGATGTCCTCATGCGTCATGCTGCTGCCGCCGCACATGAAGTAGATGTCCGTGAGCGCGGCCTGCGTGCTGAACCTCGCGCGTACGGGGATGGTGAGCACGTCCGTCGGGACCGCGACGTTCCGTGCGATGTACGCGATGGGTTCGCCCCCGGCCGGGATGAACGACAGGTCGTGCCAGGCTCCCTCCAGGAAGGCCTGGAGCCGGATGTCCCGCTCGGCCACCTGTCCGGTGGATCCGACGCTCAGGACGAGGCTGTAGAGCTCCGCCTCGCTGCCGGCGGAGTGGGCCACGGTGACGGAGAACGCTCCCCATCCCCCGCCCGCCTCGAACGACTCCGGCACGCCTTCCAGCCCCAGGACCGGGGCTTTCGGCGCGGCGGTGAGGGGCGGCGGCGCCGGAGTGGCAGCCGGGGGCACGGGGGCAGGCGTCCCCTCCTCCGGGGGTCCCACCGGTGGCGCGGACGGTGCGTCCCCCTCGGCCGGTGACCCGACGTCGGCCGCGGGAGCCCGGTCCGGCACGTTCGCCCCGGTGTCGGACCGCTCGGCCGCGGTCGAAGGGGCGGCCCCGAGGGCTGCCGGTGCCATCGCCGCGACCGCGGTGGCCACGGCCATGTGCGTCACGTTCACTTCTTCGTCCCTCCATGGTGCGGTGTGCTTCCCGCTCACCCTCGGGCCGGGAGGGCGTCCGGCAGTAGGGCGGTTGGCCCGATGGGCCCATAGGCCGAGTCGATGCGTGCCGGTTGCCGGTTGCCGGTTGCCGGGGGCGTGTCGGCCGGGCCGCTTCGCATAGGACGGGTCTATGGACGCATCGGCCCGTCCCCCCTGGGCAGGGGATGCCGCGGCGGCGATGCTGGCCGAAGCCCCGGGAGCTCGGGGAACGAGGACGAGGCGGCCCGGCCGGCCGGGCCGGACGTGGCCGCCGTCATGGAGATGGAAACGGAAACGGTGCGGGTGGATACGGGACGAGTTTTCCGGAGTTGCGGCACGGCGGTGGCCCGGGGGCCGTCAGCCGCCGTCTCCCGGCTCCGCCGCCGCCACGAGAGCGTGCGCCCGCGCGGTCGCCCGGCCGCCCGCCTTCGCCCCGACCGCTTCCAGCAGGCCTCTCTTCCTGGCGAGCTGGATGTGTGACTTGACGGTTCCGAGCGGCAGGCCGGTGATCTCCACCAGGCTGCGCACGGGGGAGCGGTTGCCGGCATCCGCCAGGCGTTCGTAACGCAGGGCGACCGCCGCGAGGTATGCCTCGGTGGGGCGGTCCGGCGTCCGCAGGAGTTCCTCGACGCGCTCGGCGAGCGGATACCTCTCGGCCTGCCCCGTCCGGTGCCCCCGGCGTGCTGCCTCGGCGGCCTCCGCGGGCCGCACCTCCCGCAGGACCGTCGTGGTCACCCCTCGCGCGACGGCGGCGGGGTCCCCGTTCGCGACCGGCTGGATGAACACGTGGGTGGGCGCGGAGCCCGCCGATCCGTGGCGGAAGAAGTGCCAGGCCTCGAAGGTGCCGTGGGCGAGCTCCTCCCGCACCCAGGTCCCCGGGGCCCCCACCAGGTCCGGCAGGGGCGGCGGGGGTGACAGGGGACCTGTGAAGTCCGGCGGGCCGCCGTGGGCCCGCGTGGTCTCCGGATTCTGCTGCTCAGCCGCCATTCCGCCACCGTATTCATCCGGACGTGTCGTATCCAGTTGGCGCCCGGCGGCCATTCATCCGGATTTGACCTATCCGGATGAGGCATGGCTAGCTGGAGAGGGGCCCTGGCCCCGTGGACACCGCGCCTCCACGCCGGCGGCGCCCGACGGCAGCCGTTCCGCGACGGGCGCCCTGTCCGAGCACCCGACCGCCGAGCCCCCAGCACGAGCGGCCGCGCCGAGCGGCCGAGCCCCGAGCAGCCGACCCGGTCCGCCACCCGCGAGGGGGCGCGGACACGACGAACCGTGCCTTCCGAAGGCCGGGCGAAACCACCGACGACGAGGCACCTTTCATGCGCATCTCGCCCCGAGTACCCGACCTCCCCGCCCTCGACCTCCTCCTCAGCGTCATCGAGCTCGGCAGCCTCGGCCGGGCCGCTCAGGCCCACCACATCAGCCAGCCCTCGGTCAGCTCCCGCATCCGCTACCTGGAACAACTGGTCGGCGCCCCCGTCCTGCAACGCTCCGCCCTGGGCTCCAGACCCACCCCCGCCGGGACGCTGGTGGCGACGCTGGCACAGGACGTGATCGAGGCCGCGCAACGCATGGACGCCGCCCTGGCGACCCTGCGCGAGCAGCACAGCTCACAGATGAGCGTCGTCGCCAGCCAGACGATCGTGGAGTACCTGTTTCCGCGCTGGCTCAAGGACCTGCGGCTGCGGAGCCCCGACCTCGCCGTGGCGCTGGACGCGGGCAATTCGGCGCAAGTGGCGGCAGCCGTCCTCGAAGGCAGGTTCCCGATCGGCTTCATCGAGGGCCCCCGGGTCCCCAGGGGGCTGGCCGGCAGAACGGTGGCGCAGGACGAACTGCTGGTCGTGGTCGCACCCCGGCACGCGTGGGCCGGCCGTACGGCGATCACGGTCGAGGAGCTGGCGTCCGCCGAGCTGATCCAGCGCGAGCAGGGCTCCGGCGCCCGTACCGCGTTCGAGCAGGCGGTGAAGGCCCAGGCACCCGGCTGGACGCCCGCACCCCTGCTGGAACTCGCCTCCACGACCGCGATCAAGAACGCCGCCATGGGCGGAGTGGGCCCCGCGGTGGTGAGCTCGCTGGCCGTCGCCCACGACCTGGCGGCCGGAACCCTGACCGCCGTCACCGTGTCCGGACTGCGCATCCGGCGCCGCCTGCGGGCCGTCTGGCCCGCCGGGCAGCGGCCCGTCGGCCCCGCCCGGGACCTCTGCGCCATCGCCTGCCTGCCCCGCCCGTAAAGCGGCCCACCCGGCCACCACCCCGCTGAAGGCACCGCCCCAACCGACCCGTCGGCCGTCGCACGACCAGCCGAACCGCAACGACGTCCGCCCTCCCACCACGCCCGAGTCCGAGAAACCCTCGCATCCGAAGGAAGACCCCATGCCCTACGCATCCGCCACCGCCCCCGGCGGCACCCTCGCGGCCACCGGCCTGGCCACCGGCCAGCTGTGGCTCGTCGGCGCGAGCATCGCCACCGTGGTCCTCGGAGCCCTGCTGGTACGCCTGGCGTTCCGCCGCCAGAAGGGGCCGGTGGAGCGGTGACCCCCCACCCCGGCCCCTCCGGAACGGCCCGGCCCACCGATGCCGCCGCCGGGGCCGCCCCCCTCCACACCCCGGACGGCCCCGCGGCCCCCGCACCCTCCCCGTCCCCCGTCCCGGACCCGCCGCGCGCCCGCCACGTCCGCCCGCGGACCCTGGCCCTCCTGGCCGCCGTCCCCCTCATCGCCTTCCTGGCCTGGGGCATCGCCCACACGGTGAGCGTGGCCGCCTCATGGACCGGCGGGCAGCCCGGTGGCATGGCCCTGGCCTGGCTGGTCTCCTTCCTGCTGCTGTGGTGGGTGCCCGTATCCTGGCTCGAACGGCCCAGGACGGCCGCACCCGCCGCCCGTCCCGCCCTCGACGCCCTCACCGTGACCGTCCAGATCCCCGTCTACAACGAGGACCCCCAGGCCCTGCGGGCCTGCCTCGACTCGGTCCTGCGCCAGACCCGCCCCGTACAGCGGATCCACGTCGTCGACGACGGGTCGGTCGACGATGACGGGGCCCCCTTCACCTACGACGACGTCCGCGCCGAGCTCCTCAGGCGCACCCGAACCCCCGGCATGCCGGAAGTGACCTGGAACCGCACACCCAACCGCGGCAAGCGCCACGCCCAGATGACCGTCCTCGCCCACGACGACGCCGACGTCTTCGTCACCCTCGACAGCGACTCCGTCCTCGACCTCCACGCCGTCGAAGAGGGCCTCAAGCCCTTCGCCGACCCGCGGGTCACCTCCGTCGCGGGCCAGGTCCTCGTCCTCAACCACGACGCCAACGCCCTGACCAGGATGATCAACCTGCTCTACCTGCCGTTCACCCGTGGACTGCGCAGCGCCCAGTCCGTCCTCGGGCGGGTCACGATCAACTCCGGCACCCTCGCCTTCTACCGGGCGGAGATCGTCAGGGGTGCGGCCGGCGTCTACGAGAACGAGACGTTCCGCGGCCGGCCCATGCAGATGAACGACGACTCCATGCTCACCTTCTACGGGCTGCTGGCGGGAGACACCGTCCACCAGCCGTCCTCCCTGGTGTTCACCCTCGCCCCGGAGCGGCCCGGTCACTACCTGCGCCAGCAGATGCGCTGGATGCGCGGCACCACCGTGCGCCACCTGTGGTGGCTGCGCTACCTCCCCGCCACCGGCATCGTCTTCTGGACGACCGTCGCCGAATACGTCCACGTACTGCTCGGCCTCGCCATCCCCGTTGCGGTCCTCGCCCAGCCGGACCTGCGCGGCCACCTGGGAACACTGTTCCTCTCCGGCGTGGCCATCGCGACCGTCATGAGCTACCTGATGGCCCTGCGCCTGTTCACCGTGCGGCGCTCGGACATGACCACACGTCAGGCCCTCCTCCTGTTCGCCCTGGCCCCCGTGGCCGCCCTCTGGCGCGCGGTCGTCCTGCGGCCGATGTACCTCTACGCGATGGCCACCTGCCACCGGATCAACCGCTGGGGCACCCGCGACAGCGTCGAAGTCGGGCTACAGCATCCGGGAGAGCCAGGAGCGGCCGCCCCGGCCCTGACACCGTGAAACGTGCGCCCTCTGCGTCGAGCGGCCCCGATGCGAGGGCGGTCACTGCCGCGTGCCTCCGTGGAGAGGGGCGCGCAGGGCCCGGCAGGCGGCGGCGTACTGGCGCCTGCCGAAGGCCCGCCACAGCAGCCGGCCGATCAGGGGCGCCTTGTCCAGGAAGTAGGCACGCTCCTGCGGGTCGGCGTCTTCGAGGAGCGACCCCAGGGCCAGCATGAGCTTGTCCCTGGGAACGGTCTCCAGTCCGCGGCGGCCCACCGCGTCCCACTCGGCGACCGACAAGTGCTGCTCCACCAGGGGCAGGACCAGCCGTTCCTCGTCGTCGAGATGCTCCAGGAGTGCGGCGCGATGCTCTTCCAGGACCCTTGCCAGTTCCGTCGCGGCCGACCGGTCGGCGGTCAGCCGCCAGGCGGGGGCCTGGGCGGAGACCTCGCTCAGGGTCCGGTCGATGCGGGCGTGCTGCTCCTCCATGCGCACGACGACGTCCGCGCCGGCGGCGACGGCGTCGGCACGCTCGCGCAGGAGCGGCCATATCGTCTCGTCCTCGACCGTGTGGTGGTGGTGCAAGCCGGTGACGTACTCGGTCAGGTGCGCGCCGACGACGGCGGCGCGCTGCGTGTCGCCGTCGGGTACGGCCCGTACCAGCCGGGGGAGAAGGGCCGACTCGCGCCGGAAGACCCGGTGCACCACGACCATCTCGTGGGTGTACGGGCGGGCGGGGCCGGGGGTGCGGCTGGAGGACACGCTTGACTGCTCCGGGATCGTCGGCGGATCGGGAGGGAGCAGCGTGCCGACCGCCTCTTGGCGTTCACTTCCCACCCACTTGGTGCCGACTTGGCGGGTGCCCGCAGTCCGCCCGGCCCCCACTGTCGCCGTCGCTCGGCCGGCCCTCGTGCCACACCCCCTCTGAGCAGGGGCGTTTACCTTCTGTCCAGCGGGCGTCCCAGCCATCTCCGGTAGATTCACGGGCGTGTTGCAGATACGAGCGCTGGGTCCCCTGGAAGCCGGGACGAAGGGTACGGCCGTCCCCTTGGGAGCCCCGCGGCAGCGTGCCGTGCTGGCCCGGCTGCTGGTCGCCCGCGGCGCCGTGGTCTCGGTCGACCGGCTTGCCGAGGACCTGTGGCGCGGCACCCCGCCCGCCAAGGCCCTCGTCTCCCTGCACACCTACGTGTCCAACCTGCGCCGACTGCTGGAACCGGAGCGACCGCCCCGCGCCCCCGCGTGCCTGCTCGTCACCTCCGTGCCGGGGTACGCGCTGCGGCTGCCGGGTGAAGCGGTGGACGCCTGGCACTTCGAGGGGCTGCTGGAGCAGGCCCGGAAGGTTCCGGCACCGCAGGCGCGGGAACTGCTGGCCGACGCATTGGCCTGCTGGCGGGGGCCGGCGTTCCAGGAACACGCCGACGAAGACTGGGCCGCACCGGAAGCGGCCCGGCTGACCGGGCTGTTGGCGGACGCCCGTGAGCTCGCTGCGGCAGCCGACCTGCGTACCGGGTCCCCCGCCGAGGCGGCACGGGCGGCCGCCGACCTGGTGGCGGCGCAGCCGCTGCGGGAGGAAGGGTGGCGGTTGCTCGCGCTCGCCCATTGGGCCTGCGGGCGGCAGGCGGACGCATTGACCGCGCTGCGCCGGGCCGGGGCCGTCATCCGGGAGGAACTGGGCTGCGATCCCTCTCCCGTGCTGGGCAGCGTCGAGCGGGCCATCCTGGAACAGCGCCTGGACGTCCTGCGCGCCGAGACGTCAACGGCCCCCGGAACGTCCGTCCCGTCCTCGGCGTCAGGTCCGGTCGCCTTGAACGGCGCCCACGCCGGCGGAGCGCAGGCGCCGACGCCCGGCGCGGACGCCGGGAGGCCCGGCGCGGACACGGGGAGGCCCGGCGCGGACACGGGGAGGCCCGGCGCGGACACGGGGAGGCCCGGCGCCGACGCGGGGAGGCCCGGCGCCGACGCGGGGAGGCTGTTCCTCGGCCGGGAGGAGGAACTGCGCACCGCCGAGGCCGCCGCGCGCGCCGCGCGGGCGGGCGGGGGCGTGATGCTGGTCACCGGAGAGGCCGGCGCCGGCAAATCGGCCTTCCTCAGCCGGCTCGCCGACCGGCTGGCGAGCGACGGCTGGACGGTGGTGGTGGGGCGCTGCCCCGCACACGAGGGGGCGCCGCCCGCCTGGGCCTGGGTCGAGGCGCTGGGCGCGCTCGCCCGCCGGGCCGAGCCCGCGGCCCCGGCCGAGCTGGCCGTCCTGCTGCACGAGCCGGCGGCAGCGCCCGCCGCCACCCGCGACGAAGCCACGGCCGGCCGCTTCCGCATGCACCGGGCGTTCACCGCCTGGCTGTCCGCCGCGGCTGCCGAGCGGCCGCTCGCCGTGCTGCTGGAGGACCTCCACCGGGCCGACGCGGAGACACTGGCGCTGCTGGAGGCAGCGGGCGCAGCCGTGGGCGTGCCCCTGCTCACCGTCGCCTGCTACCGGCCGTCGGAGGTGGGCGACCGGCTGGCGAAGACGCTCGCCCAGCTCGCCCCGCGCCCGCCGCACCGGATCGCGCTGGGCGGGCTGCCGGCCGACGCCGTGGCCACCGTCGTCACCACGGTGTGCGGTACCGCGGTGGCCCCGGCCACCCTGGCCGCGATCGCCGCGCGTACCGGAGGCAACCCGTTCTACGTGTGGGAGAGCGCACGGCTCCTGGCCGGCGAAGGCGAACTCGTCGCCCTCTCGGAAGTCCCCCAAGGCGTCCGGGACGTCCTGCGTCGCCGGCTGGCGCTGCTGCCGGACGCCGCGCTCGCAGCCATGCGCCTGGTGTCCGTCATGGGCGCGGAAGCCGACGTGGCGCTGCTGGTGGAGGCGGCCGACGCGGAGGAGGAGACGGTCCTGGCAGGACTCGACGCCGCGCTCGCGGCCGACCTGCTCACCGAACCGGGTCCGGGCAGGGTCGGTTTCGTGCACGCCTTGGTACGGGACACGGTCTACACCGGTCTGACCGGCGTGCGCCGGGCCCGGCTGCACGACCGCGTCGCCGCGGTCCTGCGCCGCCATCGCCCCGACGACCTGGCGGCGCTGGCCCACCACTTCGCCCGCTCCGGCCGTACCGCCAACGCGCCGCTGGCCGTGGACTACGCCCTGCGCGCGGCCGAGCTGGCCGAGCGGAGATACGCGCACGACGTTGCCGTCGGCCTGCTCACGCAGGCCATCGACGTGCACGCGGCGGCCGCCACCGACCCGCACGCGGCACCGGACGCGACCGTCGGCCTGCTGGTCCGCCTGCTCGGCGCCCAGATCCGCGCAGGCGCCACCGACGCGGCCCGGCACACCCGCCGGCGCGCCGTGGAACTGGCGGTGCGGGCCCGGCGCGACGACCTGGTAGCCGCCGTCTACGGAGCCTGGACCGAGCCCTCCCCCTGGCGCAGCCGGCTGGAAGGACTCTTCGACCGGACGGCGCTGGCCAGGCTGGAGCGGCTGGCCGGGGACCGCTCGCTCGACGAGGAGACCCGGGCCAGGGTCCTCCAGGTGCTGGCGGACGCCGTGGCCGGCGAAGACGCCACGCGCGCCCGGGCAGCGGCCGACGCGCAGCTGGCGCTGGCCCGCGCCTCCGGGGAGCCGAAACTGCTGGCCGCCGCCCTGATGACCTCCGCCAGACTGCTTCCCCTCGAACACCACGCTCGGGAACGGGACCCCCTCGTCGCCCGACTGCGCCTCCTGGCCTGCGAGCACGACCTGCCCGCGTACCGGTGGGTGTGCGAGCACCTCGACGCCATGACGGCCGCCAGCCGCAACGACCCGGCGGGCGTCAACCGGCACACCAGCGAGGGACTGCACCTCGCCGACCGGTACGAGATGCTGTGGGCGCGCGGCATCAACGCCACCACCCAGGCCATGCTCGCCGCGATCACGGGGCGGTTCACCGAGGCGGAGGAACGCTACGCCCAGGCCGACGAGCTGTTCAGCCGGGTGGGAGCGCACCACGCGAACGGGCCGCGCACGCTGGGCCTGTGGACGATCCGGTTCACCCAGGGGCGGACGGCGGACATCGAGCGGAGCATCCGCGAGGTTCACGAGGCGGTCGGCGCCCCGGTGGCCGTGGCACACGCCCTCGTTCTGGCCCGTCAGGGGAGGCTGGACGAGGCACGGGCGATCTCCCTCCCCACCGCGCCGGTGACAGACCACCTGTACGGCATCGAACTGGACTACCGGAGCGAACTGGCGGTCCTGTGCGGGGACTTGTCCGCAGCCGGGCTGCTGGTCCGGCATCTGCTCCCGCTCCGGGACCAGTTCGGGGGCGCGGCGGGCGCCGCCTACGCCTCCCGGCCGCTGGCCCACCCGCTGGGAGATCTGTACCGGCTGCTCGGTGAGGAGGCGGCGGCGGCCGAGGCGTACGCCCGCGCCGAGCGCGTCGCGCTGGCCTGGCACGCCCCGCACCACGCGGCAGCCGCCCGCCGCGCCGCTGCGGAACTGGCGACGTCACTCGGCCGCCACCGCACGTTCGCGTTCTGAGCGGAAGCACCGGCTCGCGAAGCTGGTGGACGTGGTCCGGGAGCGGGGTGGGAACGGGCCCGGGCGGTGGTGGGGCGGTGTCTGTCGCCGGCGGACCGGTTGTCCGCCATCGCAGGGCCGGCAGCCCAGGCGCCGGCGGATGCCGCGGGTGAGGTCGAGGGCTCGGGAACGGGACGACCCGGCGCCCCGAGACCGGCGGCCGGGGGAAGGTCGCGGCGGGTGCGTGCGTTATGCGTGTGATCTTGGAAAGCCGTGACCATCGAGGAGGACGCAATGATCCGCCTGTCTGCCCAGCCCATGACGTGGGTGGCCGCCGGGGACAGCATCACCCAGGCCGTACTGCACACCCACGGCGCACGCGGCTGGGTGGAGCACCTGCAGGAACGCATCAGGTGGGAGCTGGACCGCCTGACCGACATCGTCGTCAACAGCGGTGTGTCCGGCTGGCGTGCCGTGGACGTGCTCGGCTCGTACGACCACCTCATCGGCCGCTTCGCGCCCGACGTCCTTTCCCTCTCGCTCGGCACCAACGATGCGCGGGCCGGTCTGGCGGGGCTGCCGGAGTTCCGCGACGCCATGCGACGGATCATCGACCGGTCGGGAGCGCAGACCCAGACCGTCCTGCACACGCCGGTGCTGGTCAGCGTGGCCGGCCGGGAGGCTCGGGGCCGGCTCCCGGCGTACGCACAGGCCGTACGCGAGATCGCCGAGGAGACCGGGTCCCTGCTGGTCGACCACGAGGCCCACTGGCGCGCGCACTTCGGCGACGCCGATCCCATCTCCTGGCTCGACGACCCGGCCCACCCCAACGCCGCCGGCCACCTCCAGATGGCCGAACACACCCTGCGGGCCCTGGGCCTGGGGCCCATGACGCCCCGCTACTGAGCCACGCCGCCCCGGAGCTGTCAGCCGCGCCCTCCTTGCCCGCCGAACCATGGGGCGTGCACGGTCACGCCGGGCCCGGATGGACGAGGTGGCGGGCCGTCCCGTCCACGTGGGGGCGCTCAGTCGGCGGCAGCGTCCCTCAGCCTCTGACCAGACAGAAGGGATGCCCGGCCGGATCGGTGAGGACCCGCCACCTGTCCTCGTTCGGCTGATGGTCAGGTTTGCCCGCTCCCAGCTCAAGCAGCCGGCTCTCCGCTTCGTCCAGGTCATCGACCGCGAAGTCGAGGTGCGACTGCTGAGGAACGGTTTGGTCGGGCCAGCGGGGAGGCCGGTAGCCGTCGACTCGCTGGAATCCGATGAAGAGTCCGCCCTCGCCGTTGAGACCGGCGAAGTCGGCGTCGGATTTCGGGTGGGGTTCGAGGCCGGTGGCCTGCTGGTAGAACGCCGCCAGAGCCAGCGGATCAGAGCAGTCGAGCGTGATCGCGCACAGCTTCATCTGCAGGGACATGGCACCTCCGGGCCGATCAGTGGACGTCCGCGATGCACACCATAGAGGCGGTCCGCCGTTCTATCTCCAATCCGTGTTGTTCGTAGAATGGGCAAGTGGAGGACATCGACGCGATTGCGGCCCTGCAGGATCCGGTGCGGCGCCGCCTGTACGAGTACGTGGCGGCGCAGGGCCGCGAGGTCGGCCGCAACGAGGCGGCCGAGGCGGCCGGGGTGGCGCGCACGCTCGCCGCGCACCATCTGGACCGGCTGGTCGAAGCCGGCCTGCTGGAGAGTGGCAGCCGCCGCCTGACCGGCCGCTCGGGGCCGGGGGCGGGCCGCCCCGCCAAGGTGTACACGCGGACGCGAACCGAGCACTCGGTCTCACTCCCCGCCCGCGACTACCGCACGGCCGCCGAACTGCTCGCCGAGGCCGCCGAGGAGGCCGGGCTGGACGACGGGCTCCGCGCCGCCGCCCGGCGCCGGGGGGAGTCCCTGCGCGGTTCGGCCGCCCCCTGCGCAGGACTCGACCAGGCGATCGAGATGCTGGCGGCCCGCGGGTACGAACCCCGTCTGGAAGGCGTCCAGGGGGAGACCGAGGGAGCCGCACGCGTCGTCC
The DNA here is from genome assembly GCF_044129415.1 of Streptomyces racemochromogenes. GTDB lineage: Bacteria > Actinomycetota > Actinomycetes > Streptomycetales > Streptomycetaceae > Streptomyces > Streptomyces racemochromogenes_A. Next base: position 105,999 of record NZ_JBBDHD010000011.1, read on the forward strand.
GCATGCGCAACTGCCCCTTCCACGTGGTCGCCGAACGCTTCCCACCGCTCGTCTGCGGCATGAACCTCGCCCTGCTCGAAGGGTTGTTGGGCACGGACAGCCCCGTCCGCGCACGCATGGACGCCCGGCCGGGCGACTGCTGCGTCGTGGTCGAGTCTACTAAAAACAATAATGATTGACATAGAAAAGAGGGGCGTGCTGGGATGAGGCCATGACCCCATCCGCGCCCGCCGCCCACCTCGCCCAGTTCAACGTCGCCACGCTCCTCCACCCCCTCGACGACCCGCGCGTCGCGCCGTTTGTCGAGCTGCTCGACCCGGTCAACGCCTCCGCCGACGCCGCGCCCGGCTTCGTGTGGAGGCTCGCCGAGGAAGGCGCGGCCGACGCCACAGGTCTGCGCCCCGCTGGTGAGAACGTGATCGTCACCATGTCGGTGTGGGAAACCCGGGAAGCCCTGTGGGACTTCACCTACCGCAGCGGCCACCTTGAGGCCATGCAGCGGCGCCGCGAATGGTTCGAACGGCACGTCCGGGCGCACCTGGTGCTCTGGTGGGTCCCCGCCGGTCACCTCCCCACCGTCGACGAGGGCATGGAGCGGCTGGCGGACCTGCGGGCCCACGGGCCGTCCCCGCGTGCGTTCACCTTCGCCTCCCCCTACACCGCGGCCGAGGCCTCCGGGCACCTCCCGGCCGTGCCGGCCCCGCAGCCTGAAGCGGTCAACTGACCCGTGGGGCAGGATGACCGCGCACGCCGCAGCCGGCCCCACCGCGTGTCGCATGCGGCTACCAGCGATACCAGCGGCCGCCACCGCCCTGGGGACGGGCGACGAAACCGACCAGCCACAGCACCAGCACCGCGACGGCGACCCACCAGAGGACCTTCACCGCGAAACCGGCACCGAAGAGGATCAGCGCGAGCAGGAGAACGAGAAGCAGGGGAACCATGATTATCAACCTCCGAGCCGTCGTCTGCCCGGCCCCCCGCCGCCCATGCACGCGAACTCCACGCGAACT
>NZ_JBBDHD010000110.1:0-22518 GCF_044129415.1 Streptomyces racemochromogenes
CCCCCGGCCGGCCCGCAGACCCCCGGCACCCCGCCGCAGCCCCCGCAGGCCGCGACCGAGCCCGCCCAGCCGGCCGTGCCGCCGCCCGGCGCCCAGCCCGGCTACGGCTACCCCCAGCAGCAGCCCGGCTACGGCTACCCGCAGCAGCAGCCGAGCACCCTCCAGGCCCCCGCGCCCGCGCAGCCGTCCGCCCCCGCCACGGGCGGCGGCGGCAACGACGTGCGCAACCAGCTGATGATCGTCGGCGCGGCCGTCCTCGCCATGGCCCTCATCATCGGCGGCGGCTTCTGGTACACCTCCGGCGACGGCGGCGGCGACACCCCGCCCCCCGCCGCCGCGAGCGGCTCGCCCGACCCCAAGGCCCCCGGCCAGGCCGGCAGCGAGAAGGCCCCGTCCAACACCAAGTCGAAGACGCTGGTCAACGTCACCACCCAGGTGCCCGGCGCCGACGTGGTCGGCGTCGACGGCTCCTGGCTGACCGACACCACCTACGTCAAGTCCGACCTGGGCAAGGTCGTCGGCTACAACCTCGTCGACGGCGGCAAGAAGTGGGAGCTCCCGCTCGGCGCCAACGTCTGCGGAGCCACCAGGCACATCAGCGACAACAAGACCGCCATCCTCTTCGAGGAGGGCCCGGCCACCGCCGACAAGAAGTACCCCCAGTGCACCCAGGCCGGCGTCATCGACCTGAACACCGGGAAGATGGTGTGGACCGCCACCGCCAAGTCCGCCACCGGCGGCGACAAGCCCGTGGCGTTCACCGAGATCACCCTCAGCGGCCAGACCGTCGCCGCCGGCGGCCTCTACGGCGGCGCCGCATGGAACCTCGCCGACGGCAAGCCCCTGTGGACGCCCAAGACCGACGCCCAGGGCTGCTACGACCTCGGCTACGGCGGCGGCGAGGCCCTCGCCGTCCTGCGCAAGTGCGGCGGCAGCGCCGACGAGACCCTCTACGCGCAGGCCCTCGACCCCACCAGCGGCGCGCCCAAGTACTCGTACAAGCTGTCCGCGGGCATCGAATGGGCCGGCATCATCTCCACCAAGCCGCTCATCATCGCCGCCAACGTCGGCAACACCGCGAAGAACGCCACCAACGTCAGCGACCTCTTCGTCCTCGACGACGCCGGCCAGCTCAAGACCCGCATCGGCCTCTCCGCCGGCAGCTACGCACCCAAGTGCCCGGCCACCGAGGTCGAGCAGTGCACCAACATGGTCGTCGGCAACGGCAAGGTCTACCTGCCGACCTACGAGCACCAGAACTCGTCCGCTACCGCCGTCGGCCGCACCAACGAGATCGTCTCCTTCGACCTGGAGACCGGCAAGCCGACCAGCGACCGGGCCGACGCCGGCGAGAAGTACGTCATGTACCCGCTGCGCATGGACGGATCGAACATCATCGCCTACAAGGTGCCCCCGTACGACAACGGCGGGCAGGTCGTCAGCCTCGACGGGAAGACGATGAAGGAGACCGTCCTGATGCAGAACCCGGCCGGCAGCCGGAGCCTGGAGGCGGGCTTCTCCCCGGACCGCTCCGAGATCCGCTACCACAACGGCCGCCTGTTCCTGGCCGAGAGCCTGGCCAGCAAGCCGTACTCCGACAAGGAGAAGGACTACCTCTTCGTCTCCTTCGCCGCCAACTGACGGCCGTACGAGCAACGCGCCGACCCTCACGGAAGCCCCCGGCCGGTACCCACCGATCGGGGGCTTTCGCGCGGTAACCGCCGCGCCCCGTCGAACAAGCGTGTAGCTTGCCGGGTCAGAAGGATCTGGGGTGGGAGCCTTGATGGGCGTACGCGTCATGGTGGTCGACGAGCACCGTCTGCTGGCCGAGGCGCTCGCCTCGGCCCTGAAACTGCGCGGGCACCGGGTGCTCGCGGCGGCCGCGCCGGCGGCCGGAGCCGCCGAACTGGTCATCAGCCGCGCCCCGGAGGTGTGCCTGCTCGGCACCGCCGCCCCGGCGGAGCCCGGGGTCTTCGAGCCCGTCGTGCGCATCAAGCGCGAGCGCCCGCAGATCGCCGTGGTGGTCCTCGGCCCGGTGCCCAGCCCGCGCGGGATCGCCGCAGCCTTCGCCGCCGGCGCCTCGGGCTACGTACGCCAGGACGAGCGCATCGAGGGCGTCGAGCGCGCCCTGGCCAAGGCGCGGGCCGGGGAGGTCGCCATCTCCCCGCAGCTCCTGCAGAGCGCCTTCGCCGAGCTCCTCAACCCCGCCGCCCAGCCCGACGACGAGGGCACCCGGCTGCTGCGGCTGCTGACCCCGCGCGAGGTGGAGGTGCTGGTACGGGTCGCCGAGGGCGAGGACACCCGGCTGATCGCCACCGGCATGGACATCGCCCCGAGCACCGCCCGCACCCACGTCCAGCGGGTGCTGATGAAGCTGGGCGTGGGCTCACGGCTGGAGGCGGCCGCACTGGCCGCCCGCACCGGACTCCTCGACCGGGCCGCGCCGCCCGCACCGCGCCGCCCGCAGGAGCCCGGGGACGGGCCGCAGCCGGCCGCGGGCTGAGCCGCACGGGCGCGCGATTTCCCCGGAAGCGAAGAATCCGGTAAGCCAGAGACCAGCACGCGCAGCCGCGTGCGTCCGCGAGAGGTAGGAGTACGAGTGAGCAAGTACCTGGTCACCGGTGGTGCCGGTTACGTGGGCAGTGTCGTCGCCGCCCATCTGCTGGAGGCCGGACACGAGGTCACCGTCCTCGACGACCTCTCCACCGGCTTCGGCGAGGGCGTTCCCGCAGGCGCCACCCTCGTCAACGGCCGCATCCAGGACGCCGCCCGGTACCTGGACCCCTCCTACGACGCCGTCCTGCACTTCGCGGCCTCCTCCCAGGTCGGCGAGTCCGTCGTGAACCCCGGCAAGTACTGGGACAACAACGTCGGCGGCACCCTCGCCCTGCTCACCGCCATGCGCGAGGCCGGGGTCCGCACGCTCGTCTTCTCCTCCACCGCCGCCACCTACGGCGAGCCCACCGAGGGCGCGCTGACCGAGACCTCGGTGACCTCCCCCACCAACCCGTACGGCGCCTCCAAGCTGGCCGTCGACCACATGATCGCGGGGGAGTGCGCGGCGCACGGCCTCGCGGCGGTCTCCCTGCGCTACTTCAACGTGGCCGGCGCCTACAAGGAGTTCGGCGAGCGCCACGACCCCGAGACCCACCTGATCCCCCTCGTCCTCCAGGTCGCCCTGGGGGAGCGCGAGGCCATCTCGGTGTTCGGCGAGGACTACCCGACCCCCGACGGCACCTGCGTGCGCGACTACATCCACGTCGCCGACCTCGCCGAGGCCCACCTGGCGGCGCTGCGCGTCGCGGCCCCGGGCGAGCACCTGATCTGCAACCTGGGCAACGGCAGCGGCTTCTCGGTGCGCGAGGTCATCGAGACGGTCCGCAAGGTCACCGGCCGGGACATCCCCGAGGTCGTCGCGCCGCGGCGGGCCGGCGACCCGGCCGTCCTGGTCGCCTCCGCACGCACGGCGCACGAGCGCCTCGGCTGGACCCCGACCCGCTCGGACCTCACCGGCATCGTGACGGACGCCTGGAACTTCGCCCGCGAGCGCCGCGCCTGACGCTGCGCCCCGGCGGTCCCCGGCGGTTCCCGCCGGGGTGCGCGCCCCCCACGCCCCCCGTGCGCCGGTCTCCCGGTGTCCCGCAGCGCCCCCCGCCCCCCTCCGGTGCGGGGGGCGCACGCACATCCGGCGGGCGCGGTGGCCGGGCGCTCTGCGCGGGCGCTCGGCGTGCGTACGCCGGGTGAAACGGGCCCCGTGCAACTGCCCGGGGCACGCGCCGCTCGGGTCATCCCGCCCTCGGCCTTCCGGACAGTCGAAATCAGGCCACCCGCAGGGCCGTTGCGGACCCCGCGACCCGAAAATCGCTCGGAAAACTTCTGCTATTCGGCCAACCGCGCCACCCCGCCCGCTCTACGCTGAAGCGTGACGCCGGTGGGGGCCGGTGTTGATTCAGGGGTCGAGACACGCCGGGTACGGCGTCCGGTCCCGGGTAGGTGCACAGATGTCGCGGCGGCGGCCGCGGCGGCCTGTGGGCCACCCGGTCCGGGCGTCGTACCCGTAGTCGTCCGTTCCCCGACCCTTGGGGGTTTTGTGGTTCGTATCCGGGTCCTGGTGGTCGACGACCACCGCATCTTCGCCGAATCTCTCGCAGCCGCGCTCGCGGCCGAGCCGGACGTGGACGTGTCCGCGGCCGGCAGCGGTCCCGCGGCGCAGCGCTGCCTCGAACGGGCCGCCGCGGAGGGCCGCCGCTTCGACGTGCTGCTCGTCGACGCCGACCTCGGCGCGGCCGGCCCGCCGGGCGCGGTCGGCCCGCCCGGCGCCGTCTCCGGTACGGGTACGGGCGCGGCCCTGCCCGTACCCGGCCAGCGGGCGCACGGCGCCCCGTCCGCCCCGACGGCGGACGGCATCGCACTGGTCGCCGGGGTGCGCACCGCCCACCCCGGCGTCCGCACCGTGGTCCTCGCCGAGCGGGACGACCCCCGCCGGGCCGCCCTGGCCCTGCAGGCCGGGGCGTCGGGGTGGGTGGCGAAGGACTGCTCGCTGTCGCGGCTGCTCGCCGTGATCCGGGGGGTGCTGCGCGAGGAGACGCACCTCGCGCCCGCGCTGCTCACCGGGGTGCTGCGGGAGCTGACGGCTGCCCGCAAGCACCGGACCGACAGCGAGCGGCTCGTGGAGTCCCTCACCCCGCGCGAGCACGAGGTGCTGCGCTGCATGGTGGCGGGACTGGGCCGCAAGGACGTGGCGGCGCGGCTGTTCCTGTCCCCGCACACCGTCCGCACCCACATGCAGAACGTGCTGGGCAAGCTGGGGGTGCACTCCACCCTGGCGGCCGTGGCGCTGGCCCGGCGGGCCGGCGTACGGCCGGCGGAGCTAGCCGGGGATGTTGTCGAACGGAGCGGTCAACTGGCGTAGCAGGCCCGCGAGGTCCACGCGCTGGGCCGCGGAGAGCTGGGCCAGGATCGCCCGTTCCTGGGCCAGCAGCCCCGCCAGGGACTGGTCGGCGCGGTCGCGCCCCTCGGGGGTCAGGCGTACCAGTACCCCGCGCCGGTCGTTGGGGTCCGGCAGCCGCTCGACCAGGCCCTTCTTGGCGAGCCGGTCGATGCGGTTGGTCATGGTGCCGGAGGTGACGAGCGTCTGCGTCAGCAACTGGCCGGGGGAGAGCTGGTAGGGGGCTCCGGCGCGCCGCAGCGAGGTCAGGACGTCGAACTCCCACGGTTCGAGACCGTGCTCGGAGAAGGCCAGCCTGCGGGCGCGGTCGAGGTGGCGTGCGAGCCGGCTCACGCGGCTGAGCACTTCGAGCGGTTCCACGTCGAGGTCAGGGCGCTCTCGCCGCCATGCCGCGACCAGTCGGTCGACCTCGTCCTCCATGCCGATCAGTGTACGGGGTCTGTCGACATGAAGTCTCTTCAGACCAAGAATCTTGACATCGAGATATATTCTCGCGGAGCATGGGGCATGGAGGGGGCCGGAACAGCTTCCGCTTCCGACCGCCCCACCAGTAGGGAGGCTCGAACATGCATTCCGACACCGCGCCGGCCGTGCACCCCCACGCCATGGACGGCTCCAGCCCCTCCGCGCCCGTCTGGGACCCCCACCAGTACCTGCGGCACGCCGGCCACCGAACCCGCCCCTTCCTCGACCTCCTGACGCGCATATCCGAGCTCCCGACCCGGCCCGCGCGCATCGCCGACCTGGGCTGCGGCCCCGGCAACGTCACCGCCCTCCTCGCCGACCGCTGGCCCGAGGCCCGCATCACCGGCTTCGACCTCTCTCCCGAGATGCTCCGCCTCGCCGACGCCGAGTACGCCGGCCCCACCCCCGGCGGCGGCCACCTCGACTTCCGCCACGCCGACATCGCCACCTGGATGCCCGAGGAGACCTACGACCTGATCGTCTCCAACGCCGCCCTCCAGTGGGTGCCCAGCCACCCCGGCTCCTTCGCCGCCTGGATCAACGGCCTGCGGCCCGGCGGCACCTTCGCCTTCCAGATCCCCGGCAACTTCACCGCCCCCAGCCACCGGCTCCTCGCCGAGCTCTGCGACACCCCGCGCTGGCGCGAGCGCCTCGGCGGACACGGCGCCCGCTACATCCACCTCCTCGAACCCGCCGAATACCTCGCCCGGTTCACCGAACTCGGCTGCGCCGTCGACGTCTGGGAGACCACCTACCACCAGATGCTCCAGGGAGCCGACCCCGTCCTCGACTGGGTCAAGGGAACCGCCCTGCGCCCCGTGCTCACCGCCCTCGGCGACGACCGCGACTCCGTCGAGCGCTTCCTCGCCGAGTACCGCGAAGCCCTGCGCCTCGCCTACCCCCACGGACCCAGGGGCACCGTCTTCCCCTTCCGCCGCATCTTCGCCATCGCCCGCAAGGAGGCCTGACCGTGCTGACCGCCGTCGACCACGTCCAACTCGCCGCGCCCCCCGGATCCGAGGACCGGCTCCGCGCCTACTACCAAGGCGTCCTGGGCATGACCGAGATCTCCAAACCCCCCGTCCTCGCCGCGCGCGGGGGCTGCTGGTTCGCCGCGGGCGCGGTACAGCTGCACCTGGGAGTGGAAGAGGACTTCCGGCCCGCCCGCAAGGCACACCCCGGACTGCGCGTGACCGGCATCGAGGAGTACGCCGGCAGACTCCGCGAACGCGGAGCGGACGTCGTCTGGGACGACCACCTGCCGGGACACCGGCGCTTCTACTCGCACGACCCCGTCGGCAACCGGCTGGAGTTCCTGGAACCCGTCACCGGCCACTGACCGAGGACCCGCCGCCGGCCGACGCACACGACGGCGCCCCGCCACCGGAAACCCGGTGGCGGGGCGCCGCCCGCCCGCACCCCGTGCGGATCAGCTCTTGCGGTGGCCCACCAGCCGCGGCCGCGCCTCCAGGTGCTCCAGCCCGTGCCAGGCCAGGTTCACCAGATGCGCCGCCACCTCCGCCTTCTTCGGCCGCCGCGTCTCCAGCCACCACTGCCCCGTCAGCGCCACCATCCCGACCAGTGCCTGCGCGTACAGCGGCGCCAGCTTCGGATCGAACCCCCGCGCCTTGAACTCCAGACCCAGGATGTCCTCCACCTGCGTGGCGATGTCACTGATCAGCGACGCGAACGTACCCGTCGACTGCGCCACCGGAGAGTCCCGCACCAGGATCCGGAAACCGTCCGTGTAGTTCTCGATGTAGTCCAGCAGGGCGAACGCCGCCTGCTCCAGCAGCTCCCGCGGATGCCCTGCCGTCAGCGCACCCGTCACCCCGTCCAGCAACTGGCGCATCTCACGGTCCACGACGACCGCGTACAGCCCCTCCTTGCCCCCGAAGTGCTCGTACACCACCGGCTTGGACACCCCGGCCTTCGCCGCGATCTCCTCCACCGAGGTCCCCTCGAACCCCTTCTCGGCGAACAGGGTGCGGCCGATGTCCAGCAGTTGCTGACGCCGCTCGGCGCCCGTCATCCGGACCCGGCGTCCTCGCCTGGGCTTGTCGCTGCTGGAAGTGCTGCCGTCGATCGCCACGTCCCCCATCATGCCGCGTTCGAGCCCGCGCCCTCGCGCCGGGCGTCGATCCTCGCCCCCGACGGCCACCGCACGTCAGAGGCCCAGCCCGCCAGCTCGAACCAGCGGATCAGCCGCGCACTCGAATCCACCTGCCCCCGCAGCACCCCGTGCCGCGCCGACGTCGGATCCGCATGGTGCAGGTTGTGCCACGACTCCCCGCACGACAGCACCGCCAGCCACCACACGTTCCCACTGCGGTCCCGCGACCGGAACGGCCGCTTTCCCATCGCGTGACAGATCGAGTTGATCGACCACGTCACATGGTGCAACAGGGCCACCCGCACCAGCGAACCCCAGAAGAACGCCGTGAACGCCCCCCACCACGACATCGTCACCAGACCCCCCACCAGCGGCGGGATCGCCAACGACAGCACCGTCCAGAACACGAAGTCACGGCTGATCCGCCGGATCGCCGGATCCTTGATCAGATCCGGCGCGTACTTCTGCTGGTTCGTCTGCTCCTCGTCGAACAGCCAGCCCATGTGCGCCCACCACAGGCCCTTCATCAGCGCCGGCACCGTCTCCCCGAACCGCCACGGCGAATGCGGATCACCCTCGTGATCGGAGAACCGGTGGTGCTTGCGGTGGTCCGCCACCCAACGCACCAGCGGCCCCTCCACCGCGAGGGACCCCATCACCGCCAACGCGATCCGCAGCGGCCGCTTCGCCTTGAAGGAACCGTGCGTGAAATAACGGTGGAAACCGATGGTGATCCCGTGGCACGCCAGGAAGTACATGAACACCATCAGGCCGAGGTCCAGCCAGCTCACCCCCCGCCCCCAGGCCAGCGGCACCGCCGCCACCAGCGCCAGGAACGGCACGGTGATGAACAGCAGCAGCGCCACCTGCTCCACGGAACGCTTCTGCTCACCACCGCGCGTCGCGGACGGCACCGGCATCGCGGAAGACGCGGAAGCGTCCTCCATCAGATCGGGACTGACAGTCATCAGGGATCCCCTGGGGGGTGAGGAGTCGGCAGATGCCCTGGTCACAGCCCCGGACCTACGGAACCGTAACCTACGGCAACGTAAGTATGGCAAAACCCTCCCGCCCGGCAAGAGCAGCACGCCCGCACCCCCGCCCCCGCCCGCCCCACCACCCCCCGCGAAACGCCGCCCCGCCAGCACACCGGCACGCTCTGCCAGGGCACAGGGACCCGCCGCCTATCCTGGTGTCGTCGGACAGCGCGGTCCGCACGGGCAGCCCGGGCTGCGCACCACCATCGGCACCGCCGCACGCGCACCCCCGGGAGCCCACAGCCCAGTAGCGCTCGAACACTGCAAGGAGCCGCACCTGTGAGCAGTGCTGACCAGGCCCCCCAGGCCCCCGTCACCCAGCCCGCCGACCCGTCCGACCGCAAGCGCGCCGCGCAGACGGCCAACGCGGAGCTGCGCGCGGACATCCGCCGCCTCGGCGACCTCCTCGGCGAGACCCTCGTACGCCAGGAGGGCCAGGACCTCCTCGACCTCGTCGAACGCGTACGCGCACTGACCCGCACCGACGGCGAGGCCGCCGCAGCCCTGCTCGGCGACACCGACCTGGAGACCGCCGCCAAGCTCGTACGCGCCTTCTCCACCTACTTCCACCTCGCCAACATCACCGAGCAGGTCCACCGCGGCAAGGAACTGCGCGCCCACCGCGCCGCCGAGGGCGGGCTCCTCGCCCGCACCGCCGACATGCTCAAGGACGCCGACCCCGAGCACCTGCGCGAAACGGTCAAGAACCTCAACGTCCGCCCCGTCTTCACCGCACACCCCACCGAGGCCGCCCGCCGCAGCGTCCTCAACAAGCTCCGCCGCATCGCCGCCCTCCTCGAAGAGCCCGTCACCGGAGCCGGCGACCGCCGCCGCCACGACCTGCGCCTCGCCGAGAACATCGACCTCGTCTGGCAGACCGACGAACTGCGCGTCGTCCGCCCCGAACCCACCGACGAGGCCCGCAACGCCATCTACTACCTCGACGAGCTCCACGCCGACGCCGTCGGCGACGTCCTGGAAGACCTCGCCGCCGAACTCCAGCGCGTCGGCGTCGAACTCCCCGCCGGCACCCGCCCCCTCACCTTCGGCACCTGGATCGGCGGCGACCGCGACGGCAACCCCAACGTCACCCCCGACGTCACCCGCGACGTCCTGATCCTCCAGCACGAACACGGCATCACCGACGCCCTCGAACTCATCGACTTCCTGCGCGGACTGCTCTCCAACTCCATCCGCTACACCGGCGCCACCGAGGAACTCCTCACCTCCCTCCAGGCCGACCTCGAACGCCTCCCCGAGATCAGCCCCCGCTACAAGCGCCTCAACGCCGAAGAGCCCTACCGCCTCAAGGCGACCTGCATCCGCCAGAAGCTCCTCAACACCCGCGAGCGCCTCGCCAAGGGCACCCCCCACGAGGAAGGCCGCGACTACCTCGGCACCGCCGAGCTCCTCGCCGACCTCACCCTCATCCAGACGTCCCTGCGCGAACACCGCGGCGCCCTCTTCGCCGACGGCCGCATGGACCGCACCATCCGCACCCTGGCCGCCTTCGGCCTCCAGCTCGCCACCATGGACGTACGCGAGCACGCCGACGCCCACCACCACGCCCTCGGCCAGCTCTTCGACCGCCTCGGCGAGGAATCCTGGCGCTACGCCGACATGCCCCGCGACTACCGGCAGAAGCTCCTCGCCAAGGAACTCCGCTCCCGCCGCCCCCTCGCACCCACGCCGGCACCCCTCGACCCCGCCGGCCAGAAGACCCTCGGCGTCTTCTCCGCCATCAAGGACGCCTTCGAGAAGTTCGGCCCCGAGGTCATCGAGTCCTACATCATCTCCATGTGCCAGGGCGCCGACGACGTCTTCGCCGCCGCCGTCCTCGCCCGCGAAGCCGGCCTCCTCGATCTCCACGCCGGCTGGGCCAAGATCGGCATCGTGCCCCTCCTGGAAACCACCGACGAGCTCCGCGCCGCCGACGTCATCCTCGACGACATGCTCGCCGACCCCTCCTACCGCCGCCTCGTCTCCCTGCGCGGCGACGTCCAGGAGGTCATGCTCGGCTACTCCGACTCCAGCAAGTTCGGCGGCATCACCACCAGCCAGTGGGAGATCCACCGCGCCCAGCGCCGCCTGCGCGACGTCGCCCACCGCCACGGCGTACGCCTGCGCCTCTTCCACGGCCGCGGCGGCACCGTCGGCCGCGGCGGCGGCCCCTCCCACGACGCCATCCTCGCCCAGCCCTGGGGCACCCTCGAAGGGGAGATCAAGGTCACCGAACAGGGCGAGGTCATCTCCGACAAGTACCTCGTCCCCTCACTGGCCCGGGAAAACCTGGAACTGACCGTCGCGGCCACCCTCCAGGCCTCCGCCCTGCACACCGCCCCCCGCCAGTCCCCCGACGCCCTCACCCGCTGGGACGCGGCCATGGACATCGTCTCGGACGCCGCCCACAGCGCCTACCGCGAACTCGTCGAAGACCCCGACCTGCCCGCCTACTTCTTCGCCGCCACCCCCGTCGACCAGCTCGCCGACCTCCACCTCGGCTCCCGCCCCTCCCGCCGCCCCGACTCCGGCGCCGGCCTCGACGGCCTGCGCGCCATCCCCTGGGTCTTCGGCTGGACCCAGTCCCGTCAGATCGTCCCCGGCTGGTACGGCGTCGGCTCCGGCCTCAGGGCCCTGCGCGAAGCCGGCCAGGACGACGCCCTCGGCGAGATGGGCGAGAAGTGGCACTTCTTCCGCAACTTCCTCTCCAACGTCGAGATGACCCTCGCCAAGACCGACCTGCGCATCGCCCGCCACTACGTCGACACCCTCGTCCCCGACCGCCTCAAGCACGTCTTCACCCGCATCGAGGCCGAACACGAGCTCACCGTCCGCGAGGTCCTGCGCATCACCGGCGGCGAGAAGCTCCTCGACTCCCAGCCCATCCTCCAGCAGACCTTCGCCGTCCGCGACGCCTACCTGGACCCCATCTCCTACCTCCAGGTCTCCCTCCTCGCCCGCCAGCGCGCCGCCGCCGCCCGCGGCGAAACCCCCGACCCCCTCCTCGCCCGCGCCCTGCTGCTCACCGTCAACGGTGTCGCCGCAGGCCTGCGCAACACCGGCTGACACCCACCCGGACACCACGGAGCCCCCCGCACCATCCGGCGCGGGGGGCTCCGTACATCCAGCCGCCCTACGAGTTGTACGCGGACTGCGCCCGCTCCAGACCCTCCTGGACCAGACACTCCACCGCGTCCGCCGACCGGTCCACGAACCAGTCCAGTTCCTTGCGCTCCGTCGACGAGAAGTCCTTCAGCACGAAATCCGCCACCTGCATCCGCCCCGGCGGCCGGCCGATCCCACAGCGCACCCGGTGGTACTCCGCACCCATCGCCTTCGTCATCGACTTCAGCCCGTTGTGACCGTTGTCCCCGCCACCCAGCTTCAACCGCAGCGTCGCGTAGTCGATGTCCAGCTCGTCATGGACCGCGACGATCCGCTCCACCGGCACCTTGTAGAAATCGCGCAGCGCCGTCACCGGACCACCCGACAGGTTCATGAACGACATCGGCTTCGCGATCACCACGCGCCGGTTCAGCGGCCCGGGCGGACCCATCCGGCCCTCCACCACCTGCGCCCGCGCCTTGTGCGCCTTGAACCTGCCGCCGATCCGTTCGGCCAGCAGGTCGGCCACCATGAAGCCGATGTTGTGGCGGTTGCCCGCGTACTCCGCTCCCGGGTTACCGAGACCGACGATCAGCCACGGCGCCGTATCGTCCGACATCAAAAGCTCCTCCATCCCGTGAACGAAAACGACCGCCGTCCCGCTCCAGTGGAGCCGGACGGCGGTCGGTCAGCAACTGCTGAGGGGGAAGGGCGAGGCTCAGGCCTCGGCACCCTCGGCCGCCTCGGCGGCCGGCTCCTCGGCCTGCGGGGCGACGACCTGCAGAACGGCGGTCTCGCCGTCGACGGCCAGCGTGGTGCCGGCCGGCAGGACCAGGTCGGACGCGTGCACCGTGGCACCGGCCTCCAGGCCCGCGATCGAGACGGTGACCTCGGTCGGGATGTGGGTGGCCTCGGCCTCGACCGAGACGGTGGCGAGGAGGGTCTCCAGCAGGTTGCCACCGGGGGCCAGGTCGCCCTCGGTCACGACCGGAACCTCGACCGTGACCTTCTCGCCCTTCTGGACGATCAGGAAGTCGACGTGCAGGATGTTGCGCTTCAGCGGGTGACGCTGAACGGCCTTCGGGATGACCAGCTCGGTGCCGTCACCCTCGATGTCCAGGGACAGGAGCGCGTTCGGGGTCTTCAGAGCCATCATCAGCGCGTGGGCCTCGACACCGACGTGCTTCGGCGTGGCACCGTGACCGTAGATGACACCCGGGGTCAGGGCGTCACGACGGGACTGGCGGGCAGAGCCCTTGCCGAAGGTGTCGCGGAGCTTCGCGGAAAGCTTGATCTCGGACATGTTCACTCCTCGTGGGGTGACGAAACGGACAGAAGTCACCCGGCCGAAACGGCCTGCTACGAAGAGCGCGTCGATAACGGAGCATCCGTACCGGAAAACAGGTACGGCCTCCCTCGCCGAGCAACTCATCGAGTGTACCCGGCAGGGAGGCCGCGCCCAAAAGGATCTAGCGCAGGACCCTCAGGCCTACTGCTGCTCCTCGAACAGGCTCGTCACCGAACCGTCCTCGAACACCTCGCGCACCGCACGGGCGATCATCGGGGCGATCGACAGGACCGTGATCTTGTCGAGCTCCAGGTCCGACGGGTCGGGCAGCGTGTTCGTGAACACGAACTCACTGACCTTCGAGTTCTTCAGACGGTCGGCCGCCGGACCCGACAGGATGCCGTGCGTCGCCGTCACGATGACGTCCTCCGCACCGTGCGCGAACAGCGCGTCGGCCGCCGCACAGATCGTGCCACCCGTGTCGATCATGTCGTCGACCAGCACGCAGACGCGGCCCTTGACCTCACCCACGACCTCGTGGACCGTCACCTGGTTCGCGACGTCCTTGTCACGGCGCTTGTGCACGATCGCCAGCGGCGCGTCCAGACGGTCGCACCAGCGGTCCGCCACCCGCACACGGCCGGCGTCCGGGGACACCACCGTCAGCTTGGTGCGGTCCACCTTGGCACCCACGTAGTCCGCGAGCACGTTCAGGGCCGACAGGTGGTCCACCGGACCGTCGAAGAAGCCCTGGATCTGGTCCGTGTGCAGGTCCACCGTCAGGATGCGGTCCGCACCCGCCGTCTTCAGCAGGTCCGCCACCAGACGCGCCGAGATCGGCTCACGACCCTTGTGCTTCTTGTCCTGGCGGGCGTACCCGTACGACGGCACGATCACCGTGATGGAACGAGCCGACGCGCGCTTCAGCGCGTCGATCATGATCAGCTGCTCCATGATCCACTTGTTGATCGGAGCCGTGTGGCTCTGGATCAGGAAGCAGTCCGCGCCACGCGCCGACTCCTGGAAGCGGACGTAGATCTCGCCGTTCGCGAAGTCGAAAGCCTTGGTCGGCACCAGGCTGACCCCCAGCTGGTGCGCCACCTCCTCGGCCAGCTCGGGGTGGGCGCGGCCGGAGAAGAGCATCAGCTTCTTCTCGCCGGTCGTCTTGATCCCGGTCACAGCACTGTCTCCTCAGACGTGTGAAAAGCTGCTCGCCCCCGTGTACGTCCGTCCCGCACACGGTAAGCCAGCCGAATTGCGTGCACCTATCACGGTACGCCGTCCCGGGCGTACTCGTTTCCGGTCAGTTCACCTCAGCGGTGCCCTGAGTCCTTCTCGGACGAGGACTGCGCCGCCGAAGCAGCCGCACTGCCGGGCCGCTTGCGGGCCACCCAACCCTCGATATTCCGCTGCTGGCCCCGCGCCACGGCCAGCGCACCGGCCGGAACGTCCTTCGTGATCACCGATCCGGCAGCCGTGTAGGCGCCGTCCCCGATGGTGACCGGAGCCACAAACATGTTGTCCGAACCCGTCTTGCAATGTGAGCCGACGGTGGTGTGGTGCTTGTGCTCGCCGTCGTAGTTCACGAACACGCTCGCCGCGCCGATGTTCGTGTACTCGCCGATGGTCGCGTCGCCGACGTACGACAGGTGCGGAACCTTCGTGCCCTCGCCGATCGTCGCGTTCTTCATCTCGACGTACGTACCGGCCTTCGCCTTCACGCCCAGGTCCGTCCCCGGACGCAGGTACGCGAACGGGCCGACCGTCGCCTGGTCGCCGATCACGGCGCCGTCCGCCACCGTGTTGTCCACCCGCGCCCCCGCACCCACGCGGGTGTCCTTCAGGCGGGTGTTCGGGCCGACCTCGGCCCCCTCGCCGACGTGCGTCGCACCCAGCAGCTGGGTACCGGGGTGGACCAGCGCGTCCTGCCCGAAGGTGACGGTGACGTCCACGAACACGCTGCCCGGGTCCACGACCGTCACGCCCGCGAGCATCGCCCGCTCCAGCAGCCGCGCGTTCAGCAGCGCACGGGCCTCGGCGAGCTGGACGCGGTTGTTGATCCCGAGGATCTGCCGGTGGTCGCTGCCGACCGCCGCGCCGACGCGGTGCCCGGCCTCGCGCAGGATCCCCAGCACATCGGTGAGGTACTCCTCGCCCTGGCTGTTGTCGGTGCGGACCTTGCCGAGCGCGTCGGCGAGGAGGGCGCCGTCGAAGGCGAAGACCCCGGAGTTGATCTCGCGGATCGCGCGCTGGGCCTCGGTGGCGTCCTTGTGCTCGACGATGGCCGTGACGGCGCCGGTCTGCGGGTCGCGGACGATGCGGCCGTAGCCGGTGGAGTCCGGGACCTCGGCGGTGAGGACGGTGACGGCGTTGCCGTCGGCCTCGTGCGTGGCCGCGAGGGCGCGCAGGGTCTCGCCGGTGAGCAGCGGGGTGTCGCCGCAGACGACGATGACGGTGCCGGCCGGCCGGCCGCCGAGCTCTTCGAGCGCCATCCGGACGGCGTGCCCGGTGCCGTTCTGCTCGTACTGGACGGCGGTGCGGACACCGGCGTCGATGCCGGCGAGGTGTGCGGTCACCTGCTCGCGGGCGTGGCCCACGACGACCACGAGGTGGGTCGGGTCGAGCTCGCGGGAGGCGGCGACCACGTGACCGACGAGCGAGCGCCCGCAGATCTCGTGCAGAACCTTGGGCGTCGCGGACTTCATGCGGGTGCCCTCACCCGCTGCGAGTACGACGACGGCTGCCGGGCGGGTTGCGCTCACGGGTGTGCCCTTCGGCTTCGGGGGTGGACCCGTGAAGGATAGCGGGGGGTCACGGGTCGGAAACGAAGCCGGGTCCCGACCTGGAGGTCAGGACCCGAAACGGAGCGCTTGTGCTCGGTGAGCTCCCGGAGAAGGATTCGAACCCTCATTCAATGGACCAAAACCATTTGTCCTGCCCTTAGACGATCCGGGATGGTTCGCCCTTATGTCCGATTTTGTTGATCGGATTCGGTTGCAGCCCCTACTATGCCGCACCACCAGCCCTCGATGCGACGGTATGGACCGGCGCTTTGGGGCATGCGGACGACGAGGCAACCGTGGTGGTCGCCGCCCGAGTTCTTCCGGGTCGTCCTGGGGTGGGGTCGCTTCGGAGTCGTCTTCCGGAATATGGGATTCGGGTCTCGGATCGCGGGCGACTCACGCGTACGTGCGATTGCCCCGCGCTCGCCGGAATTCCGTTCGCGCCCGTGCCAGGGGCGCTGCGTACGCTGGGCGGTATGACCAGTACGGGGGATGAGCGCGGCGGGGGTGGGCCGGAGGGGCCCTGGTGGTGGGAGCGGCGGCGGGCGGCCGTGCTCGATGTGGGTCTGGGGGCGGTTTCGGCCGTCGAGTGCGCGTTGGAGGGGGTTCCGTTCGCGCGCGAGGCCGGGCTGCCGGTGGCGGTGGGGGTGGTGTTCGGGGTCGTGGTGGGGGCCGTGCTGGTGCTGCGGCGGCGGTGGCCGGTCGCGGTGGTGCTGGTCGGGATCGCCGTGACGCCGGCCGCGATGGGGTTCCTGCTCGGGGTGGTGGGGCTGTACACGCTGGCCGCCTGTGAGGTGCCCCGGCGGATCACGGCCACGCTGGCGTCGATGTCGCTGGTGGGGACGTTCGTCGTCACCTATCTGCGGACGCGGGGGGACGTGGACGGGGAGGGCGCGCTGGTCTTCGTGCTGTCCGCGTTCATGGCGGTGGCGCTGACGGTGCCGCCGGTGCTGCTCGGGCTGTACGTGGGGGCGCGGCGGCGGTTGATGGAGAGCTTGCAGGAGCGGGCGGACTCGTTGGAACGGGAGTTGTCGCTGCTGGCCGACCGGGCGGAGGAGCGGGCGGAGTGGGCGCGTCAGGAGGAGCGGACGCGGATCGCGCGGGAGATGCACGACGTGGTGGCGCACCGGGTGTCGTTGATGGTGGTGCATGCGGCGGCGTTGCAGGCGGTGGCGGGGAAGGATCCGGAGAAGGCGGTGCGGAACGCTGCGCTGGTGGGGGACATGGGGCGGCAGGCGCTGACGGAGTTGCGGGAGATGTTGGGGGTGTTGCGGGCTCCGGAGAAGCCGGTGCGGGCGGCGGCTCCGGTGGCTCCGGTGGCGGCGGTGGCCGCCGTGGGGGAGGAGGGGCCTTCGCTGGCGGAGTTGGAGGCGCTGGTGGGGCAGTCGCGGGCGGCGGGGATGAGCGTGGAGGTGGTGGTGCAGGGGGAGCGGGGTGCGTATCCCGCGGAGGTGGAGCAGACGGCGTACCGGGTGGTGCAGGAGGCGTTGACGAACTGCCACAAGCATGCTCCGGGTGCGCGGGTGGTCGTCCGGCTGGCGCACCGGGAGGGGGAGGTGGCCATGCAGGTGGAGAACGGGCCGTGTGAAGGGGAGGCGCGGGGCGCGGATCTGCCCAGTGGGGGGAACGGCCTCGTCGGGATGCGGGAGCGGGTGCTGGGGCTGGGCGGGGTGTTCGTGTCGGGTCCGACGGACGGGGGCGGGTTCAGGGTGTCGGCGGTGTTGCCGTTCCGGTAGTCCCGCCCCCCGTGGGTGGTCAGGGGGCGGTGGTGAGGCGGGCGGGCTGGAGGCCGGTGAGGAGGAGGGTGAGGGCTTCGTCGAGGGTGGTGCCGAGGTACCAGTCGCCGGTGTGGTCGATGAGGTAGGTGCGGCCTTCGCGGTCGATGGCGAGGTGGGCGCCGCCGGCGGTGTCGGAGCCGAGGGGGCAGAGCTGGGTGGAGAGGGCGCGGCCGAGGTCGGCGAAGGTGCGGGCGAGGTGGAGGCCGGTGAGGGGGTCGAGCCGGACCGGGGTGGGGGCTATCTGGCGGCCGGGGCCGGGGGCGGTGACGGTGAGGCCGCCGAATTCGGCCCAGGCTTCGACGGCGGCGGGGAAGACGGTGTGGCGGTGGCCGGCGGGGGTGGTGTGGTCGCGCAGGGCGTCGGCCCAGTACTCGGCTTGTTTGATGTCCCAGCGGCCGGGTTCCCAGCCGGCGGTGCGCAGGGCGGCGTCGACGCCGATGGGGAAGCGGGTGGCGGAGGAGCGGCCGTAGGAGGCGGCTGGGGCGGGGCCGGCGGAGGGGTTGCGGGGTGCCGGTGTGGCCGAGGCGGCTGAGGAGGCGGTCATGGTGGCTACTCGGGCTGGGTGAGGTCGACGGGGCGTACGCCGAAGTGGTTGAGGAGTGCGTCGCAGGAGCGGCAGGGGGGTGCGTAGCTGCCGTGGAGCGGGTCGCCGTCCTCGCGGATGCGGCGTGCGGTGATCTTGGCGTGTTTCAGGGCGCGGCGGGCTTCGCTCGCCGTGAGGGGTTTGCGGGAGGCGCGTCTGCTGCGGGCGCCTTCGACGGTGGTGAGGTGGCGGGAGAGGAGTATCGCTTCGGGGCAGCGGCCGGTGAAGCGTTCCCGCTGGCCGCTGGTCAGGGTGTCGAGGAAGTCCTGGACGAGCGGGTGGAGCACGGGGGGCTGGTCGCCTTTGCCGGCGGTGCCGGTGAGGGTTTCGCCGCGTACGGAGAGGGCGGCGGCGACGGTGGGCAGGATGCCGTCGCGGCGGAAGCGGAGCACGGGCGGGGTGTGGGGGCCGGCCGTGGTGCTCCAGCGCAGGCGGGGGTCGCCCGCGGGGCCGGCTTCGGTGTTCTGCCCACGGTCGGCGCCGGGTGCCGCGTGGTGGATGCCCGCATTGTGCGTGGTCGCTGTCTGCATGGTGCCTCTTCCCTCCCGTGGCGGCGGTGGTGGCCGCTGGCGCGCACGCCCCCGTGCTGCGGGGACAGCCTGTCAAATGTCCGCTGTCGCGTGGAAGCGGGGTCGAATATTCGTATCAATTCGGATGTTCCCGCCCCGTGCGCGCCTGTGGGGATCGGGGGCGGGTGAGGGTCTTGCCGGAGCACATAGGCTGTGGTGAACCAGCCAGATCCAGCAGGGGGCCACCACCATGACGACAGGTCGGCTCGGGCAGCAGGCCGTGCCACCCAACGCCGCGTACTCGGGGCAGGTCGTGCATTTCCCGGACCCGGTCCGGGCCGCTCGGCATCCCCACGGTGTGCGGATGGACGGGGGCGGTCATCCCGACTTCTCGCGGTACGCGCGTGCGGCCGTGGAGATCGCCGAGCCCCCGGAGGGCTTCGGTGTGGACGAGCTGCGGCTGACGGACTGCGTGTCCGCCAACGCGGCGATGCGGGCGGCGGGTCATCCGCTGTGGGACACGGTCGGGCCGGTGGCGACACCGCACGGCTGGACCTGGCATCACGTGGCGGGTTCGCGGCGGATGGAGCTGGTCCCGGTCGAGGTGAAGGCGCTGCTGCGGCATCACGCGGGCCTGGCGACGGCTCCGGTGGACCATGAGAAGCGTGGTGGGCGGCCGTTGCAGGAGGTGCGGCCGGTCCACCTGGGGCTGCCGAAGTCCCTGGTGTCGGTGTCGGAGTCGCAGGTCCAGGGTGTCGAGGAGGATCTCGGGTACCGGCTTCCGGAGGCGTACCGCTCGTTCCTGAAGGCGGCGGGCGGGTGCGCGCCGGTGGGCGCGGGGCTGTTCGTGGAGCTGGGGATGCTGGTGGACCAGCCGTTCTTCACGGTGCGTGAGGAGGCGGCGGTCAACGACCTCGTCTACATCAACAAGTGTCTGCGGGACCACCTGACGAAGGACTACCTGTGCGTGGCCTTCGTGCAGGGCGGGCTGCTCGCGGTGAAGGTGCGGGGGGACCGGGTCGGTTCCGTCTGGTTCTCCCCGTACGACGACGCGCGCGACCGGGACGGCTGGTCGGTGCAGGAGCGTGTGGAGCGGCTGTTGCTGCCGTGCGGTGCCGATTTCGATGCCTTCCTGGAGCGGTTGGCGGGGAACCCGCCGGAGCTGGAGACGGTGGCCGGTCTGATGGTGGACGGCGGATTCGCGCGCTCGGTTGCAGTGTCCGGGTCGGTTCCGGTGGCTGACGCCGGCATGGGTGAGGGGTGAGCGCGTCGTGGTGACGTTCGCGCAGGCGCAGGAGCGCGCCGAGGAGTGGATCAACGGGGACATGCCCGGGTACCAGCACCGTGAGGTGCGGGTGCGGGAGTTCGGGCTGGGCTTCGTGGTGTGGGCGGAGGACCGGGCCGGGGGTCCGGTGTCGGGTGGTGGCCGGCAGCGGCTGGTCATCGCGCGGGACAGTGGCGAGGTGACGTTGTGGCCGGGGTTGCCGGTGGGTGAGGTGATCCGGCGGTACGAGGAGGAGTACGGGGCGGCTGCGACGGCGGCTGCTTCGGAGGCTTCGGTTCCGCCGCCGCGGATCGACTCGGAGCAGACGTCGTTCATGCTGAGCCCGCCGGAGTGGCTGCAGGAGGCGGCCGATCGGGCGGGGATTCCGCCGGTGGTGGGGGCGGGGTCCGGGGGTTCCGGGTCCGGTTCCGGGGCTGGTGCGGCGCCGGGGTCCGGTGCTGGTTCCGCTTCGGGTTCCGGTTCTGCGCCCGGTTCCGGTGGTGTCGCCGGTGGACCCGTCCCGGACGCGGCTCCGGCCGGGTCCACGCCGTGGGCCGGGACGGATGTGAACCCGGGGGCCGACGACGGCTCCGTACCGCTGCCCGCGACGGTGTTCGCGCCGCCGCTGTCGGGCTCCGACCTCGATGACGTCCCGGCTTCCTCGGGGGTCGGGGCGGAGGCCAAGACCCAGCTGATGTCGGGCGGCAGCCAGCTGCCGAAGACCGCGATCGCTCCGGCGCTGGCGCTCCAGGCGGAGGCCGCGGGTGCGGGCGGCGCCGGGGTGCCAGGCGGTGCCGGGGTGCCGGGCGGTGCCGGGGTGCCGGGCGGTGCGCCGCAGGGTGCCGGTCCGGTACCGGCCGTGCCTCCGGGCCCGGGAGGGCCGGCCGGGGCTCCCGGTGTGCCTGGTGCTCCTGGTGTGTCCGGGGCGCCGGTGCCGCCTGCGCCTGTCGGGACGCCTCCGGGTGCGGGTGCGGGTGCGGGCGGGGGCGCGGCCTACGCCGCGACGATGCTGGCCGCCCCCGGGACCGTTCCGCCGCCGCCTGCGCCTCCTGCGCCGCCCGGCGGGCCGACGCCGCCTTCCGTGCCTCCGGGCCCGCCCGGGGCGCCGGCCGCTCCCGGTGGTTCGCTCGGGGGCGGGCTGGACCATGCCGCGACGATGCTGGCGGGTCCGGCTGTCGTGCAGCCGCCGCGGCCTCCGGGTCCGCCTGGTGCTCCCGGTGCTCCCGGTGCTCCGGGTGCGCCGGTGGGTCCGCCTGCGCCGCCCGGGGCTCCCGGTGCTCCCGGTGGTTCGCTCGGGGGTGGGCTGGACCATGCCGCGACGATGCTGGCGGGTCCGGCCGTCGTGCAGCCGCCCCAGCCGCCCGGCCCGCCTGGTGCCCCTGGTGCCCCTGGTGCCCCTGGTGCGCCCGGGGGCGGGATGCAGCACGCCGCGACGATGCTGGCCGGTCCCGGTACCGTCCCGCCGCCCGGTCCGCCGTCCGCGCCGCCCGGCGGTCCGGCGGGGCAGCAGCCGGCCCCGTCCGGCGTGCCCACGGTCGGCCCCGGCTACCAGGCCGTGCTCCGCTACCGTGCGCCCGACGGCTCCGAGCAGCAGATCATCCGCCGTTCGGCGCCCGGTACCCCGCACCCGGAGTGGCAGATCCTGTACGAGCTCCGTGCGATGAACGTGCCGCCGCAGCAGGTGCTGGAGCTGCACACCGAGCTGGCCTCCTGTGAGCTGCCCGGCGGTTACTGCGCCCGGATGATCCGGGAGACCTGGCCGCAGGTGCGGATCACGAGCGTGGCCCCTTACGGGACCGACCACGCGGGGCGTCAGCAGGGCATGCGGCACCTGCTCACCCATCAGGGTGAGCTGCACCAGGTGGCGGACGGTCCCGCGCGCCCGGCGCCGGTCCGTGCCCCGCTGCCGCAGGTCCCGCTCCAGCCGGCGATCCCGATGGACGCGATCGCGCAGGAGCTGGCGGGGGCGTTCGGGCCGCAGGGCGTGTTCCGGTTCGACCAGCGGGCGGTCTCGCGCCAGGGCGTGCCGGAGATCGTGGCGCAGACGCTGATGTGGGCGGGTCTGCCCGTCGATTTCGGGCCGTTCTTCTGGGCGCAGGCCGTGCCCGGGCAGCCGGTGCCGACGCTGGCCGAGCTGGCCGCGCAGCGGCAGGTGCAGCCGGCGTCGGACGCGGGTTCGTACCTGGTCGTCGGCAGTGACTTCGGCAAGGCGCTGTGCGTGCAGTACGGGACGGCGCACATCGTGGCGGTGCCGGTGGAGGGCGGTCCGGGCGGGGCGCCCGTGCCGCCGCAGTTCGTGAATTCGAGCCTGCCGCAGTTCGCGCGGTCGCTGGCGATGCTGGGTCACATGTGGCGGCTTCGGCAGCATCTGACGCCGGAGCAGGCGGGTCGCTGGACCGTCGACTTCCAGGCGAACCTGGCGGGGCTCGACAGTGCGGCGCTGGCGTCGCCGGAGAGCTGGTGGTCGGTGCTGCTGGAGCAGATGTGGGACGGACTGCTCTGAGCGGGTCGTGCCGATGATCGGATGACTGGCCGGGGGGGGGGCCCCCCCCCCGCGGCCCCGCCCCCCCCCCCCGCCGCCCGCCCCCAAACAAACAAACCCAAAAATAAAAAACCCCACACAAGAGGGTCCACCAAAAAATTAA
>NZ_JBBDHD010000337.1:0-446 GCF_044129415.1 Streptomyces racemochromogenes
CGCAGTGCTCGCGCAGGTAGCATAGGCACCCACGGAGCAAGAAGGTCGCGCAAATTACGATCTGCCACCTGTACCCTCGCCTTGATTAATTACAAATTCACTTTTTTCGCCCGTTGCCAGCGCGTCCGGTTCAACGTTCATGGTGCGTAATACGCCGCCCATGATGGCGCCGAACACAGGCGCTGAAACGGCGCCGCCGTAGTATTTACCCGCCTGCGGATCGTTGATGACGACCACCAGTGCAAAACGCGGATTGCTTGCAGGCGCTACGCCTGCGGTATAGGCAATGTATTTGTTGATATAGCGGCCGTCCGGCCCCACTTTTTTCGCTGTACCGGTTTTAATGGCGATACGATAGCCCTTAATCGCGGCCTTCACGCCGCCACCGCCAGGTAACGCGACGCTTTCCATCATATGCACGACGGTCCGAACGATAGATTCCGGGA
>NZ_JBBDHD010000111.1:0-22407 GCF_044129415.1 Streptomyces racemochromogenes
CCCCCGGCGGTGGCCGGGGGAGGCGACGGGCGCGGGCGGGCAGGGGTCAGGCCGAGGTGAACAGCACGGCGGCGTTGTGGCCGCCGAAGCCGAACGCGTTCGCCAGCGCCGCCGGCACCGGCATCCGTCGCGCCACGCCCGCCACCACGTCCAGGCCGACCGCGGGATCCGGGACCTCCAGGTTGCGGGTCGGCGGCACCACCCCCTCGTACACCGCCCGCACCGCCGCGACGGCGCCCACCGCACCCGCGGCCCCGAACAGGTGCCCGGTCATGGACTTGGTCGCCGTCACGGCGGCGTGGGCCCCCACGGCCTCGGTGACCGACCGCGCCTCCACCAGGTCACCCGCCTGCGTCGACGTCGCGTGCGCCAGCACGAGCGCGACGTCGGCGGGGGCGAGCCCGGCCGCCTCCAGCGCCGTCCGCATCGCGCGCACCTGTCCCGGCGCGTGGGCGGCGGTGATGTGGTGGGCGTCCGAGGTCACCCCGGCCCCCGCCAGCCGGGCGTACGCCCGCGCCCCCCGCGCCGCCGCGAACTCCGCCCGCTCCAGCACCAGCAGCCCCGCGCCCTCGCCGATGACGAAGCCGTCGCGACCGCTGTCGAAGGGCCGGGAGGCCGCCGCGGGGTCGTCGTTGCGCGTCGAGTGCGCCCTGGCCTGGGCGAAGCCGGCCAGCGGCAGCGGGTGCACGCAGGCCTCCGTACCGCCGGCCACCACGACGTCGGCCCGGCCGAGCCGGATCAGGTCCAGGGCGAGCGCCAGGGCCTCACCGCCGGAGGCACAGGCGCTGACCGGCGTGTGCGCGCCGCCCCGCGCGCCGAGCTCGATGGACACCCACGCCGCCGGGCCGTTGGCCATCAGCATCGGCACCGTGTGCGGGGAGACCTTGCGCACCCCGGACGCCTCCAGGACGTCGTCCTGCCCGAGCAGGGTCAGCGCCCCGCCGGTCCCGGTCCCGACGACCACGGCGAGCCTCTCCGGCTCCACCTCCGGGCGCCCCGCGTCGGCCCAGGCCTCGCGGGCGGCCACCAGCGCCAGCTGTTCGCACCGGTCCAGGCGCCGGGCCCGGACCCGCTCCAGCACCTCGGCCGGGTCCCGCCGCACCCGCCCGGCGATCCGCACGGGCAGCGACGCCGCCCAGTCCTCCTCGATGGCGCGGATGCCGTTCTCGCCGCGCAGCATCGCCCGCCAGGTCGTCTCCGCGTCCCCGCCGAGCGGGGTGGTGGCCCCCAGGCCGGTCACGCAGACCTCGGTGATGCCCGTACGCATGACTCTTCCCCCTTGTGGTGATGCGACAGCCGGTCGGGCCGTCCGTCCCACCACTGTTTCAAGCGGGTAACGGGTTCATGAGCGTCATCATCGATCGATTCAAGATCACGGATTTGTGGGGTCCGGCCATGGCCGAGCATCATCCGGCCCCGTCAGGAACGGCTGGGGCGGACCCGCGCGCCGGTGCTACCGGGCCACCCAGCCCCGTTCGTAGGCGTGCCAGCCGAGCTGGAGCCGCGTGGTCACCCCCGCCAGTTCCATCAGGCCCTTCACCCGGCGCTGGACCGTGCGCAGGCCCAGCTCCAGGTGCTTGGCCACGCTGGAGTCCGTCATCCCGGCCAGCAACAGGGTCAGGATCTCCAGGTCCGTGGCGTCCGGCACCCCGCCCGACTCCTCCGGCGCCCCGGTCGTCCCCAGCCGCAGCGGGACGGCCTCGCGCCAGACCGCCTCGAACAGCCCCAGCAGGGACTCCAGCAGGCCCGAGGCGTGGACGACGAGCGCCGCCGGCTCCGTGCCGCGCGCGGTGAGGGGGACCATGGCGAGGGTGCGGTCCGCGATGACCAGGCTGGTCGGGACCCGGCCCGTCACCCGGACCCGTTCGCCCCGCACCAGTGCCGTCGACGCCTCCCGGATCCCCGTCGGCAGGCCGAGGACGTCCCGCTCGATGACCACCCGGTACGCCACGCCCCGTACGGCGGCCTCCTCCTCCGTCGGCTCGTTGTCCATCCCCGACACGACCAGCGGGCGTGCGCTGGCCAGTGCGCACACCTCCTCCACGGCGCCCAGCTGGATCTGGTGGAAGCGGTGCGCGACGGCGCTGGCCCCCGTCACCACCTCCACCAGGTCGGCCACGCCCGCGTCCGCCGCCTCCACCCGGTACTCCCGCGCCAGCAGCTCGGCGGCCAGCTCGGCCTGCTCCAGCTCCTGCCGCTGCCGGGTCAGGAGGGCGCCCAGCGCCGCCTCCGGCGGCGCCGCCACCCAGCGGCCGGGCCGGGCCGAGGAGCGGGCGGCCAGGCCGTGCCGCTCCAGCTGCCGCAGGGTCCGCTCGGTCTGCGGGAGCGGCAGCGTCAGCCGGTGGGCCAGGTCCGCCGCCTCCGCCGCCCCGAGTGCGACCAGCGCGCGGTACGCCGACTCCTGGCCCTCGTCCAGGCCTATTGCCCCCAGCAACCCGTCCACCCCACTCTCACAGCCGTTCCGGGCCATCTTCCCCGCACCCGCCGTCCGTTTGCCAAGGTGGCGCCGCCGGACCGGGGGGACCTTTTCGTGCATTCGGGGTTTTCCGCCGCCCGGTGGGGCCGACAATGAGGGCATGAGTCAGCAGGGCGCGGAGGACTGGTGGCAGAAGCTGTACGAGGACCCGGACGCGGGGTCCGGACCCGACCCGGGGGACACGCTGGACCAGCGCTTCCGCTCGGCGTCGGTCCTGGTGGGCGATGACGCTCCGGCGCCGCCCGGGCCCGGACCGCGGCCCTCGCAGCCCCCGCTGCTGCCCGGCCCCCGGAACCCGGACCCCGCGCCCGGGCCCCCGGCGCCGCCCGGGGCGCCACCCTCCCGGGCCGCCGCACCGCCGGGGCCGGGCGGGCCGCGCCCGCCGGTGCCGCCGGAGCCGGACACGGTCCCCGTGCCGCCGCGGTCCGACACACCCCCCGCGCCCGTGCCGCTGCGGTTCGACAAACCCGCCGGGCCCGTGCCGCCGGGGCCGGACGGACGGGTCGCGCGCGACCCGCGGGTGACCGGGGCCACCGGGTACGCGGAGGGCGACGTGGCCGTGCCGCCCGCACCGCCGGAGACGCGGCGGGAGCCCCGTTCCGGGCCCCTGCCCGAGCCGGCCGGGCGGCCCGCGGTGACCCACCTCGGGGACCGGGCCCCGACCTACGCCGCCGAGCCGGGAGCGCTCCCCGCCGCCGACCCGGCCGAACTGGACGTCCTCACCCCCGACACCGTCCTGGAGGGGGCCCGCTACGGCACCTACACCCTGCGCGCCGCCTCGCTGCGCGGGGACTCCGCCCGCTACCGGGGCGACGCCCGCCGGGACTTCCTGCTCACCGCCCGCTTCGGCAGCGGGGACGACGCCCTGGTGCTGGTGGTCCTGGCCGGCGGGGACCGCGCCGCCCCCGGGGCCCGGGAGGCCGCCGCCGAACTGGGGCGCTCCGTCGCGGCCGCCGTGGGGCGCAGCCGGGAGCGGCTGGCCGAGGACATCCGGGCGAGCCGCCGCGAGGCCCTGCTCTCGGGGCTCCAGCGGCTCACCGACCGGGGCTACGGGCGGCTGCGGGCCCGGGCCGCCGAACTCGGGCTGGACCAGGAGGCCTACACGGCGGGGCTGCGCGGACTGCTGCTGCCGCTGGACCCCCAGTGCCCCCACCGGATCTGCTTCGGCGCCGGAGCGGGCGG
The DNA here is from genome assembly GCF_044129415.1 of Streptomyces racemochromogenes. Taxonomy (GTDB): domain Bacteria; phylum Actinomycetota; class Actinomycetes; order Streptomycetales; family Streptomycetaceae; genus Streptomyces; species Streptomyces racemochromogenes_A. Next base: position 3,659 of record NZ_JBBDHD010000111.1, read on the forward strand.
GGTCTTCCGGCTCCGCGGCGGCCGCTGGCAGGACCTGGAGGAGGACGCGGCCGGGGCCGCCGGCTTCCGCTTCCGTGCCTCCGTCGCCCGGCCGGGCGACACCCTGCTGCTCTGCTCCGGCGGTCTCGCGGCCCCCATGCGCGAGGAGGGCCTGCTCGGGGCCGAGCTCGCCGCCCGCTGGTCCCGGGGGGACCCGCCGGGACTGGCGGCCTTCCTCGCGGACACCCAGCTGCGCCTCAAGGGATACGCCGACGACCGGACGGCCGCCGCGGTCTGGGAGGCGTGACCGGGGCCGTCAAGGGGTGCCGGTGCCGGACGACGGCGGTTTCTCGGTGGGGTCGGAGATTGCCTCCGCACCGTGCAGTACGGCGCACCCGTCAAAGTGCCCCTCTTCGGCCGCCCCCGTCCGCGGGGGGCGGCCGGCGCCTGCCGGTTTCCGGCCGCCGCGGGCAGGCGGCCCCACGGACCGCCGCGCCCCGCGGCACGGTGGCCCGCTCTGGTGGACGGGGTGCCGGAGGGCGGTGCGCTGTCGGTTCCACCGAGAACCGGTGTCCGGGCGGTGACCGGATTCGCACCATCCGACAGCGGGGCCATGTCGGGCCGGGGGCGGCCCGGCCGGGAAGGGTGGCCGGATCCCGCCCGTGCGAGGTGCCCGCGGGATGAGGGCGAAGGAGTGTGAACCCGCCCCGGGGGCATGCATCCCGTAGGCCTGTTCGAGAGCCAGGCACTGGAATACGGGGAGGTATATCGCCGTGCGCGTGGGGGCGAAGACCGGGAAGCCGTGGCGGAGGGGCCGGCCGGTGCCGCGCGAACCGTCCCAGGACCGTGCGGAGATGACGCGCAGCGTACCCCGGGCCGATCTGAAGGCGGTGGGTCAGGTCCGCAGGGACCTGCGGGAGCTGCTCCGCCACCGCTGCGGGGCCGACACGGCCCACGTGGCCGAACTGCTGATCACCGAGCTCGTCACCAATGCCCTCGTCCACACGGAAGGGGGTGCCGAGGTGTCCGCGAGCGTCAAGGACGCCCGATTACGGGTCGAGGTCCGCGACCGGGCCGCCCGCCGGCCCCGGCCGTACGTACCGTCCGCCGACGACGGTACGCACGGACGGGGGCTGGTCCTGGTGGAGGCGCTCGCCGACACCTGGGGGGTGGACCCGATGGGGGTGGGGCCGGGCAAGGTGGTCTGGTTCGAGCTGGAGGACGCCGGATAGCGGAGCGCCGACTCCGGGCGTGGGTCGGCGGGGCCGCCCGAAGGCCGCCCCGCCGGGGACCGGTGCCGGTCCGGCCGCGTGGCCGGTCAGCCGAACTGCTGCTCCAGGTCCTTCAGTTTGCGCTCCAGTGAGTCGAGTCGGGGGATCGTCTGGGTGTCGTCCTCGGCGGTGAGGTCCACCGTCCGGGGTCCGGCCGGGTCAGCGGCCTCGGCCGCGTTCACGGCCTGCAGGGAGGGCCTTTTGGGGGTCCCTCCCAGCGGCAGCCGGGGGAGCAGGGGCAGTTGTCCCGGTTCCGATATGGCCGGCTCCGCGCCGACCCGCGCGGAGCCCGTCCCGGGGGTCAGCCCCGGCAGGTCGACCTGACGCGCCCGGGCCCGCCCGAACGCCCTGTTCTGCCGGCCCAGCGCCTTGATGCGGGCGCGGTCCAGACGGTGCTGCTCCCGCCTGCGGTGGCGGTCCTGCTCCCGCTCCTTCTTGTCCTCGCGCACCTCGTCGACAGCCTCGTCGAGCGTGCGGACGCCTTCCAGCAGCATCAGCGACCAGGCGCCGAAGGTCTCCCTCGGGGCCCGCAGCCAGCGGACCATGCGGATCTGCGGCAGCGGGCGCGGGATCAGGCCCTGCTCGCGCAGGGCCGCCCGGCGGGTCTGCTTGAGCGCGCGGTCGAAGAGGACGGCCGCCGAGAGCGACATCCCGGCGAAGAACTGCGGGGCGCCGTCGTGGCCCGAACCCCGGGGCGCGTGGACCCAGTTGAACCAGGCGGCCGCCCCGGCGAACAGCCAGACCAGCATCCGGGAGCCCAGGGCCGCGTCACCGTGGCTGGCCTCGCGGACGGCCAGCACCGAGCAGAACATGGCGGCGCCGTCGAGGCCGAAGGGGACCAGGTACTCCCAGCCGCCGGAGAGGTTCAGGTTCTGCCGGCCGAAGCCGACCAGCCCATGGAAGGAGAGCGCGGCGGCCACCGCCGCGCAGCAGAAGAGCAGGACGTACGAAGCGGTGCCGTAGACGGCCTCCTTGCGCCGCCGCCGCTCCTCGCTGCGTTCCCAGCTGTCGTCGGCCGCGGCCTTCTCGCTCTCACGCTTGCCCCGGGCCAGCACCGCCACTGCCGCAAGCACGCCCAGGATCAACAGGCTGCCGGGCAGCAGCCAGTCCAGCGATATGTCGGTCAGTCTCATGCGGTTGTCCCTTGCCTCGCGTATGCGGCGTTCCGGGCGACATAGTGGCGCAGCCGGTGCGTGGTGCACGTGGGTTTCGGGTCAAGTGGACGCCAACGGGGGCCCGGGCCCGTCGGATAGGGTGTTGTGGCTCGAACTCCTGCTCGGAGATAGCGAGTTGAGTTCGAATCGGCTTCATCCGGTGGGGTGGGTTCATCGGGCGGCGGCGGTGAGCCGGGCGATCCTTTCGGCGTCCCGGGTGCGGGGGCAGGTCGTACACGTGTCCTCGGGGCGGACCGTGTAGAAGAAGCAGCAGCCGGCCCGGTCCCGGGTGGTGAGGTCCCCGCCGCCGGGGCCGGTGAGCGTACGGAAGCGAGCGCCGCCCGGGTACGGGGCGAGCGGGCCGGGCAGCAGCAGCTCCAGTTCGCGCACCGCCCGCGCCTCCTCCCCGAGCAGGCTCCCGAGGTACCAGAGGCCCTCGACGACCTCGTCCGTGGCGGTGGCCCACAGGGCGCGCGGGCCGCGCCGCATCCGCGGGCCGAACCCCTCCAGCAGCGGTCCGAGGTGCTGGGCCACCGCCGCCCGCACCTCCTCGCGCAGCTCCTCCTCGCCGGCCACGGTCCGCGCGCCGGGGAGGGCCGCCGCGGGGTCACCGGGCAGGCAGGCGAACTCGTCGACGCGCACGGCCATCCGCCCCTCGGTCCGGTGGAAGGCCACCCGGTCCACCGGAAGCCGGGGCACCCGGCGCTCCAGGAACCACGGGACGGTGATCAGCAGGCAGGCCGGCCAGGCGTACCGGTGCAGGCCGAAGCCGGCCGCGACGTCGGGCCGCGCCGGACGCCCGTAGTCCCGTACGACCTGATCCGCGTCCCAGGTGAGGTGGGCGTCGAGTGCCCCGCCGCCCGCCGCGAGCTCGTGCGCGCCGACCCAGCCACCACCGGCGGGGAGGGGTTCGTGCGCGCCGTGCTCGTGGATCCGCAGGCCCGGGTAGGCGGCCGTCAGGCGCCCGTACGCGCGTGCCACGGGAGAGCCGGCCGCGGCGGGTGCGGGCGGGTGCGGGGCGGGGGGAGCCGAGCCGGACATGACGGACCGCCGAATCGTGCGTGGTGAGGAAGGGTAGCCTTACCTTAGCTGATCTCGGTCGATCCGTCCGCGCCGGGCCGTCGCCTATCCTCGGATGCGGTCGAGACCCGGAGGAGGACCGAGTGCGCGGAGCGGCCCATGCCCTGGTGTCGGAACCGACGGAGCCGGCAGAACCGGCGGAACCGCCGCGGCCGGGCGGCCCGGCGGTGCGGCCGGCGATACCGGCACAGAAGGTGCTGCGCCATTCGGTGCGCGGACAGGTCCTCGACGCGCTGCGGGCCGCGCTGGTCGACGGCGAGCTGGTGCCGGGGGAGATCTACTCGGGCCCGGCGCTCGGCGAACGGTTCGGTGTCTCCGCGACCCCGGTCCGCGAGGCGATGCAGCAGCTGGCGCTGGAGGGGGCGGTGGAATGCCTGCCCAACCGGGGCTTCCGGGTGCTGACCCGGACCGCGCGGAGCCTGGCCGAGCTGGCCGAGGTGCGGGCCCTGATCGAGGTGCCGGTGATGCTCCGGCTGGCCCGCTCGGTGCCGGCCGCCACCTGGGAGGGGCTGCGCCCGGCCGCCCTCGCCACCGCCGAGGCGGCCGCCGCCGGGGACCTGCCGGCGTACGCGGAGGCGGACCGGGCCTTCCACCGCGCGGTGCTGTCGCTGACGGACAACGGCCAGCTGGTGCAGGTCGCCGAGGAGCTGCACCGGCGCGCGCAGTGGCCGCTGCCGGGGGTTCCGCGGGTGCGGTGCGCGGACCTGGTGGCCGACGCGGCCGAGCACTGGGCGCTCCTGGAGGCCCTGATCGCCCAGGACCTCCCGGTGGTCGAGTCCCTCGTCCGCGAGCACTTCGCGGGGGCGTAGGGCCTGCCCGGACCCTCCCCCGGCTACCGCCGGGGACACCCCCCGTGCGCTGCGCGCCCGGTGCCGCCTCACACCCCGCCCGGGCCGGACGTGTCCCGCCCCGGCCGCGTATGAGGCGCCGGGGCCACCCCCGTCGGTTTCCGGGGGCGGGAGCCTTTGGGCAACGGGCGACGGCCGCGTGGCGGCCGCGCCCCGCGCAGCGGCCCCTCGCCCGCGGAACGGCCACCGGAGCTCCGCCCGGGCCGTTGGTTTCGTGCGGGTGGGGGAGTCCGTCCCGCGTAGCGGCCCCTCGCCCGCGGAACGGCCACCGGAGTTCCGCCCGGTCGGCGGTTCCGCGCGGGCACCGGCGGACGGAGTCCGTCCGCGGCGGCGCGAAGCCGGGGAGGCGTCCCGGCGCCGAGCCGCGCGGGCGGTGCGTCAGGGGGCCGCCGGGCGGAGCTGGTCCGCCAGCCAGGTCGGGATGCCGCCCAGGAGGTGGAACAGCCTCCGCGCCTCCGCCCGCAGCCGCGAGGCCTCCGGCTCGGGCTCCACCTCGGCGAGGGCGGCCAGCGCAGGGGCCGTGCCGACCAGGAAGCCCAGGTCCTCCCGGATCCGCAGGGACTCCGCGAACCCCTTGCGGGCCTCGGCCACCTCCCCGTCCCGCAGGGACAGCGCGGCCAGGTGACGCCAGGTGAAGGACAGCAGCAGCACGTCCCCGTGGGCCTCCGCCCCCGCGTGGGCGCGGTGGTAGGCCGGCCGGGCCGCCTGCGGGGCGTCCGCCAGGTGCTCGGCGACCAGGCCCCGCCGGAAGTCCAGCAGCGGCCGGGTCCGCGACGTCGGGGACAGCAGGGCCGCCGCCCGGCCGAGCGCCGAACGGGCCTCGTCCGCCCGGTCCCGTACACCGAGCACGGTCGCGGCGTAGGCCAGGTGGCCCCGCTCGCAGGCGGCCGCCCCGCGCTCGTCGTCGTCCCGGGCCGTGGCCTCCGCCGCCCGGAGCGCGTCCTCCGCCTCGGCCCACCCCTGCCCGGTGAACAGGCACCGTTCCACCAGGAGCGCGGTCCGCTGGACCGCCGCCCCGGCCTCGTGCGCGTACGGCGTCAGCAGGGCCGCCGCGTCCGTCCAACAGCCGCGCGAGCGCAGCCGCCATATCGCCCGCTGGAGGGGGTCGTCGCCCCCCGTTGATCCCGCACCGGACATGGCGGTATCCGCCACATTGCCCTCCCCGAAGCAACCAAGCAGCACGTCGTTGAGCCCTGGGGCGAAATGAGAGCACGGATCGGCTGCCTCGGCCAAGGGGTCGGGTGAACTCTTTCACAAAGTCCGGACGGTTCGTCAGCGGCCCCCGTCCGGCCCCTTCGCGCCCGTTTGGTCAGCTCATGCGCAGTGCCAGGAAGAAGTCCAGCTTGTCCTCCAGGCGGGAGAGGTCGCGCGCCGTCAGCTGCTCGATTCGCCCGACCCGGTAGCGCAGCGTGTTGACGTGGAGGTGCAGGCGCGTCGCGCAGCGGGTCCAGGAGCCGTCGCAGTCGAGGAACGCCTCCAGCGTCGGGATGAGCTCCGCGCGGTGCCGGCGGTCGTAGTCCCGCAGGGGGTCCAGCAGCCGGGCCGTGAAGGCGCGGCGCACGTCGTCCGGGACGAACGGCAGCAGCAGCACGTGCGAGGCGAGCTCGTGGTGGCCCGCGGCGCAGACCCGGCCGGGACGGGCGGCGGCGACCCGGCGGGCGTGCCGGGCCTCCTCCAGTGCCCCGCGCAGCCCCTCGGCGGAGTGCACGGCCGCGCTGACGCCCAGGGTGAGCCGGCCGTCCTCGGCCAGACCGGCCGCCAGCGGCTCCCGGACGGACGTCAGCAGCGCGTCGGCGTGGAGGGCGGAGTCCGGGCCCTTGTCCTCGCCGGAGTCGCCGGGGAGTGCGGGCAGCGGCACCAGGGCGATGGCCTCGTCACCCGCGTGGGCCACCGCGATCCGGTCGGACGGCTCCGGTCCGGACAGCGACGGGTCGACGAGGATCTCCTCCAGCAGCGACTGGGCGACCGGGCCGCCGGGGATGTCCCCGCCCTCCCAGTCCACCCGTGCCACCACGACCTGCCAGTGCGGGGCGGAGCCCAGGCCGGGCAGCAGCACCGGCGCGGCGACCCGCAGGCGGGCGGCGATCTCCGCGGGCGGAGCGCCCGTCTGGACCAGCTCCAGCACCTCCTGCGCCAGCCGGCGGCGCACCGTACGGGCCGCGTCGCGGCGGTCCCGCTCGACGGCGATCAGCTGGGTGACGCCCTGGAGCAGGTCGAGCCGCTCGGCGGGCCAGTCGCCCGCGTCGGCCTCGACGGCCAGCAGCCAGTCGGACAGGACGCTCTCCCGCACGTCGCGGGCGCCGGGGCCCTGGCCCCGGCCCGCTCCCCTGATCGGGAAGAGCGAGTAGGTAATACCCTGGATGGACAGCCGGTGCGGGCCCCTGCGGCCGGTCCGGACCGCCGCGAGGTGTTCGCCGGCCAGCGTCGCGCAGATGCCCGGGGCCAGGGGCTCGCCCGCCCCGGCGATCTGCCGGCCGGTCGGCGAGAGCACCCAGGCCCGCAGATCGAGGTCCGTGGTGAGCAGATCCAGCACCACATCGGGACCGCCGCCCGCCGGCCCCGAGGTCATCAGCCGCCGGTGCCGGTCGACGACCGCCGCCAGGTCCCCCGCACGCTCGCCGGAGACCTGCCGCACCACGTACTCGGTGATGGTGGCGAATGCAACGTCCTCGTTCACCGCGAACAGCGGGAGCCGGTTGCGCCGACAGGCTGAAACGAGATCGTCGGGGATGTCGCCCAGTTCCGCCTCGCCGGCCGCGAGACCGGCCACGCCCGCGCTCGCGAGAATTCGTACGAAAGGCTCGGAGTCGGCTGAATTTCTTCGCCATGCCAGGCCGGTGAGGACGAGTTCTCCTCCGGAGAGATATCGGCTGGGATCCCTCAGGTCGGTCGTCATGACCCCGCGGACCGTCCGGTCGAGTTCTTCCTCGCCGCCCAGCAGCCGCAGTCCCAGCGCCTCGGTTTCCAGCAGTGCGCGCAGCCGCATGATGTCGCCGCCGATCTGTCTCGAATGTTGCCGTTGGAAATCGGGCAGGTCGTCGCATCCTGCCTTTCATACGAATCTACAAGACGAGGGAGGTGCCCAGCCAACTGCTTCATGGTTTCGGTGACTGCACCCCGGGGCCCCGGGCTTGTGTACTGGCTCCACACCGCGTTAACAGCACGTGAACGACCAGTCGAGGGCCCCTAGGCCTCCTGGCTTGAAGTGAACGGCCCGACTAAGAAGAAGAGAGCCGCACATGGACTTCCTTCGCCCCGCCAGCTGGGAGGAGGCACTCGCCGCCAAGGCCGAGTACCCCACAGCTGTGCCGATTGCGGGTGGCACCGACATCATGGTCGAGATCAACTTCGACCACCGCCGTCCGGAATACCTCCTGGACCTCAACCGCATCGAGCTGCTGCGGGAGTGGGAGGTAGGCGAGGAGGTCACCAAGCTGGGCGCCTCCGTTCCGTACACCCAGATCATGGAGAACCTGCGCGGTACGCTGCCGGGTCTCGCGCTCGCCTCGCACACGGTCGCGTCCCCGCAGATCCGCAACCGCGGCGGTGTCGGCGGCAACCTCGGTTGCGCCTCGCCCGCCGGTGACTCCCACCCCGCCCTGCTGGCCGCCGGCTGCGAGGTCGAGGTGGAGTCCGTACGCGGCTCCCGCCTGATCCCGATCGACGAGTTCTACACCGGTGTCAAGCGCAACGCGCTCGCCGCCGACGAGCTGATCAAGTCGGTCCACATCAAGAACGCCACGGGGCCCCAGCAGTACTCGAAGGTCGGCACCCGCAACGCGATGGTCATCGCCGTGTGCGGCTTCGGCCTCGCGCTCCACCCCGACACCCGCACGGTCCGTACGGGCATCGGCTCGGCCGCCCCGACCCCGGTCCGGGCGAAGGCCGCCGAGGAGTTCCTGAACGCCGCGCTCGAAGAGGGCGGTTTCTGGGACAACGGCAAGGTCATCACCCCGTCGATCGCCAAGCAGTTCGGTGAGCTCGCGTCCGCCGCGTGCAACCCGATCGACGACGTCCGCGGCACGGCGAAGTACCGCCGTCACGCGGTTGGCATCCTTGCTCGCCGCCAGCTCGTCTGGACCTGGGAGCAGTACCGCGGCACCAACGGCCGCTCGCTTGAAGGGGCTGCGTAACCATGCGCGTCAATTTCACCGTCAACGGTCGTCCGCAGGAAGCCGACGACGTCTGGGAGGGCGAGTCCCTCCTCTACGTGCTGCGTGAGCGCCTGGGCCTGCCCGGCTCGAAGAACGCGTGTGAGCAGGGCGAGTGCGGTTCCTGCACCGTCCGCCTCGACGGCGTGCCGGTCTGTTCCTGCCTGGTCGCGGCCGGCCAGGTCGAGGGCCGCGACGTCGTGACCGTCGAGGGCCTGGCGGACTTCGCCAAGCAGCGCGAGGAGCACGGCCACGCCTGTGGCACCGGCGCCTGCGGCGGCGGCAAGGGCGTGTCCACGGACGAGGCCAGGCAGTGGTCCGCCAAGGGCACCGACTCCCAGACCGGCGAGGGCGTGGAGCTCTCCAACATCCAGCAGGCGTTCATCGACGCCGGCGCCGTCCAGTGCGGTTTCTGCACCCCGGGTCTGCTCGTGCAGGCCGACGCGCTGCTTGAGAGCAACTCGTCCCCGTCCGACCAGGACATCCGTGAGGCCCTGTCCGGCAACCTCTGCCGCTGCACGGGCTACGAGAAGATCCTCGACGCGGTCCGCCTCGCGGCCGCCCGTCAGGGAGAGGCTGTCTGATCATGGCCAACACCCGCACCACGCCTTCCGGGACCCCGACGAACGTCACCCAGAAGCACACCAAGGGCGGCATCGGCGAGTCGACGCTGCGCCCGGACGGAACCCTCAAGGTCACCGGTGAGTTCGCGTACTCCTCGGACATGTGGCACGAGGACATGCTCTGGGGCCAGACCCTGCGCAGCACCGTCGCCCACGCCGAGATCGTCTCCATCGACATCTCCGAGGCCCTGGCCATGCCGGGCGTCTACTCGGTCCTGACGTACGACGACCTGCCGGCCGAGATGAAGAACTACGGTCTGGAGATCCAGGACACCCCCGTCCTGGCCAACGGCCGGGTACGCCACCACGGTGAGCCGGTCGCCCTCGTGGCCGCCGACCACCCGGAGACCGCCCGCCGCGCGGCCGCCAAGATCAAGATCGACTACAAGGAGCTGCCGCTCGTCACGGACGAGGCCTCCGCCCTCGCCGCCGACGCGCCGCTGATCCACCCGGGCCGCGACGACCACCACTCCGGTCACGTCCCGCACCCGAACATCGTGCACCGCCAGCCGATCATCCGCGGCGACGTGGAGGAGGCCCGCAAGCGGGCCGACGTGATCGTCGAGGGCGAGTACACCTTCGGCATGCAGGACCAGGCCTTCCTCGGACCGGAGTCCGGCCTCGCCGTACCCGCCGAGGACGGCGGCGTCGACCTCTACGTCGCCACCCAGTGGCTGCACTCGGACCTCAAGCAGATCGCCCCCGTCCTCGGCCTGCCCGAGGAGAAGGTGCGCATGACGCTCTCCGGCGTCGGCGGTGCCTTCGGCGGCCGCGAGGACATCTCGATGCAGATCCACGCCTGCCTCCTGGCGCTGGCCACGGGCAAGCCGGTCAAGATCGTCTACAACCGGTTCGAGTCCTTCTTCGGCCACGTGCACCGCCACCCGGCGAAGCTCTGGTACGAGCACGGCGCCACCAAGGACGGCAAGATCACGCACATGAAGTGCAGGATCGTGCTCGACGGCGGTGCCTACGCCTCGGCCTCCCCGGCCGTCGTCGGCAACGCGTCCTCCCTCTCGGTGGGTCCGTACGTCATCGACGACGTGGACATCGAGGCGATCGCGCTCTACACGAACAACCCGCCCTGCGGCGCCATGCGCGGCTTCGGCGCCGTCCAGGCCTGCTTCGCGTACGAGGCCCAGATGGACAAGCTCGCGGCCAAGCTGGGCATGGACCCGGTCGAGTTCCGCCAGCTGAACGCCATGGAGATGGGCACCATCATGCCCACCGGCCAGGTCGTGGACTCCCCGGCCCCGGTCGCCGAGCTGCTGCGCCGGGTCAAGGCCCGCCCGCTGCCGCCGGAGCGCCAGTGGGAGACCGCCGGCGAGGCCGCGGACCTGCGCGCCCTGCCGGGCGGCCTGTCCAACACCACGCACGGCGAGGGCGTCGTCCGCGGTGTCGGCTACGCGGTCGGCATCAAGAACGTCGGCTTCTCCGAGGGCTTCGACGACTACTCCACCGCCCGCGTGCGCCTGGAGGTCATCAACGGCGAGCCCGTCGCGATGGTCCACACGGCCATGGCGGAGGTCGGCCAGGGCGGTGTCACCGTCCACGCGCAGATCGCCCGCACCGAGCTCGGTGTCACGCAGGTGACCATCCACCCGGCCGACACGCAGGTCGGCTCCGCCGGTTCCACGTCCGCCTCGCGGCAGACGTACATGACCGGTGGCGCCGTGAAGAACACCTGTGAGGCCGTGCGCGAGGCGCTGCTGGAGATGGGCCGCCGCAAGAACGGCTCGTACCACCCGGCGTGGGCCCACGCGGAGCTCCTCCTGGAGGGCGGCAAGGTCGTCACGGACGGCGGGGAGGTCCTCGCGGACATCGCCGACATCCTGGAGGGCGAGGCCATCGACCTCGAACTCGAATTCCGTCACCGGCCGACCGTCGCGTTCGACCTGGTCACCGGCCAGGGCGACGGCCACGTCCAGTACACCTTCGCCGCGCACCGCGCGGTGGTCGAGGTGGACACCGAGCTCGGCCTGGTCAAGGTCGTCGAGCTGGCGACCGCCCAGGACGTCGGCAAGGCGCTGAACATGCTCTCCGTGGTGGGCCAGATCCAGGGCGGTACCACGCAGGGTCTCGGCGTGGCGGTCATGGAAGAGATCATCGTGGACCCGAAGACCGCGAAGGTGCGCAACCCCTCCTTCACGGACTACCTGATCCCGACCATCCTCGACACCCCGACCATCCCGGTCGACGTCCTGGAGCTCGCCGACCCGAACGCGCCGTACGGCCTGCGCGGTCTGGGCGAGGCCCCGACCCTGTCGTCCACCCCGGCCGTCCTCGCGGCCATCCGGGCGGCGACCGGGCTGGAGCTCAACAAGACGCCGATCCGTCCGGAAGCCCTCACCGGGACCCTTTAGGACGGCGCGGTCCGGGGGCCCAGGCCCCCGGACCCCCTCGGACTCTCCGGGCGGTGTGACACGGGAACGTCACACTTGCCGCCACACCGCCCGGAGCACCGAAGTAACCGCACCGCTCGCGGTCAGCTTCACCCGCAGTACCCCTGCGAGAACCCCCACGTAGTACCAGCGGTCACCCCCGCACTACCCGCAGTACACGCAGTGCACCTTTCGCGTCGCCTCGGGCCGTCACCCCGGGTCGTGCAGCCAACGCAGTTTCCCAAATCCCGCGTCTCCAATCTTCATGCGGGTGCCCCTTTGAACCTTGGGAGTCAGGCACCATGACCCAGTCGTCTGTGGAGCCCAAGACCACCGCGGAAGAGGCCGGCGACGGCACTCTGAACCCCGCGGGGCGTTCTTGGCTCGACCGCTACTTTCACATCACCCATAGAGGGTCGAGCATCGGCACCGAAATTCGTGGCGGCGTCACGACTTTCATGGCGATGGCGTACATCCTCCTGCTCAACCCGCTGATCCTCTCCGGCAAGGACGTCGCCGGAGACACGATGAGCCAGAAGGCCCTGATCACGGCCACGGCCTTCGCGGCCGCCGCGACCACCCTCCTGATGGGCTTCATCGGCAAGGTCCCGCTGGTCCTCGCCGCCGGCCTGTCCGTCTCGGGTGTCCTGTCCTCGCAGGTCGCCCCGCAGATGACCTGGCCGCAGGCCATGGGCATGTGCGTCATGTACGGCGTCGTGATCTGTCTCCTGGTCGTCACCGGCCTCCGGGAAATGATCATGAACGCGATCCCGCTCGCGCTCAAGCACGCGATCACCATGGGCATCGGCATGTTCGTCGCCCTGATCGGTCTCGTGAAGGCCGGCTTCGTCGGCAAGGGCCCCGAGTTCGGTCCCCCCGTCCAGCTTGGTTCGGTCGGCGAGCTCGCCGGCTGGCCGGTCCTGATCTTCTGCATCACCCTGCTGGCGATCTTCATGCTCCAGGCCCGCAAGGTCCCGGGCGCGATCCTGATCGGCATCGTCGGCGGCACCGTCATCGCGGCCATCGTCAACGCCGTCGTCGACATCGACCCCAAGGCGTGGAAGAACGGTCCGCCGGTCCTCGACGGCTCCGCGATCTCGATGCCCGACTTCTCGCTCTTCGGAAAGGTCGAGTTCGGCGGCTGGGGCGACGTGGGCGTCATGACGGTCGGCATGATCGTCTTCACCCTCGTGCTCGCCGGCTTCTTCGACGCCATGGCCACCATCATCGGCGTCGGCACCGAGGCCAAGCTGGCCGACTCCCAGGGCCGCATGCCGGGCCTGTCCAAGGCGCTGTTCATCGACGGTGCCGGTGGCGCCATCGGCGGCATCGCGGGCGGCTCCGGCCAGACCGTCTTCGTCGAGTCCGCCACCGGTGTCGGCGAGGGCGCCCGCACGGGCCTCGCCTCCGTCGTCAGCGGTCTGCTCTTCGCCGCCTGCCTCTTCTTCACCCCGATCACCCAGATCGTGCCGGGCGAGGTCGCCTCCGCCGCGCTGGTCGTCATCGGCGCGATGATGATGCAGAACGCCCGCCACGTGGACTGGGCCGACAGCGCGACCGCGATCCCGGTCTTCCTGACCGTCGTGATCATGCCCTTCACCTACTCGATCACCCCCGGTGTCGCGGCCGGTGTCCTCTCCTACGTGGCGATCAAGGTCGCGCAGGGCAAGGCCCGCGAAATCGGCGGGTTCATGTGGGCGCTCACCGCCGTCTTCCTGGTCTTCTTCGCCCTCCACCCCATCGAGGCGTGGCTCGGCGTCAAGTAGTCCGGCGAAGATCGGTACCGACCCGATCGGCACCCGGCCCCCGCGGCCCGGTGCCGGTCGGGTCACCCCCCTTCACGCAACCCATACTGGAATCCGAACCTCCGAGGAGGCCGCACATGCTGGACATCGCCGAAGAACTGAGCCGGTGGGTCGAGCAGGGACGTGACTTCGCCGTCGCCACGGTGGTGGCGGTGGGCGGCAGCGCGCCCCGGCAGCCCGGAGCCGCCCTCGCCGTCGACGCGGAGGGCACGGCCATCGGCTCGGTTTCCGGCGGCTGCGTGGAGGGCGCGGTGTACGACCTGTGCCGGCAGGCGCTGGAGGACGGCGAGACCGTCCGGGAGCGCTTCGGCTACAGCGACGACGACGCCTTCGCCGTGGGTCTGACCTGCGGCGGGATCATCGACATCCTGGTCACCCCGGTGCCCGTGGGCTCCCCTCGGCGAGAGGCCCTGGCCACCGCCCTGCGCGCCGCGGCGAACGGCGAGGCGGCCGCCCTGGCCCGGATCGCCGAGGGCCCGGCCGAGCTCAGGGGCCGCGCCCTGGTCGTCCTCGGCGACGGCACCTTCGAGGGCGGCTTCGGCGGCCACCCCGAGCTGGACCGCACCATCGCCGAGGAGGCCCGCGCCATGCTGGACGCCGGCAGGACCGGCGTGCTGGAGATCGGCGCCGACGGCCGGCTCTGCGGCGAGCCCCTCAAGGTCCTCGTCGAGTCCAGCGTCCCGCCCCCGCGGATGATCGTCTTCGGTGCCATCGACTTCGCCTCCGCCCTGGTGCGGATCGGGAAGTTCCTCGGCTACCACGTGACGCTGTGCGACGCCCGGCCCGTGTTCGCCACGAAGAAGCGTTTCCCCGAGGCGGACGAGATCGTCGTCGACTGGCCGCACCGCTACCTCCAGGCCCAGGCCGAGTCCGGCGGCACCGACGCCCGTACCGTCCTGTGCGTCCTGACCCACGACGCCAAGTTCGACGTCCCGCTCCTCGAACTGGCCCTCAAGCTGCCCGTCGCCTACGTCGGCGCCATGGGATCGCGGCGCACCCACGAGGACCGCAACAAGCGACTGCGCGAGGTCGGCGTCACCGAGCTCGAACTGGCCCGGCTGCGCTCCCCGATCGGCCTGGACCTGGGCGCCCGCTCCCCGGAGGAGACCGCGCTGTCCATCGCCGCCGAGATCGTGGCGAACCGCCGCGGCGGCACCGGCGCGGCACTGACCGGCGCGCACATCCCGATCCACCGCGACTCCTCGAACACCGTGATCGGCCGCATCGGCTCCGTCGCCTGAGCACGCGGAACCCGGGCACGACCGAAGGCGCACCCTCCCGGGGGTTGCGCCTTCTTCGCGTGCCGCCTATTTTACCGGCCGGTAACGGAGCTTCTTCGCAACGGAGTTGAGCGGATGTCCCGGTACGGTCGCACCCCTTCACGCACCCTCCGCCTCGCCTGCGCCCTGGCGCTGGCGGGACTCGCGGCCGCACTGGGCCCGGCCGCCGCCGCATCCCCCCGGCCGGAGCCCGCCGCCGAACCCGGGCTGCGGGAGGTGCTCCTCGTCGGCAACAACTGGGAGGGCACCGCCGACGTCCTCGCCTCCACCGGCGACCTCGCCCGCGTCGGCCGGATCGACGTGATCCCCGACAAGGAGGAACGGCTCCGAGAGATCTACCTCAACCCGGTCAGACTGGGCTACTTCCTCGGCATCCGCGCCACGGCCGGCGAGGGCCACGACCAGTTCGCCGACGACATGTACACCACCCCCGACGGCACGGCGGTGGTCGTCTCCCGCCCCAGCTTCGCCGACGTCGTCTCCGTCGACCTGCGCACGGGCCGCGTCAACTGGCGCTTCCCGGTCGCCGGTTACCGCTCCGACCACATGGCCGTCTCGCCCGACGGCACCCGGGTGGCCGTCTCCGCCTCCACCGCCAACACCGTGCACGTCCTCGACATAGCCACCGGCCGCCAGGTCGGCTCCTTCGCCACCGGAGACAAGCCGCACGAGAACACCTTCACCCAGGGCGGCCGCCTCCTGTGGAACAGCTCCATCGGGGACGTCACCTCCGCCCTCGACGCACCCTGGCTGGACTGGACGAAGGGTGACCGCAAGCTGACCGTCGTCGACGCGCAGACCTTCCGCACCGTCCGGACCGTCGACATGCGCGCACGCCTCGACGCCTTCGGCCGGAGGGACCTCTCCGACGCCGTCCGCCCCATGGTCTTCACCCCCGACGAGTCCACGCTCTACTTCCAGGTCTCCTTCTTCAACGGCATCGTCGAGTACGACGTCGCCACCGACCGGATCACCCGGATCAAGACCCTCCCCGAGAACCCCGCCACCAGCACCGACCGCACCACCTGGGTCAACGACTCCCGCCACCACGGCCTGTCCGTGAGCCCCGACGGCGGCAAGCTCTGCGTCGCCGGCACCATGGACGACTACGCCACCGTCGTGGACCGCGCCACCCTCGCCGAAGGCCCGCTGATCCCCGCCGACAAGCCCTACTGGGCCACCGTCGACGGCGACGGCAAGGGCTGCGTCATCTCCGAGAGCGGCGCCGACCGGGTCACCGCCATCGACTTCGCCACCGGGGCCAAGCGGGTCTCCGTCCCCGTCGGCGACCACCCCCAGCGGGTCCGCCTCGGCCGGATCCCGGCCGACTGGAGCGGCCCCGGCTCCCGGCGGGCCCCGGAGCCGGTGCGGGAGTAGCGTGGGAAGCGCAGCGGCCGCCGCGTCTCGCGCCCCAGTGCAAGGAGAGCCGCGCCCATGTCCAGACCGCCCCGATCACCGTGCACCCGCGCCGCCCACGGCGCGGCCCTCGCCCTCGTGCTGCTCCTCGGGATCTCCGGGGCCGGCCGGGCCTACGCGGCCGCGCCCTCCGGCGACACGGACGAGCTCACGGCGGGCGACTGCTTCAACGCCAGTACCGCCCCCAAGGACTACAAGACCGGCCAGGTGACCCAGGGGCCCCTGTCCGTGGACGTCGTCCCCTGCGGCGAACCCCACCAGTCGGAGGCGTACGCCGTCCTCACCCTGCCCGACGGGCCGTACCCCGGCGAGGGCGGACTCCTGCGCATCGCCCGCGAGAAGTGCGGCGGCGCCACCCTCACCCGCTACGTGGGCCCCCACGCGAAACTCTCGGCCACGTTGACGGAGTACTTCTACGGCCCGGCGGCCGACGGCTGGAAGGCGGGCGACCGCCGCCTCATCTGCTACCTCAGCGAACCCGGAGGCAAGACCACCGGATCCCTCCGGGCCACCGCATCCTGAGTTCGCACAGATCAAGCCACTATGGTGCGAGCCGTCCGCGATGACCGATTAGTCTCCTGATCATGGTGGACATCCGCGAGGTACCCGAGGACGACATCGCCCGCGCCCAGGAGCACGCCTACCTGGCCTTCCACGACCGGCCCGGTCCCGAACGCCGCGCACGCCACCACGCCCTGCTCCGCCTCTGCGACCGCCTCGGCGCCTACGACGGGGACACCCTCGTCGGCTTCATGGCGGCCCACCCCTTCCGGCTCTCCGTCCCCGGTACCGAACTCGGCTGCCCCGGCCTGACGTTCGTCTCCGTCGCCCCCACCCACCGCCGGCGCGGCGTCCTCACCGCCCTCATGGACGAACGGCTGCGCCGCGCACGGGCCGCGGGGAACCCGCTCGTCTGCCTGTGGGCCTCCGAAGCCGCCATCTACGGCCGCTTCGGCTTCGGCCCCGCCACCCAGGGCCTCACCGTCGAGATCGACTCCACCCGCCCCCTCGCCCTGCGCATCACCCCCGACCCGCGCCCCCTGCGGCTCGTCGACCCCGCCGACGCCCTCACCGTCGTCGGCCCCTGCCACGAGGCCGCCCGCCACCGCCGGGCCGGCCGGCCCGACCGCAGCCCCGCGCGGTGGACCGAGGAATGGCTCGGCGAACAGGACGAGGACGACGAGGAGTTGGGCCCTCCCCGGATCGCCGTCCTGGGGGATCCGGGACAGCCGCCGGCCGGCTACCTCCTCTACCGCACCAAGCAGGAGGACGAGGACGGCGACGGGCGCACCCGCAGCCCCGGCCTGGTCCGCGTCGACGAACTGGAGGCCGACACCCCGGCCGTCGCCGCCGCCCTCTGGACGTACGCGGCCTCCCTCGACCTCACCGGCACCGTCCGTGCCTGGGGCCGCCCGGCCGACGACCCCCTGCTCCACTTCGCCGCCGACCGCGACCAGGTCAGGGTCACCGCCCAGTTCCCGGCGCTCTGGCTGCGCCTGGCCGACGTCAAGGAGGCGCTGACCGCCCGCGCGTGGGCCGCCCCCGTGGAACTCGTCCTCGAACTGCGCGACGCACGGCTGCCGTCCAACGCCGGACGGTACCGGCTCAAGGCGGGGCCGGGCGGGGCGACGTACGAGACCGCCCGCGCCTCCCCCGACCTGAGCCTGGACGTACGGGACCTGGCCGCCTGCTACCTGGGCGGGACCCGGGTCACCGAACTCGTGGCCGCCGGCCTGGTCGCCGAGCACGCACCGGGCGCGGCGGCGGCACTGGACGCGGCCCTGCGCACCGGCCTGCTGCCGCACACCGCCGACGAGTTCTGAACGGCGGGGGCGGGCGAGCGGACCGCCCCCGCCGCCCGGTTCAGACGGGCAGCCCGATCCGCGCCGCCGCCATGCCGAAGCCGCTGCTCAGGACGGTGGCGGCCAGTGCGCCGCCGCCCTGCCGGCGTAGCTCGTCCTCACCATAACGCCGCACGCGCCGGTGCCAGTTGAGGACCCCGGCCAGCCAGTCCCGGAGTTCGTCCGCGTAGGCGTCGAGACCGGCCCGGCCCTCCGCGTCCAGCCCGCGGTCCTCGCAGAGCCGTGGCAGGAGGTTCGCGACGATGTGCTGGAACTCCTCCACCCGCTGCTTCATGAGGGAGTGACAGATGTGGAGCGCCTCGGGATAGCCGATGTCGAAGAAGGTGCGGGTGACGACCAGGTGGTTGTGCATGTCGCCCTCGAACTCCACCTCCTTCTGGTAGGAGAAGATGTCGTTGATGAGGCAGCCGATGTCCGCGGCCGCGTTCTCCAGCGACCGGACGGTCCCCGAACGGTAGATCTCCTCCGGGACACCCCGGCCCCCGTGACCGAGCCGGCACATGTACATGGTCAGTTGTGAGCCGAAGGTGCGGCGGCGCATCTCCGCGTAGTCCACCGGGTCCGGGACGCGGTGGTGGGACCGGTTCTCCACCTCCCACACCCAGCTCTCCAGCATGTCCGCCATGGTCGCCCGGAACTCGGCGCGGGCGGCCCCGGTCATGCCCGCGACGGTCCGGTCCCACAGGTCGGCGAGGGAGCGTTCCAGGACGGTGACCGGCGCCGGAGCGGCCCCGGCGCTGTCCGTCGGCATCATCGAGAGGAGCCGTGGCGGGGGGGGGGGGGGGCGGCCCCCCCCGGCCGCCCGCCCCCCCCCCCCCCCCCCCGCCTTCCCCCCCCCCCCCCCCCCCCCCCCCCCCCCCCCCCCCCCCCCCCCCCCCCGGCCCCCCCCCCCCCCCCCC
>NZ_JBBDHD010000112.1:0-21934 GCF_044129415.1 Streptomyces racemochromogenes
CCCGGGGCGCCCGCCCCCGCCCCCCGCGAGCGTAAGAAGAAACAAACCCCCCCCCGCGGCCCCCGCGGGGGGGGGGGGCGCGGGGCCCCGCCCCCCCCCCCCCCCCCCCCCCCCCCCCCCTCCCGCATGCCCCCCTCGGGCCCGCTACGTCACTTCCCCAGCGAGCTCAGGTCCTGGGCGTACGTGCCCACCGCGTACGCGATCACGTCCAGGTTCGTGTCGAACGCCTTGAGGTCCAGGTTCTTCAGGGTGTCCCCCGCCCCGTGGTAGTTCGGGTCGTACGGGGCCCCGGCGGTGCCGCCGTGGCGCTTGGCCTGCTCGGCGGTCTTGATGCCCTCGGCGCCGGTGAAGGTGCCGCCCGCCGGGATGCCGTTCTCGATGAACGGGCCGTAGTCGGAGCGGCCGTCGAAGTCGCTGCCCTCGTGCGGCTTGCCCTTGCGGTCCAGGAAGCCGTTGATCAGCGACTCGATCTGCGCCGAACCGGCCGGGCCCGCGCCCGCGCCCGTCTTGTCGGAGTCGTCGCCGTCGTAGACGAACTGCACCGGGTTCGGCGAGGCGATCATGTCGAAGTTCAGGTAGAGGGCGATGTCCTTCTTCTGCTTGTCCGACAGCTGCGCCACGTAGTGCTCGGAGCCCAGCAGGCCCAGCTCCTCCGCCGACCACCAGGCGAAGCGCACCTTGTTGGCCGGCCCCCTGCCCTTCTTGTTGGCGCCCTCGTCGGCGAGCTTGAGGGCCACCTCCAGCAGACCGGCCGAGCCGGAGCCGTTGTCGTTGATGCCGGGGCCCTCGGGGACGGAGTCCAGGTGCGAGCCGAGCGTGACGACGCGGTCGGCGCGGCCGCCCCTGGTCTCGGCGATCACGTTGCGGGTGGTCTTCTTCACGTGCTCCTGGTCCAGCTCCAGGCGCACCTTCACCTCGCCCTTCGCGGCGGCGGCGGCCAGCGCCTCCCCGTCGGCCAGGGTGATGCCCGCGCTGGGGATGATCCCCTCGGAGGGGGAGGAGAACCCGCCGCGGACCGGAGTGGTGCCGCTGTGGTTGTAGACGATCACGCCGGCCGCGCCGGCCGCCGCGGCGGCCCGCTGCTTCTCCGCGAAGGTGCAGGCGCCCCGCTTGACCAAGGCGATCTTCCCCGTGAAGGCGCCGGCCGGGTAGTCGTCGGCGGTGCAGCCCGGGGTCTCGTCGACCCGCGCCAGGGCCAGCGGGGCGGTCAGCCCGCCGGCCGGGGTGGACTTGGTGAAGGTGAAGGCGGCGGTGGCCAGCTCGCGCGGCTGCTCGCCGAGGACGGTGGTCTTCTCCGTCTTCGTGTGCGCCTCGTAGATGTCGAAGTCCTGGTACGAGACCTCGTAGCCGGCCTTCTTCAGGGTGTCGTGGACGTAGGCGGCGGAGGCGGCGTGGCCCGGCGAGCCCGCGGCCCGGTTGCCGCCGTTGGCGTCGGCGATCTGCTGGAACTTCGCCAGGTGGCGGTAGGCCCCGCGCGCGGTGACCTCCTCGACCAGCTCCCTGGCGAGCTTCCCGTCGCGCGGGTGGGCGGCCGCCGGGGCGGCGGCCAGCAGGACGGGCGCGGCGACGGTGGCGGCCGCGAGGGCGGCGAGGGCGGGTATGGATCGGCGGCGGATGGTCCGCATGGTGGTGTTCCCCCCGGGTGGCGGTTTCGGCAACTGGTGCGCCGTGTCCGGATAACGATCACGGCTGAACGGACGCTAACCGGCTTCGACCAGGCAAAACGGACCTTCGGCGGCCCTGCAACACGCCCGTCACGGACTCGTCACCGGGGTTCACGGGTCCGACACTGTCCGCACCTCGGACAATGGATTGGACAAGCCTCGTGGGGTCGAACGCATGATGGCTTCACGCGCGCCCGCGTCCACGTATCGAAGGAGTCACCGTGAGGGTCGGAATCGTCGGAGCCACCGGACAGGTCGGCGGAGTCATGCGCAGCATCCTCGCCGAGCGGAAGTTCCCGGTCGACGAGCTGCGGCTCTTCGCCTCGGCCCGTTCCGCGGGCTCCACGCTGGAGTGGGAAGGCCGGGAGGTCACCATCGAGGACGCCGCCACGGCCGACTACTCGGGCCTGGACATCGTGCTCTTCTCCGCGGGCGGCGCGACCTCCAAGGCCCTCGCCGAGAAGGTCGCCTCCCAGGGCGCCGTCGTGATCGACAACTCCTCCGCCTGGCGCGGCCACCCCGAGGTCCCCCTCGTGGTCTCCGAGGTCAACCCGCACGCGATCAAGAACCGCCCCAAGGGCATCATCGCGAACCCGAACTGCACCACCATGGCCGCGATGCCCGTGCTGCGCCCCCTCCACGACGAGGCCGGCCTGACCGCGCTCGTCGCCACCACCTACCAGGCCGTCTCCGGCTCCGGCCTGGCGGGCGTGGCCGAGCTCGACGGCCAGGTCAAGGCCGTGGCCGAGGGCGCCACCGGTCTGGTCCACGACGGCGGCGCGGTCGACTTCCCGGAGCCGGGCGTCTACAAGCGCCCCATCGCCTTCAACGTGCTCCCGCTCGCCGGCTCGATCGTCGACGACGGCTCCTTCGAGACCGACGAGGAGCAGAAGCTCCGCAACGAGTCCCGCAAGATCCTGGAGATCCCCGGCCTCAAGGTCTCCGGCACCTGCGTGCGCGTCCCCGTCTTCTCGGGCCACTCCCTCCAGGTCAACGCCCGCTTCGAGCGCCCCCTCAGCGTCGAGCGCGCCTACGAGCTGCTGAAGGACGCCCCCGGCGTCGAGCTGTCCGAGATCCCGACCCCCCTCCAGGCCGCCGGCAAGGACGCCTCGTACGTGGGCCGCATCCGGGTGGACGAGACGGTCGACAACGGCCTCGCGCTGTTCCTCTCCAACGACAACCTGCGCAAGGGCGCGGCGCTGAACGCGGTGCAGATCGCGGAGCTCGTGGCCGAGGAGCTGCGCGGCTGACGCCCGCGGCGCGGACGCGGAGGGGGGGGGGCGCGGGGGGGGGGCCCCCCCCCTCTTCGCATGCCGTGTGCGGTGTCCCGTGGGGCTCAGAAGGCCTCGGTGAACAGCTGGGAGGCCTTCACGTCGGTGGCACGGTAGGCGCCCTTGCCGTGCTCGATGAGGCGGGCGGCCTCCTCAAGCTTCTTCTGCATGTGGTCGGCGCGCGCGTGGTACTTCTTCTGCAGGTCCAGGTATTGGGTGTGCGCCTCACCGTCCCAGGTGTCGGTGACGACCTTCACGGCCGACTCCATCTCCTCCAGGTCCTTGAGGATGTTCCTGGAGACCACGCGGATGCGGTCCGCCATCTGCTGGACGCTCTCGTACCGTACCCGGGTGTGGCCGTCGTTGTTGCCGGACATGCTCTTCTCCTTCGGCTGGCGTGCGGGGCGGGCGGCTCAGAGGCTGTCGAGGCCCGACTTCTGGAACTGGGTGAACACCTGGTGCACTTCCTCGTCCTGCGCGTTGGTGAGGTTCTTGGTCTCCGACACGGCGTGGTGCAGCACGCGGAGCAGGCGGCGGATCGCGTCGTGGTCCTCGTTCAGCTGCGCCTGGGCCGTTTTGAACCCATCGGCTCCGACACCGGTCCAGCCCGCGGCGGCGGTGGCCAGGATGTCGGCCAGCTCGCGCGCCTGGCGGGACACCGCGTCGCCGGTCTCGGAGATCTTGTTGGCCGCCTTGACGACCGGATCGTCGGCAAGTCCGAAATTGGTAGTCATCCGAAGCTCCTCACTTCTCAATTCCCCGGCCGAAGCGGGGGATCGCGCGGCGGAGCGGATCGTCCGGGCGCGGATTCGAGCCGCGCACAACGGAGTTCCCCCTCTGCCTCACGCCCTCCCCCGATCACAGTCGTGAAGCCTGCGGCCACTCTAGTCAGTTCGACCGACACGCCCAACACGGCGGCGGGCG
The DNA here is from genome assembly GCF_044129415.1 of Streptomyces racemochromogenes. Lineage (GTDB taxonomy): Bacteria > Actinomycetota > Actinomycetes > Streptomycetales > Streptomycetaceae > Streptomyces > Streptomyces racemochromogenes_A. The sequence continues at coordinate 3,860 of NZ_JBBDHD010000112.1, forward strand.
TCGCGGACCACGGTGGCGGTCGCGGCGATGACCGCGATGAGGAGCCCCGTGATGCCCAGGGCGTACGTGGCGACCCGTTCGTCGTGCTCCTGGGCGGTCTCGGTGAGCGGGAGCGGCACGGCCTGCGGGGCGGCCGCCGGGGGCGGGCCGGGGTCCGGGACCGGGGCCCGGGGGACCTCGCGGTCCTGGGTGAGCGCGCGGACCGGGTCCACGACGCCCCAGCCCACGTAGTCGTCCCGGCCGTTGACGGAGCGCTCGGCGGTGTTCTGGATCTGCCAGACCACCTCCTGCGGGGTCCACTGCGGGTGCTTGGCGCGCAGCAGGGCGGCGACCCCGGCGACGTAGGGGGCGGAGAAGCTGGTGCCGTTGTCGATGCACTGGCCGAAGCCGGGGACGGTGGAGACCATGTCGACGCCGGGGGCGGCGATGCCGATGAAGTCGCCGGGCTGGGAGAACGCCGCCCGCTCGTTGTTGCGGTCGGAGGAGGCGACGGCGAGGACCCCGGGGAAGGCGGCGGGATAGGTCCGGCGCTTCTCGCCGCTCATTCCGTCGTTGCCGGCGGAGGCGATGACCACGGCCTTGGCGTCCAGGGCCCGCTGGACGGCCTTGGCGAGCTCGGAGTCCGCGGTCAGGGGGGCGTCGGTGTCCTGGGAGATGTTGATCACCTGGGCGCCCTTGGCGACGGCGTGGTCGATGGCCTGGGCGAGGGTGGCCGCGTTGCCGTTGCCCTGTCCGTCGTTCTGCCGGATGGGGATGACGGTGGCCTCGGGGGCCAGGCCGACGAAGCCGGTGCCCTGCTGGGGGCGGGCCGCGATCAGTCCGGCGACCTTGGTGCCGTGGCCGACGGTGTCGTTGGTGCCGTCACCGCCCTTGGGGTCGAGGAAATCGCGGCCGGCGCCGGTGTCGAGGGCGCCGGTCAGCTGGGGGTTGGCGCGGTCGACGCCGGTGTCGATGACCGCGACGCGGACGCCCTTGCCCCTGGTCTGCGCCCACAGGGCGTCGAAGGTGAGCCGCTGGAGGGCCCAGGGGCGGTCGGCGATCTGCTTCTTCATGGGGAAGGTGCACTCGCCGGCGCCGGCCGGGCCCCGTAGGTACGCGGGCCGGACCTGGGCAGGGTGGGCCTGGGCGGGGCCGCCGGTGGCCGCGACGAGGGCCAGCGCGGCCACCGGCAGGGCGGCGGCACGGAAGGGCTGGGGCACGGCCGGTCTCCTCACTCAGGAGCCCTGGGGCTGTCGGGCGGAGTTGGTGTCCAGGCGGGGCCCCTTGGAGAGGAACTCCGACCAGGCGATGGGCACCAGCGCCGGGACGACCCCGCCGTAGCCGAGCCGGACCTGCGCCTGGCTGGGCTCGGGCCGGCCGTCGCCGGAGGCGCCCGGGGCCTGCGGGTCGCGGGCCCCGATCTTCGACTGCTCGGCGTCGCTGTCGCCGTTGGCCTGCACGGCGTAGCGCAGGCCGGTGTCGGTGACGAGGAACAGGGCGCCCCCGGCGTTGGCCTGGCGGCCCTGGACCTGGGTGTAGAGCAGGCCGGTGCCGGGGGTGACGTACGAGCTGGTCCCGCTGGCGGTGATGTCCACGGGGAAACCGGTTCCGGCCCAGGTGCTCAGCGTCTGGTTGCCCTGGGAGTCGACGGAGCGCAGCACGTTGCAGACGGTGTCGCGCTGTTCGCCGGCCGGGGCGGAGCCGGGTGCGGCCGCCACCCGGTTGACCTGGCCGCCGCGCCTGCGGGGCCAGCGGACGTCGTCCTTGAACGCCGCGGCCTCGGGGTTCAGTGCCTGGAGGTCGACCTCGTGGGCCTTGCCGTGCATGTTGAGGCCGTCGGCCGCGGGCGCGGAGATCAGCAGCCAGGCGACGAACTCCGAGACCGGGGCGACCCGGTCGGGCAGGACGACGTAGTGCTGGGTGCCGGAGCCGGTCTGGGCGGTCAGCACCATGCCGACCCGGTTCTCGGTGCCGCCCAGCCCCGGGACGGCGGCGGGGGCGCCGGCGGTGCCGGGCAGCTGCGGGAAGCCGAGGTCGTCGCCGGAGTTGAGGGTGGCCAGCCACTCCTCGGTGACCGGCTGGGGGGTGGCCCCGGTGCCGACGAGCGCCGTGGTCAGGGTCCCGGAGTCGGGCCGCCCCTCGGGGAACCGGTACTTCGTGCCGGCCGAGTCGACCAGGAAGCGCTCCTTGGCCCCGCCGGTGCTCTGCACGTACAGCAGCTGGGTGTCGGTGGTGCGGTGCGCGTCGTCCATCAGGCCCGCCTCGCGGTCGGCGAGGACGAAGACGGCGGTCTGCACGCCGCGGTTGTTGCCGCCGGGCTGCTGGCAGACGGCCCAGCGCTTGGCCTTGGCGGCGTCCGCCTTCGCCGGGAGGCGGTCGGGGGCGTAGGGGATGCCGATGATGGGGCCGCGAGGGGGCTTGCCCGCGTCCAGCAGCCTGTCCTCGACCTGGACGACCTTGGACTTCTGCGGGTCGAGGAGGAGCCGCGCGGAGGCCAGGTTCAGCACGGGGTGCAGCCGGGTCTGGTCCTTGCCGTTGATCTTCGTGGTGAGGACCACGTAGCGGGTCGTCGACTGCTTGCCGACGATGACCATGGCTCCGGGCTCGTCCCAGCCCTTGGGCGCCTGCGGTTTGAACATCCCCCAGGCACCGAACCCGGAGACCAGCAGGGCGCCGACCACCACTCCGGGCAGGACGGCGCGCAGCGGGCGCGGGGCGCCCTCCTCGGTGCCGGTGGCGGAGGGCTGCAGAAAGGCGGACACCGTGCGCCGCTTCGCAAAGGTGTACGCGTTCAGCTCGTCGCGCCGTGACGCCATGACCGCCTGCTCCTCCCCGCACGGCCCGGTCGTTGGGGCCGCTCCCCCGGCCCTGCTTGTCGGACCGGGGACCTACTATGCCTCTTGACGGAGGGTCGGCAGGTGTCGGGTGTCCCCGGGCGGCGACCCGGAGCCCGGCGGATCCCTCCGGACCGGGGTATTCAGGGCTGTTGGGGTGGATGGGGGGATTCCGGTGACGGGCGGCCATGGCCGCGCGCCGGCCGGACTTCCCCGTTCCGCCCCCGAGTTGGGGAGGTGCGCCAGTGGGTGCCACCGCGACGGCGCCGCAGGCGGCCGGGACCGCACCCGCGCGCGGCGGGGTCACACCGCACCGGAGGCCGGGCACCGGCCGGTGGGGGCCGTTCCGACTGCAACAGCTCGTGCTCCTCCAGCTCGCCGCCGCCGTGCTCCTCGTGGCCTGGGTGGTGGAGCCGCTGCTGCTGGTGCCCGCCGGGGCCTGCGCGGCGGTGCTGGTGCCGCTGGCCCTGGTACGGCGCCACCAGCGCTCCCTGCCCGAGTGGATCGGCGGAGCGCTCGCGCTGCGCGCCCGGCGGCGCCGGGCCGCGTCCGCCACGGTGCCCGCGGGCACCGAGCCGGGGCTGGCGCCGCTGGTCGAGGCGGATCCGGCGCTGCGGACGACGACCTTCGGGGGCCGTGACCGGCGGCCGGTCGGCCTGGTCGGCGACGGCACCTTCCTGACGGCGGTGGTGCAGGTCGACATGGAGGCCACGGCGCTGCGTCCGGAGCGCACGGCGCGGCCGCTGCCGCTGTCCGCGGTGCGGGACATCCTGGAGGTGGACGGCATCCGGCTGGAGTCGGCGCAGCTGGTGCAGCACACCCAGCCGGCCCCGGCCCCGCACCTGCCGGCGCAGGCGGTGGCGACGCGCAACTACGCCCCGCTCCAGGCGCAGACGGGCGCCCCGGCGGTGCGGCTGACGTGGATCGCCCTCAAGCTCGACCCCGAGCTGTGCCCGGAGGCGGTCGCCGCGCGCGGCGGCGGGCTCACGGGGGCGCAGCGGTGCGTGGTGCGGGCGGCGGACCAGCTGGCGAGCCGGCTGACGGGGGCCGGGTTCCGGGCCACGGTGCTGACGGAGCAGGAACTGACGGGCGCGCTGGCGACGTCCTCGTGCGCGAACCCGATGGCGATCACCCAGGCGGGCCGGTCCGGGAGCACCGGGCGGCGCACGGAGGAGACGCCGCGGACGTGGCGCTGCGACGACCGCCGGCACACCACCTACTGGATAGCCCGCTGGCCGCAGCTGGGCGGCGCGGGGGCCGCTCTGCCGCAGCTCGTGGCCCTGCTGACCTCGCTGCCCGCGCTGGCGACGAACTTCAGCCTCACGATGGCCCCGGCCGGGCGTCAGGGCGTGTCGCTGACGGGACACGTACGGGTGACGGGGCGCAGTGACGAGGAGCTGGTGGCGGCCCGGCAGGAGCTGGAGCGGACGGCGCGGGGCGTGCGGACCGGCCTGGTACGGCTGGACCGGGAGCAGGTGCCGGGGCTGCTGGCCTCGCTGCCGCTGGGAGGGGCGCGATGAGGGGTGCGGGTTCGGTGCGGGGCGGGTTCGGGCTGGTCGGGCCGCGCCGGGAACGGCACGTGGTCCAGGCGGCGGACCTGGACGCGCTGGCGCTGCCCGTGGGGGACGACGGGGTCGTCATCGGCGTGGACGCCGGGGGGCGGCCGGCGGTCCTGGGCGTGAACCGGCCCGTCCCGTACGAGGTCACCCTGATCGGCGGACTGTGGACGGCCCAGGTGCTGGCCCTTCGGACGGCCGCCACGGGGGCGCGGGTCGCGGTGGAGACGGGGCGCGCGCAGGTGTGGTCCGGGCTGGCCCGCGCGGCCGGCGGCGGGCAGCAGTGCGTGACCCTGCACGACGTGGGCCGCGTGCCGCCGCAGGGCGCGTCGGCGGGCAGTCCGGTGCTGGTGGTCCGGGACTGCGGGATGAGGCCGCCGCGCGGGCGGGTGGTCGCCGGGCCGTGGCAGTCGGTCCTGACCCTGCTGCCGTACCTGAGCCCGACGGCGCCCCGGCTGCTGCGGAACTCCGCGCTGGTGGGGGTGCAGCGGGTGTCGCCGGACGAGGCGGAGCAGGTGGGCGCGCTGATGCGGCTGCCGAGCGCCGCGGTGGACTCGCTGCCGACGCTGGGCGACGGGGTGACGCTGTGGTGCACCCGGCAGGACCGGAAGTTCGTGATGACGCAGGGCACGGAGACGGAGACGGGCCTGCTGGGGCCGGCCCGGCGCATCGACTGACCCGCCGTGGGCCGGGGCGCCGCGGGAGGCCCCCGCTCCGGCGAGGCGGCTGCCGTCATGCCGTCGTCGGTGGGCGTCCGGGCGGCCGGGCATCGGCGTGCGGTCGCGTCTGCGCGTCGTCACGGCCGCGGGGGCGAGCGGTCGGGGCGGGGTGGCCGTCGGGCGCCGGTGATGGTTGCTCAGGGCCCGGAGGGCCTGTAGGCAGGACGTGTGGGGGCGTGACCTCCGGGGCCCGCGGCCACGGAGCGCGATTAGGCTGAGCGCGGGCGCGGCGTCTTACAGGAGGCGCCTGACCGGTGTTCGACAGACCAGGAGGATCAGTGAGCGGCGATCGGAACGAGAGGCGCGGCGGGACGTGGGATGTCCCGACGGACGATCAGTCCGACGCGGAGCCCGATGTGACGGGCGAGTTCACCATCGACTACACCCCGCCGGCCTGGTACACGCAGAGCCCGCCGCCCGCGCCCGCCGCGGGGGTGCCGGGGCTGCCGGAGGGCAGCGGCTTCGAGCCCCACCGTCCGACGGACGTGGTCTCGCCCCCGACGATGCGGATCGCTCCGCCGGCGCCGCGGGCCGGTACGCCGTCCCCGGGGGCCGAGCCGGGCTCCCCCGCGCCGTTCGCCGTACCCACCGTGCCGCCGCTCTCCGTGACGGCCGACGCCGGGTTCCCGGCACCGCCGCCCCCGCAACCGGGTACGCCCGGGACCCCGTTCCAGGACGCCGCACCGTCCGCCGACGCCGTCCCGGCCACGCCCCCGCAGACGCCCCCCGGCGACGGCACCCCGGAAGCCCCGGCGCACCCGGAGACGCCCAGGCAGTACCAGGGCGCCGCACCGGTCGCCGACGCCGTCCCGACCCACCCGAACCCGACTCCGGAGCCGCCTCCCAGCGCCCCGGCACACCCGGGCACACCCGGAGCCCCGCTCCAGGGCGCCGCACCGGTCACCGACGCCGTCCCGGGCTACCCGGCCACGCCCCCGCAGACGCCCCCCGGCGACGGCGCCCCGGAAGCCCCGGCACACCCGGAGACGCCCAGGCAGTACCAGGGCGCCGCACCGGTCACCGACGCCGTCCCGAACCACCCGAACCCGACCCCCGAGCCGCCCTCCACCGACGGCGCCCCGGCCCCCTCGGCACACCCGGGCACACCCGGCGTCCCGTTCCAGGGCGCCTCCCCCGCCGCCGACGCCGTCCCGGGCTACCCGGCCACACCCCCGCAGGCGCCCCCCGGCGCGGACGGCGCCCAGGGCGGAACGCCCGGGGACGCGGCCCCGGCTGACGCTCCGGCAGCCGCCGACCGGCTCGGTCAGCCGCCCGCGGCCGGTGTTCCGGCCCAGGGGCCGGTCCCGGCCGTGCCGCAGGACGCTCCGGGCGGGCGGACGGCCACGCCGCCCGAGGGCGTCGCCGTCCCGCCCGCGCCCGCCGATCAGGCGCCGTACGCCCCTGCGGGCGCCCCCTTCGGGGGACCCGGCGCCGATCTGCCGCCGCTGCCGCCCGCCTTCTCCTCCGGCCCGCCCCAGGAGTACGGGTTCCCGCAGGACGCAGCCCCGCAGCCGCAGGCCCCGCAGGGGTACGGGTTCCCGCCCGCCCCCCAGCAGCCGCAGGCCCCACAGCCCCCGCAGGGGTACGGGTTCCCGCCGGAGCAGGCGCAGCCGTCCCCGCACCCCCAGCCGCCCCAGGGGTACGGGTTCCCGCCCGCCGCCCAGCAGCCGCAGCCCCCGCAGCCCCAGCCGTACGGAGTCCCTCCGCAGCAGCCGCAGCCCCCGCAGGGGCCGTACCAGCAGCAGCCGCCCGGCCAGGGCCCCGGCGCGCCGCTCGGCTACACCGCCGCCGTCGAGCTGTCCTCCGACCGCCTGATCCGCGCCAAGCAGAAGCCCAAGCCCACCCGCTCCGGCTTCCGCTTCGGCGGCAAGGCGGCCGAAGCCGACCGCCAGCGCAAGCTGGAGCTCATCCGGACGCCGGTGATGTCCTGCTACCGGATCGCCGTGATCAGCCTCAAGGGCGGCGTCGGCAAGACCACGACGACCACCGCGCTCGGCGCCACCCTGGCCACCGAGCGCCAGGACAAGATCCTGGCCATCGACGCGAACCCCGACGCCGGCACCCTCGGCCGCCGCGTCCGCCGCGAGACCGGCGCGACGATCCGCGACCTGGTCCAGGCGATCCCGTACCTCCACTCGTACATGGACATCCGGCGGTTCACCTCGCAGGCCCCCTCGGGCCTGGAGATCATCGCCAACGACGTGGACCCGGCGGTCTCGACGACCTTCAACGACGAGGACTACCGCCGCGTCATCGAGACGCTCGGCCGCCAGTACCCGATCATCCTCACGGACTCGGGCACCGGGTTGCTGTACTCCGCCATGCGCGGGGTCCTCGACCTGGCCGATCAGCTGATCATCATCTCGACCCCGTCCGTGGACGGCGCGAGCAGCGCGAGCACCACGCTCGACTGGCTCTCCGCCCACGGTTACGCGGATCTCGTCTCGCGCTCGATCACCGTCATCTCCGGGGTCCGCGAGACCGCCAAGATGATCAAGGTCGAGGACATCGTGCAGCACTTCGAGACCCGCTGCCGGGGCGTCGTCGTGGTGCCGTTCGACGAGCACCTCGCGGCAGGCGCCGAGGTGGACCTCGACCTCATGCGGCCCAAGACCCGGGAGGCGTACTTCAACCTCTCGGCCCTGGTCGCGGAGGACTTCGTACGGGCCCAGCAGCAGGCCGCGCAGGGCCAGTGGGGCGGCCCGCCGCAGCACGTACAGGCGGCCCAGCAGCCGCAGCCGCAGCCGCCCCAGCAGCCCCAGGGGCCGTACCAGCAGCCGTACGCGCAGCAGCCCTACCAGCAGCCCGGCCAGCCCTGGCCGCAGCCCCCGGCTCCCGCACCCGCACCGGCACCGCAGCCCGGTCAGCCCCCGCGCGATCCGCGCCTCGGCTGAGAACGCCCGAGGGCCCGTACCGCCCAGGTCCTGGACGGTACGGGCCCTCGGCCGTCGCGGTACCGCGTCTAGCGGCGGGCGGCGTCGAAGGCGTCCGTCAGCCCCCGGGCCCGCTTCACGTCGTCCGCGATGGCCTCCAGCAGCCCGTCGAGCGAGTCGAACTTCGCCATTCCCCGCACGTACGCGAGGAACTCCACCGACACCTGCTTGCCGTACAGGTCGAGCCCGACGCGGTCGATCGCGTACGCCTCCACCGTCCGCTCGGTCGCGTCGAACTGCACGTTCGTACCGACCGAGATCGCCGCCGGCATCCGCTCGCCGTCCGCCGTCAGCCACCCCGCGTACACCCCGTCGGCCGGGACCGCGGTGTGCGGCGCCGTCTCCACGTTCGCCGTCGGATAGCCGAGCTCGCGCCCGCGCTGCGCACCGCGCACCACGACGCCCTCGATCCGGTGCGGGCGGCCCAGGATCTCGGCGGCCCCTTCCATGTCCCCCTCGGCGACCAGCCGGCGCGCCAGGGTGGAGGAGAACGGCACGCCGCCGCCCGCCTCGCCGCGCTCGACCAGGTCCACGACCTCGACCTCGTAGTCGTACGTGGAGCCCAGCTCGCGCAGGAAGTCCACGTTCCCGGCGGCCCGGTGGCCGAAGCGGAAGTTGGGGCCCTCGATGACGGCGCGCGCGTGCAGCTTGTCGACCAGCACCTTGACGATGAAGTCGGCCGGGGACAGCTGGGAGAACTCCGCCGTGAACGGCAGGATCAGCAGCGCGTCGACGCCGAGGCCGGCCATCAGTTCGGCGCGGCGGTCGTACGGCGCCAGGATCGGCGGGTGGCTGCCGGGTCGGACGACCTCGCTCGGGTGCGGGCTGAAGGTGACCACCACCGAGGGCACGCCGAGCGCACGGGCCTTGGCCACGGCCCGTCCGATGATCAGCTGGTGGCCCCGGTGCACACCGTCGTAGGAGCCGATGGTGACGACGCTGCGTCCCCAGTCCTGGGGGATGTCCTCCAAGCCACGCCAGCGCTGCACTGTGACCGCTCCTCGCCCGAACCCGTGTAGTCCCTGTACCGAATTGCCTTTTGCAGGTCTAAGACTGCCATGCCGGTGCCCCGGTCCCCGCATCGGAGTCCGGCAGTGCCACCGCCCGCCCGGGCTCAGGTGACGTCCGGGGCGGACCGGCTCAGGGACTCCACCGTACGGCGGGCTCCCGGGCCGAGCAGCGCCGCCGCCTCCGCCCGGGCCTCGGCGAGCCAGCGGGCCACCAGCGCCCCGAAGACGGGGTCGGCCCGGACCAGCTCCACCGTGCGCTGCTCGAACACCTCGGGGCCGCCCGGGATGCGCAGCAGCTGCCGTCCGGTGCGCCGCAGCAGCTCGCGGGTGCGGTCCTCGGGGCGGGTGCGGGCCGCTGCGGCGACCGCCGTCAGGAAGGCGCCGAGCACGCGGGGGTCGGGCTCCTCGCGCAGCAGGGTCTCGGCCAGCTCGGTCCGCAGTGCGGAGGTGGGCTCGCCTCCCGGGGCGGCCAGTACGCCGGCCAGCGCGGACCGCACCTGCGGCGGGGCGCCGCGCAGCAGGCCCAGGACGAGCGGGCGCAGCACGGGGGCGGCGGCCGGGCCCTGCTCCAGGCGACGGTCGACGAAGGCGGCGGCGTGCGGGGCGTCGGCGGGGTGCCGCGCGAGGTGCTCACGTACGAGGTCACCGGCGCGGCGGGCCAGAGCCGGGGTGGTCAGCGCGGCCAGGGCCCGCAGCACCTCCCCGTCGGCGCGGGCCCGCAGGGCGTCGAACACCGCGTCGGGGTCGGGCAGTACGGGCAGGGCGGCGACCAGCGCGGAGGCGGGCAGCCGGGAGCCGCGCTCGGGGTCGCGGAAGCAGTCGAGGGCGGCGGTGAGGTGGCGGGCGCGGGCCTGGGGGTCACGCAGCAGGATCCCGAGGGCGCTGCCGTGGAGGGGGAGGTCGCCGGGGCGGGCGAGGAGCGCCTCGGCGGCGAAGCGCAGCAGTTCCCGGTCGGCGGGGGCGCGGACGTGGGGAGCGGTGGCGAGCCCGTACGCGGCGGCGGCCACCCGCCGGCCGGGCCGCTCGTCGTGGGCCCAGCGGTCGACGGCGCGGGACAGGGCGGAGGGCTCGTCCTCGGCGAGGACGGCGAGCAGTTCGTCGGCGCGGGGGTGCGCGGCGTCGACGAGGGCTTCGGTGAGGTCGTCGAGGGCGAGGCGGCGGTGGGTGTGCAGGAGCGCCTGGGCGGCGGTGGCGACGGTGGCTCCGGGGCGGCCGCGCAGCCGGCGTTCGTCGGTGAACCAGGCACAGACCAGGGGCATGACGAGCTGTGGGGCGCGGGTGAGGCGGCGGCCGGCGGCTTCGAGGTAGCGGTGGTCGGAGGGCAGGAGGCGGCGCAGCAGGTCGAGCCGGTCCGGCTCGGACAGCCTGAGCCGGTTCCAGAACCAGCCGCCGAAGTCCTCCGGGCCGGCCCGGGCCACGTGCTCGGCGAGGGCGTGCAGGACCGGCAGGTAGGGGGTGGCGTCCGGGGCGCGCAGCAGGGTTCCGCGCAGCAGCCGGGCGGCCCACCAGACCCGGTCGGGGTGGACGTCCCCGGGCGGGGCCTCGGCGAAGTCGTTGAGGGCACCGACCAGCCGGGCCAGCACCTCCGTGGTCTCGGCGTCGGGCAGCCGGCGCAGGGCTTCGAGCACGGGCCCGATGCGGTGCCGGGGGACGGGCGGGCCGGGGGTGGCCGGGCCGGAGTGCACGAGGGTGTCGAGGGCGCGCGGGACGTCGAGGTGACAGGCCTGGAGCCAGTCGGAGAGCTCCTCGTGGGCGAAGCGGTAGCCGGGGCCGGCGGGGACGAGCAGGCCCTCGGTGAGGACGGCGGAGGCCCAGCCGGTGCGCCAGGGGAACAGTTCCTCGAAGGCGGCCCGGTCGAGCTGCCCCTGCCCGGGCCCGAGGCACCGCCGCGCGGCTTCGTGCACCCGCCCGGCCACCCGGGCGGCCAGCCGCCGCACCCCGGGGCCGTACACCCCGGCGGCGGGAGCCCCGTCCCCCTGGCCGCCCACCGGCCCACCGGGGTCCTCCCCGCCCCGGTCCCCCGCCCCGCGCCCGTCCGGGCGGGGCCGCTCCCCGCCGTCCCGGCCGCCCGGCCCGCCCCCGGAACCGGAGGCCCGGCCTGCGCCCGGCCATGGGCCGCGGGCGCCGTCCGTACGGGTCCACGGGCCGGAGTCCTCGCCGCCGCCGGCCCGAGGAGCCCGCCCCGCGCCGGCTCCGGCCCACACGCCGGACAGCCGGTCGCCGCCGCCTGCCGCGTCCGCCGAGAGCCCGTCGCCGCCCCCGGACCACCCGTCCACGCCCGGCGTGGAGCCGGCCCACCGGTCGGCGCCTCGCGAAGGACCGGATGAGCGGTCCGCGGGGGACCACACGCCGGAGGGCCCGTCGGCGCCCGGCGAAGCACCGGAGGATCCGTCCGCACCGGACCACGGGCCGGGCGGCCCGTCCGTACCGGGCCTGGAGCCGGACAGCCGGTCGGCGCCCGGCCGGGGAGCGGGCGACGCGTCGTCCGCGCCGGACCACACGCCGGAGGGCCGGTCCGTGCCGGACCAGGAGCCGTAAGGGCTTCCGGCCGTCACCGATGCCGAGCGGGCTCCCGCAGGGGCGGACCGCTCCGCCCCGTCGGGCGCAGCGGCCCGGGGCACCTCGCCGGACGGCGCCTGGGGCGGCCGGCCTCCGGCGGACGACCGGCCTGCGGCGGTCCGGGATCCGGAGGTCCGGCCCTCGGCGGTCCAGCGGCCGACGAGAGGGTTCCCGGGCGCCGGAGCCTCTACGCGGGAGGCCGTCGGCCCGGCTCCGGTGGCCGTGGCCCCGTCGTGGGCGCCCTGGCGGGGTCCCGGGACCGAAGGGCAGCGCTCGGTCGGGAAGGGGAATCCGGTGGGGCCGTCGGGGTGCGATCCGCCGGCCGGACCGGAAGACCCGGCCGGGCCCTCCCGGTGCGCGCCGCCGGCCACCGGAGGGGACCCCCAGGGGGTGTGCCGGGGCGCGGGGGCGGCCGGGCCGGAGAATCCGCCTCGGACATCCCGCGGAGCGGCGGCGTCGGAACGGGACGCCGCGCCACGGACGGCGGGCCCGGGGGATCCGCCGGCCGCCCGGGTCGCAGGGCCGCCGGGCCGGGGGGCGGGGATCGGGTGGGGGTCCGCGGCGATGCGGACCGCCGCGCGGAGGAACAGGAGGTCCAGGTGGGCGGCGAAGACCTCGTCCCGCGTCGGACGGCCCCCGGTGACCCCGGCGGCCCGGAGGCCCGCGAGCAGGCCGAGCGTGAGGGGGTGGCGTGCGTCGGCCTCCCGCACCGCGTCCGGCGGGATGCCGAGCCGGGCCCGGGCCGTCTCGGCCTCCGCCGGGGTGAGGTCGCCGACGGGCAGGGCGGGCGGGAGCCGCCGGACGGAGCGCTCGGGGGTGTGCAGCAACTCCGGCGGCCAGAGCGCGCCGGCCCGCTCCCAGTACTCGGGCCGGGCGGCGACCACCAGCCGGGCCCCGGTTCCGCACAGCCACGCGGCGGTGGCCACGGTCCACGGCGCGAGACGGTGCGCCAGGCCGGGCGGCATCTCCTCGGGAGCGTCCAGTACCACCAGCAGCGCCCGGCCCGCTGCGGCGGCGAGCCGGGCCACCCGCTCGGCCATCGCCCCGCTCGCGTCCGCCCCTCCGGCCGGGTCCCCCTCCCCTCCTCGGGCAGCCCCGACAGCCCCGGCAACCCCGGCCACCTTGCGGGCGTCCCCTCCCGCCCCTGCCAGGCCGGCCGCGCCCGCCCGGCCCCCGAAACCCGGGGCCACCCCACCGGCGCCCGCCGCACCCGCCATGCCCGCGGTACCTGCGACGCGCACCGTGTCCCCCGCCACCCCGGCCCTGGCCGGGCCCGCCCCCGCCGGGTCGCTCCAGGCGGCCGTGGCCGTCGCGGTGACGCGGGCCGCTTCCGCCAGGGAGCGGGTCACGGCGTCGGCCAGGGAGGTGTCGTCGGGGCGCAGGTCGGCGCCGCGCAGCCAGAGGGACGGGGCCGGGCGGGGGCCGCGGGCGCGGTCGGCGGCCAGGGTGGCGAGGGCGGTGGTGCGGCCGGTGCCGGGGTCGCCGACGAGGCCGAGGATCAGGTCCTGGCCGGCGGTGAAGGCGGCCAGCCCGGCGGCGATCGCGGGGCGTGCCGCGGGCTCCGGCCCCGGTCCCCCGCCGCCGGCCGCGGGGAGCGCCGAGCCGAGGGTGGTCGCGGTCAGTTCCAGGACCCCCGCCAGGTTGAGGTCGGCCCCGTACGCCGGGACGGTGGCCGCGTTGCGCTCCAGCAGGGCCGCCAGGGGCCCGCCGGGCGCGGTGGCGGCGGCCTCGCGCAGCGGGACGGCGAAGCTGCCGGAGCGCCGTTCCGCCGTGAGAGCGGTGCCCACCACCGCGAGCACCGCTCCGGTCTCCGCGTCGAGGACCGGCCCGCCGCAGGCCGCACCGCCGAGCCGCAGGGCGTCCCGGCCGTCCGTGCCGATCGCCAGCTCCAGGGTGGCGGGGAGCAGCCATCGTCGGCCGGCCGCGGTGTGGGAGACCTCCGCGCCCGCCCCGAGCACCCGCGCCTGGCGCCAGCCCCGCGCCAGGACGCGTACGTACGTACCGGAAAGGACGCTCCCGCACGCGGCGACCGGCAGCGGCCGCAGGCCGAGGCCGTCGCTCGGCACCAGCGCCAGCCCGAGCTCCGGCAGGCCGATCACCTCGTCGGCCCCGGTCCACCAGGTCCGCCCGCCCGGTGCGCACAGCTCGATCCGCGCCAGGCCTTCGACGGCCTCGTGGCCGGTCAGCACCGTCCCGCGGTCGTCGGCCACGAACCCGCTGCCGCACGTCCGGCCGGCCGGATCACGGATCGTGACGAGTTCCGAGCCCGCGGCGGCCTCCGCGGATCCGAAGGAGGGCCCCGGGGATCCCGCAGCCCTCCGGGAACCCGCGCCGGCGCCCGCCTCCGCACCGCCTGTGACCTCGTCCGTCAACGCCGCACCACTCCCCCGCACACGGGACCCGTGGTCATGACGGTAGGCAAGTGAAGATCGAGACGAAAAGCGCGTGTGCCGAAAGCGCCCCCTCGCGCTCCCTCAATTCACTCCGAGCGCCTGCTCGGTCGAGTGAATATGGGGCTCCGGGTGGATAGAGACCTACCCGAGGGGGGTCGTGGAGCGGTGAGCAGCAGTCGGTGTGCGCTCACCGCTCCACGTCGAAGGAGCAGCCTGCCGAACGGCGGCGGCTCAGACGAAGACCGCCAGGGACTTCGCCTTGCCGCCCTTGCTCTCGACGAGCCCGAGCAGCTGGCCCTGCGGCCCGTAGACCGCCACGGTCCGGCCGTCCTGGTACTCGTCCGGCATCTCGATCCGCACGCCGTTGGCGAGCAGCGAGGCCCGGCGGGCGTCCAGGTCCCAGCGGGCGAACGCGGCCGCGGCCGCCTCGCCGATCGGCATGACGGTCAGCTCCTCCTGGAGCTGGTCCAGCGTGCGCGCCTTGTCGAGCTTGTACGGGCCCACCCGCGTGCGCCGCAGCGCCGTGAGGTGGCCGCCGACGCCCAGGTCGGCGCCCAGGTCGCGGGCGAGGGCGCGGATGTAGGTGCCGCTGGAGCAGACGACGGAGACGACCAGGTCGACGACCTTGGTGCCGTCCTCGGCCTCCGCCTCCCGCATGTCGTACACCTGGAACGACGAGATGGTCACCGGGCGGGCCGGGATCTCGAAGTCCTCGCCGTCGCGGGCGCGCTTGTAGGAGCGCACGCCCTTGATCTTGATGGCGCTGACCTTGGACGGCACCTGCATGATGTCGCCGGTCAGCTTGGCGATCCCCGCGTCCACGGCTTCCCGGGTGACCCCGGAGGCGTCGGCGGACGCGGTGATCTCGCCCTCGGCGTCGTCCGTGAGGGTGTACTGCCCGAGGCGGATCGTCCCGAGGTACTCCTTCTCGGTCAGCGCGAGGTGGCCGAGGAGCTTGGTGGCCTTCTCGACGCCGAGGACGAGGACTCCCGTCGCCATGGGGTCGAGGGTGCCGGCGTGGCCGACGCGGCGGGTCTTGGCGATCCCGCGCATCTTGGCGACCACGTCGTGCGAAGTGAAGCCGGACGGCTTGTCGACGATGACAAGGCCGTCCGGAGTCTTCCCTGCGTTGGTGCTCATTCCGCGGCTGCGTCCTCGTCGTCTTCTTCGCCCGGCTTCTTGTACGGGTCGGCGTCACCGGCGTACTGGGCGCCGGAGGAGACCTCGCGCACCTGGGCGTCGGAGGCGCGCGCCTTGTCGAGGAGGTCCTCGATGGTCCTGGCGTTCTCCGGGAGGGCGTCCGCGACGAAGGTCAGGGTGGGCGTGAACTTGGTCCCCGCCGCCCGGCCGACCGCGGAACGCAGTACGCCCTTGGCGCTCTCCAGGCCCGCTGCCGCGCTGGCCCGGTCCTCGTCGTCGCCGTAGACCGTGTAGAAGACCGTGGCCTCCCGCAGGTCGCCGGTGACCCGGGTGTCGGTGATGGTCACGTGCGTGCCGAGGCGGGGGTCCTTGACTCCACGCTGCAGCTTCTGCGCCACCACCTCCCGGATGAGGTCCGCCAGCTTCTTCGCCCGCGCATTGTCGGCCACTGGTCCGTCTCCTTCTTCCTTGCAGACAAGCAATCAGTCTTCATCACCGTGGAACCGCCGCCTGACGGACAGCAGCTCCACTTCCGGACGTGCCGCGACCAGCCGCTCACAGCGGTCGAGCACGTCCGACACGAACCCCGCGTCCCCGCTCACCAGGGCGACCCCTACACGGGCCCTGCGGTGCAGGTCCTGGTCGCCCACCTCGGCCGCGCTCACGGAGAACTTGCGCTGGAGCTCGGCGACGATGGGCCGGACGACGGAGCGTTTCTCCTTCAACGAGTGGACGTCGCCGAGGAGCAAATCGAAGGACAGAGTCCCCACGTACATGCAGTTCCGGATATCCCGCCGGTGCGGGTTCGGTGGCCTGCCGGCCGTCGCTCGGCAGGGTCACCAGAACCGTACACGCAACGGCCGGGGCCGATCGACGGATATTCCGCCGACCGGCCCCGGTGTGCAGTTACGACACGGTGCGAACCGCCTCGCGCTTACGCGCGGGGCTTCTCGCGCATCTCGTACGTCGCGATGACGTCGTCGATCTTGATGTCGTTGAAGGAGCCGAGGTTGATACCGCCCTCGAAGCCTTCGCGGATCTCGGTGACGTCGTCCTTGAAGCGGCGCAGACCCGAGATGGTGAGGTTCTCGGCGATGACCTTGCCATCGCGCAGGAGCCGCGCCTTGGTGTTGCGTTTGACCTCGCCCGAGCGGACCAGGACACCGGCGATGTTGCCCAGCTTGGACGAGCGGAAGATCTCGCGGATCTCCGCCGTACCGAGCTCGACCTCTTCGTACTCCGGCTTGAGGAGACCCTTCAGGGCCGCCTCGATCTCCTCGATGGCCTGGTAGATCACCGAGTAGTACCGGACGTCGACGCCCTCGCGGTCCGCCATCTGCGCGGCACGGCCGGCCGCACGGACGTTGTAACCGATGACGATGGCGTCGGAGCCCATCGCCAGCGAGATGTCCGACTCGGTGACCGCACCCACACCGCGGTGCAGGACGCGGATGTCGACCTCTTCGCCGACGTCGAGCTGGAGCAGCGAGGACTCCAGGGCCTCGACCGCACCGGACGCGTCGCCCTTGATGATGAGGTTGAGTTCCTGGACCAGACCGGCCTTGAGCACGGAGTCGAGGTCCTCAAGGGACACGCGACGGACGCGCTTGGCGAAGTTGGCGTTGCGCTCGCGCGCAGCACGCTTCTCGGCGATCTGACGGGCGGTGCGGTCCTCGTCGACGACGAGGAAGTTGTCGCCGGCGCCGGGGACGTTGGTGAGACCCAGGACCAGGACGGGGGTCGACGGACCCGCTTCCTCGACGTTGTTGCCCTTGTCGTCGAGCATGGCGCGCACACGGCCGTAGGCGTCGCCCACGACCATCGTGTCGCCGACGCGGAGGGTACCGCGCTGGACGAGGACGGTGGCGACGGCACCGCGGCCGCGGTCGAGGTGGGACTCGATCGCGATGCCCTGGGCGTCCTGCTCGGGGTTGGCGCGCAGGTCCAGCGAGGCGTCGGCGGTGAGGACGACGGCCTCCAGCAGGGAGTCGATGTGCAGACCCTGCTTGGCGGAGATGTCGACGAACATCGTGTCGCCGCCGTACTCCTCGGCCACCAGACCGAACTCGGTCAGCTGACCGCGGACCTTGGTCGGGTCGGCACCCTCGACGTCGATCTTGTTGACCGCGACGACGATCGGGACGCCGGCGGCCTTGGCGTGGTTGAGCGCCTCGATCGTCTGCGGCATGACGCCGTCGTTGGCCGCGACCACGAGGATCGCGATGTCGGTCGACTTCGCACCACGGGCACGCATGGCGGTGAACGCCTCGTGACCCGGGGTGTCGATGAAGGTGATCTTGCGGTCTTCGTCGTTGACCTGGGTGGTGACCTGGTAGGCACCGATGTGCTGGGTGATGCCACCGGCCTCGCCCGCGACGACGTTCGTCTTGCGGATGGCGTCGAGGAGGCGGGTCTTACCGTGGTCGACGTGACCCATGACGGTCACGACCGGCGGACGCGGCAGCAGGAACTCCTCGCCGCCCTCGTCCTCGCCGAACTCGATGTCGAAGCCCTCCAGGAGCTCGCGGTCCTCCTCCTCCGGGCTGACGATCTGAACCGTGTAGTTCATCTCGTCGGCGAGGAGCTGGAGGGTCTCGTCGGAGACGGACTGCGTGGCAGTGACCATCTCGCCGAGGTTCATCATGACCGCGACCAGCGACGCCGGGTTGGCGTTGATCTTCTCCGCGAAGTCGGTGAGGGACGCACCGCGCGACAGGCGAACGGTCTCGCCGTTGCCGCGGGGCAGCATCACGCCGCCCACGGACGGGGCCTGCATGGCCTCGTACTCCTGGCGCCTCTGACGCTTCGACTTGCGGCCGCGACGGGCGGGCCCGCCGGGACGGCCGAACGCACCCTGCGTGCCACCACGGGCACCCGGGCCGCCCGCGAAGGAGCCGGCCGGCGGGTGGGGCAGCGAGGCGTCGTTCTGGTGTGCCCAGAACCGGTGGTGCT
>NZ_JBBDHD010000113.1:0-21616 GCF_044129415.1 Streptomyces racemochromogenes
CGCCGGGGCCGTCAGCGGCGCAGGTAGGCGAGGACGGCGAGGACCCGCCGGTTGTCCTCGGTGGAGGGGGCGATGCCCAGGCCGGGGCGGCGGGTGTGCACGGTCAGGTACGCCAGGCCTTCGGGCCCCGCGGTCAGGGAGCGCCGGCTGCCGCGCGGGAGCCAGCACGCCGCATGGGGCCGCAGGGGGTGCGTCCCGTCCGGCGTGTCGAGCCGGCCGCCGCCCGCCAGGACCACGAGCAGGACGTCGAGGACGGGTTCGGCGTGCTCCGCGACGGCCGCGCCGGGTCGCAGCCGGACCAGGTTGGAGTCGAGGCCGCGCCCGGCCCCGGTCAGCCGCCACAGGGCCCCGGTCGCGTCCTCGGGGGCTTCGGCGATCACCGCGTCGAGGTCCGTCGGGGCCCCGTCGGGGCCGGAGTGGGTCGTCATGGGGGCTGCTCCTTCCCCGCCGCCGGCGTGGCGTCGCCTTCTTCCGTGGTCACGTCCGGTCCGCGGCCGCGGTTCGCCGCGCCGCCGCCTCGGGTGCCTGCGCTCCTCCCCCCGGTGGCCGGCCGTGCCCTCGTGGCCGATACAGTCATGTCCGGATCGCGTCGGCCGCACACGTGCCGGCCGCGCGGCCCCGCCCTCCGGTCGACCACCGCGAAGGGTGCGGCCGCCCGCCCTCCGCGTCCCCGGCCCCGCACCGAAACCCCGCCTCCGCATGTCTGTCGCCACCCCCGGTACTCCCACGGCCGCCGCCCCGGCAGCGCCCGCCGCCCCGTCCACCGCCCCGCCCGGCGCCCCGCCCCGGCCGAGTGCCCTCGCGGCGTTCCACAGCGTCAGCGCCGTCACGACGGTGCTGCTGGCCCTCGTCGCCATCGGCGCGGCGATCCACGAGCCGGTGCTGATACCCCCGCTCGCGGCCAGTGCAGCCCTGGTGCACAGCGCCCCCACCCTGCCCCTGGCCCAGCCGCGCGGGGTGATCGTCGGCCACCTGGTCGGCGCGGCCTGCGGCTACGCCGTGCTGGCGGCCGCGGGCGGTTCCGCCTGGGCGGCGGCCGTGGCGGCCGGGCTCACGCTGGCCCTGCTGACCCTCGCCCGCACCCCGCACTCCCCCGCCGTGGCCACGGCCGTGGTCACCGTCCTCCAGGCCCCGGCGCCGGCCCGGTTCGTCCCGCTGCTCTTCGGCTCGACGGTGCTCCTTGTGCTCACCGGGTACGCCGGGTCCCGGGTCCGCCGCGCCGCCCCGAGGTACCCCGCCTACTGGTGGTGATGACCTGCGGGCGCGCCTGCGCCGCACCGAGGGGGCCCGGGCGCTACTCCTAGTCCGTGGAGATTTCGACGAAGGACGTGTTCGGGGCCCCCTGCTGGGTCAGTCTGATGGCCCGCGACCTGGAGGCCTCCCAGCGCTTCTACGGGGCGGTCGTGGGCTGGACGTACCGTCCCGCCCGGTTCGGGTCGGCCTTCTCGGTGGCCGTGCTGGACGGCGTACCGGTCGCCGGGATCGGGGCGCTGGCCGGAGACCTGGCCGTGGCGGTGGCCTGGACCCCGTACTTCGCCGTCGACGACGTCGACGTGGCGGCGGCCCGGATCCGCGAGCGGGTCGGCACGGTGGCGGTGGGCCCGGTCTCGTTCCCGGGCGGCGGACGGGCGGCCCTGGTCGCCGACCCCGACGGGGCGGTGTTCGGCATCTGGCAGGGGCCGGTCTCCGCGGGCTGGCGCGTGGGACTGGGCCCGGCGCCCGCCTGGCTGGAGCTGCGCACCCGCAACGCCTTCGACGCGGCCCTGTTCTACGGGGAGGTACTGGAGTGGGCCACGGGCCGCACCGGGTGCTGCGAGGTCAGCTACGAGGAGGAGCAGGTCGTCCTGCGCCAGGGCGGGGAGCCGGTGGCCCGGCTGGACAGCGGCCCCGTGGAGGTCGGCGCCTACACCCCGCACACCCGGCCGCGCTGGCACGTCCACTTCCGCGTGCCCGAACTGGATACCGCCGTGGAGGCGGCCCTGGACCTCGGCGGCCGGACGGTCTCGGTGGTCACCTCGGACGGCAAGGAGCGCTCGATCATGCTGCGCGACCCGGACGGGGCGCTGTTCACCCTCACCGAGCGGGTCACGGGGCCGGACCCCGAGGCGGCGGGCTGACCGCACCGGCCCGGGGCCGCAGGGCCCGGTTCAGCCCAGGAAGCTCAGCCGCACCTGCCGGTCGGGGTTGTCCTTGTTGGTGTCGACCAGGCAGACGGACTGCCAGGTCCCCAGCCGGAGCCGGCCGCCGACGACCGGCAGGGTGGCGTGCGGGGGGACGAAGGCGGGCAGGACGTGGTCACGGCCGTGGCCCGGGGAGCCGTGCCGGTGCTGCCAGCGGTCGTCGGCCGGAAGCAGGGCGCGCAGCGCCTCCAGCAGGTCGTCGTCGCTGCCGGCGCCCGTCTCGATCACGGCGATGCCGGCGGTGGCGTGCGGGACGAAGACGTTGAGCAGGCCGTCGCGGCCGGCCGCCTCCTCGGCGAGGAAGCGCTCGCAGTCGCGGGTCAGGTCGGTGACGGTCTCGGCGCGGCCGGTCGTCAGGTCGAGGATCCGGGTGGTGAATCGGTCGGACATGTGGTCCATGATCGCGCACCCGTCGGCGCGGCGCCGCGCGCTCGCCGCCCCGCGGGTCAGCCGGGACACTGGCTGCGTGAGGAGGTTCCCATGGACCCCGTGGCGGCGCTGGACCGGATCGCCTTCCTGCTGGAGCGCGCGCAGGCGCCCACGTACCGGGTCCGCGCCTTCCGGACGGCCGCCTCGGCGCTGACCCGTATGGGCGAGGCGGAGACGGCCGAGCGGGCCGCCGCCGGAACGCTGGAGGCGGTCAAGGGGATCGGGCCGAAGACCGCGCAGGTGGTGCGGGAGGCGCTGCTCGGGGAGGTCCCGCAGTACCTGCGGGTGCTGGAGGACGAGGCCGCGGCGCTGCCCGCGGGTCCGCCGCCCGGCCCCGCCGCCGTCGCGCTGCGCGCGGCGCTGCGCGGGGACTGCCACCTGCACTCGGACTGGTCGGACGGCGGGAGCCCGATCGAGGCGATGGGCCGGGCCGCCGCCGGGCTCGGGCACGAGTGGGCGGTGCTGACGGACCATTCGCCGAGCCTGACGGTCGCGCGGGGCCTGACCGCGCAGCGGCTGCGCCAGCAGCTGGAGGTGGTGGCGGAGCTGAACGAGCGGTGGGCGCCGTTCCGGCTGCTGACCGGGATCGAGTGCGACATCCTCCTCGACGGTTCGCTCGACCAGGAGCCGGAGCTGCTGGAACGGCTCGACGTGGTGGTGGGGTCCGTGCACTCGAAGCTGCGGATGGAGTCGCCGGCGATGACGCGGCGGCTGCTGGCGGCGGTGCGCAACCCGCTGATGGACGTCCTCGGGCACTGCACGGGCCGGCTGGTGACCGGCCGGACCCGTCCGGAGTCCACGTTCGACGCGGAGGCCGTGTTCGCGGCCTGCGCGGAGTCCGGTACGGCCGTCGAGGTCAACAGCCGCCCCGAACGCCTGGACCCGCCCCGCCGGCTGCTGCGCCTGGCGGTGGAGACCGGGGTCCTCTTCGCGATCGACACCGACGCCCACGCCCCGGGCCAGCTCGACTGGCAGATCCTGGGTTGCGGACGGGCCGTGGAGTGCGGGGTCCCGCCGGAGCGGGTGGTCAACACCTGGCCCGCCGACACCCTCCTGGCCTGGACCCGCACCCGGCGGGCCCCGGCGTAGCCCGCACGGGGGCCTGGTCTACCGGCCCCCGCTGCGGGCCAGGAGCAGCAGGACGTCGGCCGTCGCCACCGCCATCACCCCCAGGAACGGGGTGCGGCCCGGGGCCGCGGCGGTGCCCAGGAGCAGGGCGCCGGTCAGGGCGAGGAGGGTCCAGCCGTACGGGGTGACGTGCCCCGGCGGGCCCAGGACCAGGAGGGCGGCCGAGCCGAGGACGAGCAGCGCGGCGAGCGCCGCCGAGGGGCGGGCCCCGAGCCGGTGCGGCAGGCCGCGGACGCCGGTGGCGAGGTCGTCGGCGAGATCGGGCAGGACGTTGGCGAAGTGGGCGGCGGCGCCGAGCAGTGCGGCGGCGGCGGTGAGCCAGGGCGGCGGCCAGGGCGCGCCGGGCAGGCCGAGCGTGACGAAGGCCGGGAGCAGCCCGAAGGCGAGGGCGTACGGGACCCACGAGGCGGCCGTGCCCTTGAGCCGCAGGTTGTACGCCCAGGCGGCTGCGACCCCGGCGAGGTGCGCCGCGCCGGCCGCCGGGCCCGCGGCCAGCGACAGCGGTACGCACAGGGCCAGCGCCGTGAGGGCGGCGGCGGTCACGGCGCCGGCCGGCACCCCGCCCGTGGCCAGGGGTTTGTCCCTGCGGCCGACGGCCCGGTCGCGCCGCAGGTCGACGCGGTCGTTGCACCAGCCCACCGAGAGCTGCCCGGCCGCCACGGCCCCGGCCGTGAGGGCGGTGCCGGCGGGTCCGCGCCCGGCGGCGGCCGCGAGGACCCCGGCGAAGAGGGTGACGGCGGCCGCCGGGAGCGGGTGGCAGGCGCGCAGCAGGCCGCCCACCGGGACCGTCGGCAGGGGGAAGGCGGAGGAGGGGGCGGGCACGGCGTCACGCTACGCCGAGGCGGCAGGTTCCTGTCCCACCCCTCGCGCGCTTCGCCCCGGTTCGCCCCGTTCTTCCCTATGTTGGGCCAATGACCCGTGTCCTGGCGGTGAGCAGCGTGTTCCCGCCCCACCTGTACCCGCAGGCCCAGATCACGGAGGCGCTGGTCCGGTGCCTGCCGCCCGGCGCCGATGCCGCCCTGCTGCGCCGGGTGCACGCCTCGGTGCGGGTCGACTCCCGCCACCTCGCGCAGCCGCTGGAACGTTACGGCGGGCCGGACGCCGACTTCGGCACCACCAACGCCCTCTTCCTCCGCACGGCCCTGGAGCTCGGCGCCGAGGCGGTCGGTGCCGCCCTCGCGGGCGCGGGCGTGGCGGCGCCGGACATCGGCCTGGTGCTGTCGACGACCGTCACCGGGCTCGCCACCCCCTCCCTGGAGGCCCGGCTCGCGGAACGGACCGGGCTGCGGCCCCACGTACGGCGCGTCCCGCTCTTCGGGCTGGGCTGCGCGGCGGGCGCCGCCGGGCTGGGCATGCTGCACGAGCAGCTGGCCGGACGGCCGGGGCAGGCCGCCCTGCTGCTGTCGGCGGAGCTGTGCTCGCTGACCCTCCAGCCGGCCGACACCTCGATGGCGAACCTGGTGGCGGGCGCCCTCTTCGGGGACGGGGCCGGAGCCCTGGTCGCGGTGGGGGCGGAGCACCCCCTGCACGACGGCCCCGGCGGGCCGTGGGTGGTGGACGCGCGCAGCCGGCTCTACCCGGGCAGCGCGCACCTCCTCGGCTGGGACATCGGGCACTGGGGCCTGCGCATGGTGCTGGGCCGGGAGCTGCCCGAGCTGGTCGGACTGCACGTGGTCGAGGAGGTCGAGTCCTTCCTGGCCGGACACGACCTCAAGCCCGCCGACGTCGACGTCTGGGTCTGCCATCCGGGCGGCCCGAGGATCCTGGACGTGCTGGCCGGCTCCCTGGGGCTGCCCGAGCACGCCCTCGGGGCCAGCCGCCGTTCGCTGGCTGCCGTCGGGAACCTCTCCTCCGCCTCCGTCCTGCACGTCCTCGGCGCCGTCCAGGCCGCCGGACCGCCCGCGCCCGGATCGGTGGGGCTGATGCTCGCCTTCGGTCCGGGCTTCGCCTCCGAACTCGTCCTGCTGCGCTGGTGAGGTGCCCATGCCGCTGATCGCGTCCACGTCTTCGATGCCTTCGACCCTTTCGACGCTTTCGATCCACTCCGCCACCCCGCTGTCCTGGTACTTCCTCCTCCTCGCGCTGGTCGCCGCCGAACGGCTGGCCGAGCTGGCCATGGCCGGCCGCAACGCCGCCTGGAGCCTGGCGCGCGGCGGCCGCGAGTACGGCCGCGGCCACTACCCCGCCATGGTCGTCCTGCACACCGCCCTGCTGGCGGGCTGTGCGGCGGAGGCCGTGCACCGGCCGTTCCTGCCCGCGCTCGGCTGGCCCGCCCTGGCCGTGCTGGTGGCGGCGCAGGGGCTGCGCTGGTGGTGCGTCCTGTCCCTGGGCCCGCGCTGGAACACCCGGGTCATCGTGGTGCCCGGGCTGCCGCTGGTGGCGGCGGGACCGTACCGGCTGCTGCGGCACCCCAACTACGCGGCGGTGGTGCTGGAGGGGGTGGCGCTGCCGCTGGTGCACACCGCCTGGATGACCGCGCTCGCGTTCACCCTGCTCAACGCCCTGCTGCTGCGGGTGCGGATCCGCTGTGAGAACAGCGCGCTCACCTACGCCCGTACCGCCGATCCGCTGCTGGGCCTGGTGCGGTGATCGACCTGCTCGTGGCCGGGGGCGGCCCGGCGGGGCTGGCGACCGCGATCCACGGGGCGCTGGCCGGGCTGGAGGCGGTGGTGCTGGAGCCGCGTCCCACACCGATCGACAAGGCCTGCGGGGAGGGGCTGATGCCGGGGGCCGTCCGGCGGTTCGAGGAGCTGGGCGTGACGGCGCCGGGCCGCGCATTCCGCGGCATCCGCTACGTGGACGGGGTGACGGGGCTGCGCGCGGAGGGGCTCTTCCGCGCCGGCCCGGGGCGCGGGTGCCGGCGTACGGACCTCCAGGCCGCGCTGGCCGAGCGTGCGGCGCAGCTGGGCGTACGGGTGCTCGCCAGGCGCGTCGGGGAGGTCCGCCAGGACGGGCGGCGGGTGTGGGCGGCCGGGCTGACGGCCCGGTACCTGGTGGCGGCGGACGGGCTGCACTCGCCGGTGCGGCGCGGGCTGGGCCTGGCGGTGCCGGCCGTGCCGGGGCGGCCGGCCCGCTACGGGCTGCGCCGCCACTACGCGGTCCCCCCGTGGAGCGACCTGGTCGAGGTGCACTGGGGGCCCGGCGCGGAGGCGTACGTGACCCCGCTGGGGCCGGACCGGATCGGGGTGGCGGTGCTCACCTCGGAGCAGGCGCCGTTCGACGTCCACTTGGGCCGCTTCCCGCTGCTGGCGTCCCGGCTGCCGGCGCCGCCACCGTCCGGTCCGGGTGCGGGGGTGCGCGGCGCCGGGCCGCTGCGCCAGCGGGCGCGGAGCCGGGTGGCGGGGCGGGTGCTGTTCGTGGGGGACGCGGCGGGGTACGTGGACGCGCTGACCGGGGAGGGGCTGACCCTGGCGGTGGCGGCCGCGGGGGAACTCGTCCGCTGCGTGCGCGCGGGCCGGCCGCAGGAGTACGAGCGGGCCTGGCGGGACCTCTCACGCGGCTACCGCGCCCTGACGTCGTCCCTGCTCTGGGCTCGCCGCCGGCCCCCGCTGGCGGCCCGGATCGTGACGCTGGCGGCGCGGATGCCGCGGGTCTTCACGGGGGCGGTGAACCTCCTGGCGGACTGACACCCCGGGCGGGCCGCACGAGGCCCGCCCGCACACGCACCCCCGGCTCGGCTTCCTTCTCCGGTGGCGGCGCGCGCCCGTGTGCGGGGAACCCCCGGCCGCGCGGGGTGGGCGGCCGGGGGTTCCGCGGCGGGGTCAGGCTCCTTCGTCCGGGCGGGGGCGGGACGGACGGTACGCCAGTGCGAGGCCGGCCAGGACCGCTGTCGCGCCGGCGCCGAGCACCGCCGCCACACCGGCCCACGGATAGGGCGCGCCGAGGGTGCCGTCGAGGGGGTTGAAGAAGGCCACCCCGCCCACGATGTGCAGCGCCACCACGGCCAGTGCCGCCACCGCCGCCCCCCGCCACACCGCCGGGGTGTCCCGGACGGCCAGGAGGGCGCCGAGCGGCAGGCAGAGCAGGGCCACCGCCAGGGGCAGCAGCCGACCCGGGGCGGGCGGTTCGGCGAGGTTCCCGGGCAGGTGCAGCACCCCGCAGAACAGCAGGGCGGCGGCGGTCGGCCAGCGCAGCACGTGGCCCAGCACGCCCCCGCGCCGGGCCGCGCGTTCCGCTATGGCGTCGGCCGTGGCGGGTGCGGGCCGGGCGGAGCGGACCGGCGGGGGCTGCGGAACGGGCGCCGGCGGCGGGGCCGGTGCCGCGGCCGGGGGACGGCCGGGCCGGACGGCCGCCTCGGCCGGGTCCGCCGGGCCCGTCGGCCGGGCCGCCGGAGCGGACTCCCGAGCGGGCGCGGGGTCGGCGTCGGCGCCGGGCGCGGGCGCCGCGCCGGGGCCTTCGGGGTCGAGGATGGTGGCCAGCAGGGCCACGTCCTCGATGGGCCGGCCCACGGCGGCCGCCCGCAGGGCGATGTCCGCCTCGGCCTCCTCGTCGGGGTGCTCGCCCAGCAGGGCGACCATCCGGCGGACCTCGTCGACCGGCCGGGCGACGGCGGCCGCGCGGAGGGCGTCGTGCCCGGGGTTCGCGAGCCGGCCCGAGTCCTTCAGCAGGCCGACCAGCGCGGTCACCTCCTCGACGGGCCGGCAGGTGGCGGCCGTCTCCAGCAGGGTGCGGAGCGGCTCGGTGTGGGGAGGGGCCGGGGCAGCGGGCCCGGGGGGCTCGGGGTCGGGGCGGTCCCACTGGACCGTGGGGCGCTCCTGCGGGGAGGGTGCGGGCCCGCTCCGGCCTGCGGGCGCCTGCGGGAGGTCGGATCCGGGGGCCGCCCGGTCCGCGGAAGGCGTTTCGGCGTCGGAGGCGGTCCGCTCCGGGAGGGGCCGTAGGTCGGCGCGGAACGCGGCGGCCGGTGCGGTGGGCCGGGGGTCGTAGGGCCCGGCGCGGTGCGCCGCGGGCTCCGCGGGGAGCCCGAGGCCGGCCCGGGGCGACGCGCCGGGTCCGGGCCGGGCCGCGGCGGCCGCGGGGGACGGCCATGGACCGGAGGGGGAATCCGGGCCCCGGGGCGGCTGGTCGGCGTGCGGGTCGAGGAGGGGGACGCGTGCGGGAGGTTCGGCGAGGGCTGGGGGCGGGGGTGCGTGAAGGGGGTCGTCGGTCGGTTCCGGGGTGGGGGCGTGGAGGCCGTCGCGGTCGCCGGGTTCCGCCGCCGCGAGGGTGCTGGGGTCATTCATGGAAAGCTCCGTCTCGCCGACGCGCGGGTCTACGCAATCGCGCGCCGGTCATCGTGCGTTATAGGAAGCGCACGCTTGGTGACATTGAGCGGCACGGGCCCGCACTGCGCCATTCGGGGCGGGCAAACGGGGGGCTCCCCCGGTATGTCCGGGGCACCGGCCCGGACACACCGGGCCCGGGGCGGCCCACACGGCGGCGGGCGGGGCACAGTGGCGCTCCCCGGCGCCGACCGCCGCCTTCCCGCCGCCCGCAGGGCGGTCCGGCCCGGCGTCGGTCCGGCAGCACCCGGCGAGGAAGGGGCGTTCGTTCAGGAGGGCCGGCCGGCGCGGCCGGGGGCGCCTGGTGCGCAGGGTGCCGGGGGCGCTGCCGGCGGTCGTGGCGTCGCTGCTGCCCTGCGCCGGCGGATCCGGGCCGTCGGGGCGGGCGGCGGGTCGGGAGCGCGGGGCGGCCCGCCGTGGCGACCGCCGGGGGCCGGTGCGCGGGCGGGCGCACGGGGCGTACGACAGGTTCGAGGGGATCCCGTACGCCGCCCCTCCGACGGGTCCGCTGCGCCGACGACCCCCGCCGCGCGGGGGCGGGGGCGGGATCAGCGGCTCGGAGGAGGGGGCGTTCCCCGCGGCCGCGATCGGCCGCGCCACGCCGCTGCCCGACAGCCGGGCGCCGGGCCGGCAGGTGCCGGTGCACGGCCATCTGTTCGGCGACAGCGGCGCACCGAACTCCACCGGCCTGGCGGGGCCGGCGGGCTTGCCGTTCGGGGCGGCCCACAGCTCCGCACCACGGCCGGGTACCGGACCCGCTTCGCCCGCACGGGCTCTCCCGCCGCTACAGCCTGACGTCCCAGGTCACGGTGGAGGACAGGCTGCGGGCGAGCTCGGGGTCGCGGACGGCGGGGGTGCGGTCCTCCACGGTCACCGACAGCTTGTGGGTGCGCAGGTCCAGCAGCCACAGGTCGGCGACCCGCACCTGGGTCCGGCCGGCGAAGCGCCCCAGCTCGCGGCCGTCGAGGTACCAGCGGACCGTCGGCTGGCGCCCGTCGGCGGAGGCCAGGTGCGCGACGGCGGCCTTCGCGGTGCGGCCCAGCC
The DNA here is from genome assembly GCF_044129415.1 of Streptomyces racemochromogenes. Taxonomy (GTDB): domain Bacteria; phylum Actinomycetota; class Actinomycetes; order Streptomycetales; family Streptomycetaceae; genus Streptomyces; species Streptomyces racemochromogenes_A. The sequence continues at coordinate 10,040 of NZ_JBBDHD010000113.1, forward strand.
GCAGGGTCCGGTCGGTGGGGGTGAGGGGCGTGACGAGACGGGTGTGCCGCTGGAAGCCGGCGATCATCGCCTCGACGCCGGGGAGGTTGAAGGGCTTGCCCAGCACCCTCATGATCGAGTTGTCGGTGGGCCGGTAGAGGCCGGTCACGTAGTAGCCGCCGCCCTCGTAGGCTCCGACGGTGCCGCCGTCCGGTGAGCTCTCGCCGAGCCAGCGGTACCACTTGGCCCACTGCGCGGCCATCGCCCCGGCGTCCAGGGTGGAGGTGTTGGGGTCGGCAGGTTCGGGGCCGGTGTACTTCTCGTAGCCGGGGACGCCCGGGTAGAAGTACTCGTCGGCGAGCTTGCCGAGGGAGTGGCCGGTCTCGTGGATGGCGACCTGGCCGGACTTGGGGTGGCCGGCGGAGGCCGTGGAGATGCCCTCGTAACCGAGGGTGGGGCTGGGCTCGTTGTAGCCGGCGCCACCGTACTTGGCACTGTTGGCGAGGACGATGACCAGGTCGGCGGCGGGCGCCTTGGCCACGTACGCGTCCACCTTGGGCTGGTCCACGCAGAGCAGCCGCTCGATGGAGTCGCACCAGAAGTACGACCCGAGGGCGGTGTCGCGGACGGTGTCCGGGCCGGGGTCGCCGGAGACCCCGGACTGGGCGGAGACGGCGTCCACGGTCCACACGTTGAAGAGGTCGCGGTAGGTGGTGTAGGGCTCCACGGCCGTGACCTCGGCCCATTTCGCGCGGACGTCGGCGTGGAAGCGGTCCAGCTCGGCGGCGGTGTAGCCGTCGCCGACGAAGACCACGTCGAGCCGGTCGGAGGTGGGGCCGTTGTCGACCGTCTTGGTGACCTGCCCGTCGGCGGCCCGCGCCGACTCGGAGAGGCGGCCGGCGGGCTTCCCCCGTCCGGCGGCGGGCACCCGCGTGCGGCCCGACCCGGCTTCGCCGCCGTGTTCCGGCCCGGGTATCTCGACCTCGACGCCCGGCCGGGCGGTCGGGCCGGCGGGCGGGGCCGCTCCGGCGGGTACGGCCGACGCGGACAGGAGCGCGGCGCTCGCGCAGGCGGCCGCGAGCGCCGCGCGCAGGGCCGTTCGGAAGGTTCTCTGCATGAAGTCCTCCGCCGGGGCAGGGAGTGGGGGGTTAAGTACTCGGTTAACTCGGCTGAACCGGCTGCTTAAACTAAGGGGCGCCCGAGGGCGTGCGCAATGGCTGACTCCCGCCGGATACTGGGGAGTTGAGGAAACCTCGTGGACGACAGGGGGAGTTCATGGACGAACCGGCCGAGATCGGGCGCCGGGTTCAGCGGCTGCGCGGTGAACGCGGTCTGACGCAGCGGCAGTTGGCGGAGCCCGCGTACACCCCGGCGTACGTGTCCACCCTGGAGGCGGGCAAGGTCCGGCCCTCGGAGACCGCGCTGCGGTTCCTCGCCGGGCGGCTGGGCACCTCGTACGAGGAGCTGGCCACCGGCCGTCCGGCCACCCTGGCCACGGAACTGCGCCTGGCCCTGACCGACGCCCAGCGGACCCTCGCCACCGGCTCGGCCCGGGAGGCCTGCGGCCACTTCCGGCGGCTGCTCGCCGAGGCGGAGCGCCTCGGGCTGGCCGACGAGCGGGCCGAGGCCCTGCTGGGGCTCGGCGACTGCGCCCTGGAGGCCGGTGAACTGAGCGAGGCGGCCGGGCACTTCGAGGCGGCGGAGCACCTGCTGGCCGGGGAGCCGCTCCCCCGCCGGGCCCGGCCGATCCGCGGCAGGGCCGTCGCGCACCTGCTGGCCGGGGAACTGCGCTACGCCTGCTACCTGCTGGAGTCCGCGATCGACGGCCTCAACGCGGGCGGGCTCGCCGACCCGGAGGCGCTGGTGCTGCTGTACTCGGCGGTGATCGGCCCCTACATCGACATGGGGGCCCACGCCCGCGCGGCGCACGCGGCGGAGCTGGCGCTCGCGCTGGCCCCGCAGGTCGCGGATCCGGCCCTGGTGGCGGGGATGCACCGGCAGGTGGCCCGCACCTTCCTCGCCGAGGGCCGGGTGGCGGACGCCGACGCCTCACTGGCGAAGGCCCAGGCCGTCTACCGGCAGCTGCGGCTGCGCACCGATCTGGCGCACTGCCACTGGATGCGGGGCTACGTCCAGGCGCAGCACGGGGAGCTCGCGGCGGCCGAGCGGGAGCTGCGGATCGCCCGGGAGATGCTCACGGCCCGGCGGGCCGCGCTGTACACGGCGCAGGTGGAGGTGGAGCTGGCGGACGTGCTGCGGCGCCTGGGCCGGTACGAGGAGGCGGCCGAACTGGTGTCGGGGCTGCTGGCGGAGGGCTCGGACCCGGGCGCGGTGCACGCGGGCGGGGCGCACCGGCTGCTCGGGCTGATCGCCGAGGAGCGGGGGGACGCGGAGGCGGCCGAGGAGCACTACGTACGGGCGCTGGCGCTGCTGGAGCGGAGCGGGGCGGGCGGGGACCTGGCGGACCTGTGCCGGCTGCTGGGCGATCTGCTGCGCAGGGGTGGCCGGACGGAGGCGGCGCTGGACGCCTACCGCACCGGGCTCGGCCACCGCGCGGCCCCCGGCACCACCACCCTGGGGCCGGCCCCGGCGGCCCCCGCGTTCCGCTGAGGCCGTGTCCGGCTGCCGCGGCTCCGGCCTCCCCGCGCCTACGAAGCGCGCGTACGGGGTCCGGGGCTCGCCCCGGGGAACGGAGGAGGGGCGGGGCGGGGAACTACACCTCGCCCGAGGCGCGCGCCCGGGCGCCCTCTCGGGTGCGGCCCGACGCGGGGGCGCGGTGCGGGTGGCGCCGGAGGTACTCCTCCTCCAGCTCCTTCAGCCGCTGCGTATGCGTGGCCAGCGCGTCGTCCGAGCCGTGGAGCAGGGTCTCGTGGCGGGTGCGGTGGATGGTCTCCAGTTCCTTCAGCAACCGGTCCTCCTCCAGCTTGCGCGGCGCCGCTCCGCCGGAGCGCTCTGCCATGGCAACCACCTCCACGTCCTACGGTAGACGCGTCGCGCCCGTTCAGCCGTCCGGCCCGGCGTCCCCCACGGGCGGCGGCTGCGGCGGCGGCAGGGGTGACGCCGCCGCGGCGGCGTGGGCGCGCAGGGCGCTGCGCACCGACCAGGTCACCGAGACCAGCGGTACGGCGACCACCGCGCCGACCACTCCCGCCGCGATGGCCCCCGCGACCACCGAGACCGCGACGACCAGCGGGTGCAGCGCCACCGCCCAGCTCATCACCAGCGGATGCAGCAGGTGGCCCTCGATCTGTCCGATCACCACGATGAGCGCGACCACCACGCCCGCGATGAGCGGCCCCTTCGCCGCCAGCGCGACCACCGCGGCGACCGCGAGGGCGATCGGCGAGCCGATCAGGGGGACGAAGGCGGCGAAGAACTCCAGGAGGGCCAGCGGGAGGGCCAGCGGGACCCCCAGGAGGTAGAGCGCGAGCCCGACGAGGGCCGCGTTGGTGGCGGCGACCAGAACGATCCCGTGCGTGTAGCCGGTGAAGGTGCGCCACGCCGCGCGCCCGGCGACGCCCACCCGCTCGCGCACCCCCTCGGGCAGCTGTGCGCGGAACCAGGCCCACTGCCGGTCGCCGCCGTGCAGGAAGAAGACGGAGGAGAACACCGCGAGGGCCAGCACCGTGAGCACCTGCACCACCTGCCCGGCGCCGCTGACGGCCGTGTTGAGCAGGGTGGAGCGGTGGGACGAGACGTACTCCCCGACGCGGGACTGGAGGTCGCTGACGGCCTCCGACCCCAGCCGGAGCGGCGGCCGTTCCAGCCATTTCTGGATGCTGACGAGCCCGTCACGGAACTCCCTGACCAGGTTCTCGCTCTCCCCCGCCACCGCCTCGCCGACCAGCGCGAGCACGCCCAGCAGCAGGCAAGCGCTGCCGATCAGGCTGACGGCCACCGCCAGCGAGCGCGGTATCACGCGGGCGAGCCGGCGCGACAGCGGTGACAGCAGCGCGGTGATCACCAGGCCCAGGAAGAGGGCGACGCCGATCTCGTGGAAGCGGCCCAGGACCACGAAGACCGCGTAGACGGCAGCCCCGACGACCAGCAGGCGCCAGGCGTGGGACGCTGCCGTACGCAGGAACGGGGACACCGGCGGCATGTCCCATGGGTGCCACCGGGAGCGGCCGGTGCCACGCGCCGGGTCCCGATTTGACCCGTCCGGGGAGAAAATCCGTTGCTGGAGTGCGCGGCGGGCCCGCACGATGGCGCGTTGTGAGTAGCTCCCGCCTGTCTTCCGTACTGCCCGATCTGTCCCCCTGGCGTTCCAGCCGCGACTTCCGGCTCCTCTTCTTCCAGGGCACGGTCACCTTCTTCGGCTCGTTCATGGCGATGATCGCCCTGCCGCTGCAGATCAAGCACCTGACGGACTCGCCGCTGGCGGTCGGCGCGATGGGTGCGGTGGAGCTGGTGCCGCTGGTGGTGTGCGGACTGTACGGGGGCGCGCTCGCGGACGCGGTGGACCGGCGGCGGCTGATCCTGCTGACCGAGGCCGGGCTCGGGCTGCTGGCGCTGGTGCTGCTGGTCAACGCGCTGCTGCCGGACCCGATGCTGTGGCCGCTGTACGTGGTGGCCGCGGGCGTGTCGGCGCTGAGCGGCCTCCAGCGGCCCGCGCTGGACTCGCTGATGGCGCGGATCGTGCCGCACGACCAACTGACGGCCGCCGCCGCGCTGAACGCGCTGCGCTACCAGTCCGGGGCGATCGCCGGACCGGCGCTGGCCGGGGTGGTCGTCGCCTACGCCGGGTACGCCTCGGCGTACGCGGTGACCGTCGTGGGCTTCGCCGTGTCGGTGGCCCTGTGCGCGCGGCTGCGACCCGCCCCGCCCGCGGGCGGCGCGGAGCGGCCCTCGCTGCGGTCGATAGCCGAGGGAGCGCGGTACGCGTGGAGCCGGCCGGTGCTGCTGGGCACGTACGCCGTGGACCTGGCCGCGATGTTCTTCGCGTTCCCCAACACGATCTTCCCGTTCCTGGCGGACGAGCTCGACGCCGAGTGGGCGCTCGGGCTGATGTACGCGGCGGGCGCGGTGGGCTCGTTGGTGCTGGGGCTGACCAGCGGCTGGGTGTCCCGGGTGCGGCGGCACGGGCTGCTGGTGGTGTTCGGTGCGGCCGCGTGGGGTCTGGCGATCGCCGCGGCGGGCTGGTTCTCCCACGTCTGGCCGGTGCTGCTGTGCCTGGCGGCGGCGGGCGCGGGCGACATGCTGAGCGCCCTGGGCCGCTCCACCATCTGGAACCAGACGATCCCGGAGGAGCTGCGCGGGCGGCTCGCGGGGATCGAGGTGCTCTCGTACAGCGTCGGGCCGCAGCTCGGCCAGGTCCGGGCGGGCACGATGGCGGGCTGGACGGGTACCCGGCCGGCGTTCTGGAGCGGCGGCCTGGCGTGCGTCGCCTCGGTGGCGCTGCTGGCCGCGCTGCTGCCGAAGCTGATCTCGTACGACGCGGACACCGACGAGGACGCGCTGCGCCGCCGCGCGGCCCGCGAGGGCTCCGCCGCGGAGCCCGACCCGGCGGCCACGACGGCCTGAGCGGGCCCGGCGGACCCGGCGGCCCGCGCCCCCGCCGGGACCGGGACCGGGACCGGGGCGCCCGAACGGCGGTCCCCGCGGTGCGCCGGACCGGCGTCACCGGGAGGGTGACGGCATGGGCGACTGGTGGTACCGCAACATCCTGGAGCCGGGGAAGCTGCCCCTGCTCCTGGCCCTGACGGCGTTCGTCGTGACCTTCGTGGCGACCCGGGTGGTCACCCGCATGATCCGGGCCGGGAAGGGCCCGTTCCGCAACGTCACGCCCGGCGGTCTGCACGTGCACCACTGCGTGCCCGGGGTGATCCTGATGACCGTCGGCGGTTTCACCGCGATCGCGGGCGGCCGTACGGGGTGGGGTGCGTGGGTGGCGGCCGTGCTGTTCGGGATGGGAACGGGCCTGGTGCTGGACGAGTTCGCGCTGATCCTGCACCTGAGCGACGTCTACTGGAGCGAGGAGGGCACGCTCAGCGTGGAGGTGGTGGTCATGACCTCGGCCCTGGCGGGGCTGCTGCTGTGCGGTTTCCTGCCGCTGGGCGTGGACGGTCTGACCGAGGACCAGTTGCAGAACCGTCTGTTCCTCGCGCTCACCGTGCTGTTCAATCTGCTGCTGGCCGTGGTGGCCCTGTTCAAGGGCAAGCCGCGGCTCGCGGTGTTCGGGATGGTGGTGCCGCTGATCGCCCTGATCGCGGCGGTGCGGCTGGCCCGGCCCGCGTCACCGTGGGCCCGCCGGTTCTACGGCGGGCGCCCCAGGACCCGGGCCCGGACCCTGCGCCGGGCCTATCGGCACGACCGGCGCTGGAGCGGGCTCGAACGCCGGATCGGCCACCTGATCGGCGGCGCGCCCAGCCGCTAGGCCGGTCCCGCGGATCAGGCGGCGGGGGCCCCGTCCAGCTCCCAGGCGTGGCGCTTGAACTCCTTGCGGAAGTCGGCGTGGTCCTCCCACTGGCGGGCGATGCCGCGCAGCACGTCCCAGTGGTGCTCCACCGACTGGTCGATGACCTTGCGCACGAGCGGCTCGGCCGTCTCCCGCGTCGCGATGAGCCCCTTGACCGCGGAGGCCTCCAGGACGCTGTTGCGCAGGGCGCGCAGGGCGCGGGAGGTGTCGTCCATGGCGAAGCCGCGCTCACTTCCGGTCTCCGCGTCGAACAGCGGGGTGAGCCGCGCCTCGATGAACGCGGTGATCCGCTCGAAGTGCTGCACGTCCATCAGGGTTCTCCCGTTCCCGCCGCGTCGGCGCTCGGCGCGCCGCGGCCCATCGACTCATCGAAGCTGCTCGTGGGTGAGCTCCGATGCAGGATACGAGGTCACGGGCGGCCTCCCGGCACGGGGCGGCGGGAGGGGGGTGACGGCGAGGAGGGGCGGGGCCGGCGAGGTGTGGCGGTGCCCGCAGGGCTCGAAGACCAGGACGACGGGCTCGCCGGGGCGCTGGCGCCAGGAGATCCGCCGTGGCGGGGTGGCGCAGCGGGGACAGCCGGGCAGTGGGCCCGGGCCGGTCCGGTGCGCGGCGGTGGGCGCCGGCGGCACGGTGTGCGGGTCGGGCATGTGGGCTCCCTGGTCCGGAGGTTGCGCTGCTGGCACTGTGCCATGCGCGAGGCCTGCTGCGCACGGGTGAACCCTCCCGCCTCCGGGCAGGTCAGAGCCGCGGCCGCGGGGGAAATCGGACCGTCTGCGGGCCGTTGGTCGTCACGTGCTCCTCCGTTCGGCCTCCACCAGGCCCGATTCGTACGCCGCGATGACCGCCTGCGCCCGGTCCCGGACGCCCAGCTTGCCGAAGACCCCGGTGAGGTGGTTCTTGACGGTGGAGACGCTGAGGTCCAGTTCCGCCGCGATCTCCGCGTTGTCGAGTCCGGTGGCGAGCAGCCGCCAGATCTCCAGCTCGCGCGGGGTGAGTCCGGCGGGGGCCGCGGGGGCGGGCCGGGGCTCGCGCGGCGTGGTCCGTACGTAGGTGGAGATCAGCCGCGTCAGCAGCCGGGGGGCGACGGCGGCCTCTCCGGTGTGGACCGTGCGGACGGCGGCGATCAGCTCCTCGGGGGAGACGTCCTTGGGCAGGAACCCGTAGGCGCCGGCGCGCAGGGCGGCGACCACGTATTCGTCCATGTCGAAGGTGCTCAGCGCGAGGACCCGGGACGCGGGGCGGGCGAGGGCGAGTTCCCCGGTGGCGCGGACCCCGTCGAGGACCGGCATGCGGATGTCCATGACCACCACGTCGGGGTGGAGTTCCCGGGCGAGCGCCACCGCCTCGGCGCCGTCGCCGGCCTCGCCGACCACCTCGACATCCGGGTGGGGCGCCAGGATCAGGCTCAGGCCGCGGCGCACCAGCGGCTGGTCGTCGGCTATCAGTACCCGGATCACGGGCGGGCTTCCTCTCCTTCTGCCCCGGCCGGGGCTGCGGCGGCCGCCGGGACCGGGAGGCGGGCGGCGACGCGGAAGCCGCCGTCCGGGCGGGGGGCGGCCTCCAGGGTGCCGCCGTGCAGGGCCACGCGTTCGCGCATGCCGATCAGACCGTACCCGCTGCGGCCGGGGTGCCGGGCGGCCGAGCGGCGCGGCGGCCCGTCGCCGGGCCCCTCGTCGCACACCTCGACGGCCACCTCCTGGGGCCGGTACGTCAGCCGGACGCGGGCGTTGGCGTTCCCGGCGTGCTTGCGGGCGTTCGTCAGGGCCTCCTGCACGATGCGGAACACGGTCAGGCCGACGGTGGGCGGCAGCGGGCGGACCGCCCCGTCCACGGTGAACTCCGTGTCCATGCCGGCCATCCGGGACTCCGTGACGATCCGCTGGAGGTCGTCGGTGCCCGGCTGCGGGGCGGTGGGGGCGGACTCCGTCTCCTCCCCGGTCCGCAGGACGTCGAGCAGCTGTCGCATCTCGCCGAGGGCCATCCGGCCGGAGTCCTCCAGGACGACGAGGGCCTCGCGGGCCGCGCCGGGGTCGTGCGCGAGGCTGACGCGGGCCCCGCCGGCCATCAGCTGCATGGTGGTGATGTGGTGGGCGACGATGTCGTGGAGCTCGCGGGCGATCCTGCGGCGTTCCTCGGCCACCGCCCGTTCGGCGAGCAGCTGCCGGTTGGCCTCGACCTCCCGCTGCCAGCGGTTGGCGGCGACGGCGGCGCCGACGACCAGGGTGCCGGCGAGGGCGTTGGTGAGGACGTTCATGCCGGACGGGAGCAGGGAGCCGCCCAGTCCGACGGCGGCCAGCGGCACGGAGGCCAGGGCGGCGGCGGCGACCACGGCGGGCCGGCAGCGGCGGGCCACGGTGAACAGGGCGACGGTCAGGGCCAGGCCGAAGTGCGGCGCGGCCGGGGTGGCGACGTTGACCACCATGCCCAAGGCGAGCACGGCGCCGAGCACCGGGACCGGGTGGCGGCGCCGGAACAGCAGGGTCAGGGCGGCGAGGACCAGTCCGAGGGCGGCGGTGACCGTGAAGGGGGTCCCGTCCACCACGGCGCTGAGGGACAGACCGGTGAGGTCGGTGGCCGCCGCCCCCGCCGCCACCAGTCCGTCGCCCCGCGTCCACTCCAGGCGCTCGGCGCGCGTGCCCATCGGTCCCCGCCTTCTCCGCGGGCCGCCCCCGCCCGGCCGGTCCGGGGCGGCGCGCGGCCGTCGCGCGGAGCTCCATTCTGGCAAAAGCCCCTGGTCGGGGCACCGGCCGCGGGTCGGGGCCCGGACCAGGACTCCAGTCCCGGGTCCGGCCGGGATCCGGACCCGGGTCCCGGTGGGCGGATCCTCCCGCGCCCCGACGCGCGACGGCGGCCCGGCTGATGGTCTGGAGTCCCGTAGGCGGCCGTCCTGCGGGAGACGTCGCAGAGACCGGAGGAGAGAAGTGATCCGCGCCCTGACGGGAAGTTCGACGAGACACGCGTGGAAGGTGATCGCCGTCTGGGCGGTGGTGGGCATCGCGCTGGCCATCCTGGGCCAGGCGTTCGTGTACCGGGCGACCCAGTCCGGTGACGCCGGTTTCCTGCCGGAGCGCTACGACTCGGCTGCCGCGCTGCGGATCGCCGAGGAGGACTTCGGGTTGCGGCCGGACGCCGACCCGCTGACCGTGCTCGTGGCCCGTGCGGACGGGGCGGCGCTGACGGGCGCCGACGAGCGGCGGATCGGGGAGGTGGCCGGGCGGCTGGCCCGGCAACGGGTGGTCATGCCGCGTGCGCAGGACGACCCGCCGCTGGTGCAGGACCACTCCCAGGTGCCCCGGATCGGGGCGGGGGCGACGGCGCCGGACCGGGCGTTCCGGCTGATACCGGTGGAGCTGACGGGCAATCCGCAGGATCCCGGGGTTCAGGGCACCTACCGGGCCTTCCGGGAGCAGGCGCGCGGCGCCTTCGGGGAAGCGGGGCTGCGGACCGGCTTCACGGGCGGGCTGGCGACGACCGTGGACACGGCCGACGCCGAGGAGACCCGCACCATGGCCGTCGGCCTGGCGATGACCGGGCTGATCGTGCTGCTGCACGTCCTGGTGTTCCGCAGTCTGGCGGCGGCCCTGCTGCCGCTGCTGACGGTGACGATCGTCGGCGGGGCGGCGTCGGGCGCGGTGGTCGGCGCGGCCCTGCTGACCGGGATCGACCTGGCACCCTCCACCCCCGGGCTGATCAACGTGGTGCTGATCGGCATCGGCATCGACTACTTCCTCTTCCTGCTGTTCCGCTTCCGCGAGCAGCTGCGCGCCCACCCCGGGCAGTCGGGCCGGGAGGCGGCGGCCGAGGTCGCGGGCCGGGTGGGGACGGCGGTCACCTCGGCGGCGCTGACGATCGTCGCGGCGTTCGCCACGCTCGGGGTCGCCTCCTTCGGCCAGTTCCGGGTGCTGGGCCCGGCCATCGCGGTGGCGGTCCTGGTGATGCTGCTGGGCAGCCTGACACTGATGCCGGCGCTGCTGGCCGTGACGGGCCGCCGGATGTTCTGGCCCGGGCGGTCCCTGCGGCGGGCTCCCCGCGCGGGTGCGGCGGGCGGGCTGGGCGAGCGGATCGCCCGGCGGCCGGTGGCCCACGCCGTCGCGGCGGTGGTGGTGCTCGGCGCGCTGACGGCGGGGGCCGCCGGGGTGCGGATGGACTACGGGCAGGGCGGCGCGGGCGGCGAGCGCACCGCGGCCACGCGGACGGCGGAGGAGATCACCCGGTCGATGCCGGCCGGGGCCTCGGATCCGGCGACCGTGTTCGTGGAGGCGAAGGACGGGGCGCCGATGACCGCGGAGCGGGTGGCCGGGCTGGCCGGGGCGCTGGCCCGGGTGCCCGGGGTGGGCCAGGTCGCCCCGACGGTGCTCAGCGAAAACCGCGGGGCCGCCCGCATCGACCTGGTGCTGGCGGCCGAGCCGGGCGGGCAGCGGGCCCGCGACCTGGTGGCCGGCCCGGTGCGCGAGACCGTACGGGCGCACGTGCCGGCCGGGACCGAGGCCCATGTCGGGGGCACCGCGGCGGTCTTCGCCGACATCGCGGTGGCGGTGGGCGAGGACCTGGAGGTGATCTTCCCGGTGGCCGCGGTGCTCATCGCGGTGATCCTGCTGGTGCTGCTGCGCAGCCTGCTGGCACCGGTGGTGCTGATGGTGGCGGTGGGGCTCGGGTTCACGGCCACGCTGGGCGCGGCGACGCTCGTGTTCCAGCACGCGCTGGGGCGGCCCGGGGTGGACTTCACGCTGCCGCTGGTGCTGTTCCTCTTCGTGGTGGCGCTCGGTACCGACTACAACATCCTGATCGGCGACCGGATCCGGGAGGAGATGGAGCGCCCCGGTCCGGCGCGGGCCGCGGTGGCCCGGGCGGTGCGGCACACGGCGCCGGCGGTCGCGACGGCGGGCCTGGTGCTGGCCGCCTCCTTCGGCAGCCTGGCGGTGAGCCCGCAACCGGGCCTCCAGCAGACGGGGTTCGCGACGGCGGTGGGCATCCTGCTGTCGGCGTTCGTCCTGTCGGTGGTCCTGGTCCCGGCCCTGGCGGCCCTGCTGGGCCGCTCCCTGTGGTGGCCGGTGCGCCCGCGGGCGAAGGCGCCGGCCCCGGGCGCGGAGCGGCACGCGCGGCCGGAGCCGACGCCGGTCGGCTGAGCCCGGGGCCCCGGGCGTCCGGGGGGGGGGGGGGGGGGGGGGGGGGGGGGGGGG
>NZ_JBBDHD010000114.1:0-20691 GCF_044129415.1 Streptomyces racemochromogenes
CCCCCCCCCCCCCCCCCCCCCCCCCCCCCCGCCCCCCCCCCCGCCCCCCCCCCCCGCCCCCCCCCCCCCCCCCCCCCCCGCCGCCGTCATCGGGCCGGACCGGTTCAGTGTTCGTCGGCCAGGATCAGGTAGAGCTTCTTGCGGGCGTCGTTGACGACCGCGAGCGCCTTCTCCCGCTGTTCGGGCGTGCCGGTCTTGAAGACCTGCCCGAAGGCCTCCATCAGGCCGACGCCGGCGGCACGGACCTCGTGCATCGCCTCGAAGTCGAAGCCGCGCCCGGCGTCCGCCCAGGGGGCGTCGGGGCCCGACTCGGCCTCGGTGCGGCCCGTGTCGGTGAGCGTGAACAGCTTCTTGCCGCCCTCGCTCGCACTGCTGATCAGCCCCTCGTCCTCCAGCAGCTGAAGGGTCGGGTAGACCGAGCCGGGGCTGGGCTTCCACGCCCCGCCGCTGCGCTCGCCGATCTCCTGGATCATCTCGTAACCGTGCATGGGCCGGTCGGCGAGCAGCGCCAGGATGGACGCGCGCACGTCGCCGCGCCTGGCCCTCCCGCGCGGGCCGCCGCGCCCGCCCCGTCCGCCGAAGGGCCCGCCGCCGAAGCCGGGCCCGAACGGCCCGAAAGCCGCGCGCAGCCCCCTGAACTCCTCCCGACGGTCCGGCCCGCAGTGGCCGTGACCCCGTCCGTGCTCATGTCCGTGGCCGTGCTGTCCGCGTGAACGCATCACCGCGCTCCTTTCGTCTCGTGTGTCCGCTTGACGTGTTTCACTATCGTTGATCCATCGCGATGCGTCAACGATATATCGGAAACTATCGGAGACGAAGGTGGCAACACCGCCCCCCACCTGCACCCATTGGGGTGGATTGCCAGGAGAACTCCTAGGCGACGCTCGTCCGCGCGTGCTGTTCTTGCCCCGCCCATCCATGGGAAGCCGACGAAAGGGGACATCCGTGCGCCACCAGGGACGGATCAGGAAGTGGCTCGCCGCCGCGGCCGGCGCGGCAGCGCTGCTCTCGGTACTGCCGGGGCCGGTGGCCACGGCCACCGCCGACGAGGCCCGGACGCTGGCGGGGAACGTCCTCAACCTCCACCAGTGCGTGTACCAGCCCACCCCCGGCGTCGACTACTTCACGACACTGGTGCCCAGTCGTGACGGCCGGTTCACGGCGGGCACGAACACCTCTGCCGCACCGGACCGGGAGCTCTCCTGCGGAGCGGGCGACGGCAACTACACGCCGGTCCGCCCCTGGTCCTCCTTCACCTCCCTGGACCTGGGCTCCGGGCGCTACCTGAACCTGCACCAGTGCGTCTACTACTCCGACCTCCAGCACGACCACCTCACAGTGATCCTCCCGGGCGGGGGCAGCGAGTGGAGCTCGGGAACCAACGTCTCGAACACCCCCGACACCCAGGTCTCGTGCGGCCCCGGCCGCGGGCTCTACTACCTGGTGCCCCTGCTGTCGTCCGTCAAGGCGCTGGACCTGACCGCCGGGCGCTACCTCAACCTCCAGCAGTGCCAGTACTACTCCAGCCGCCTCACCGACCACTTCACCACCTTCCTGCCGAGCGGTGACGGCCGCTTCACCACCGGCACGAAGGTCTCGGGTACGGCCGACACCGCCTACACCTGCGGCTCCGGGGACGGGAACTTCACCCTCATCCCCCTCCTGTCGGGCACCAAGGCCCTCTCGCGCACCTGACCGCCCCCGCCCCCGCCCCCGCGGCCCGCCCCGCGCCAAGGCCAGTCATCCCGGATTGGCCTTGGCGCGGATCCCCGCGGTCCCCCTACGGTCGGCCCCATGCGCATCCGAATCATCGACGCCTTCACCGACCGCCCCTTCCACGGCAACCCCGCGGGCGTCCTCCTCCTCGACGGCCCCTTCCCCCCGGACGCCTGGCTCCAGCAGGTCGCCGCGGAGGTCAACCTCTCCGAGACCGCCTTCGCCCACCCGCTGCCGCCCGGCGGGGACGCCGACTGGGCGCTGCGCTGGTTCACCCCCGCGGCCGAGGTCGACATGTGCGGCCACGCCACCCTCGCCACCGCGCACGCCCTCGCCGCCGGCGGCCTGGCCAAGGGGCTGATCCGCTTCACCGCCCGCTGCGGCGTCCTCACGGCCGAGGTGGCCGAGGACGGGACGATCACCATGGACTTCCCGACCTCCTCCCTCACCCCGGTCGAGCCGGACCCCGCGATCGCCCGCGCCCTCGGCGCCCCGATCACGTCCGTCCACGACACCTCCGCGCACATCGGCGACCTGGTGGTGGAGCTGGCCGACGAGCGGACCGTACGGGAGCTCGCCCCGGACTTCGCGGTCCTGCGCGGCCACTCCCGCCGCGGCGTGATCGTCACGGCGGCCGCCGAGGACCCCGCCCGCGGCTACGACTTCGTCAGCCGCGGCTTCTTCCCCGCGCTCGGCATCGACGAGGACCCGGTCACCGGCAGCGCGCACACCGCCCTCGCCCCGTTCTGGGCGGCGCGCACCGGCCGCACCGAGATGACCGGCCTCCAGGGCGGTACCCGCACGGGCCTGGTCCGGGTCCGCCTCGCGGGCGACCGCACCCTCCTGACCGGCCACGCGGTCACCGTCATCGACGGCGAACTGCACACCTCCCCCGAGGCCCCGTCCCTCTAGGGCGTCGGCAGCCAGCCGACCTTGCCGGCGAGCAGGGCGTATCCGCCGAAGGCGACGACGTCGAGCAGCGCGTGGGCGGCCACCAGCGGCCCGACGCGTCCCCAGCGCCGGTAGGCGAGGACGAAGACGACGCCCATCACCACGTTGCCGACGAACCCGCCGACCCCCTGGTAGAGGTGGTACGAGCCGCGCAGCAGGGAGCTGGCCAGCAGCGCGGCCGTGGGCGACCAGCCCAGCTGTCCGAGCCGGCGCAGCAGGTAGGCCAGCACGATGACCTCCTCCACCACGGCGTTCTGCACCGCGGAGAGGACCAGCACGGGGAACTTCCACCACACGTCGGGCAGCGCCTCCGGCACCACCGTCAGGTTGAAGCCGGTGGCGCGGGCCGCCAGGTAGAAGGCCAGCCCGGCGCTTCCGATGCCGGCGGCCACGAGCGCGCCCCGGGCCAGGTCCGGGCCGGGCCGCGTGCGGTCGAAGCCGAGCACCCGCAGCCCGGGCTCGCCCTCACGGGTGAGCAGGTGCGCGACGAGCAGGACGGGCACCAGGGCGGTGGTGATGCCGAACAGCTGCCAGGTGAGGTCGAGCCAGGGCCGCCCGGGCGCGTAGGAGCCGTTGAGGGTGGCGGCCTGGTCCTTGAGGCCGCCCGGCTTGGTGAGCGACCCGATGAAGCTGATGAGGGCCGAGACCCCGCTCGCTCCCAGCGACAGGGCGAGCACGAGCAGCGTCTCGGTGCGCAGGACGCTCCGCCGCCCGTCCTCGCGCGGCTCCACGACCACCGGCTCCGGCTCCGTCCGCACGCCCCGACTCCCGTCCTGCCCCGTCCGTCACGCTCCGACCACCCCATACTGCCTCCTCGGCGGCCGGACGGGATCACCGGGACGCGGCGGGCCGGGCGCGGGGGCCGGCCCCCGCGTTCAGCGGCGGACGGCGGCGCTCGCGTCCACCTCCTGTTCCTCCAGTCCCACCGGCCACGTGTGCACGGGTTCGCCCCGGTGCATCAGCTCGCTGTAGCGGCGGGTGGTGGCGGCCAGGGCGGCGTCCCGGTCCAGTCCCGCCGCGAGCGCGCGGTGGTACGTGTCCACCTGCCAGGTCGCCCCGTTCACCCGGCGCCGGCACCGCTCCTCGATGATCCCGAGATAGTGGTCCCGGTCGGCGGGCTCGATGCCCCAGGCGTCGAGGCCCGCCGCGGCCATCGGCAGCAGCTCGTCCAGCACCAGCCGCACCGCCGGCACGCTGACCAGTCCCCCCGACCGGCCCCTGCGCGGCCAGCGGATGCGGGCGTCGATCCCGTACCTGCAGGCGGCGTCGAAGTTGGCCTCCGCCTCCGCGAAGGGCATCCGGGTCCACACCGGGCGCTGCTCGTCCGCGAGGGTGCGTACCAGGCCGTAGTAGAAGGCGGCGTTGGCGACGACGTCGGCGACGGTGGGCCCGGCCGGCAGCACCCGGTTCTCCACCCGCAGGTGGGGCATGCCGTCGGCCACCCCGTAGACGGGCCGGTTCCACCGGTAGACCGTGCCGTTGTGCAGCACCAGCTCCTGGAGGCTGGGCACCCCGCCCTCGGCGAGCACCCGCAGCGGCTCCTCCTCGTCGCAGATGGGCAGGAGGGAGGGGAAGAAACGGACGTTCTCGGCGAAGAGCTCGTACACCGAGTCCACCCACTTCTCCCCGAACCAGGTGCGCGGCCGCACCCCCTGGGCCTGGAGCTCGGGCGGCCGGGTGTCGGTGGCCTGGGTGAACAGCGGCGGCCGCGACTCGCGCCACAGTTCGCGGCCGAACAGGAAGGGCGAGTTCGCGCCCACGGCTATCTGCACGGCGGTGACCGCCTGGGCGGCGTTCCACACGTCCGAGAACCGCGCCGGGGTGACCTGGAGGTGCAGCTGTACGGAGGTGCAGGCGGCCTCCGGGACGATCGACCCGGTGCTCCAGCTCAGCCGCTCGACCCCTTCGATCTCCAGCCGGAAGTCCTCTCCGCGCATCATCAGGATCTGCTCGTTGAGCAGCGAGTAGCGGTCCACGGCCGACAGGTTCGCCAGGGCCAGGTCGGCCCGGGTGATCGTCGGCAGGATCCCGATCATCACCACCCCGGCGTCGATCTCCGCGGCCTGCCGGTGGGCGTAGTGCAGGCCCGCGCTCAGCTCCTCCGCGAGCCGGTCGAATACCCGGCCGCCCAGCCGGTGCGGGAGTACGTTCACCTCCAGGTTGAACATTCCCAGTTCGGTCTGGAAATCGGGGCTCGCAATCCGCTCCAGTACCTGCGCATTCACCATGCGCGGCAAACCGTCGGCGCCCGCGAGATTCAGCTCGATCTCCAGTCCCATCATGTTCTTGGGGCGGTCGAACCTCTTCTCCGCCAGAAGCCGCTCCAGCCCCTCCAGGCACTCGTGGAGCTTCCTCCGATACCGATGCCGATCGGACAGGTCGAATCCGCCTGCCACGACCTTCTCCCCCATCGAAGCGTCCCTCCTGGAGTGGGCCCGGCCCGGGGTTACCGGGCGCACGTTACGGTCGATGATGCCCCGGGGCCGTGATCGATAACGCGGCGGGGAGCGGCTTGGCGGGGAGCGCACGCCGGTGTGGCCGGTTGGGCGCTCCGGCACATTCACGTGGCAAGTCGCGGTGTGCACATTCCTTATGGGTTTTGCCTGTTCATGATTACCGGCACTTTCCAGCCGAGCCCCCTTCCGGTAACCTCCGAGGTCAGCGCGGTTCCTTCACGTGCGAACGGCATGAATACCATGACAGCGGGACCGGTAAGCGCCTTGTCGGCAATAGGCGGGACAGCTAGCCGAAACACTGCGTGAACACATGTCGTATAAACTCCGCAAACGAGGCAGAGAGTTGGCGCGCGGCCATTGCCCCAATGCCCACCTCTGACCCCAGAATGCGACAGCTCCGTCCGCACCTTCCCCCGCACCACCGGTCTCCCAAGTGAGAGGCGACCCACCATGCCGCTGCATGTCCCCCCGGCTCCCGCGCCCGCCCTGCGCAGCGTCCTCGCGGCACTCGGTTCTCCCACCGCCGTCCACGAGGCACGCACCCCCTCCCTGCGCGCGACCGCGGGCCCGCTGACAGCCGAGCTCCCCCTTCCGGTCCATGTGCTCGACCGCCTGAGCATGGCCGGTCGCGCGGCCGACGGCAGGCCGCCCCGCACCCGCCTGACCGGCTGGCGGTTCCTGATCCGCAGCGGCGACCGCTTCGTGGCGGCGGCCGACACCCGCCTCACCCCGGACGGCTGGGCCTTCTCGCACTTCTTCGAGGGCCCCTACGTCGCCGCCACCGAGCGCGCCCTGCGCCAGGCGGAACAGCTCGGCAAGAGCTACCAGCCCCGGCTGCTGTCCGTACCGGAGCTGTACATGCTGACCCTGTGGCTGCACGGGGCGGTCGGCGCCGACGCCGCAGCGGGTCTGCCGGCGGCGTCCGACCTGCTGGTGCCGCTGGCCCCGGCCCCGCCCGGGATCGCCCCCTACCGGCCGCACCCCTTCTCGGAACTGCTCCCCCTCCTGACCCACCGGCTGACCCCGGCAGCACCGCCGGCCCCGCCCGTCCCGCCCACCCTGGCGGCCCCCGCGGCCTGAACGGCCCCTTCCGCCGACGGCGCGGCCCGCGCTCCGGGCCGCGCCGTCGGCATGCCCGCACCCGGCCCGCAGGCCCCGGCGGGGGTCCCACCCGCATGACCCATTCGGCCTAGTCCTCCGGGACCATCCGCGAACCATCCGAAAGGACGGGGCAGTTGGCTTGAACCGCCCGCACGAGTGATGCGTCCTCAATCCATGAGGACTGCTGCCGGGAAATCCCTGCGAAGCAGCCGTCATGGGGGAAGACTGAGGACATCCTCCCCGCAGGTGCGGGGACGACCCAGGGGGACGGCCATGAATCACGCATCGAGCCGTAGCGAACAGACCCGCGAACAGACCACACCGCAGCGAAAGAACGCATCCATGTGCCAGCACCAGCCTGCCTGCCCGTCATCAGACTCCGCCGACCGGGAGGCCGCACGCCCGGTGGCCAACCACCCGGAACAGGGCTGGAGTCTGCTGTGCAACGGCGTCCTGCTCTTCGAGGACACCGGTGAGCTGCTGCCGGACGGCAAGATCATCGCTCCGCACCGCCCGCTCGCGGCGGCCTGAGCCCGCACCGCACGCCCAAGGAACGCACGAACGCACGAACGCGGAAAGGGGCCGGCCCCGGAGCGCAAAGCTCCGGGGCCGGCCCCTTCGGCGTGGGATCAGTTGTCGTACTCGTCCAGCGGCGGGCAGGAGCACACCAGGTTGCGGTCACCGAAGGCACCGTCGATCCGGCGCACCGGCGGCCAGTACTTCTCGGCGGCGGAGACGCCACCGGGGAAGACCGCCTCGTCGCGGGTGTACGGGTGGTTCCACTCGCCGCCCAGCGACGCCGCCGTGTGCGGGGCGTTGGTCAGCGGGTTGTCGTCCGCCGGCCACTCGCCGCCCGCGACCCGCTCGATCTCCGCGCGGATGGCGATCATCGCGTCGCAGAAGCGGTCGATCTCGGCGAGGTCCTCGGACTCCGTCGGCTCGATCATCAGCGTGCCCGCCACCGGGAAGGACATGGTGGGGGCGTGGAAGCCGTAGTCGATCAGGCGCTTGGCGATGTCGTCGACGCTGACGCCGGTCTCCTTCGACAGCGGGCGCAGGTCGATGATGCACTCGTGCGCGACCAGGTCGCCCGGGCCGGTGTAGAGCACCGGGTAGTGCGGCTCCAGGCGCTTGGCGATGTAGTTGGCGCCGAGCACCGCCACCTGAGTGGCGCGCTTGAGGCCCTCGCCGCCCATCAGGCGCACGTACGACCAGGAGATCGGCAGGATGCCCGCCGAGCCCCAGGGCGCCGCCGAGATCGGGCCGACGCCCGTCTCCGGACCGGCGGTCGGCTGGAGCGGGTGGTTGGGCAGGTACGGGGCCAGGTGCGCGCGGACGCCGACCGGGCCGACGCCCGGGCCGCCGCCGCCGTGCGGGATGCAGAAGGTCTTGTGCAGGTTCAGGTGCGAGACGTCGCCGCCGAAGTGACCCGGCTTCGCCAGGCCCACCAGGGCGTTCAGGTTGGCGCCGTCCACGTAGACCTGGCCGCCCGCCTCGTGCACCCGGGCGCAGATGTCGGCGACGTGCTCCTCGAAGACGCCGTGCGTCGAGGGGTACGTGATCATGAGCACGGCCAGCTCGTCGCGGTGCTGCTCGATCTTGGCGCGCAGGTCGTCGGTGTCCACCTCGCCGTCGTCGGCGGTCTTGACGACGACGACCTTCATGCCGGCCATCACGGCGCTCGCGGCGTTGGTGCCGTGCGCGGAGGACGGGATGAGGCAGATGGTGCGCTGCTCGTCGCCGTTGGCGCGGTGGTAGGCGCGGACGGCCAGCAGGCCGGCGAGCTCGCCCTGGGAGCCGGCGTTCGGCTGGATGGAGACCTTGTCGTAGCCGGTGACCTCGCAGAGACGTTCCTCCAGCTCGCTGATGAGCGTGAGGTAACCGCCGGCCTGCTCGACCGGGGCGAAGGGGTGCAGCTGGCCGAACTCGGGCCAGGTGACCGGCTCCATCTCGGTGGTCGCGTTGAGCTTCATGGTGCAGGAGCCCAGCGGGATCATGCCGCGGTCCAGCGCGTAGTCCTTGTCCGAGAGCTTGCGCAGGTAACGCAGCATCGCGGTCTCGGAGCGGTGCTGGTGGAAGACCGGGTGGGTCAGGTACGCGTCCGAGCGCAGCAGGGCCTCGGGCAGCGCGTCGGCCGTGGTGGCGTCCAGGGCCTCGATGTCCGCGGAGACGCCGAAGGCGGACCAGACGGCCTCGATGTCGGCGCGCAGGGTGGTCTCGTCACAGGAGACGGAGACGTGGTCGGCGTCGGCCTGGTACAGGTTGACCCCGGCCTCGCGGGCGGCGGCGACGACCTCGGCGGCCTTGCCGGGGACCCGGGCCGTGACGGTGTCGAAGAAGGAGCCGTGCACCAGCTCGACCCCGCCGGCCGTCAGGCCCGCGGCGAGCAGCGCGGCGTAACGGTGGGTGCGGCGGGCGATCGTCTTCAGGCCGTCCGGGCCGTGGTAGACGGCGTACATGCCGGCCATGACGGCGAGCAGCACCTGCGCGGTACAGATGTTGCTGGTGGCCTTCTCGCGGCGGATGTGCTGCTCGCGGGTCTGCAGGGCCAGGCGGTAGGCCTTGTTGCCGTCCGCGTCCACGGAGACGCCGACGAGGCGGCCGGGCAGGGAGCGGGCGTGCTTGGCCTGGACGGCCATGTAGCCGGCGTGCGGGCCGCCGAAGCCCATCGGGACGCCGAAGCGCTGGGTGGTGCCGACGGCGATGTCCGCGCCGAGGGCGCCCGGGGAGGTCAGCAGGGTCAGCGCGAGCAGGTCGGCGGAGACCGTGACGATCGCGCCGAGCTCGTGGGCCTGGTCGATGACGGCCTTGATGTCGCGGACGGCACCGGAGGCGCCCGGGTACTGGAGGAGCACACCGTAGACGCCGCGCTCGGCGATCTCGGCGGGGATGCCCTCGGAGAGGTCCGCGACGACGACCTCGATGCCGATCGGCTCGGCGCGGGTCTCGATGACGGCGATGGTCTGCGGCAGCGCGTCGGCGTCGACGAGGAAGACGTTGCCCTTGACCTTGCCCACGCGGCGGGCCAGCGTCATGGCCTCGGCGGCGGCGGTGCCCTCGTCCAGCAGGGAGGCGCCGGAGGTCGGCAGTCCGGTCAGTTCGGCGACGACCGTCTGGAAGTTCAGCAGCGCCTCCAGGCGGCCCTGCGAGATTTCCGGCTGGTACGGGGTGTAGGCCGTGTACCAGGCCGGGTTCTCCATGACGTTGCGCAGGATCACCGGCGGCGTGAAGGTCCCGTAGTAGCCGAGGCCGATCATCGACGTCAGGACCTGGTTGCGGTCGGCGAGCGAGCGCAGCTCGGCGAGCACCTCGGCCTCGGTCCGCGCCTGGGGCAGGTTCAGCGCGTCGGCGGTCTTGATCACATCCGGTACCGCGGCGGCGGTCAGCTCGTCGAGGGAGCCGTAGCCCACCTGGGCGAGCATCTTCGCCTGCGCCTCGGCATCCGGGCCGATGTGACGCTGCTCGAAGGGGATGCCCCGTTCGAGCTGGGAGAGCGGAATGCGGTTGGCGGTCATTACGGAGGCCTCCTGGTCGTATGACCTGCGAGGGGCACCACGGCGCGGGCACCCGGACGGCCTCCCCCTCTGTCATCTCAACCTGAGAGCTTCACCGGAGTCTCGGGGGTCGCCCGTCGTCCGGCTTTCACCGTCGGTGAGGAGTGGGGACCGGCACTGTGCGCCCGGCACCCGCTCCTGCTTTCCAGAGTGGCCTCGTCGCGTGCGGTACGTATGCCTGAGAGATTCCGGGGAGGATTTGCTCCTTCGGCGCCTCCGTCGAGCTCATTCGGAGGACTCTCCCGCACAGGGTCAACAGCCGTCACCCAGCCTACCAGCGAGGATCTGGACCCTCCCTCAAGTGGCCCCTGATCCGAATATGCACTTTTGTAGTCATTACGGATGACTGCGACCACGTGGAGGGACCGTGCAGACCGACATCGATCCGCGCAGCCTGATCGGCCGCAAGGCGTTCGACCGGAACGGGGCCAAGATCGGCACCGTGGACGAGGTCTACCTCGACGACGCCACCGGGGTCCCGGAGTGGGCCGCGGTCCGCACCGGCCTGTTCGGCCGGGACGCCTTCGTCCCGCTGGAGCCGAGCGAGGTCGTCGGAGAGGTACTGCGGGTCCCGTTCGAACGCTCACTGATCAAGGACGCGCCCGACTTCGGCGTGGGCCGGCACCTCTCCCCCGAGCAGGAGCTCCAGCTCTACCACCACTACGGCCTGGACGTCGCCCTGCCCGCCGACTTCCACCTCCCTCCGCCGGAGACCCCGTGAGCTAGGCGGTCTCTTCCGGAGCGGGCCCTCCCACGAGGGGCAGCGGGTCGGAGGCCTCCAGCTCGGGGTCGTCGACCAGGAAGGTGCGGACCCTCCCGGGCGGCGAGCCGGGCTGCTCGAAGCGCACGGTCACCCGGCCCACTCCGCTGCCCTGAACCCACCCGGGGCCGTACACCGCGTGCCGTACGTCGCTGCCCGCGGGCCAGTGCCGCACAGCGGCGGCCTGCGGGCCCTCCCCGGACGCCGCGGCGCCCCCGTCCACCCCGGGGGCCACCGGGGGCCCTGGAGACCCGTGGGCGCCCGTTTCCCCGTCGGCCTCCTCCGCCTCCCCGGTCCCGTCCGACGGGACGGCGCCGAGCGCCTGGGCGAAGAGGTCCTCCTGCGTGTAGTCCGCGAGCCCGGTGACGCCCACCCCCAGCAGCCGCACCCCGCCGGTGGTGTCGACGCCCTCCAGCAGCCGCGCGGCCGCCTCCCGCACCACCGCCGGATCGTCGGTGGGTCCGCGCAGGGTCTCGGAGCGGGTCAGGGTGGAGAAGTCGTAGCGGCGCACCTTCAGGACGATCGTCCGCCCCGAGTGCCCGGAGGCCCGCAGCCGGCCCACGCACCGGTCGGCGAGCCGCTGCACCTCCAGGCGGATCCGCACCCGGTCGTGCAGGTCCACGTCGAAGGTGTCCTCCACCGACACCGACTTGGCGTCCCGCTCCGCGACCACCGGGCGGTCGTCCAGGCCCAGCGCCATCCGGTAGAGGCCCACCCCGTGCGCCCGCCCCACCATCCGGACCAGTTCGTCCTCACCGGCCTCGGCCAGCTCCCCCACCGTGGTGATCCCGGCCCGGCGCAGGTGTTCCCCGGTGGCGGGGCCGACGCCGGGCAGGGTCCGCACCGACATCGGGGCGAGCAGCTCGCGCTCCGTCCCGGGTTCGATCAGCAGCAGCCCGTCCGGCTTGGCCTCCTCGGAAGCCACCTTGGCCAGCATCTTCGATCCGGCCAGCCCGACCGAGCCGCTGAGCCCCGTGGCGGCCGTGATGTCGGCCCGCAATCGCTCGCCCGTGGCGCGGGCGCTCGCCGAGTCGAAGGCCCGGCCGCCCGCCTCCAGGTCCACGAAGGCCTCGTCCAGGCTGAGGGGCTCCACCAGCGGCGACAGCTCGCGCAGCAGGCCCATGACGATCTCGCTCACCTCGCGGTAGAGCAGGAAGCGGGGGATCAGGTAGGCGCCGTTGGGACAGAGCCGGCGGGCCTGGGCGGTCGGCATCGCCGAGTGCACCCCGAAGCGCCTGGCCTCGTACGAGGCGGTGGCCACCACCCCGCGCGGGCCGAGCCCGCCGACGATCACGGCCTTCCCGCGCAGGCTGGGCTTCGACGCCTGCTCCACGGAGGCGTAGAAGGCGTCCATGTCCAGGTGCAGGATGGTCGGGGCGGTTCTCACGTCACCGATGCTGCCTCATGCCACTGACAACGCGGTGATCTTCCCGGCCCGCGCCCGGCGGTCCCGCCCGCCGCGTCCGCGCGGGCGTCAGCCGGCCCGGTTGCGGCGGGCGGCGAGCTCGTCGGCCGGGTTGTGGCCGACGACGGTCTCCCCCGTGTCCACGCGCTCCCCGTGCAGCTGCGACAGCGCGTTCTCCACGTCGCGCCAGACCACGCCCACCGCGATGCCGAAGACGCCCTGGCCGCCCTGGAGCAGGCTCACGACCTGGTCGGGGGAGGTGCACTCGTACACGGTCGCGCCGTCGCTCATCAGCGTCATGCGCTCCAGGTCCGAGAAGCCCCGGCCGCGCAGGTGCTGCACGGCGGTGCGGATGTTCTGGAGGGCCACCCCGGTGTCCAGGAAGCGCTTCACGATCTTGAGCACGACGACGTCGCGGAAGCTGTACAGCCGCTGGGTGCCCGACCCGTAGGCGGGCCGGACGCTGGGCTCCACCAGCCCGGTGCGCGCCCAGTAGTCCAACTGCCGGTACGTGATGCCGGCGGCGGCGCAGGCCGTGGGTCCGCGATAGCCGACCTGCTCGGGCCCCGGGGCGTCGTCCACCGGTCCGACCGGCTTCGACGCCGGCTGACGGTGCGCGGCACCCGGGCCGCCGCCGAGCAGCGGGGACGGCCCACCGTCACTCCGTACGGGGACTCCCCCGGTCGTACCGTCGCCCGTGATCCTCACGCCGACCCTCCGTCCTTGACCTGCCACCTTGAAGGTAGGCAGTGACCAGGGGTGCGTCAACGATCGCCACACTCGGCACGCCGAGTGATAATCACCCTGAGAGTGGTTTCCCGTACCCCGTTGCGGGGAAAGGCTAGTCGAATGGGCTGAAAGTTCCCGGTGGGCGCCGCGACCCGCGCGGCGCGGGCTTCCGGCCCTACTGGGGGCCCGTCCCGAAGTCCTCGGGAGAGATCTGGTCGAGGAACTCGCGGAACTTCTCCACCTCGTCCTCCTGCTCGTCGGGAATGGCGATTCCGGCGTCGTCCAGCACGCCGTCACTGCCGTAGATCGGCGTCCCCGTCCGCAGGGCCAGCGCTATGGCGTCGGAAGGCCGCGCGCTCACCTCGACGCCGCTGGCGAAGACCAGCTCCGCGTAGAAGACGCCCTCCCGCAGATCCGTGATCCGGACTTCGGTCAGCTCCTCGCCGACCGCCTCCAGCACGTCCTTGAACAGGTCGTGCGTCAGCGGCCTGGCCGGTGCCATCCCCTGCTGCGCGAAGGCGATGGCGGTCGCCTCCCCAGGACCGATCCAGATGGGGAGGTACCGGTCGCCTCCCACTTCACGCAGGAGCACGATCGGCTGGTTGGAGGGCATTTCCACCCGGACACCCACAACGTCGAGCTCGTTCACACAGCAACCCTAGGACCTGCTCGGCAGGTTTGGGTAGTCGGGGCCCGGTCGCGGCGTCCCGGTTCAGTGCGGGCGCAGCCCGAGAGCGGTCTGCACGAACGCCTCGTGGAGCCGTACGGAAAGCCCCGCGAGCTCCTTCATCGTGGCCTCGGCATGCGCCCTGGTCTGCGGATTGCGGTGCCGGCGCAACGGTGCGACCAGCTGTTCCACCAGGCCGGCCTCCCGGTCCGCCGCCGCCTTCACGGCCCGCAGGTGGCGCGGTTCGAGCCCGAACCCCCCGAGATCGGCGATCAAACGGGCGACGGTCACCGCCTCCGCGTCGAACCCGCCGCCGGGCGCCTCGGCGAGCAGCCCGAAGGACTCCCATTCGGCGAGCTGCGCCTCGTCCACCTCGGCGGCGGCGATCAGCTCGGCCCGCCCGACCCGGGCCACGGTCGGCCGCTCCCCGACCGCCTCCCCGAGGCCGGCGGAACCCCCGGGCGCCTCGACGGACTCGCCGTGCGCGGCCGGGGCCGGAATCCGGACCTGCTCGCCCCGGTCGAGCGCGTCGAGCTGCTCACGGATGACCTTCAGCGGCAGGTAGTGGTCGCGCTGGAGGCGCAGGACGCGGGCGAGCCGCTCCACGTCGTCGGTACTGAACTTGCGGTATCCGGAGGGCGTGCGCCGGGGCTCGACGAGCCCCTCCGCCTCCAGGAACCGGATCTTCGAGATCGTGACTTCGGGGAACTCGTCACGCAGCATGGTGAGCACCGTGCCGATGCTCACCAGCTGCCCGGACGAGCCGGCGGTGCCGGCGGCGCCCTTCTTCGGGGCGCCGCCGGTCGGGGTGCGCAGCATGGGACCTTCCCTCAGGAGGTCCCCCCGGGCCGGGCCCAGGGGGAGGTCAGACGCCCCGCAGGCTCGCGTAGAAGACCAGCCGGTACTTGCCGATCTGCACCTCGTCGCCGTTGTGCAGGGCGACCGAGTCGATCGGCTCGCGGTTCACGTACGTGCCATTGAGGCTGCCCACGTCGGCGACGGTGAAGCCGCCCTCGGGGCCCCGGCGGAACTCGACATGCAGCCGGGAGACGGTGACGTCGTCCAGGAAGATGTCGCTCTGCGGGTGACGGCCGGCCGTCGTCAGCTCGCCGTCCAGCAGGAAGCGGCTGCCCGAGTTGGGGCCGCGCCGCACGATGAGCAGGGCGGAGCCGGGGGGCAGCGCCTCCACCGCGGCCTGGGCCTCGGGGGAGAGCGAGGGCGAGACGTGCTGTCCGGTCGCTTCGGCCTCGTAGGCCTCCAGGCCCGAGATCGAGATGGTGGACGTGGTCTCCGAGGCGCGTTCCGGCGTCAGGCCCGGCCGCAACGGCGCACCGCAGTTGGAGCAGAAACGGCTCGCCGCGTCGCTGCGGTGCCCGCACCTGCCGCACGTCTGCCCCGCCGACACGGACGGCTCCTCGTGCCGCGGCTGCCCCGCGGAGGCGTTGGTGGCGTACGGGTCGGGGGCGTACCCTCCGCCCGCGTTCGGCGACGCAGGGTCCCCGAAGCCTATGCGCCCCGCAGCCGCGGGGTCGGCGGCCGCGCCGCCTCCCTGGCCGGCCACCTCGTCGCGGAAGAGCGGCCGGTCGCCCTGGCCCTCCCCCTCGCCGTGACCCGCACGGTGGCGTGCCGTACCGCTTTCTTCGCGGTTCTTCTTGCCGAACAACTTCTCAAACAACTTCACGGGCGATTCCCCTTGACCGAAACAGACCCGCCCGTGGGGCAGGACGAACTCCGCATACACACACCTGCCGACCCGGACATTCTGACAACGTCCGTAACCACCAGACAGTTTCCACCACGCACCGCGACTTCGGTGCGTCGACCCCCCGCAGGCGTCAGCCCGCGTGGGACCGTCCTCGCTCCGCCCCGTCTCACGGCGATGACGACCGAGCGTAGTCAGGCTGCTTCGCAGCCCGCAAGGCATCCACAACGATCTTCGCCGACCGTGTGACGGCGACCGTGGCCTGTTCCTTCTCCATGGTCTGCACGACACCGCCCGGGATGTTGAGCGCCGGCTCCAGATCCTGCGGTTTGCCGATCACCCTGAACTCATAGGGCTGTGTGATCTTCCTACCGTCGATCGCGACCCCGCCGCCCTCGTCCGAGAAGTACGAGCCCGCGCCGACGCGGACGCCGTTGATCTGGATCGCCTCGGCCCCGGCGGCCCGCAGCTCCTGGAGGGTGTCCAGCAGCTGGTCCGAGCGCACCTGGCCCTTGGCGTCGGTGATCCTCAGCGTGATCCCGGGGCCCTGTGCGGCCACGGTACCGGCCAGGATGCCCAGTTGCCGCTCCCGCTCCAGCGTCTGCTTGCGCGCCTCCTCGGCCTGGTTGGAACTGCTCTGCAGCTCCTTGCGCTGGTCGTCCAGCTTCTGCTTCTCGTCCTCCAGGCGCTTGGTCCGCCCGTCCAGCTCGTCGAGGATCCGTACGAGGTCCTCCTGGCGGGCACCGCGCAGCGGGGCGCTGGAGTCGCTGTTGGAGCGCACCTGGATCGCGAGCCCGAGCCCGAGGACGAACAGCAGCAGCGCGACGATCAGTTGGGCCCGGCTGAACCGGGGCGGCCACAGCCCGGCGGCCAGCCGCTGCCGTCCGGTCTCCTGCGGCTCCGGCGCCGGGGCGGGCGCCGCCGCCGGTCCCGGTTCCGGCTCCTCCTGCGGGGTGTTGTCCGTGCTCATCGGCCTCACGCCCGGAAGACGTGCCGGCGGATGGCCGCCGCGTTGGAGAAGATGCGGATGCCGAGGACGACGACCACGCCGGTCGACAGCTGCGAGCCGACGCCCAGCTTGTCGCCGAGGAAGACGATCAGCGCGGCGACGACCACGTTGGACAGGAACGACACCACGAAGACCTTGTCGACGAAGATCCCGTCCAGCATCGCGCGCAGACCGCCGAACACCGCGTCCAGGGCCGCCACCACGGCGATCGGCAGATAAGGCTCCACCACGGCCGGCACTTCGGGGCGGACGAGAAGTCCGACCACCACTCCCGCCAGGAGGCCCAGTACCGCGATCACGACGCACCCTTCTTCGGCTCTTCTGCTGTCGCCGTCCGCACGGTCAGGCTCGACGCGGCCGGCAGCTTCACCTCGTCCACCGGGGACAGGCTGTAGCGGATCCCGTAGCTCTCCTGCAGCACGTGCAGGTACTGCCCGTCCACGGAGTCCTGGAACGCGGTGCCGAGCCGTTTCCCGTCCCCGACCGCGAGGACCTCGTAGGGCGGCACCAGCGGCCTGTTGTCGACCAGTATCGCGTCACCGGCCGCCCTGATCGCCGACAACGCCGTCAGCCGCTGCCCGTTGATCGAGACGGCCTCCGCTCCGGACTGCCACAGCCCGTTGACGATGCGCTGCATGTCCCGGTCCCGGACCCGGCCGGTGTCCGAGAAGCCGGCGCTCTCGCGCGGGCCGCCTCCGCCGCCCGACGCGGACCCCTTGGCATCGTCCACCACCAGCTTGACGCCGGGACCGTGCACTTCGGTTGCACCGGAAAGCAGTGCCACGAGCTGGGCCTGCCGGCCGCCCTGCTGCTTGAGGGCCTCGCTCTGCCGGTCCGCGACCTCGGTCCGCAGCCGCTCGATGTCCCGTTCCAGGGTGTCGGCGTGCCGGTCAGCCCGCTCGACCCGGTCGATCAGCTCCTGGCGCTCCTTGGCCAGGACCGGGGCCGCCACCCGCGCCTGCGCCGCCCCCAGGGTGACGACCATGGCGGCCAGCACGAGCCCTGCGGCCAGCGCCAGCTTGGCCTTGAGGGTCCGCGGGAGCCCTGCCGTGCCGTCGGCCTCGCGCCGGGCCGAGGCTTCCGCATAGCCCTCGTCGAGGCTGTGGTCCATCACGTGGGTCAGCAGCGACATGGAAGCGTCCGGGCGCGCGGACGGCGTGGCCGGACTCCGGTTGTTGGACGGCTGCGACATGCCGCACATCGTCGCATGTCGGCGCCGCCCACACCCAATGCGGCCTCCGGCGGGCCGGGCCGGGTGACTCCCCGCACCCGGCCCGGTGTCCGGTCAGTGCTCGCCGGCTCCGTCGACGACCGCGGCCCACTCGTCCAGCAGCGCCTGCGCGGACGCGTCGTCGGGGCCCTCCGCCCACAGGTGGGTGACGGCTTCCGCCGGGTCCGGCAGGACCAGCGCCCACCGCCCGTCGGCCTCGACCACGCGCACGCCGTCGGTGGTGTCCACCTGCCGGTCGCCGGCCGCTTCCACGACCCGCCGCATGACGAGCCCCTTGGCCGCCCACGGGGTGGGCACGTCCCGCTTGAGGACGTGCGCCCGCGGGATGCGCGAGTCGATCTGGCTGAGCGTGAGCTGCGTGCGCGCGACCAGTCCGATGAGCTGCACGAAGGCCGCCGACCCGTCGAAGACGCTGCTGAACTCGGGGACGATGAACCCGCCCCGGCCGTCGCCGCCGAAGATCGTCGTCTCCTCGCGGCCCACCCGGGTCAGGTCGTCGGGCGAGGTCGTCGTCCACTCCACCTGGGTGCCGTGGTACGCCGCCACCTGCTCCGCGACCCGGGTCGTGGTGACCGGGAGGGCCACCTTGCCGCTGCGCTTCTCCGCCGCGACCAGGTCGAGCAGGACGAGCAGCGCCCGGTCGTCCTCGATGATCCGGCCGCGCTCGTCGACCAGGGAGATCCGCTCGCCGACCGGGTCGAACCGCACGCCGAAGGCCGCCCGCGCCGAGGCCACGATCTCCCCGAGCCGGACCAGGCCGGCGCGCCGGGACTCATGGCTCTCGGTCGGCCGGGACTCGTCGAGGCCCGGGTTGATCGTCAGTGCGTCCACCCCGAGCCGGCCGAGCAGGCTGGGCAGGACGAGCCCGGCGCTGCCGTTCGAGGCGTCCACGACCACCTTGAGCCCGGAGTCGGCGATGCCGGTGGTGTCCACCCGCCGGAGCAGGGAGCCCGTGTACGAGTCGAAGACGCTGGACGGGAACTGCAGGTCGCCGATCTCCCCGGGGAAGGCCCGGCGGTACTCCTGACGTGCGTAGACACGGTCCAGCTTGCGCTGCTGCGCCTGCGAGAGGTCCGCGCCCCGCTCGTCGAGGAACATGATGTCCACCGAGTCCGGCACCCCGGGCGAGGTCCGGATCATGATTCCGCCCGCCGCGCCGCGGGCCGTCTGCTGGCGGGCCACCGGCAACGGGACGTTCTCCAGGTCGCGCACGTCGATGGCGCTGGCCTGGAGGGCCGAGATCACGGCGCGCTTGAGCGCGCGGGCGCCTCGGGAGTGGTCACGCGCCGTGGTGACGATCGCCCCCTTCTTGAGGGTGGTGGCATACGCCCCGGCGAGCTTCACCACCAGCTCGGGGGTGATCTCCACGTTCAGGATCCCGGAGACGCCGCGCGCGCCGAACAGGTGGGCCTGGCCGCGCGACTCCCAGATCACGGAGGTGTTGACGAAGGCACCGGCCTCGATCGTCTTGAACGGGTAGACCCGGACGTTGCCCTGGACGATGGATTCCTCGCCGACGAGGCACTCGTCACCGATGACGGCCCCGTCCTCGATCCGGGCGGCCCGCATGATGTCGGTGTTCTTGCCGATGACGCAGCCGCGCAGGTTGCTGTGCGGCCCGATGTAGACGTTGTCGTGGACGACGGCCTTGTGCAGGAAGGCGCCGCTCTTGACGACGACGTTCGACCCGACGACGGTGTGCTCGCGTACCTCCGCCCCGGCCTCGACCTTGGCGTAGTCCCCGATGTACAGCGGCCCGCGCAGCACGGCGTCCGGGCTGACCTCGGCACCCTCGGCGACCCAGACGCCGGGCGAGATCTCGAAGCCGTCCATCTCGACCTGGACCTTGCCCTCCAGCACGTCGGCCTGCGCCTTGACGTAGCTCTCGTGGGTGCCCACGTCCTCCCAGTAGCCCTCGGCCACGTAGCCGTAGATCGGCCGGCCTTCCTTCATCAGCTGGGGGAAGACGTCGCCGGACCAGTCGACCGAGACGTCCGGGTCGACGTAGTCGAAGATCTCCGGCTCCATCACGTAGATGCCGGTGTTGATGGTGTCCGAAAAGACCTGCCCCCAGGTCGGCTTTTCGAGGAAGCGCTCGACCTTGCCCTCTTCGTCCACGATGGTGATGCCGAATTCCAGCGGGTTCGGCACCCGGGTGAGGCACACCGTGACGAGTGCGCCCTTCTCCTTGTGGAAGGTGATGAGGTCCGTGAGGTCGAAGTCGGTGAGCGCGTCGCCGGAGATGACCAGGAACGTGTCGTCCTTGAGGGCTTCCTCGGCGTTCTTCACGCTGCCGGCGGTGCCGAGTGGCTTCTCCTCGTTGGCGTAGGTGAGCTCCATTCCGAGCTCCTCGCCGTCACCGAAGTAGTTCTTGACGAGTGACGCCAGGAACTGAACCGTGACCACGGTCTCGCTGAGCCCATGCCGCTTGAGCAGCCTGAGCACGTGCTCCATGATCGGCCGGTTCGCCACCGGCAGGAGCGGCTTGGGCATGCTTGAGGTCATGGGGCGAAGCCGTGTTCCTTCGCCACCGGCCATCACGACGGCCTTCATGTCGGAAGAGTCCTCCTAGAGAGATGACGGTCTGGCCGACCTCACCCGTCCGGACGGTTGGTCCGCTACTCCTCCGCGTCAGCACCGGCGCCGAGCGAGCTCAATCGGCCGTGGCATCCGCCTTGACCAGACGACGGACTTGCACCACGTAAAGGATTCCTGCCCACCAATAGAGCGTTGTACCCCAACCTGCGAACGCCCATCCGAAAACGGACGCCATCCAGGCCAACCAACCCGTGCCGTCACTGAGGAGTAGCAGGGGGAAGGCGTACATCAGGTTGAAGGTGGCGGCCTTGCCGAGGAAGTTGACCTGGGGCGGCGGATAGCCGTGCCGGCGCAGGATCCACACCATGACCAGCAGCATCGCCTCACGGGCCAGCAGGGCGGCGGTGAGCCACAGTGGCAGAATGCCCCGGTAGGTGAGTCCGAACAGCGTGGTCAGGACGTAGAGCCGGTCGGCGGCGGGGTCCAGGAGCCGGCCCAGTTTGCTGATCTGGTTCCAGCGCCGCGCGAGTTTCCCGTCGAGGTAGTCACTGATACCGCTGAGCATGAGCACGAGCAGCGCCCAGCCGTCGTACTCCGCGAGGATGAGCCAGAGGAACAGCGGCACGCCCGCGAGGCGGGCCATGCTCAGGATGTTCGGAATGGTGAAAATTCGGTCAGTCTGGACCCGAGTCTCCTGGACCTCCACCCGGGGGCCTCCACTGTGACTGTAGAAATGTCGAATCTATGCTCCCCTGACCCTACAGGAGTCGACGGACCGCCCCGGAACGCAGAAAAGCCCCGCACCAGAGCTGGTGCGGGGCTTTCCCACAATGATTGTTCGGCGGCGTCCTACTCTCCCACAGGGTCCCCAC
>NZ_JBBDHD010000115.1:0-20588 GCF_044129415.1 Streptomyces racemochromogenes
GTCGTCGTCGAGGTCGGCGTCCGGGTTGGCGCGGCGGCGCCGGCGGTCGGGCACGGCCGGGGCACGGCCGCGGCCGCGCCCGGCCCCGGTGTGGAGCGGGTGCGTGCTCCGGCCGGCGGCGCCTCGGTGGGCGGCCGCCGGCCGGAGGTCGTCAGGGCCTCACCGCCCCGGTTCCCCGCGGGCGGGCGGTACGGGGTTCCGCCCGCCCGCGAGGGCCGTGGGCCCGGTGCCCCGTCGACACGGTGCTCGTCGCCGGTGCGGCCGGGCGGTGGCGGGGCGCGGGGCCCGGTGCCCGGTCAGGCGCAGCTGACGCCCACACAGACGGTGTTGAGGATGGTCAGGATGCCGACGCAGACGCAGGTGTCGGCGAAGCCGGCCCCGTCGGCGCCGACCGGGTCGGTCTCGGGAAGGGCGTGCAGGTGAGCCAGCAGTTCGAAGTCGCGGGTCTCCATGGCTTTCTCCTTCTCTGTGGGTGTGCGGCAGGTTCGCTGCCGCTCAGCCCGGCTGCTGGATGGTCCAGTGCCGGGAGTCTTTGTGGCGGGTCCTCAGGAGGAACGCGAGGATGCCCGCGCTGCCGTCGCTCCAGCCCGTCGAGACGTCCCCGTATTCGGTGGGGAAGACGACGTGGCCTCCGCGGTGGGCCCGTTCGGCGGTGAGCAGGCGGGCCAGGTTCTCGGCCGTCGCGTGGTGGGCGGGGTCGCCGGTGGCCGAGGCCAGGTCGAGGAGGAAGTCCCCGTTGCCCGCCAGTCCGTGGCACTGGCCGAGGGGGGCGCGGGGGGCGCGCTCCACGACGGCCCGGCCGGCGGCGCGGGCGAGTTCGCCGAAGCGCTCGTCCCCGGTGGCCCGCCACAGCCGGATCAGGAAGGTGCCGATGCCCGCGGCGCCGTGGCACCAGTAGGGCGCCGTGGGCACGTCACCGGCCTGCGTCGGCCACTGGGCCGCCCCGCCGACCCGCACCGCCGCCGCCACCAGCTCCTCACCGGCCGCCAGGGCCAGGTCGAGGTAGTCCCGGCGGTCCGTGACGGCCGCGGCCTCAAGGAGGAAGTATCCGATGCCGGACGTTCCGTGGGCGAAGCCGAGGTAGCGTTTTCCGGCCTCGGTGGCGACGGCGGATTCCGCCGGTACGGGCCAGCTCACGCCGCTCGGCGCGGGCCGTGCGGCGGCGGCCAGCCGGTCTGCGGCCTCGGTGACGAGGTCGGCGAACCGGGGGTCGCCGGTCCGGTGCCACAGGTGGGCGGCCGCCAGTCCGCTGCCGGCCCGGCCGTGGGTGATGTCGTGGCTGGGCGTCTCCTGCTGCGGGGCCAGGGCCAGGGCCATCGCGTGGTCGCGGAGGGCGCGGTCGTCGACGGCGCGTGCGGCCTCGTACAGGGCCCAGGCGGTCCCGCGTCCGCCGAAGTGCAGGCCGGGGCGGGTGGAGCGGGTGTCCGTCCGTTCCGCGATCCAGTGGCCCGCGGTGGATATGACCTCCGGGAGGCGCGGGTCGCCGGTGAGCCGGAAGTACCGGGTCAGGACGGCCAGTACGCCGGCCGCGCCCTGCTGGACCGTACAGGGGTCCGTCTCTCCGGCCTTGGTGGACACGGGCCACAGCCGCGGAGCGTCCTTGGGGGTCATCGTGTCGACGAGGTGGTTGACGATGCCCTCCACCGTGGCCCCCGTCGCGTCGGGCGGCGGGGTGGCGGCGGGGCGCGGGATGCCCGTCCTGTCCGCTGCGCGCAGGGCCGCGCGGGCGGCCGCCGGGTCCAGGCGGCCGGCCGGGTCTTCCCTCATCAGTCCGAGGATCATCCCGGGAAGGCCGTCGGGCAGGGGGTGCCCGGCGCCCGCGGCGGCCAGCCACGCGGCGAGGCGCTGGTCGGCGGGGCGGGCGGCGGGCTCCTCGGGCAGCAGGTGGGGGACCTTGCCCATGAGGACGAGACACGCGGTGGCGCCGAGGCTGTAGTAGTCGGCCGTCGGGGAGACGGGGGCGTCCGCCAGGCGTTCGGGTGCGCTGTACCCGGGGGTGCCCACCGTGGTCGGGAGGGGGGTGTCCCCCTTGAGGACGGCGAGTTCGAGGTCGATGAGGCGCAGTTCGCCGTCGGGGCGCACCATGATGTTGCCGGGGGTGAAGTCCCGTAGGACGCAGCCGTGCGCGTGGGCCGCGGCGACGAGGTCGATCAGGCGGCCGACCTGGGTGAGGGCGTCGGCGCGGTAGCGTTCGGCGCCGGCGTCGCGGAAGTGTTCGGCGACCCAGGTGCGCAGGGGGATGCCCGGTATCTCCTCCTGGGCGAGGAACAGGTGCCCGGCGTGTTCGAACACGGCGAGGGGTTCCGGTGCCAGGCCGGTGCCGCCGAGCTCCTCCAGGGCCCGTGCCTCGGCGCGCAGCCAGTCGCGGACGTCGCGGCCCGACGCGTCGGTCTCCACGTGCGGGCGGGCCTCCTTGATGACCACCGGCGCGCCCGTGGTGACGTCCGTGCCCCGGTAGACGCCGCCCTTGTTGGTGTACCGGATCGCCTCCTTGACCGAGAAGCGGCCGCCGAGCAGGACGGGGTCCTTCGCCGCCTCCTCCGCCGGGCGCGGGGCCGGCAGCGTGGCGGGGAAGGGGCTGACCGCCCAGGCCGGGGGCGCGTACTGGCCGGTGCGTACGTCCTCGACGGGGTTTCCGTCGGGGTCCTCGAAATACCAGACCAGCAGTCCCTCCTCGGAGAGCCTGCGCCGGCCGACGAAGGCGCCGTAGCGGTAGTGGACCAGGCTGTTCACGGCGTAGGGCTGGTCGGAGAGGATGCGGGGGCCGTCGAGCCCGGCGGTGGCCGTGTGCAGTGCCAGGGCGAGCCGGGCCGCGTCGGTGTCGGAGCGCGGGTAGACGGTGATGAACTTGCCCGAGTTCCCCCGGGGTGTGGCTCGGGTGTTGAGTGCGCCGACCTGCTCAAGGGAGCGGGCGAACTTGAAGGCCGACGCGTCCCGCAGCAGTACGTCCAGGGCCCGGGTGAGGACCGCCGGTGCGGAGGTGGCCGTCGCCGAGACGTGGAGTTTCCAGCCCTGGGCGCGCGGTGTCGCGGACCGGGGCGTGAGACGGCACCACATGTCGTCCGTGTCGGTGGTCCAACGCGCGGCCGCGCCCGTGGAGTCGATTGCCTGTCGGAGGAGTTCTTCGAGGTCGGCTTCGGTTGCGTGGCTGGTCATGACCGTCCCTCTCAACGGCGGGGGCCGCTGGTTGGAATATGCCTTCGGTAAGGAAAAACGTACAGCCGGGGCTCTGGGGAAGTCACTGCGATTCGGCGAGCGCACGGTGTTGTTGCAAGGCCGGCTGGTGTCAACCGGCGCGGAAAGGAAGTGCGGGGATGGTGCGCGCGGTGGTAATCCACCGGTGGCCGTTCGTTGTTGTTCCTGAAGGGTCTCCAGGGAATGGAAATACCGTCCGCATTCGAAAGGAGTTCCGGGTTCGAGACGAACGGTTCGGTGTTCGCCGGCCGGGAGGGACGCTATCAGCGCCTCGCTCACGGCTCCTAGCCTTCCCGATGGACCGGATGCGGTGAAGAGTTCGAATCCGCCAGGTACCGACCTGCCGCGGAACGGGATGCGGGGCCCGGTCATGATTTTCGATCAGCCGCCTGAGCTGTATGCGGCCGGGAGACGTTGAAGCGTCAAGTAGGGGCGGGTGCGCCCCGGAATAGGCTCAAACCGACGAGCGAGCCTTCCCGGGGCCTGCGGGCGTCAGCGGGAACCGGACAGGCCGGAGCGCTCCAGCGCGCGCAGCACGGCCTCCCGGTCGGCCGCCGTGTACTCGTCGGCGCAGTCGGCGAGCACCGCCTCGATCTCGGGGGCGCTGAGGCGGTGGGCCTCCGCCGCGGCCAGAAGCCGCTCCGCGTGCTCCCGGGGAACGCCCCGGTCGGCGTGCACCATCAGGTCCAGGGCCTTCTCGCGCACCACGAAGCGGCTCATTCCGCAGTCGAGGCCGTCGTCGGCCAGCCCCTCGGGGTACGGCGCGCGGGCCCAGGCGCCGTCCTCGTACCAGTAGACGCAGCCGAGTTCCCAGCCTTCCAGGAGCCCCCGCAAGCGCTCGAACGGCAGCCAGTCCGGCGCCTGCGCCAGCATGTCGATCGCGGGCTCGTGCCATTTGACCGCGCTGGACTCGTCCTCGCCGTAGAGCACGTAGCGGCCCCGGCCCATCGGCGCGAGGGTCCACCAGGTGCAGCCGCAGTCGTCGAGGTGCAGTCCCTCTTCGTCGATCCAGGTGCCGGTGCGGTGGACGCGGGGCGTCCGCTCCCCCTCCTCCCCGGCCTCCAGGACGGCGGCCAGGGCCCAGCGGGCCCACAGCAGTTCGGGCGCCGGCAGGTCCTCGGGCCGTCCGGGCCTCTCGATCTCCATGCGGTACGACTCCTCGTTCCCGGTTCCTCGCGCCGTGGCCGTGCGCTGTCGCCGTCCATGATCGCAGGCCGGGACGGGGCCCTGGCCCCGAGGTCTCCCGACGTACGGCCGGGCTCCGTCGCCGAGATGACGGTCAGGCGCGTGGACGGCGGGGGTCGTCGTCGGCCAGCTGGGCGATCCAGCCGTACGGGAGCTCCTCACCGTCGACGGTGACCGCCTCGACGGCCCTGCTCTCGGGGTCGATCTCGGCCTGCACCCCCTCCCCCTCGAAGCACGGGTAGCCGGAGACACCGGTGGCGCCCGTCGCTTCGACGCGGGCTGTGCGCAGCACGGCGTCGTGGCCCTTGGCGTCCTGGACGCCGGGCGGGCCGGGGCGGAGGACGACGGTGTACCGGTCCGGGACGGGAGGGGGCGCGGCAGTCATGCCCTCAGGCTAGTGACCGGTCCCGCCGCCGCCCCGGAGACACGGCCGCCGGCGGGCCGATCCCGGCTATTGCGGGAAGGAGTAGTAGAGCGCCTTGGCGTAGAAGGACGCGAAGTGTTCCTGCCAGTCGGCGCGGACCGAGGCGAGCCATTCCCGGTCCTCACCCGCGATCGCCGCCTCGGCCCGGGCGACGGCGGCGGGGATGTCGTCGGAGACCAGCCGCTCGACCGCCGCCACCGGGTCTTCGTCCCCGAGGGAGACCATTTCCCCGGTCTCCAGGAGGAAGTACTCCGCCCGCTGGCCTTCCAGGTGCGCCGTGGTCGTCTTCACGCACCTGGCGAACTCTTCGTCGTCCTCCAGGCCCTGACCGACCGCGAGGAGGAGGTCGCGCAGCAGGGCGGCGCCCCTGTCGTAGTCCGCGGCGATGCCGATCCGGGGGCTCCAGATCATGGAGGGGACGATCGTCGTGCCGTATCCGACCAGGAGCCGGTGGGCGAGCGGGACGGCCCAATTGTGCTCC
Organism: Streptomyces racemochromogenes; assembly: GCF_044129415.1. GTDB lineage: Bacteria > Actinomycetota > Actinomycetes > Streptomycetales > Streptomycetaceae > Streptomyces > Streptomyces racemochromogenes_A. The sequence goes on from NZ_JBBDHD010000115.1 coordinate 5,286, forward strand.
GATATGCACCGGATCGGCTTGGGGATGTCGTCCTCGGTGGGCATCGAGTCGGCGGAGTAGAGGTAGGAACGGTTTGCCATGACGGCGACCTTAACAGCGGGGTCTGACACTGGTGCTCGTCCCCCGGGGCGGCGGGCGAGGGGGGTGGCGGCCGCTCAGGCGTCCGGCAGGACGAGGAAGACCTCCGAGAACGAGAGGCCGTGCCGGTCGGTCTCCAGGCCGCACGGGCACCCCAGGGTGACGCGACGCCAGTCGCAGGTCACGGACCAGGGGCCGTCCGCGTTTCCGCACCCGGAGCAGCGGAAGGTGTCGGCCGTCCAGACGTCGTGGGCGGGTCTCCCGTAGTGCCGGAACCGGCCCGTGTACCGGGTCTGCCAGGGAGCGGCCGCGGGCGTGCGCGGGGCGGTCCCGGGCGGGTGCGGGGCGGACAGTGCGGCGAAGAGCGCCGTCACGTCGGGCAGGAGGGCCTCACCGGCCTCGGTCGGGGCAGCCGGGAAGGGCTCCCCCGTGCCCCGGGCAAGCGGGTAGTGCGGAGCCGCCGCGGCGGGCGGCGGGTTCGGGACGGCGAACCACGGCAGGAAGGCCCGGGCGACGGCGGCCAGCAGGGCGGCGGCCGGCGCGCTGACCGCGCCCGCGTCGAGGTGGTGGACCGCGCTGCGCCAGATCCTCTGGAGCCGCCGGTCCCGGTCCACCGCCCGCGCCCGTGTGCTGCCGGCCGCGCGGGTGGGGAGCGGGGCGGTGAGGCAGGCGAGGACTCTGGCCGCCGCGTCGGTGTCCGCCGCGTCGGCGCGCCACTCCCCGGCGGCCAGCATGCGCCGGGCGCGTTCCGATTCACGGGTCAGCGCGAGAACCGGCAGCTCCCGGGCGCCCGGAGCCGAGGGTGGGGCGTCCTGACCGCCCGACATGTGCTGCACCTCTTCGTCCCGTTCCCCTTCTCCCGCCCGGCCTCGCGTGCTCGCGCCGTGCGGCGTGCGGCGCGGCCGTCACATGACATCACAGCGGTGCGCCGCGTCGCCGTGTCGCGCCGGGCCGGGCCGCGCCGGCGCGGGCCGCCACCACGACGCGAACGCCGGCGGGCACGCGCCGGGTTCCGCGGCAGGCGGAGCGCGGCGGTCAGTGCTTGGCGGCGCGGACCGCTCCGGTCCCCCGGTCGGGCACGTCTCCCGCCCAGTCCACGATCCGTACCGCCGCGCCGGCGGCCTCCGTGCCCCGGCACTGCGCGTGGTGCCGGCGGGCGATGCCGTCCAGGTCGAGGTGGGGTGCGAAGGCGGGGTGCGCCGCCAGCCGCCGCGCGTACGCCCACAGGTGCGGGTGGTCGGTGAGGCGGTAGACCGCCGCCGCGTCCAGGTGCCAGCGGTGCACGGTGTCCAGCTGGACCAGCGTCACCCACAACTGGACGTCGGCGGCGGTCGGTCCCACGCCCAGCAGGTACTCGGCGGAGGAGAGCCGCCGCTCCAGGGCGCCCAGTGCGCGCAGCAGGGTGACGAGGGCGGTGCCGCGTTCCGCCTGGTCGCCGCCGGCCCGGCCGGCGCGCTGTGCCGCCGCGTTGATGCCCTCCTCGCAGAGCCGTCCGATGGCCTCGATCCGCTCGTCGGCACCGGCCGGGTACAGCTGCCGGCCGCCGGTGGCGAAGAGCCTGCCCATGTCCTGGAGGATGTCCGGGGCGTGCGTGCTGACGATCCGTCCGGTCCAGCAGTCGGCGAGCACCGGTGCCGCGGCCGGTCCGGGGTGGCGGTGGGAGCTGGCCTGGTAGAGCGGGCGCAGGGCCAGGTGTCCGCCGTCGGGTGCGTCGGGCACGGCGGGCAGCAGCGTCATCGGGAGGACGTCCTCCAGGGCGAGCAGGCTGTGCGTGACCGCGATCCGCAGACAGGACGGGCCGGACGGCGAGAGGTGGAGCCGGTAGCGGTACGGCACGGCGGGGTATCCGCTGCGCGCGTCACGGCCGATCCTGCTTCGGAACGACGGCGCGTCGGTCGGGCGGGTGGTGGACATGCTTCTCCCTGGGAGTGCTCGGGCACGGGGCATGCGACGGCGGCGGCCGGCGCCGGATGCGGCGCGGCCGGGACCCGGAGGGTGAGGGGCGCAGGTCAGCGGCGGGCGGGCGCGGGGGCGCCGGGGTGCGGGTGATTCGCCGCACTGCACACGCGCAGGAGGTCGATGTGGCGGCGGGTCGTCAGCAGCGGGAGCGCGGGCACGGCGGCGCGTACGCCGTCGGTGCCTCGGTCCAGCGCTGAACAGCCCATGATTCCCTACCGCTTCACCAGGATTCGCCGTTCTGGAGTGTCTGTGCCCGTGCGGGCGGGTGTCAAGACCGCCGCCGGGGCTCCGCCCGGTCCGACGAGCACGTTCCGGATCATCCGCTCGCCGTGACGGGTGGAGCCCCGCCGGTAGTCCTTGCGATCCGCGCGCCGACGATGCCCGCAGGCGGCACGCCACGGGGGTCAGCCGGGCCAAGTGCCGGTCAGGCGTCGGACGGTGGCGGCTCCGGCACGGTCGACGGCCGCCTTGACGACGGCGAATATCGCGCCTTGCACGGCCGCCGCGATCAGGACCTCCTGCCAGGTGCGGTCCTCGTCGGTGGCGTCCGGGGCCTCGTCCTCGTGGCCCATCACCTTCCACGTCTGCCTGAAGGCCGCACCGGCGAGGAGGCCTGCCACCGCCCCGAGTGCCAGCCCGACGGGCTTGTACGCGATCCTTGAGGCTTTCACCCGCACCTCCGGCTCCGGCGCAGGAGCAGGAACACCACCAGCGCCACGGCGCCCACCAAGAGCGGGCCGCGGTTGGCCCGTGCCACGGCGGCGGCCGCTCCGGCCCTCTCGCGTACCGGTTCCGGGGCCTTGGCGGCCGCCAGATGGCCGGCGTGCGTCATGCCGTCGCGGAGCTGTGCGGCGGCGTGGGCCGTCTTTCCGGCGACCTGCTCCTTGAGCTCGGCCGCCTTCTCCTTGGCCTGTTCCTTGACGTCGGCTTTGGCCGCCAGCGCCTCCACGGTCCTGCCCAGCTCGTCTCGGGTGCGCTCGATCTGCTCGCGCAGCTGGTCCGGAGTCGGTTCGGGTCCGGGTCCGGAAGCCGATCCGGATCCGTCGCCCTGGGGCTGATGGCTCATCGGTGTGTCCTCTCCTTGATCTCGGCGAGATCGGCCTTGACGCTGTCGATGGTCTCCTCGGGTGCGGGCCCGCCGGCGCGGGCGACCTGCCTCTTGCCGGCCGCGGCCAGCGCCGCCGCGACGGCCGCCAGCCCGGCGGTGACGATCAAGGCTGCCGCCCACACCGGCAGGACCAGCGAGAGCGCGGCGATCACGGCGGCGACGAGGGCCTGGGCGGCGAGGACGCCGAGGAGACCGGCCCCGCCGAACAGGCCCCCGCCGGCCCCGTAGCGTTTGCCCTTCCGGGCCATCTCCGCGCGGGCCAGCCGCATCTCCTGCCGGACCAGGTCCGAGATCTGCTGCGACGCCCGCGTCACGAGTTCGCCCACGGGCGCGTCGCTGCCACGGGTGGGACGGCTTCCAACCACAGTCATCGACCCTTCACCTTCCTCCGGCTGCCAGGTGTCCCCCGGGGCGCGCATACCCGCGAACCCGCCGGTCACCCCTGGCGCCCGCGTGGTCATCGCCGGGGCGCCGCGGTGGGCTCGTACGACGGCCACCAGCACCACGGGACGGCGCACGCGGCGCCGTCCCACGGCCACGGCGGGGCGACGGCGGCGCACCGCAGCCTGGTGCGCTCGGCCGCCTCCCCGGCCACCGGCAGCAGGCGACGCGCCGGCGCGGAGTCCCGGGCCGCGATGCGCCGGGGCAGCCGTCGGTCGCGGCCCTGCGGCCGGGCCCACAGCCTCACGTCCCGCCGTCGCGCTCCCTCGCGGCGTCGTTTTCGGCCTGCTCCAGGCGGCGGCGTTCCTCGTCGCTCCACTCCCGGGTGTCCCTGGGTTCGACGTAGGGCTCCTCGTCCGCGGGGAGCCCGCCGGCGATGGCGCGCTGGCGGACCATCTCGGCGTCGAACTCCAGGCCGAGGAGGATGACGAGGTTGGTGATCCACAGCCACACCAGGAAGATGACGACGCCCGCGAGCGTGCCGTAGGTCTTGTTGTAGGAGCCGAAGTTCGCGACGTAGAACGCGAACCCGGCCGAAGCGATCATCCAGATGACCAGCGCCAGGAAACTGCCGGGGGTCACCCATGTGAAGCCGCGGCCCTTGGCGTTCGGCGCGGCCCAGTACAGGAGCGCGATCATGATCGTGACCAGCACCAGGAGGACGGGCCACTTCGCGATCGACCACACCGTCATCGTGGTGTCGCCCACGCCCAGCGCGGAGCCGGCCTGCCGGGCCAGCCCGCCCGTGAACACGACGATCAGGGCGCTGGCGACGGCCAGGACCATGAGGGTGACGGTGATCCCGAGGCGCAGCGGGAGCACCTTCCACAGCGGCCGGCCCTCGGGCATGTCGTAGACGGCGTTCGCGGCGCGGATGAACGCGGCGACGTACCCGGACGCCGACCAGATCGCGACGAGCAGGCCCAGGACCGCGAGCAGCGATCCGAGGCCCGCGTTGTGCTGCAGCTGTTGGACCGCGTTGCCGATCACCTGGCCGGCGGGGCCGGGGGCGAGGCGTTGGAGGTGGTCGAGGACCTGGTCGGTGGCCGATCTGCCGGCGATGCCCAGCAGCGACACCAGGACCAGCAGGGCGGGGAAGAGGGCCAGCATCCCGTAGTAGGTCAGCGCCGCGGCGCGGTCCGCCAGCTCGTCGTCCTTGAACTCCTTCAGCGTCCCGCGCAGCACCGCCTTCCAGGACCGCCGGGGCAACTGCGAGAGCCGGTCCGGGGCCCGCTCCTCGACCGTCCGGTCCGGGCCGGGGCCCGCGGCCGCGCCACCGGTGGCGGCGTGGCGGTGGTCGTCCCCCGGCTTGGGGGTCTGGGTGGATTCCATAGTCGGCGCATTTCCACTCCCGGGGCACCCATGCCCGATCAGGCCCCGCGGAGTGCGGCCCCGGGTCCGCCGTCCCCGGCTCCGGGGCAGCCGCCGCCCGCGGGCGGCGGCTGCCTAGCCGACGGGCTCGGGGTGGTCCGACGCGAGCTGCGCCACGGCGGCCGGCATGAAGCCCGCGACGGTGCCCGCCTCGGCCGGGGCCAGCGTGAGGACGCTGCTGAGGACGACGAGCGCGCTCCCCACGCGGACGACGGTAGCGTCCGCGCGCTCCGTGCCGCCCGGCATCACCCTCGCCTGGACGACCAGGCTCTCGTCCCCGAGCCGGGGGCCGTCCGCGAGGGCGAAATCGGCGGTCTCCCCCGCCGTGTGCGGCAACTCCACGCTCGGGCATCGGCCCACCAGGGCGCGGATGTCCTCCATGGCCCGCCGCGCGCCGTCGCCCGGGAAGGCGTACAGCTTCTCCATACCCGGGATGACGCCGTTCCCGGCAGAGCGCCCACCGCCGAACATGGCCGTCGCGTTCGCGGAGGCAGCCGTCGTACTCGCGTCCACGACGCTCTGCCCGTCCAGCAGCCCGCCGCAGGACGCGGGGGGCACCGACGTGGCGGAGGCCTTGGGTCCGCTGTCCGCGGGTTCGGCCCGCGAGGTCCAGCCGCCCGGCAGGACGGCGGGGAGGAGGTGCGTCCGCAACTCGGCGGCCGACAGCGGTGCCGGCGGCGCGGCCGGCGCGGAGGGGCGCGGCTCCCCGGTGCTCGCACAGCCGGCGACCGCCACGAGGAGCACGGCCCCGGCCAGGTTCCGGATCCCTGAGTGGGTCACCTCTGCGCACCTTCCGGCCGAGTGGTCGGGGCACCCGGGGCCGGCAGGGCGCCGGTCCCCGGCGTTTCAGTGCTCACAGAGGGAGAACTCCCGTTCGTAGAGCTGCTCGTTGTGTTCGTCGACGAAGAACTTCCGCTCCTGCATGAGTTCTTCGCGGAAGGACTTGGCCTGTTCCAGCGTCATGGTCGAAGTGTCGGACCAGGGCTGCTGCGGCGGCACGTCGGAGGTCGAGACGATCCGCTCCGTCGGGTCGACCAGGAAGAACGCGAGGATCTTGCGGTGCCCGGGGCGGGTGGGGTCCGCGAGGCGGAACCCGTCCACACGGTGCTGCAGGACGTTGGGGAACGCCAGGCAGCGGCCGGCCGGGGTCGGTACCGAGCCGAGCACCTGGTTGAGCGCGTCCTCGTCCTCCAGGCCGTAGACCGCGCGCAGGCCGGCGTCGTCGTTCTGCTGGTAGTCCGGATCGTCGAGTGCGGCCCGGAACCCCAGCCGGCTTTCGGTGATGTTCTCGCTGTCCCAGTAGTAGATGCCGGTCGAGACGATCCGCTCGTTCAGCATGCCCTCGACGTGCCAGGAACCGCCGGAGTACTCGGGGTCGTCCGGGGTCAGGTGGACGGTGGCGAGCTTGACGATCACCTGCAGCCGGCGGCCGCGCAGGTCGACCCGGGCGGACGCTTCGGGCCGTGCGGGCGCGGTGTACTCCGGGGCGTCCGGGACGATCGGGCTGCGGCTCTCCAACCAGGCCTCATACGCGTCCGACCAGGCGTGGCGGGCCTCCTGGTAGGCCGCGTCGTCACTGTAGGACGCCCGGTGCGGGTACTCCGGTTCGGATGCGTACCAGCCGTAGGGGTCCGCCTCGATCCGCAGGGGCCGGGGGTGGCGCAGATCGGTGAGCACGTTCTCGAACAGCGGGCGCAGGCGGGCGAACACGTCGGGCAGGACGCAGGCCAGGGCGTGATGCGCCTCGGGGTGGACGTTGTTGACGTAGGAGCGGAAGGCGACGGCGCCGTCGTCACTGACGTCGACCTCCGTGGGCAGCCACTGGAACCTTTCCGAGAACTCGTACTTGGCGTAGTGCTTCGCCGGGTTCTCCCAGGCCCGCCCGGGGCCGCCGCTCACTTCCCTCACCAGGCAGAACAGCGACGGGTGGACGAGGTCCAGCACCTGGCCGCCGGATCCGGGATGCCAGTCCCGCTCCGCTTCGGGAACCTCTTCCAGGACCCGTACGGCCTCGCGCAGCCGGTCCCGGAGCCGCTCGTCGACGAGGGCGTCCGACTGCCAGACCCCGTCGACCGCGGACACCTCGATGCCGGTCCGCGCGTCCCGCAGCGCGGCGTAGTGCCCCAGCTCGCCGAGCACGTAGCGCACTTGCGCTTCGGTCAGGCCCTGGGCCACCGCCTCCCGCGTCCATCGGGCGACGATGTCGGCGTCGTTCCTCTTGTCGAACCACGCGGGCTTGGCCCGCAGGGCCGCGCTGCACCGCATCATCTCCAGTTCCCGTACCGTCCGGGGCGTCGCGAACGCCGGGGCACGGGAGCTCTGGAACGGCAGCGGGAAAGCGGACAGGCCGGTCACTTCTGGTGGTCCTCACGGTCGGTTTGCGGTGCCGGGAAGGATAGCCCGGCCCGCTGACATCGCGGCCGCCGCCCCCCTCCCGCTCACGGGTCGGGCGGGCACCGGCCCCGGGGTGATTGAAGCCGTGTGGAGGGGACAGGTGCCATGTCCCAGCACGTGACGTCCCGGCACGTGACGAGAGAAGGGAAGCCGTCATGCCTGACCCTCAGGAGAGGAAGGACGGGCGGTCGCCGCTGGAGCGGGTGACCGGCGAGAACGATGTGTCCCCCGAGGAGGAGCGCCGACGCGGCACGCCGCGGTCCGACGGCAAGGGCCGGCTGCAGGAGGCGGCAGAGAAGGTCAAGGAGGCGGCGCGGGAGGCCATGGGCACCGGAAAGCGCGAAACGGCGGACGAGGGCGGTCAGGGCCTCCCGGAAGACCCGCCGTACCCCGCGCACAGGGCTTAGGGGCCGGGCGGGAGGAACGGCTGCCGCGAGCGGGTGCCCCATGGCCGCACGGGGCACACCGACCGCGGAAAACCCGGATGCGGGGGCGGGAGGGTCACGCCTAGGCTGCGCCCGCAAGGGTGGCGGGGCCGCGCGGCGGCCGTCCGGGATCGGAGACATGCGGGTATGGCCAGTCAGTTGTTCGCGATCTGCTTCCACACGACCCGGCCGCCGGAACTGGCACGGTTCTGGTCGGGCGTGCTGGGCTGGAAGCCGGCCGACGATCCGGACGGCGACGTCGCGCTCCTCCCCCCGGACTCCACGGGGTTCCGCATCCGCTTCCTGCCGGGCCAGGTGCCGAAGACCGGCCAGAACCGGGCGCACTTCGACCTGACGAGCAGTTCCCCGGAGGAGCAGCAGCAGACGGTGGCCAGGGCACTGGCACTCGGCGCGCGCCACATCGACGTGGGCCAACTCCCCGAAGAGGGGCACGTGGTGCTCGCCGATCCGGACGGCAACGAGTTCTGTGTCATCCGGGCGGGCAACTCGTTCCTCGCCGACACCGGCTTCATCGGGGCGCTGGCGTGTGACGGAACGCAGGAGGTCGGCTACTTCTGGAGCAAGGCGCTGCGGTGGCCGCTGGTCTGGGACCAGGACCAGGAAACCGCGATCCAGTCGCCGGACGGCGGTACGAAGATCACGTGGGGCGGGCCCCCGGTGGCACCGAAGACGGGCACGAACCGGCTCTTCCTGGAGTTGGCGCTGCCCGCCGACGCCGACTGGGCGGCGGAGGTGGAGCGCCTGGTATCGCTCGGCGCAGCGCCCGCCGGCACCGTCGAGGGCGGCAGGGCGCTGATGCTCGACCCGGACGGCAACGAGTTCTCCCTGCGGCGGGGCCGGTAGCCCCCGGACACCCTGACGCGCCGGGCTTCCCCTGCGGCGGCCGCGGGCCCGATCGGCGCCATCACCTGCCTCGCCCGCACCCCCTGACGTGCCGTGAGCCACTGCGGGCCGCCTGACCGTCGCCCGGGAGGGTCACGGGCCCCCGGGGAGTCCGGCGGTGGCTGCCAGGGCCTCCGTGAGCGTGACGTGGGCGGGCAGCAGGCCGGCCGTGCCGGTGAGGTCCAGGAGGTGCCGCAGCTGGCGGGGTGGTGCGATCAGGGCCAGGGACAGGTGGCGGGCGCGGGTCGCCCTCCGCAACTGCACGAGGGCGTTGAGGAGGGTGGAGTCGGCGAAGGCCAGGTGCGTGCAGTCGACGAGGACGCCCGTGGTGGCGCGCGCGACGGCTCTGGCGAAGGCGTCGCGGAGGTCGGAGCGCGACTCGATGTCGACGTCGCCGAAGATCCGGCAGACGGCGAACCCCGGCGCCGCCGCCGGGGTGTCCAGGCTGACGTGCGCGGACAGGATTTCGATCATGCGCGGTGCCTCCCCTCAAGGGGGCCGGCGATGCGGTCGCCGCCCGGAGGCTGCGGCTGTGCCGCCGGCAGGCCCGCCCCGTTCGGGCGGGGAGGACTCCAGGATGCGGCGGCGGACGGGACCCGCGCTGTGCCCGGAACGAAGTGCGGCCGCCGCGGAGCGAAAAGGGGAGGGGGACAGGCGCGGGCGGGACGCGGCCCGCACCCGTGCGGGAGGCCACAGTCCACCGATGGGAGCGGTTGACGGCGTCCCGCGCCAACAGCCTTGTGTCCGGGTCCGCGTCGTCACCTGTGGCGCCGGGAACCTCAGGGCCCTCCGCGGGCCGGCGGCAGGGCCAGGACCGCCCACACGGCCTTCCCCCCGCCGGGCAGCCCCCGGGCGCCGTGGTGCACGGAGACCGCCGCCACGAGGGCCAGTCCCCGGCCGTGCGGGGCGCCCGGCGACGGATTCCGGGATACGGGCAGACGCGCGTCCGCGTCGCGGACCTCCACCCGTACCCGCCCGGGGCGCAGGCCGATCACCAGCAGCGGGTCGCAGGCGGTGTGGTCCAGGACGTTGGTGACCAGTTCCGAGACGACCAGCAGCACGTCGTCGACCGCTTCGGAGGCGGAGGCGTGGGTGGGCAGGAGGCGCCGGGTGAGGTTCCGGGCGGCCGCCGCCCGGCCCCGGCCGCGTCCCAGCCGTACCGCCAGCCCCGCCACCCGCGGCCACTCCCCCACCGCTCCCCGCGGCGGGGCCGGGACGGGGGCAGGCGAGAGGGGGACAGGCGGTACGAGCAACGCGCCGCGCCACGGACGCAGCGTCGGGACCGGCACCCGCGCGGCGCGGGCCATCAGCATCACCCCCGGCAACAGAAGACGGGCCGACGTCCCCCTTCTGCCCCGCCCGGACGCCGGCACGCACGTCACGTCCGGCGGGGCTGAGCGGGCGGCGGCGCACGCGCTCCGGAGTGCGGCCGTGAATGATCACGCGCGCCGGTTCCCGGCCACGGTCCGCACCTACCCGTGCCGGAGGAGGCCGGATTCCCCGAGGGCGCCGCGGGGGCGGTAGGCGTCCACTCCGTCGCGCACGCCCGCGGCGGGGGTCGGCTGGCTGCCCCCAGGACCTCCCGCGTCTGCGCCTCCGTTGCCTGGGCGGTGTCGGCGGCGCGGGCGGGCGGTGCCGAAGTCGATGGAAGGTGCCGGGCTTGAGGGCGCGGTGCGTCGGCGGTGCGGTGCGCGGCCAGGGGCCGGGCGGTGCGGCCGACGAGTCGCAGGCGGCCGCCGGCCGGAGCGGACCGCGTGCGGTGAGGGCCGCGCGCGGGGACGGGCCGGGCACGAAGGTGCCGGCGGCCGGGGCGGTTCGCCGACGGGGTCGCCCCGCAGCGCGGCGGGCTGCCCGCCACGGCTGCCGGAGAGGCCGGCCCCGCCGGCGTGGCGGACGCGGTCCGGGGGCCGCCCGCGGCGGTCAGGGGGTGAACAGGACCTTGACGGCGCCGTCCTGCTTCTTCTGGAACATCTCGTAGGCCGCCGGTGCCTGGTCGAGGGGAAGGCGGTGGGTGGCGAAGTCCTCGACGCCCAGGGGGTCGCCGTCGCAGACCAGGGGCAGGAGGTCGTCCATCCAGCGCAGGACGTTGGCCTGGCCCATGCGCAGCTGGATCTGCTTGTCGAACAGGGTGAGCAGGGGGAGGGGGTCGGCCATGCCGCCGTAGACCCCGGCCAGGGAGATGGTCCCGCCGCGCCGGACCAGTTCGATGGCCAGGTACAGGGCGGAGAGGCGGTCCACTCCGGCGCGCTTCATCAGCAGGGCGGCGAGGGGGTCGGGCAGGAGGCCGGTCAGCTTCTGGGCGCCCGCCGCCAGGGGCGCGCCGTGCGCCTCCAGGCCGACCGCGTCGATCACGGCGTCCGGGCCCCGGCCGTCGGTCAGGTCCCGGACGGCGGCCACGACGTCGTCGTCCCGTTCGGCGTCGAAGACGTGGACGCCGTGCCGGCGGGCCCGGTCCAGGCGTTCGGGGACGAGGTCGATGCCGATCACCGTGTCCACCCCGAGGTGGGCGGCCACCCGGGTGCACATGTCGCCGATGGGGCCCAGGCCCAGGACGGCGAGGCTGCCTCCCGCGGGGACGTCGGCGTACCGGACGGCCTGCCAGGCGGTCGGCAGCACGTCGGAGAGGTAGACGAACCGGTCGTCCGGGGGGCCGTCGGGCACCTTGACGGGCAGGGTGTCGCCGAAGGGCACCCGCAGGTACTCGGCCTGGCCGCCGGGGACCTGGCCGTAGAGCTTGGTGTAGCCGAAGAGGGAGGCGCCCTTGCCGTGTTCGTGGACCTGGGTGGTCTCGCACTGCGAGTGCAGGCCGCGCGCGCACATGAAGCAGGTGCCGCAGGAGACGTTGAAGGGGACCACGACGCGGTCGCCGGGGCGGAGGGCGGTGACCTCCGGTCCGGTTTCCTGCACGATCCCCATCGGTTCGTGGCCGAGGATGTCGCCCGCTTCGAGGAACGGGCCGAACACCTGGTAGAGGTGGAGGTCGGAGCCGCACAGGCCGGTGGTGGTCACTTTGACGATCACGTCGGCCGGGTCCCGGATCACCGGGTCGGGGACGGTGTCGACGCGTACGTCGGCCTTCCCGTGCCATGTCAGGGCCTTCATGACGATCCCTCCCCGCGTCGGGCGGCCGTCTCCTGCCGGATCCGCTGCGCCGCCGTCTGGAGCCGGGCGTCGTCCTCGGCCGTGGCGACGAGGTCGTAGCCCCGCCCGGCCGGCCGGAGCGCCGGTCCACAGCCGATTCCGAGTGAAGCGCTGGTTACCACCGCAAAGGGGTCTATTGGGTTCATGCCCTGCCGTGTGCCCGGTCCGGCGGCGGATACGCGGGAGCGCGGCCCCGAGACCGGCTCACCGGGGTGGTGAACGGTCGCCGGACGGGTGAGATCCCCGGACGCGGCGGGAGAGGGCCTGCGGGCGGGGGAACGGTCGGCCATGGAGATCTGGCGGCGGCGGCCGGCGCTGCCGCCCGGCGGGAGGACAGACTGTTGGACGCCATCGTGCTGCTGCGCGAAGACCACAAGACCGTCGAGAAGCTCTTCAAGGCCTTCGAGAAGACGGACGACGAGAACACCTCGGAGCGACGCAGGATCGCGGACAGGGTGATCGAGGAGCTCACCGTCCACGCCTGGATCGAGGAGCAGTACTTCTACCCGGCCGCCCGCGAGGCCGCCCCCGACACCAAGGACCACGTCCTGGAAAGCATCGAGGAGCACCACGCGGTGGTGTGGATGCTCTCCGAGCTCAAGGCCATGGACGCCGCCGACGAGCGGTTCAAGGCCAAGATGACCGTGCTGATGGAGCAGGTGCGCCACCACGTCGAGGAGGAGGAGAAGGACTGGTTCCCCGACGTGCGCAAGGCCATGGGCCGCAACCGCCTCCTCGACCTCGGCTCCCAGCTGGCGGAGGCCAAGGAGCAGGCACCCCGGGATCCGCTGAAGGTCCCCAGCGCGGCATCCGCATGACCGTCGCGTCGGGGCGCACCACGGCGCGGGTGCCCGGGGCGCGCCGGGCGCTGGCCGTGGCCCTGGCGGTGACGGGCCTCCTGGCCGTGGTCGGGTGCGGGGCACCGGGGCCGCGCGAAGACGACGCCGTGTCGGCGGCCCGCGCGTTCGAGGACGCGCTGGCCGCCGCCCGGTACGGGCAGGCCTGCGCGCTGCTGGCACCGCAGACCCGCCAGCAGGTGGCGGACGGGCAGGAGTGCGCCGGCGCCCTCGCGAAGGAGCGGCTGCCCGCCGCCCCGGGCGCAGGGCCGGAGCCGCCGGCGGAGGTGTACGGGAGGCAGGCGTGGGTGCGGCTCGGCGGGGACACGCTGTTCCTGTCGCAGTTCGACGAGGGCTGGAAGATCATCGCCGCCGGATGCACCCCGCGGACCGACCTGCCCTACGACTGCAAGGTCAAGAAAGGCTGAGCGTGCGCGGTCTGTTCGTCGGCACTTTGGCCGTGATCCTCGTCGGGCTGGGCTACTTCCTCACGATCGGACTACTGCAGCGATGAGCGGACGGCAGGCCGCGGCGGGCGGCTTCTGGCGCGACAACAGCCTCACGCTGGCCTTCGGCGGGGCGTTCCTGGTCGTGCTGGCCTGCCAGGCCGTCGCCGGGCGAGCGGAGTTCAACGAACAGCTCGCCACGGCGGGGCTGCAGCAGGTCACCTTCGCCCAGTACCTGGTGTCCTCGGACTTCGCGGTGGACGTGACCGAGAACTGGCAGTCGGAGTTCCTGCAGTTCTTCCTGTACATCTTCGGCACCGTCTGGCTGCTCCAGCGCGGCTCCCCCGAGTCGAAGGAGCTCCACAAGGCCGGCCCGGAGAGCGAGGAGGAGCAGCGCATGGGCGAGCACGCCCGAGCGGACTCGCCCCGCTGGGCGGGCACCGGCGGCTGGCGGCAGACGGTGTACTCGCGTTCGCTGGGGATGGTGATGGCGCTGCTGTTCGTGCTGTCCTGGCTGGCGCAGTCCGTCTCCGGCAGCGCCGCCTACAACGCCGAACAGCTGCGGGAGCTGTCCGAGCCGATCGGCTGGGCCGCGTACCTGGCGTCCGCGGACTTCTGGAGCCGGACCCTGCAGAACTGGCAGTCCGAGCTCCTCGCGGTGGCCGCCATGGCCATCCTCTCCGTCTACCTCCGCCAGCGCGGCTCCCCGGAGTCCAAGCCCGTCGGCGCCTCCCACACCGCCACCGGAGTGGAGGGTTAGGGCACCGGCGCGGGCGTCATCCCTTGCGCAGCCCCTTGGGGCCCCGCCCGGCGTCCACACCGGTGTAGGCGTCGTCGTCCTTGCCGCCGCTGGGGCGCTGTGAGCGGCCGCGCGGTCCCAGGTCGTGGTGGCCCTTCGGGGTGCCGCCTCCGGCCGCGTCCTCGCCCCTGGGGGAGGTGCTCTCGACCGGGGTGCCGCTGTCGGTGTCCGCCGGTGGCACGGACGGGGCACGGCGGGCGGATGTGTCCTTCTCCGGCGTGTCGAAGGACCGGCGGGCGCTGGGGTTGTCCTCCGTGTGCGTGGAATCCACGTCCGGTGACCAGCCGTGCTGGTCGGTGCCTTCGTGCCGGCCGGGTCCCCGGCCGTGCGGGACGTGGGACTTCGGTGTGCTGGGCATCAGCTGGGCCTCCTCGGGCATCGTGGTTCCCCCGCCCCTGCCCGGGCGGGCGCCGCCCAACCGCGTGCGCGTGCCCGTGAGGCGCTGGGCATGGAGTCGGCGGCAGCGGTCAGAGGCAGGGCATGAGGATGCGCCACGCCGTCGTCGTCGTCACCGGTGCTTCGAGCGGGATCGGGCGGGCCACCGCCGTGGCCTGCGCCCGGCGGGGTGCGTCCGTCGTGCTGGCGGCCCGCAGTGCCGGGGCGCTGGAGGAGGCGGCCCGGCAGTGCCGGCGGCGGGGCGGCCGGGCGCTGGCCGTGCCGACGGACGTGTGCGACGAGCGGGCGGTGGAAGGGCTGGCCGCGGCCGCGGTGGAACGGTTCGGACGGATCGACGTCTGGGTGAACGCGGCGGCGGTGGGGATCCTCGGGCGGTGGGACCAGGTGCCCGTACCGGACCTGGCGCGCCTGCTCGACGTCAACGTCCTCGGCGCGGTCCGGGGGACCCGTGCCGCCCTGGCGGTCATGCGGCGCCAGGGGCACGGGGTGGTGATCGACGTCGCCTCGCTGCTCGGGGGGCGGGTCACGGCTCCGTACATGGGCGGCTACGCAATGTCGAAGGCGGCGCTGGTCGCGTTCGACGACGTGCTGCGGCAGGAACTGGCGCTGCTGGACGAGGGGCGGATCTCGGTGTGCACCGTTCTGCCGACCGGGGTGGACACGCCCTTCTTCCGGCACGCGGCCAACCGCAGCGGGCGCGTCCTGCGGTCCGTGCCGCCCGTGGCGACTCCGGAGCGCGTCGCCCGTGCCGTCGTGCGGGCCGCCCGGCGGCCGCGGCGCCGGGTGCTGGTCGGGCCGTACGCCCGGCTGCTGGCCGGCACGCGGGCCGTGGCGGCGGGGCCGGTGCGGCGCGCGGTGGCGTGGCGCACCGACCGGTCCTACTTCGGTGCCGCCCTGGGCGGGCCGGGCGGCGGCGGGATACTGCGGGTTCCGGCCGGCCGGCACGCCCCCCCGCCCCGGGGGCGCCACCCGCCCCCCCCCCCCCCCATCACAAACAAAAAAAACA
>NZ_JBBDHD010000116.1:0-20479 GCF_044129415.1 Streptomyces racemochromogenes
GCTGCGGGGCGTACGGCGCGGGGGCGGGCGGCTGCTGCTGGACCGGGGCGCCGTAGGACGGGGCGGGCGCCGGGCCGCGAGGGCAGGGCGGCGCGCGCGGGGGCCGGGGCCTGGCCGCGCGGAGCCGGGGCCTGGCCGCGCGGAGCCGACTCGGAGTCGGCGGAACCGGCGGCGGCCTCGTCCGAGGCGTCCTTCACCGGCTTGCGGACGACCACCGGCGGGATCGGCCGGGAACCCGGGATGTTGATCCGGATCCGGGTCGTCAGGGTGGTCTCGGTCTTCGGCCCGTCGGTATCGGGCGTGGACGGGTTCGACGTCACAGGATTCTCCTCCGGGGCGGTCGCCGCGCCAGGCCGAGGCGGCAGGGACGTGGGCGCGGACTGGCCGGTTCCATACGGCGGCGTACCCGAGGGGTAGGCGGCTCCACCGTGCCCTTGGGGCCCGGGGGACGAACTGTCAGTTTCACGACTCAAGGCAGGTTCTCCCGGTTGGCTCCGCCGCCCGCGTGCCGTGCGCGGGCAGCTCGGCGGCCCGTCCACCATACTGGCCGCCGCGCGCACGCAACTGACCCCGGGGAATGAAAGGTTCCTCTTAGCCCTCCGGAGCCCCTTCTCCGAGGGCCCGTCAAACCCCCGCAACCCGTCCCCGATCGGGGGGAGCGGGAGTTCAGCGGCCCGTCAACCGCGCGTTTTCACGGCCGAAACAGGCGGTTCCACCGGACCGCGCATCGTGGCACAGATCACAGCGACCGCACTTCCGCCCAAAAGGTATGCGTACATACCCATTCCGGAGGAACCGAGCAGGAAGTCCCCTTCGGGGCGCGGGACGCCGAGGAGGACGTACGAGAGGAACCAGCCGGCCGCCGCGACACCCACGCCGAGGCCGCCGCCGAGGGCGATCCGGGCCCCGAGGAAGAGCCCGAGGAGGGCCAGTACGGCGAGCAGCAGCCCGGCCGGGAACCACAGGTCCACCACGAGCCAGCCGGCCAGTCCGGTGACCGTGCCCGCCACGAGCAGGCCCAGCAGGGCGGCGATCCGCCCGGCGGTCAGCGGTGTGCTCACGCCTCCACCCCCGCGAAGAGGTCCCGCTCCCGCTCGCCGGCCGGGGCTCCGGGCTCCCCGACGGCCAACTCGTAGTACTCGCGGGCGAACAGCGGCTGGGCCAGGTCGTTGGAGAGCGCGAAGAAGGGGCCGTCCACGGCGATCTGGGTGGCGTGCGCCCGCATGGCGGCCGCCTTGGCCTCCGCCAGCCGCCGCTCGCCCTCCGCGTCGCCGATCTCGGCGGTGATCCGCGCGTCGGCGACCACCCCGGGGACGTCGGCCGGGGTGGCGAGGCCGGGGAAGGGCAGTTCGGCGCCCAGCTCCCGCAGCCGCGCGAAGCCCTCCTCGACGACGGAGAGCGGGACCCGGTTCCAGTACACCTTCGCGATGGCGTGCGCGGCGCCCAGCTCGGGACGGTGGGCGGGGTCCGCGGCCAGCTCGGCCCCGCGCATGGCGACGCGGTGGGCCTGGATGTGGTCGGGGTGGCCGTAGCCGCCGTCCGGGTCGTAGGTGACGAGGACCTGCGGGCGCAGCTCCCGGATGACGGCGACGAGGTGGTCGGCCGCCTCGTCCACGCCCGCGGACCAGAAGGCGCCGGGGCGGGCGTTCTGCGGGGCGCCCATCATCCCCGAGTCCCGGAAGCGGCCGGCGCCGCCGAGGAAGCGGTGGTCGGTGACCCCGAGCTCCTTCATGGCGGCGGCGAGCTCGCCGACCCGGAAGGGGCCGAGGGTGTCGTCGCGGTCCGGCGCGAGGTGGGCCAGCTCGGGCGGGATGACCTCGCCCTCCTCGCCGAGGGTGCAGGTCACCAGCGCGACGTGGGCGCCCTCGGCCGCGTACTTGGCCATGGTGACGCCGTTGTTGATCGACTCGTCGTCGGGGTGCGCGTGCACGAGGAGCAGACGACGGGCGGGAAGACCGTTCATGGGGTCAGCCTACGAGCAGCACCTACAGCTTGAGGCCACTGATCATGTTCGCCACGTTCGAGGTGAGCTGGCTGAGGGTGGGAGCCACCGTGGAACTCGCCAGGTAGAACCCGAGCAGGACGCAGACGAACGCGTGCCCCGCCTTCAGTCCCGACCTCCGGACCAGAAGGAAGACGACGATCGCCAGCAGCACCACGGCCGAGATCGATAGCGCCACGGCGTTTCACCTCCACGTCGAGCGGACATCGGTACGCGTACTCGTGCTCGGCGATTCATACCCACCGTGCGCTACGGATCATAACTATCCGTACCAGCGCATCGGTCGAATTCCGGCAGCACGAGGGGCGCATCCCGCGCACACCGGGGGGCGCGGAAATGCCGGACGGGCGGTCCGCGCGCCCGTCCGTCCGGCCGCCGGGGCCCGTACGGTGGTATCCGGCCCGGCCGGCCGGGAGCGAAACTCGGGGCAGAATCGGTCAAGTCGACCTCTCTCCGGGCGGGTTGGATCCGGAGGGCCGCCCCCCGGGCGGACTATGCGGGGTGGCTGGAAATGATCGGCCTCCGGCGCCTTCCGGCCGTGCCCTACTCCTCCTTCAGCGGGGCCGGAGGGGGCGGCAGTTCGCCGTGCGCGGGGACCACCCGCCGTTCCGCGGCGAAGTGGCAGGCCGACGGATGGGCCGCGGGCCCCGAGGGGAAGACCGGGGGGACGGCCAGCGGCGGCACCTCCGTGGCGCAGCGGGATTCGGCCTTCCAGCAGCGGGTGCGGAAGCGGCAGCCCGACGGCGGGTTGGCCGGGGAGGGCACGTCCCCGGAGAGCAGGATCCGGTCCCGGTGGGCGCGGGCCTCGGGGTCGGGCACCGGCACGGCGGAGAGCAGCGCCTGGGTGTAGGGGTGGGTGGGGTGTTCGTAGATCTGGGCGTCGGTACCGGTCTCCACGATCCGGCCGAGGTACATGACCCCGACCCGGTCGGAGATGTGCCGGACGATCGAGAGGTCGTGGGCGATGAAGACGTAGGAGAGGCCGAAGTCGGCCTGGAGGCGGGCGAGGAGGTTGACCACCTGGGCCTGGACGGAGACGTCGAGGGCGGAGACCGGCTCGTCCGCGACGATGACCTCCGGCCGCAGGGCCAGGCCGCGGGCGATGCCGATGCGCTGGCGCTGGCCGCCGGAGAACTGGTGCGGGTAGCGGTTGATGTACTCCGGGTTGAGGCCGACCACGTCCAGGAGCTCCTGGACCCGGCGCCGCCGGTCGCCCCTGGGAGCCGCCTCGGGGTGGATCTCGTACGGCTCGCCGATGATGTCGCCGACCGTCATGCGCGGGTTCAGCGAGGTGTACGGGTCCTGGAAGACCATCTGGATGTTGCGGCGCACGGCCTTGAGGGCCTTGCCCGACAGTTTCGTGATGTCCTCGCCCTTGTACGAGATCGACCCGGCGGTCGGACGCTCCAGGTGGACGAGCATCCTGGCCACGGTGGACTTGCCGCAGCCGGACTCGCCGACGATGCCGAGGGTCTCGCCGGCCGCGAGGGCGAAGGAGACCCCGTCGACGGCCTTGACCGCGCCGATCTGCTTCTTGAAGAGGATGCCCTGGGTGAGGGGGTAGTGCTTGACGAGGTCGCGGACCTCCAGGAGGGGCTCAGCCACCGAGGCACTCCTTCCAGAAGAAGCAGGCGCTGGCCCGGTCCGGGGCGACCTCCGCGAGCGGCGGGACCTCGGTGCGGCAGACGGGGCGGGCCATCGGGCAGCGCGGGTTGAAGGCGCAGCCGGGCGGGATGGCCAGCAGGTTCGGGGGCAGGCCCTTGATGGCGTACAGCTCCTGGCCCTTCTGGTCCAGGCGCGGGATCGAGTCCAGCAGGCCCCGGGTGTAGGGGTGGGCGGGTGCCGTGTAGACGGCGTGGACGGGGGCGGACTCGACGATCCGGCCCGCGTACATGACGGCGATCCTGTCGGCGACGTCGGCGACGACGCCGAGGTCGTGGGTGATCAGGATCAGCCCCATGGCGAGTTCCCGCTGGAGTTCGGCGAGCAGGTCCATGACCTGGGCCTGGACGGTGACGTCGAGGGCGGTGGTGGGCTCGTCGGCGATGATCAGCGAGGGTTCCAGGGCCAGCGCCATGGCGATCATGATGCGCTGGCGCATGCCGCCGGAGAACTGGTGCGGGTAGTCCCCCACGCGCTGGCGGGCGGCGGGGATCTTCACCCGGTCCATCAGCTCGACGGCCTTGGCACGGGAGTCCTTGCGGGACATGCCGCGGTGGATCTCGAACATCTCGCCGAGCTGGGCACCGACGCTGAGGACGGGGTTGAGGGAGGAGAGGGCGTCCTGGAAGATCATCGCCATCTCGGCGCCGCGGATCCTCCTGCGCTCCTCCTCCTTCATCTTCAGCAGGTCCTTGCCCTTGAAGAGGATCTGGCCGCCCGCGATCCGGCCGGGCGGCGTTTCGAGGATCCCCATCACGGCCTGGGCCGTCACCGACTTCCCGGAGCCCGATTCGCCGAGCACGGCGAGCGTCTCCCCCTCGTCCACCGCGTAGTTCACCCCGTTGACGGCCTTGGCGACCCCGTCGCGGGTGGTGAACTCCACGTGCAGGTCGCGGACTTCGAGCAGCATCTGGCGGCTCACTCCTCAGCGCAGCTTGGGGTCGAGGGCGTCGCGCACCGCGTCGCCGAGCATGATGAAGGCGAGCACGGTCAGGCTCAGGGCCAGGGCCGGCCAGAGCAGCATGTGCGGGGCGTTGCGGATCTGGGAGGCGGCGTTGGAGATGTCGATGCCCCAGGAGACGGTCGGCGGGCGCAGGCCCACCCCGAGGAAGGACAGGGTGGCCTCCAGGGCGATGTAGGTGCCCAGGGCGATGGTGGCGACGACGATGACGGGGGCGACGGCGTTGGGCGCGACGTGTCGCAGCAGGACGCGGGCGTTGCCGGCGCCGAGGGCCCGGGCGGCCTGGACGTAGTCGTTCTGTTTGGCGGTGATCACCGAGCCGCGGGCGATGCGGGCGAGCTGGGGCCAGCCGAGGAGCACGATGAAGCCGACCACCGGCCAGACGGTGGTGCCGGTGACCACGGACAGGAAGACGAGCCCTCCGAGGATGACGGGGATCCCGAAGAAGATGTCCGCCACGCGGGAGAGCAGGGAGTCGCCCCAGCCGCCGAAGAACCCGGCGAGCCCGCCGAGGGCGGAGCCGAGCAGGGCGGCGCCGAGGGTGGCGCAGATGCCGACGGTGATGGAGGCGCGGGCCCCGTACACGGTGCGGGTGTAGACGTCGCAGCCCTGCGTGTCGTAGCCGAAGGGGTGTCCGGGAGAGGAGCCCTGCTGCGATTTGGACAGCTCGCAGTGGAGCGGGTCGCCGCTCGCGATGAGCTGCGGCCACAGGGAGATGACCACGAGGAAGAGGATGAAGAGGGAGGAGATGACGAAGACGGGGTTGCGGCGCAGCTGGTGCCAGGCGTCGGACCACAGGGAGCGGGCCCGTTCGCGGGGCGCGGAGGGGTCGGGGTCGAGCGGCTTCTCCAGGCTCTCGGCCTCGTCCAGGGCGAGGTCCATGGCACCTCCCTGCCCGGTCGGGGCGACGGCCTCGTTCTCGCCCGGTCCCACCGGGTCGTAGGGCTGTGGTTCGGGTTCAGGCATAGCGGATCCTCGGGTCCAGGACCGCGTAGAGCAGGTCGACGAGGAGGTTCGCCACGAGGAAGACGATGACGAGGATGGTCACGAAGCCCACCACGGTGGGCGAGTTGCCGCGCAGGATGCCCTGGTAGAGCTGGTAGCCGACGCCGTGGATGTTGAAGATCCGCTCGGTGACGATGGCGCCGCCCATGAGGGCGCCGATGTCGGTGCCGATGAAGGTGACCACCGGGATGAGGGAGTTGCGCAGCAGGTGGCGGCCGACGACCCGGCGGCGCGGCAGTCCCTTGGCGACGGCGGTGCGGACGTAGTCGGCCTTGGCGTTCTCGGCGATGGAGGTCCGCGAGAGGCGGGTGACGTAGGCGAGGGAGACCAGGGCGAGGACGATGCCGGGCAGGATCAGCTCGTCGAAGGGGGCGTCCGGGGAGACGGTGGGGCGCACCCAGCCCCATTTGACGCCGAAGAGGTACTGGAGCAGGTAGCCGGTGACGAAGGTGGGCACCGAGATGACGACGAGAGTGGCCACCAGCAGGGTGGTGTCGACCGTCTTGCCCCGGCGCAGTCCGCTGACCACGCCGAGGGTGATGCCGACGACGATCTCGATGAGGATCGCGACGCAGGTCAGGCGGAGGGTGACGGGGAAGGCGGTGGCCATCAGATCCGTGACCGACTGACCGTTGAAGGCCGTGCCGAAGTCGCCCTTGAAGATCTGCCCCATGTAGTGGACGTACTGCTGCCACAGGGGCCGGTCGAGGTAGAGGTCCTTGCGGATGCGGGCGGCGGTGGCGGGGTCGGGGGCCTTGTCCCCGAAGAGGGCGGCCACGGGGTCGCCGAGGGCGTAGACCATGAAGAAGATCAGGAAGGTGCTGCCGATGAACACGGGGATCATCTGGAGCAGCCGCCGGATCACGTAACGTCCCATGGATGCTCCAGGGTGTCGGGTGGGCCGGCGGGGGTCAGCTGACCTTGATCTCGTTGTAGACGGGGACGCTGAACTGGTTCAGGGCGACGTCGGAGATCCGCTCGGAGTGCCCGGCGCTGCCGTTCTGGTACCAGAGGGGGATGGCCGGCATCTGCTCGGCGAGGATCTTCTCGGCGTCCTGGAACTTCGCCACGGCCTTGGCGGTGTCGCTCTCCTGGTTCGCCTCGTCGACGAGCTTGTCGAAGTCGGGGCTGCTGAACTTGCCGTAGTTGGAGGAGGCGCCGGTGTAGTACAGCGGCTGGAGGAAGTTCTGGATGAGCGGGTAGTCGGCCTGCCAGCCGGAGCGGAAGGGACCGGTCAGTTTGTACGCGCTCTGCTGGTTGCGGAAGTCCGCGAAGGTGCCGACGGGGTTGACGGTGCAGACGGGACCCTCGCCCAGGGCGTTGTTGACGCTGTTGCAGACGGCTTCCATCCAGTCCCGGTGCGAGCCGGTGTCCACGTTCGAGGTGAGGGTCATCTTGCCGCCGGGCAGGCCGCCGCCCTCCTGGATGAGCTTCTTGGCCTCGGCGGGGTTGAACTTGCAGGCGTCGCCGCAGAGCGTGGCGTTGAAGCCGCCCTTCTCGCCGAGGGCGGGCGAGGTCCAGTCCTTGGCCGGGGTGCGGGTCTCGCGGAAGATCTGCTCGGTGATCTCGTCGCGGTTGATCGCCATGGAGATGCCGCGCCGGACCTTGTCCGCGCCCTCCTTGCTCCACTGAGGGTCGTACAGGGGGAAGGTGAGGGTCTGGATGATGAGGGCGGGCTGGTTGATGTACCGGTCGCCGAGGTCGTTCTTGACGTTCTTCAGCTGCTGGGCCGGGATGTCGTCGACGAGGTCGAGGTTGCCCGAGATCAGATCGGTGTAGGCGGTGTTGTTGTCGGTGTAGACCTTGAGGTCCACACCGCCGTTCTGCGCCGGGTCGGGGCCGGTGTAGCCGTCCCACTTGCGCAGCTTCATGCCGGTGCCCTTGGTGTACGAGTCCACCGTGTAGGGGCCGTTGCCGACGGGCTTGTCGAGCCAGCCGGAATGGTCGGTGAAGAAGGCCTTGGGCAACGGGGAGAAGGCCTGGTAGCCGAGGGTCTCGGGCCAGGTGGAGAACTTCGACTTCAGGGCGACGGTGAAGGTCTTGGAGTCCTTGACCACCAGTCCGGACATGGTCTTCGCCTTGGGCTCGCCGGAGGCGGGGTGCAGGTCCTCGTAGCCGACGATGCTGGCGAAGAAGGTGGCGTTGTTCTGTTTGTTGCGCACGTTCGCCGCGTAGTTCCACGCGTCGACGAAGGACTGGGCGGTGACCGGTTCGCCGTTGCTGAACTTCCAGCCGTCCTTCAGGGTGATGGTGAAGTTCTGGCTGTCGGTGGTCTCGATCTTCTCGGCGACCATGTTGTGGGCCTCGCCGGTCTTGGCGTCATAGCGCTTGAGGCCGCGGAAGAGCATGTCGAGGACCTTGCCGCCCTGCACCTCGTTGGTGTTGGCCGGCTCCAGGGGGTTCTGCGGGTCGCCCCAGGAGGAGCTGACGATCCCCGCCGCGCCGCCACCGCCCCCGCCGCCGTCGCTCCCGCCGCCGCAGGCCGTCGCCGCGAGGGCGACGGCCACCGCACATGCGGCCCACTGGGCGTGGGTGGCTCCGCGCATGGACTGCCTCCTAGGGGTCCCAAGACTCACTTAGGGGCTATGTCACCCTATGGAGCGGCCCTTTCACTCCGGGTTGGCCCTTTTGCACCCTCGCGTCCCCCGCCTGTCACCCCTGGGGGTGCAAGCCGAGCTCCCAGGTGTCGACGGCGTAGTGCAGGGCCATGCCGTGTGCCTCGTACAGGGCCAGGGCCCCGGTCTCGTTGAGGGTGTCCACGCCCAGGCCCAGGGTGTCGCGCCCGCGGGCGGCGTAGGCGGCGAAGCCGTGGCGCAGGAGGTGGGAGCCGATCCCGTGGCCGCGCAGGTCCTCGCGTACGCCGATGTGGCTGATCCAGCCCATGCTGGTGCGGTCGTCGCGGGTGACGAGGACGGCCGTGTCGCCCTCGGCGGGCAGGCTGGCGATCCACACCAGCGACCAGTCGAGGCGGCGGCCGTCGATGTGGTCGAGCCAGCCCTCGTACGTGCGGTGCGCGTGCCCGAAGTGGGCGGCGAACGTCTCCTCGACCAGGGCGTGGGCGCGGCGCCGGTCGGCCTCGTCGCCGGCGCAGTCGCGCAGGACCAGGCCGCCGAGCGGGGCGGGCGGCAGGTCGGCGGCGGGCGACAGGGGGCGGGTCATCACCTGGTACCGGCGCACCCCGCGGTAGCCGCGACCGGTCAGGAGGGTGAGGTCGAGGGTGGGGCGGACGTGCAGCTGGAGGCGGAGCCGGGCGCCGCGTCCGGTGCCGGAGGCCATCCGGCGGGCCCGGTCCTCCATCCGGCGCAGCAGCGCCAGCGCGGCCCGGTCGTGGCCGGGCAGGACGTAGTGGTCGCCGTCGACCAGACCCGGGCCGGAGTCGGCCCACACCAGGGCGTAGGCGACGAGCCGGCCGCCCCGGAAGGCGAGCCAGGAGTCGGTGGCCAGGTCGACGCCGGGATGGTTGAGGTCGGCCTCGACGCTGCCGAGGTCGGTCTCGGGTCTGCCGATCTCGGCGAGGTCGACGGCGTTGAGCAGGGCGCAGATGTCCTGGGCGTCCCCGGGACCGGCGGGGCGGACGGTCAGCGTGTCGTTGGCCATCCGCCCACTGTCGGCGGCCGCGGCGGACGGCCGCAACCGGCTTTGCCCGCCCCCGGGCCGGCGGGGGCGGGCCGGGTCTCAGGTGAGCTGGACGTTGGCGAGGTCCATGCGGCCCTGGGCGTCGACCTCGACGTGCGTCACGTTCTTGGAGTAGGCCGCGGCGGACATGTAGGTGAACACCGGGATGTAGGGCAGGTCCCGGATGACGATGTCGTCGGCCTTCTGGTAGAGCTTCAGGCTGTCGGCCGGGTCGGTGGAGCGGTCGGCGGCGGCGAGGGCCGCCTCGAACTCCTCGCTCTTGTAGTGGCCGAAGTTGGAGCCGTTGGCGATGGCCTCCTTGGAGAACACCGGACGCAGGTAGTCCTCGGCCGCCGGGTAGTCCATGGCCCAGCCCGTGCGGAAGGCGCCCTCGAACTTCTGGGCCTTCAGCTCGTCCAGCATGTCGCCGATCTTCGGGAAGGGCTTCGGGACGACCTCGATGCCGAGGTTCGTCTTCAGCTGGGCGGCGACGGCCTCGATCCACTCCTTGTTGTCGCTGTCGGCGTCGTAGCCGAGTTCCATCCGGTTGCCGGGGATGCCGCCGGCGCGCTGGAACAGCTCCCTGGCCTTGACCGGGTTGAAGAGCCCGGCCTCGCCCAGGGCGCCCTTGCGGTAGCCGGGCACGATGGGGCTGATGAAGTCGTCGGCCGGCTTGCGGGTGCCGTTGAAGATGCTCTTGGCGATGGTGTCGCGGTCGATCGCCATCGAGATCGCCTTGCGGATGTCCGCCTTGCCGAAGGCCTCGGGGTTGGCCTCCAGCGGGAGGCCGATGTAGCCGATGGAGGCTTCCGGCTTGTAGATGTAGCGCTCGCCGAACTCCTGGGAGACGGTGGGCAGCGCGGTGACCGGCAGCTTGTCGACTATCTGGAGCTTGCCCGCCTGCAGGTCGGCGTAGGCGGTGTCCAGGTTGTCGTAGATCTTGAAGGTGACGCCGTCGAGCTTGGCCCGGCCGTCGGTGGGGTACTTGTCGTACTTCTTGACCTTGATCTGCTTGTTGTGCTCCCACCGGCCGTCCATCTGGAACGGGCCGTTGCCGATCGGCGCCTCGCCGAACTTCTGCGGGTCCGCCTCGAAGGCCTTGGGCAGCGGGTAGAAGGCGTTGTAGCCCAGCACGGTCTTGAACTGGGAGAACGGAGCCTTCAGCGTCACGACGAAGGTCTTGCTGTCGACGATCTTGAGGCCCTTGAGCTCCTTGGCCGTGGGGGTCTTGCCCTTGCCCGGGGCCAGCTCGTCGGAGCCCTCGATCTTGGAGAAGAAGCCCATCGCCTCGGCGTTGTTCTCCTGGTTGGCGCCCCAGTTCCAGGCACGGACGAACGACTGCGCGTCGACCTTCTCGCCGTTGTGGAACGTGAAGCCGTCCTTCAGCTTGATCGTCCAGGTCTTGGAGTCCGTCGTCTCGATGGACTCGGCGACGGCGAGCTTCGGCTCGCTGGTCTTGTCGTCGTACGAGACCAGGCCGGTGAAGAGCGCGTGGAGCACCTCGGCGCCCTCGGACTCACCGGTGTTCTGGCCCACCAGCCCGTGCTGCGGCTCGCTCAGCCGCACGCTGATGTGGCCGCCCATCCGGCCGCCGGCCGCCGGGTCGTCTCCGCCGCCGCAGGCCGCCATGGCCATCGCCAGCACGACGGTGCCGGCGGCCCATTGGGCGCGCGTTGCCCTACGCATGGGAAATTGCCTCCTCAGGAGTCACTGTCGATGTGCTCGTGAGCCGACGCTCCCCACAGCGCTTGACCCGAGACGCGAGCTCGATGGGGCCATCCTCGGGGACGCCCGGACCCCTAGAACATACCTGAGCGGTCACGTTACCGACCTGGTACGGGTGCCCCGTCGGGCCCCGGGAACGCCGACCGGGCACGGCCGCGAACGGCCGTGCCCGGTGGGATGCGCGCGGGGGATCAGACGGGCAGGACCGTCTTCTCCTCGGCGAAGTGGCACGCGGACTCGTGCGCGGCCGCGGAGTCCTGGCCCTTGAAGCGCTCCGGGACCGCGAGCAGCGGGACCTCGGTGGAGCAGATGTCCTGCGCCTTCCAGCAGCGGGTGCGGAAGCGGCAGCCCGACGGCGGGTTGGCCGGGGACGGGACGTCACCGGTCAGGATGATCCGCTCGCGGCCCTCGCGGGCCGCCGGGTCCGGCACCGGCACCGCGGAGAGCAGCGCCTGGGTGTACGGGTGGGTGGGGTGGTCGTAGATCTGGGTGTCGGTGCCGATCTCGGCCATCTTGCCCAGGTACATGACGCCCACGCGGTCCGAGATGTGCCGGACGATCGAGAGGTCGTGCGCGATGAAGATGTAGGACAGGTTGAACTCGTCCTGGAGCTTCGCCATCAGGTTGATGACCTGCGCCTGCACCGACACGTCCAGTGCGGAGACCGGCTCGTCGCAGATGATGATCTCGGGCTGGAGCGCGAGGCCGCGGGCGATGCCGATGCGCTGGCGCTGACCGCCGGAGAACTGGTGCGGGTAGCGGTTGATGTACTCCGGGTTGAGGCCCACCACGTCCAGGAGCTCCTGGACCCGGCGCCGCCGGTCACCCTTCGGGGCCACCTCGGGGTGGATCTCGAAGGGCTCGCCGATGATGTCGCCGACCGTCATGCGCGGGTTCAGCGAGGTGTACGGGTCCTGGAAGACCATCTGGATGTTGCGGCGCACGGCCTTGAGGGCCTTGCCCGACAGCTTCGTGATGTCCTGGCCCTTGTAGAAGACCTCGCCGGACGTCGCCGTCTCCAGCAGCATCAGCAGCTTGGCGACGGTCGACTTGCCGCAGCCGGACTCGCCGACGATGCCGAGGGTCTCGCCCTGGTGCAGGTCGAAGGAGATCCCGTCGACCGCGCGGACGGCGCCGATCTGCTTCTTGAACAGGATGCCCTGAGTCAGCGGGAAGTGCTTGACCAGGTTGCGCACCTGCAGGATCGGCTCGCCGCGCTCGACGGGCGCCTCGATGGCGGCCACGGCCGCCGTCTCGGTCGCCGCCTCGACGACCTCGACCTCGCTGATACCGGGGGTGGCGTCCACGGCGTCATCCTTCTTGTCGAACTCAGCCATGGAGCTGCTCCTCGCGGAAGTGGCAGGCGCTGGCGCGGCCGGCCAGCTCGGTGCCGTCCTGCTCGGTCACCTGGAGCAGGGGCGGCATCTCGGTGCGGCAGATGTCCTGCGCCTTGGGGCAGCGCGGGTTGAAGGCGCAGCCCGAGGGGGCCTTGAGCAGGTTGGGCGGCAGACCCTTGATCGCGTAGAGCTCCTGGCCCTTCTGGTCCAGGCGCGGGATCGAGTCCAGCAGACCACGGGTGTACGGGTGCGCGGGGCGCTTGTACAGCTCGTGGACCGGAGCCTGCTCGACGATGCGGCCCGCGTACATCACGGCGATCTTGTCCGCGACGTCGGCGACGACGCCGAGGTCGTGGGTGATCAGGATCAGACCCATGTTGTACTCGCGCTGCAGGTCCGCCAGCAGGTCCATGACCTGGGCCTGGACCGTCACGTCGAGCGCCGTGGTGGGCTCGTCCGCGATGATCAGGTCCGGTTCCAGGGCGAGTGCCATCGCGATCATGATGCGCTGGCGCATACCGCCCGAGAACTGGTGCGGGTAGTCGTTGACCCGGCTCTTGGCCGCGGGGATCTTCACCCGGTCCATGAGCTCGATGGCCTTGACCTTGGCGTCCTTCTTCGACATGCCCTGGTGGACGCGGAACATCTCGCCCAGCTGGTTGCCGACGGAGAAGACCGGGTTCAGCGCGGACAGCGCGTCCTGGAAGATCATCGCCATCTTCGGGCCGCGCAGCTTGCGCCGCTCGTTCTCCGGCAGCTTGAGGATGTCCTCGCCGCGGAAGAGGATCTCGCCCTTGGCGACCCGCCCGGGGGGCGAGTCGAGGATGCCCATGATCGCCTGCGCGGTCACGGACTTGCCCGAGCCGGACTCGCCGAGCACGGCCAGGGTCTCGCCGGAGGAGACGCTGTAGTTCACGCCGTTGACGGCCTTGACGACGCCTTCGCGGGTGGCGAACTCGACGTGCAGGTCACGCACTTCGAGAACGGGCACCTCGGAGTCGCCGCCCCTCTGGCGGGGCACGTCTGCGGTGATGCTTGAAGCAGTCATTTCGGTGGTGCCGCCCTTCTAGCGCAGCTTCGGGTCGAGGGCGTCGCGGAGCCCGTCACCGACGAATACGAAGCCAAGGACCGTCAGCACGATCGCGATGCTGGGGTAGGTCCACAGGAAGTCCTTGACCCCCATGAAGTCCTTGGCGGCGGCGAGCATGTTGCCCCACTCCGGGACCTCGGGGCTGACGCCCACGCCCAGGAAGGACAGCGAGGCCTCGGCCACGATGGCGCCGCCGACGCTGAACGCGGCGTAGGCCATCACGGCGGCGATGGAGTTGGGGATGATGTGCCGCAGGATGATCCGGCGGGTGTCCGCGCCCAGGGCACGGGCGGCCAGCACGTAGTCGGCCTCGCGGACCGACAGGATCGAGCTGCGCAGCAGACGGGAGACCGTCGGCCAGGAGAAGACGGCCAGCGAGATGATCACCGGCATGATGCCCCGGCCCATCACGATGATGATGACGATGGCGCCGATCAGCAGCGGGAAGGCGAAGAAGACGTCGGCGATGCGCATCAGCACCGAGTCGGTGGCGCGGCCGAAGTAGCCGGCCAGTGCGCCGATGACGATGCCGATGAGGCACGCCAGGACGATCGACGCGAGGCCGATGATGACGGCGATGCGGGTGCCGTAGATGATGCGGGAGAACTGGTCGCGGCCGAGCGCGTCGGTGCCCAGCAGGTGACCGTTGCCCGGGTCCTGAAGGGTGTTGGTCAGGTCCTGGGCCAGCGGGTCCTGCGGCGCGATCAGCGGAGCGAAGATCGCGGTGAGGAACAGCAGCAGGACGAGGCCGAGGCCGACGACGGCCAGCTTGTTGGCGAGGAAGCGGTGGCGGATCTCGCCCCACTGGGTCACGCGGGCGACGGCCGGTTCGGCCTCCGCGTTCGCGCCCTGCGCCGGTGCGGTCGCGTCCCCCGCCACCGATGCGCTCTTGGTGAGCTCGGTCATGGGTAACTCCTAGAACGGGCTGCCTGGATCAGGCGAGACGGATGCGCGGGTCGAGGACCGCGTACAAGAGGTCGACGATGAGGTTCAGCAGAACGAACACGGCGACGCCGAAGCTCACCACGCCGATGATGATCGGGTTGTTCTGCTGCTGGACCGCCTGCACCAGGGCGAGCCCGATGCCGTCCCAGTTGAAGATCGCCTCGGTGATCAGGGCGCCACCGAGCAGCGAGCCGAAGGAGATACCCAGGTAGGTGACGACCGGGATGATCGAGTTGCGCATGACGTGCTTGACGAGCACGGTCCGCCGGGGCAGACCCTTGGCGACGGCCGTCTTCACGTAGTCGGCCCGCAGCACCTCAAGCATGGTGCCGCGCATGAGCCGCGCCACGAGGGCGGCGTCGAGGATCGCCAGCGTGAAGGCGGGCAGGATCAGCGACTTCATGGTCCCGTCGGAGATCAGCGGGACCCAGTCGAGCTGGACCACGAAGACCTTCTGGAGCACCATGCCGATCACGAAGGACGGGAAGCCGACGGCCATGGTGGTCAGGAGCGTGATCAACACGTCCCAGAACGAGTATCTGAACAGCGCGGCGATCAGACCCGCCAGCAGGCCGATCAGGATGTCCAGGACGATGGCGGCCAGCGCGAGCTCAGCGGTGTTCGTGAGCTTCGGCGCGAGGACCTCGGTCACCGGCCGGCGCTGGGTGTAGTCCTCACCGAGGTCACCCTGCGCGAGGTTCTTGACGAAGTTCCCGTACTGGACGGGGAGCGGATCGTTGAGGCCGTAGCGCTCGCGGAGCGCTTCGACCACGGCCGGGTCACGGGCCTTGTCACCGCCGAGCGAGCCCACAGGGTCGCCGGGGAGCACGAAAAGACAGCAGAAGAGGATAACCGTCGCACCGAAGAGAACGACAACCATCTGTCCGAGCCGCCGGATCACATACCTTCCCACGATGCCTCCTTTACATACCGAGCGTGGGGGTGGGCGGCATCATCCGATCGGGAGATTGGCCGCATCCGGGCGCGGATCGACGAGAGAGAGGGGTGCGCCCGGGACTGAGCGAAGGCCGTGGGGCCGAAGTGTGACTCCGGGCCCCACGACCTTCGCCTACCTGTTGATGAGGAGGCTCTTACTTGGCCGAGATCTCAGCGAGGTTCGGGTCCTCGAAGAAGTCCAGCTGGATGTTGTTGAACTTGTCGTTGGCCGCGAGACGGAACTGGGTGCGCTTCCACAGCGGGATGAGACCCTGCTCCTCGTCGACCGCGAGCTTCTCGGCCTCCTTGTAGACCGCGGCGCGGGCCGCCGGGTCCTTGGTGCCGCGGGCCTTGGTGATCAGCTCGTCGAACTTCGGGTTGTTGTAACGGCCGCGGTTGTCACCGGCCGCCTTGCCCGTCGCCGGGTCCTCGTTGATCGAACCGGAGTCGAGCAGCGGGTACAGGAAGTTGTCCGGGGTCGGGTAGTCCGCGCCCCAGGCCGAGCGCCACAGACCGCCGGTGCCCTTGTCCTGCTGCTGGGCCAGGGCCTCCTTGAACGGCTTGCCGTTCAGCTTGACGTCGAGGCCGAGGACGTCCTTCAGCTGCTGCGCGACGGCCTGGACCCACTCTTCGTGGCCCGCACCGGTGTTGTAGCCGAAGTCGAGGACGGTGCCCGGCTTCAGGCCGCCCTTCTCCGCGTACTGCTTGGCCTTCTCCTTGTCCTGCTTGACGCAGGAGGAGCAGACGCCGTCCTGGTAGGTGTCCGCGAAGGACGGCGGCAGGACCGAGGTGGCCGGCTTCTGCATGCCCTGGAAGACACCCTTGGCGATGGCCTCGCGGTCGATCGCGTAGGAGATCGCCTTGCGCGCGTCGGGGTTGTTCAGCGGGGCGACCTGGTTGAAGGCGACCAGGTAGTTGACACCGCTGGTGTCGGCCTCGATCCACTGCTTCTTCGGCGCGTACTTGGCCTTCGCGACCGGGAGCTGCGGCGTGGGCATGCGGGCCCAGTCGAACTGGCCCGACTGGAAGCCCTGGTACTCCAGGGTGGAGCCGTTGGCCGCGTTCAGGATCGAGATCTCGACCTTGGCGAGCTTGGCCTTCTCGAAGCCGTAGTCGTCGTTACGGACGAGGGTGATGGACTTGTTGTGCTGCCACGAACCCTCCATCTTGAAGGGGCCGTTGCCGATCGGCGCGTCGTTGTACGCCTTGTTGCTGGCGGCGCCGGCGACCTTCGGGACCGGGCTGAAGGCCTGGTGCACGGTCTTCTTGTCGAACTCGAAGTCGGCCTCGGAGAGCTCGACCTTCAGGGTGCTGGCGTCCGGAGCGGTCACACCGGCGAAGGTGGTGGCGCTGCCGCCGTTGAGCTCCTTGTAGCCGTTGACGCCCGCGAAGGGGTAGGCCACGTCGGAGGCGGAGTCCTTGGCGACCACACGGGTCCAGCCGCGGACGAAGGACTCGGCGTCGACGGGCTCGCCGTTCGAGAACTTCGTGCCCTGCTTGATCTTGAACGTCCAGGTCTTGCCGTCGTCGCTGGTCTGGACCGACTCGGCGAGTTCGGGCTTCAGCTTGCCGTCGACCGTGGCGCTGTAGAGACCCGTGAAGAGGTTGTGCGTGATGAGCGCGCCCTCGGACTCCTGCGAGTTGAAGGGGTCGATCGCGGTGGGCTCGGTGATGCCCATCCGGAACGTGCCGCCCTTGGGGCCCGCGCCGCTGTTGTCCTTGTCGCCACTGCTGCATGCCGTGGCAGCCATCGCCACGATAACCGCACCCACGACCCACTTGGCGCTCGTTGCTCCGCGCATGGGTAATAGCCTCCTCAGGAGTCACTGTCGATGATGTGGGCCCGTCATCCGCTGACACCCCTGACAGCGAAATCCGGTCCCGTCGTGTGTGCTCGTGAGTCGACGCTCCCCACAGCGTGTGACCCATTGACCCGAGCTCAATGGAGCCATCCTCAGGGACGCCCAGACCGTAAACCACACTTAAGTGGTCTCGTTTTCACAACATCACCGCATGGCGAAAACCCGAAATCCGGACAAACGGATAGGAGACAGACACGTGCGAAACGGACGGTTAGTTCATCTTCCGGAGCGTCACGGTCGGTATGCGGACACATGAGCGACACAATCCGTTTGACAAACGGCGACGGCCCCTCCCCGCACCGGACCGGTGCGGGGAGGGGCCGTCGCCGAACGTACGCGTTTCGGCCAGGAGCCTACGCGCAGACTACTTGGCCGACTTGGCGCGGGAGGCGGTGCGCGAGCGCTCCTTCTGGTCCAGGACGACCTTGCGGATGCGCACGGCCTCCGGGGTCACCTCGACGCACTCGTCGTCGCGGCAGAACTCCAGGGACTGCTCCAGGGAGAGCTTGCGCGGCGGGACGATCGCCTCGAACGTGTCGGCCGAGGAGGACCGCATGTTCGTGAGCTTCTTCTCCTTGGTGATGTTCACGTCCATGTCGTCGGAGCGCGAGTTCTCGCCGACGATCATGCCCTCGTACACCTCGGTGCCGGGGTCGGTGAACAGGACGCCGCGCTCCTGGAGGTTGGTCATCGCGAACGCGGTGACCGCACCGGCGCGGTCGGCGACCAGCGAACCGTTGTTGCGGGTCTGCAGGTTGCCGAACCACGGCTCGTGGCCCTCGTGGATGGAGTGGGCGATGCCCGTGCCGCGGGTGTTCGTCAGGAACTCCGTGCGGAAGCCGATCAGACCGCGCGACGGGACGACGAACTCCATGCGGACCCAGCCGGAGCCGTGGTTCGACATGTTGTCCATGCGGCCCTTGCGGACGCCCATGAGCTGGGTGACGGCGCCCATGTGCTCCTCGGGCACGTCGATCGTCATGCGCTCGACGGGCTCGTACGTCTTGCCGTCGACCTCCTTGGTGACGACCTGCGGCTTGCCGATGGTCAGCTCGAAGCCCTCGCGGCGCATCTGCTCGACCAGGATGGCCAGCGCGAGCTCACCGCGGCCCTGGACCTCCCAGGCGTCCGGGCGGTCGGTGTCCAGGACGCGCAGCGACACGTTGCCGATGAGCTCGCGGTCCAGACGGTCCTTGACCTGGCGGGCGGTGACCTTGCGGTCCTTGACCGCGGCCTTCGCGTCCGCGCCCTTGCCCGTGCCGCCGCGGCCGACCAGCGGGGAGGTGTTGGTGCCGATGACCATGGAGATGGCCGGCTCGTCCACCGTGATCAGCGGCAGCGCGATCGGGTTCTCCGGGTCGGCCAGGGTCTCGCCGATCATGATGTCGGGGATGCCGGCGACGGCGCAGATGTCACCGGGGCCGGCGACCTCGGCCGGCTTGCGGGTGAGCGCCTCGGTCATCATCAGTTCGGTGATGCGGACGTTGGAGACGGTGCCGTCCCGCTTGATCCACGCGACGGTCTGGCCCTTGCGCAGCTCGCCCTGCTCGACGCGGAGCAGCGCGATGCGGCCGAGGAAGTTGTCGGCGTCGAGGTTGGTGACGTGGGCCTGGAGGGGGGCCTCCTCGTCGTACACGGGGGCCGGCACGTGCTCCAGGATGGCCGAGAAGAACGGCTCCAGGTTGTCGCTGTCCGCGGGGACGGTGCCGTCCTCCGGCTTGGTCAGCGAGGCGACGCCGTCACGGCCGCAGGCGTAGACGATCGGGAACTCGATCTGGTCCTCGTCGGCGTCCAGGTCCAGGAACAGGTCGTAGGTCTCGTTGACGACCTCGTCGATCCGGGAGTCCGGGCGGTCCGTCTTGTTGATGCAGAGGATGACCGGCTTGCGCTGCTGGAGGGCCTTGCGGAGCACGAAGCGGGTCTGCGGCAGCGGACCCTCGGAGGCGTCCACCAGCAGGACGACGGCGTCCACCATCGACAGACCGCGCTCGACCTCGCCACCGAAGTCGGCGTGGCCGGGGGTGTCGATGATGTTGATCGTGATCGGGGCCCCGCCGTCCTTGGGGTGGTACTTCACCGCCGTGTTCTTGGCGAGGATCGTGATGCCCTTCTCACGCTCCAGGTCGTTCGAGTCCATCATGCGGTCGTCGAGCTGCTGGTGGGCGGCGAAGGCACCGGCCTGCTTGAGCATGGCATCGACGATGGTCGTCTTGCCATGGTCGACGTGGGCGACGATGGCGACGTTACGGATGTCGTGGCGCGTGGGCACTTCGGCGCTTCTCCCGGGATCGTGGATGGCGTCGCGTACGGCCTGGCACGCGAGCCTCTGCCGGGCGGAAACCTGCCACGGCCTTACCCCATCGTACGTCGATCGGGAGGAACCGCCTGCCGGGGGGTCTGTCAAGGGGCCGGACGACTGAGGACAACCGGGGCGTGGGTGGGGGGTCCCGGCTGTCGGTACGGCCTGTGTTCATGCGGGTCAACGGGTACCCACGACCTTGCCCGCCGGGGGATCCGGCGGGCAAGGAACTTGAGTCACTTCTGAGCTTGCTACCCGCCGGTCAACCCGACAGGCCCCGTTTTTTCACCACTTCTTCGCCGCGGCGCCTTCCGGGCCGGCTCCGGCCCCGGCCGGCACTGCTTCTTCTTCCTACTTCTTCTTCGCGTCCTTGGCCGTGGGGGGCTTCTTCCATCCGATGTCCTGGAACCGCGGCGCCCCGAGGCCGAAGGCGCCCGCGTTGGCCACGCCCGGCTTGGCGGCGACCAGCTCGGGACGCTGGTAGAGCGGGATGGAGCCGGCCGCGGCCCAGATCCGGGCGTCCGCCTTGCGCATCAGGTCGCGGGCCTTCGCCTCGTCCAGCTCGCCGGCCGCCTGGTCGAAGAGCTGGTCGATGTGGTCGGTGCCGACCCGGGTGTAGTTCTGCTCCACGAGCAGCGAGCCGTCGGCGGCCGGCTCCGGCTTGGCGAAGATCGGCCGGGCGTCGGTGGCCGGGAAGGCCGTCGCGGGCCAGGAGTACAGGGCCAGGTCGTACTGGCCCGAGGCGATGTGGTCCTTGAAGAAGCTCTCGTCCGGGACCTTGGTCGTCTCGGTGCTGATGCCGATCTTCTGGAGCGTCCGGGAGATCCGCTCCCCGACCGCGCGCAGGGCCTCCGAGCCGGGGCCGGCGGGCAGGACGAAGCGCAGGTTGAGCTGCTTGCCGTCCTTGGCGAGCATGGCGCCGGAGGTGCGGGGGGCCGTCTGCTTGGCCGGAGCCGGGGCCGGGGTGGCCCGCGCGGGCTCCTTGGCGTCCTCGCCGCCGTCCTCTCCGTCCGCCCTGGCCGCCGCGGCGGCCGCGGCCC
>NZ_JBBDHD010000117.1:0-20401 GCF_044129415.1 Streptomyces racemochromogenes
CGCGGGGGGGGGGGGGGGGGGGGGGGGGGGGGGGGGGGGGGGGGGGGGGGGGCGCCGCGCGGGGGGGGGGGGCGCGCGGCGCGGCCCCCCCCCCCCCCCCCCCCACCGCCTTGTGTCCACCCCACCATCGCCCGCACCGCTGGCGCCAGCGCGGCCGCCGGCTGGCGCGGGGCGGCTCCGGCCACGTACCAGACGGCGCTCGGTCCCCTTTCGGGGGCCCGAGCGCCGTTGTCCGTCGCCGGGCACCGATCAGCCGTCACCGGGCTTAGGGGATCCCGGATCGTTCCACGTTTGCCTCGGGGCCGATGCGCGGCCTTGGCCGGGACTCAGGTGACTTGAATGTTGGCCATCATGGCCATGTCCTCGTGTTCGAGGTTGTGGCAGTGGATCATGTAGCGGCCTCGGTAGCCGGTGAAGCGGACGAGGGCTTCCACGGTCCCGTAGGGGCGTACGTCTACGGTGTCCTTCCAGCCGCTGTCCTTGGGCTGGGGTGGGCGGTTGCCCCGGGCGGTGACCTGGAGCTGGGCGCAGCGCATCTCTAAGATCGCCGAGACGGAATCCGGACTTCCCCCCGATCACGCCGGTAGGCAAGTCGAAGGCTGTGGACTATAGGGCGGCTCGCCCGTACTTCGCGGGACGAAAGAGCCGACAAGGGCAGCGCACGGATCTGAAGCCGCGCGACGCCGAGCAGATCACGCGCGCCCCGGGGTGCAAGTGCGGGCGCGGAGTGGTCTTCTCGGCGCTGCCTCTGAGTTGGCGTACTCGGCCTGGAGGGTCAGACTGGAAACGGGGCCAGCCCAAGTACGTTCAGTAATCGGGCGACCCTCCGCCACGATGCAGGGCGCCGAACGGCGCGGGCTTGACCGGAAAGATCCGAAAGAGGCGACCTAGTAGTGCTTTGTTAGCTGGTGTCGTAGGGCTGCCATGAGACGGCTTGTTGGCAGGTGGGGCAGGTGCCGGTCCAGGTGGCGATGAGGTGTTGGAGGAGGTCCAGGGCCTGGTAGAGGGTCAGGCCCTGGCAGGGGCTTCTGGGCTGCTCCGCTGTTCGGTCAGGAACAGGTGGGCGGCGGTGACGAGGGTGACGTGCCGGTGCCAGCCGCTGAACGAGCGGCCCTCGAAGTGGTCCAGGCCCAGAGCGGTTTTCAGCTCGCGGTAGTCGTGCTCGATCCGCCAGCGGGCTTTCGCCAGACGGACCAGGTCCTTGGCGGGGATGTCGGCGGGCAGGTTCGAGATCCAGTACTTCACCGGTTCGGCCTCGCCCTCGGGCCACTGCGCGATCAGCCAGACCAGCGGGATCGTTCCGTCCTCGGCCGGCTTGGGCCGCCGGCCGGCGAGACGGACTCGCAGGAGCACGAAGTGCGAGCTCATGGCCGCTTTCGAGCCCTTGCGCCAGGTCACAGTCCGGCCGCTCCTGCGGCCGGCGGCCAGCACGTGGTCGCGCAACGCGGCAGGTCGGGTGCGGTAACGGGGCAGCGGCCTCGGGCCGAGCCCGCAGTAGGCGGGCTGATGCGGCACCGCTTCCTCGCCATGGGCGGTCATCTCGGCCTTGGCCTGCAGGACGTAGGCCAGCCCGCGGTCTTCCAGGCCGTGGCGGAAGTCGGCGTTCGCGCCGTAGCCGGTGTCCGCGACCAGCACGGCAGGCCGCAGGCCGATGCCGGCCAGCTCATCGAGCATGTCCAGGGCGAGCTGCCACTTCGGGCGGTGACGCTCGGTGGCGGGGATCCGGCAGGCTGCCCGGCGGTCGGCGGCCTGCGGCCCGTCCCAGGAGGCGGGCAGGAACAGGCGCCAGGACAGCGGGCACGAAGCCGTGTCCGAGGCGGCGTGGACGCTGACGCCGATCTGGCAGTTGCCGACCTTGCCCAGCGTGCCCGAGTACTGCCGGGCCACCCCCGGCGAGGCCTTGCCATCCTTGGGGAAACCGGTGTCGTCCACCACCCACACCTGCGGCCGCACCACCCGCACGGCCCGCCACGCCAGCCGGCCCCGCACCTCGGCGACCGGCCAGGTCGAGGACGTCATGAACTGCTGCAACCGCTGATGGTCCACACCGAGCCGCTCAGCCATCGGCTGCATCGACTTACGCCGGCCGTCCAGCAACAGACCCCGCACATACAGGGCGCCCTTCTCCAGCCAGTCCCGCCGCACCAACGGCGCGAACACCTCGGAGGTGAACTCCTCCAACCGACCCCGAACCACGGCAAGCTCCCCAGCCCTCATACAGCCAGCGAACTACCAGACACCCGACGTGACAAGACCGGCTAACAAAGCACTACTAGGCGTCGCCGCAAGCTCCTGTGTGCGGTGACCCATGCGGGGCGTGCTGGGGAAACTGCCGACCAGCTCGCAGAAGTAGCAATCCCTGTCTAACGAAGGCGTACCGCGATGTCTGATATGCAATCGGCGGGGCTTCCGTGCCCGCTCTGTAAGCGATATGTAGAGCCCGGCGATATGAGCGGCCTTGCCGGGCACCTTCGGAAGGATTGCGACTCGATCAGCCGAGGCGGCGCACCTGTCCAACGCGAGAGCTCCGAGTGCCCCCTGCTCATCATCGACGTGGCAGTAGGAGGCGGTGGGTACGGGTTCTGGGGGCTTATTGGCAGGAATGACGACAATTGTATCTATGAGTTTATCGGCACTTGACCACGGCGCTTCGGCGTGAACGGCCGGCCGATCGAGTGGTGGAAGAAGTCGAAGCCCTGGCGACCCTGTGAAGCTCCAGAACGGGCCGTGAAGAACGCGGCCAAGCTGCCGCCGCCGAGGCGCCGGCCGTCGAGTAGCGTGCATAGCGCGGAGCCCCCGTTCCTGGAATCTTGCGGTCCTTGCGCGACCGTGCGGATCTATGCCGTTCTTGCAGGTCAGAGGACATATGCTGTGCCTGACCGGTCCGGCTCTTGCCGACCTCTCCCCGCCCTTGTGTCCCCTTGGCGTCCCCTGCCAAGGGATCAGGTCAAGCCCAGGTCAGTTTTCAGGACATCACCGCGCCGCGGGATACGCGAGCACGCCACACAGATATGCCATGTCACCAGTGGCAGTCACACACCTCCAGTAAGACAATGGACTCAAGCGGGGCGTATTCTATCGCCCAACGCTCCTGACGCATCCTTAGAAGGCGTCATCTACCCGACAGGAATCCTCTGATCACCCTTCCCCAGCAGTCCGGGATAGCTTTGCTTGGAGGCGCTTCGGCCATGCCCCCGACCACTCACGAAGATCCCCCACCGCATCTCACTGAGGCTCAGCGCGAAGCGTTCAGACAGAATGCATCGGACTTCGCCGAATTGGAGAAGCACACCCTCGCAGTACGCGAGGCTGCCAGCACTCGCCTGCGAGACGCGGACTGGGACCCCGGCGGCAACTCCCCGTGCTTCCTCTGCACCTGCGCCGACTACCTTGGCGACGGAGGACTGTGCGAACGAGAGTTCTGCCGACACCACCTGACCAGTCACGGCTGATTGGCTCGCGCACTCTTCCGGCGCCGTCACCATGGGGCACCTCCCAGCCGTAGATACATCACACATGTGGCACGGGCGTCACCGAGGACAGGAAATAGGGCCCCAGAAGAAGCCGCTGCTCGAAGTGGCGAAGCCCAACCGGAAAGGCGTGATAAGAATGCCTGCCGACCCACAGAAGACCGGGACTCTGAAGAATATCCCGACCGAGATTATCGCCGAGCTAGATGATGCTGAGGCGCGTCTTCGAGAGGTAAAAATCAAGGCCCGCCAAGTGATGGGTGATGACCACTTTGAAGACGGGCACTGCCTCAGGTGCTCGTGCCCTTGCTACAAGCCTCCTCCCCCCAATCCACCGCCCCATACAGACAAGTGCTTTCGTGAGCACTGCGGCCACCCGTACACGTCGCACGAAATCGAATAGCGCCTGCCGCCACATGCACAGCTCGAAAACCAGAAGTGACCGTCACAGCATCTGCCGCGGGAGTGCTGGACCAGCCCCAATCAGGGGCAAGCACCAACTCTTGAGCAGCGGATTATGAGTCCGCTCCTCGTCCGTTGCCCGCTTCCATGGCGGCGATGAACACGAGCGGGTCCTCGGGTCTGCTGCTCGACGAAGGGCTCGGCGCCGATGCCGGCACTCGGCTTCCGCTCCTGACCCACTCCGAGGCGGCCGCGGTCGTGGCGCTTCGGGTTCCTGGCGGACGGCGCCGACGAGGAGGTCCGGCTGTTGGTCGCGGAGGTGCGGCACCGTCTCGGCAGTCGGCTCCCCTCGCCGTAGCGGCGGCCGGCCGGGGCTATCGCTCGCCGCTGTCGAACCGCCCTGCGCCAGGCGCCGCTCGACCGCGGCCAGCCCGGCCAGGACGGCGGCCTGCATCTCCGGGTCGACCACGGCCTCTGCGGCCAGGACGGCCACCCCATCAAGGTCCCCGGCGAGCTCCGGGCCGAGGTAGGTGGAGTAGTCCGCAGCGTCCCGGAGGAGTCCGGGCCAGTCGATGTTGTCCCAGTCGGCTGCGGCCGTCAGATCGAGGGTGCGTGGGATAGGGATGGCCAGGGCCCATCCACCCCGCAAGGTGGCTGCCCAGCGCCTGCGGGTAGGGGCGGAAGTCGACGACCTCGCCGCAGGTCGAGCCGGGCTCGCCCGGGGTGTACCGGCCGGCCCAGATGGCGCGGTCTTCTGTCCTGTGGCGGGCGCAGGTGTGCGCGGTGGTGAGCTGCTGTCCCCGGCGCTGGTGGATCAGAGTGTTCACGGCGGGCTGGTGGCAGATGCGGGTGGTGCGGGTGATCGGCTCAAGGCCGGTGCCCTGGCCGCGCCGGAGGTCCCCGCCCCGCCCGCCCCGCAACGGCACCTATCCGCCGTGCCTACGCGTCGCAGCGCTTGACCGACCGCCCGGCCGGGCGGCCGCCCGGGTGACATGAAAGTGGCGCCGCCCCCTTCGACGGAGCGCGGCGCCGCTTTCGTGTGCAAGGTGCCCGTCGTGCAGCAGCCGAACGACCGTTTGCTGCACAGCGTGCTGCCCCAGGGCAGCACGGCCTGCTACCCGAGCAGCACCCTTGCGGCGCCTGGGGTCGGCCTCCGAATGTCATCGCTCTCCGGCACCCCGGATCACCGGTAGCAGCTGCTCAGGCTTCGACGTACGCCACGATCGTGATGGTCCTCAGGGCGGTGACGAAGTAGATCACGCGGACTCCGTCGACCTCGTCCGCGTAGTCGCGCGCAGGGTGCCGGGCACCTCGGTGCCGAGCTCCGGGTTGACGCTGATGGCGACGATCGCGCGGTCCAGGCGGTGCGTCTCGCTCGCGGTGAGCTTCGCCAGCTGGGTGAGCGCGGGCTCCACCAGGACGACCTGAGAGCGACGCGCGCCGTGCTCAGGCGACACGGGGCTGCTCGTCCGCGAGGCGGGCAAGGTGGGCGTCGCGGGCGGTTTCCCACGGCACGCCGGACTCGGGCGAGGGGTAGCCGTTGGCGGCGATGTCCTCCAGGACCGAGGC
This sequence comes from Streptomyces racemochromogenes, assembly GCF_044129415.1. Taxonomy (GTDB): domain Bacteria; phylum Actinomycetota; class Actinomycetes; order Streptomycetales; family Streptomycetaceae; genus Streptomyces; species Streptomyces racemochromogenes_A. The sequence continues at coordinate 5,442 of NZ_JBBDHD010000117.1, forward strand.
GAGGACGTCGACCTTCGCGGCTGGTCGGCCGCGTACGCGCGGACCGCGTCGGCGGCGTGCTCGTCGAGGGGCTGGCGGGCGGGCGCGGGGACCGGCTGCTGGCTCATCCGGGGCTCCTGGGCTTCTGTCTGGCGTGTGTCACCACGGTAGCGCCGGTCCGGGGCGTTCCGGGGTGGTACCCACAGACGGCGAGCACCGGAGGACGTCGCCTACTCGGGCTGCTGAGGAAGCGCAGTTCCCTGAGCTCGCCAGTGGCCAAGCCACTCGCCAAGTTCCGCAGCGGTGTAGAGATGCCCCAATCCATCTCTGCTGCGGGGTAGCGGGACGCCACGCCGCTGTGAGCGCAGTAGGTACTGCCGCATCGTGGCTGGCTTCCAGGGCACCAGCCCAGCGTCGTAGGCCTCCGCAAGCGAGTAGACGGATTCGCTCGAACCGGCAGGCTCTCCAGATTGAACATCGGAAAGGGCGGGAGGGGCAGTGCTGCCCTTGATTCCGAGCAACTCCCAGATGGGTCGGTCGCCCGCGATCCAGTCCTCCAACAGGAGGCGGTCGACAATCGCGAGCCTCTGAGACTTGGCGAAGTCGCGGGCCCGCTTGCTGACTGCTCCGTTACACGACGACATTGCCTCTATGTACCGGGCGGCCGGTTCCGTTGAGGACCTGGAACTCTTGAACCCCGACCACCTTTCCGCCCAGCCCTTGCTTGCGATGCTTGCACTGAATGATCCAGAGCTGCCCGGCAGGATCCCTTGCCACAACATCTGCCCCGTTGTCTCCTGCTCCACCGACTCTCCGCACGTTGGTCGCGCCATCGCGGACCATCAGGTCGCGAACTAGGTACTCGAACTCTCGGTGGTTCAGCCCATCAACGCGTGCAGGGGAGCAACACGAACGCTGGCACTTGAGGGCTGCAGCCTGACTGGCGTTTTTGATGTCGCGTTGCTAGCAGCCAGCCAGCGGTTGCCGACGCTAAAAGCATGAGCGGCAAAAACCACAGAAAGGCTGGCGGGGCAGCGAAGGCGGCATACATGGCGACACGATCTCAGGTAGGACTGACACCGTCGGGAGCTTCCGGAGGTCTGCACTTCAGAGCCCTGGAGCTGACCGAGGCATCGGTAAGCAGGTCCTCGCAGCGGTGGCCGATCTTGCTGTGCTCGCTCTAGGTGGCCACCACCATGGCTTTGTTGGCGAGTCTCAGGAACGTTTGTTGCTCAGCGCCAGGAATGCCTCGTCCCACGACAGAGTGCTGTCGCCGAGTTTCAAGAACGCCCCGGTGCTTGACTCGGGGTATGGGTCTGGTCTGCACGACGAGCGTGACGGATGGGGGCGCTGTCAGAGGCAGCGGCCAGGATGGCGGTCATGACACACGAAACGGCCTGGCTTGCTGCCCCCCAATCCATTGCCTTCGGGGGCTACCGCGTGGTGCTCGCCCGCGGGCTGTCGCCCGAGGAGCTCGCCGACCGCCTCGCGGCGACCGTACTGTACGACGCCGAGCACATCGCCGTGGCGGCCGGGGAGCACACCGGGGATTCCTTTCTGGAACTCATGGACGACACCTACGGCGATCCCTTCGACGGCATCGGCCTGCGCCTCGGAAGCGCCGGGGAGTGGACATACGCGGTCGCGTACGGCGGCTGGGCGGGAGAGTTCGGTCCGCTGGCACCGGTCTCGCGTGACGGTGCGCACGTGTGCCTCCTGGAGTACGAGGAGGAGAACGGCAAGCCGGTCCCGCCGCAGTTCGAGTACTTCCACGACGGCCGCCTGCTGAGCGCCTGCAACCTGCATCTCGACGTCTCATGGGGCTACCAGGGGGTCGAGGGCGACCCCGCGACGGCCAGCCGGCTTCAGGAGCTGCTGACGGCTGCCGGCCTGCCGGCCCAGGAGCAGGACGACAGGGAGGTGCACCGCACCGCCCTGGGCATCATCGCGGAGTTCTTCGGGCTTGTGCTGCCCAGGGATCCGATCGTGAGCGGCACCCTGCCGGCGGTCCTGCTGGAACCGGCGTAACCCACAACAGGTGGCTCGGCACACTGCGGAGTGTTCCTACTCCTCGCCTTCATTCGCCGGACCGCTTACCCCGGCGCGTTCTCAGAACGCATCGACAACCGTTCCGGGTTTCCACCCATGCAGCCAACCACCACCTCGTCCGTCGCGCTCATGCCGTGCCGCCCTTCACTGCGGCCATCTTGGCGAGCCACGCAGCGAGCGCGGTCGTGGCGTCCGGGTCGGCCTGGGCGAGGCGCCCGACGAACTCGAGGTCGCCGTCGACCGGGGCGCCGGTGCGGGCGAGGGCCGTGAGCAGCGTGGCGCGGGCTCGCACTGCTGGGGGCAGCAGGGCGGCGGCGGCCGTGCGGATGTCCGCGTCGGCGTAGTGGCCGTGGTGGGCGGCGAGGGCGCGGGCGAGCCAGTCGTCGACCGCCCCGGTGTAGTAGTCGTTGCGGTCGGCCAGGAGCTTGCGGGCGGCTTCGTCCCCAGCCCGGCTCGCCACGGTCCGATCGAGTCGGCCGGCCCCGGCGAGGGCCGCCAGTTCGTCGGCCCGGTCGGCCACCTGCTGCCGTGCCTGGCGGTGCTGCCCCGCGGCTTCTTCGCGGCGCCGGTCTTCGGCGAGCTCCTCCTGGACGACCGCGTCGGCCTCTGGGTCGTAGGGGCCGCCGGTCGTGGCGAGCAGCTGCACGATGCGCCGCCACTCGGTGAGCTCGGCTTCGCGACGGCCGCGGTCGTCGGCCGCCGCTTCGTCGCGGCGGTCCAGGTGCGCGTGGAGTTTGGCCTCCCCGAGTGCCTCCACTGCCTCGCTGGGCGTCATGCCCCACGCGCGGCGCCGCACCGAGGACCGGCCGACCTTCGCGTAGTCGATCGGCGTGCGCGGGGCGCCGGTGCGGCCGCGGGCCTCGGGGACGCGGCGCCGCCGCCACCCGTCGGACGTGTTCATCAGGACTCGCTTTCAGCTCGGATACGGAAATGAGGGGGCCCGGCCGGGAATGCGGCTCGGTGAGCCCGGCTTCACAGGTCTACCGCACGCCCGAAATACGCGCTGCTAAAACGTGATGTTCAACCATTCCACGTCCGCAAATTTCACCTCCAGGCCCGCACGACCGCCACCACCTTGACGGAAATAGGCGTCCGCAACGGCCTCAGCGACCGCGTCATGCAGATCGCTCTCCGTCGCACCATCCTCCCGCGCGGCGATGATGGCAGCCGCGTGGGACGGGCTGACGGCGACCGTGATGTCCCGTACCCGGCCCGCGTCCGAGGTGCCCTCCGGGCCGAGGCCGAAGTACGCCCGGCAGGATATGACCAGCCCGCCCGAGGACGCAGCGCGCTGCCTCGCCTGCGCTCTGACCTGCGGTTGCCACTCCGACTCGGTCTCCTGCACCAGCGCCTCCTGGAGGCGCTTGTTCGGCTTGGTGGAGGCACCCGAGAGGTAGCGCTGCACCGTCTTGCGGGATATGCCCAGCCGCTCCGCCAGGGACTTGGTGGAGCCCTTCTCCTGCGTGCGAAGGAATTTCATCTGGGCTCGCGCGGATTTCGGAGCGGGCCGGGTGAACAGGGCCCGCTCCGCGCGGGCGAAGCCGTCCAGGATCTTGGCGTGGCTCTTGGCCGCACGCTCCACGTCGTCATCAGTCACCTGATCATCAGGCCCGGCCCGGCCTGTGGACAGAGGCCAGGTGACGGGACGCCGTACGACCGGTCTGGCCTGATCAGTTCTCCGGACAGACAGACCACCCCGGCCCTACGGTCACACCAAGACCAGTACCCACCTGCCCAGGAGACGTAGTGATCCCAGCGCAACACCCCTACGAAGCGAACTACAAGCAGGAAGAGGGCGGCCGCACGGTCTACAGGAGCAAGCCCGTCATCGCCTGGGACGACGAGGGCCAAGCGCTCGTCGTCGATGAGCGCAGCGGTCGACTTGTCCCGGCGAACAACGGCCGCACCTTCACCGGGCTCTCGGAAGGCGGGCAGCACCCCGTTGTCGCCGCCATCCCTGGGGGCGGGTGGAGCGCTCGGTACAAGAACCAGGACGGCACGTTCACTGTGGACCCTTTGGTGGCCTGGACCGTCCGAAGCGACGGCACTGTCACCCCCATCGACACCGACGTCACCGGCGTGTGCGAAGCCCCCACCGCCATGGGCAACTTCGATGGCCTCGTTGCCCCCAGAGATGAGACGGGGACGGCACAGCCGGACAGCTTGGCATGACTGGGCCGTTCTTCATCCCAGCCGCCGCCTCCCGCCAGCTGCCCGACGTCATCCGCCGGCGCTTCCGCCGAACGGCGGCCGCGCCTGGCGAGGCGGACCCCGGACCCCCAGTAGCCCGGCCGTCCAATTGCCCGGGGCGCCGCGCGGCAGGCATGCTGCGCGTTCCGGAGGAGAAGGGGTGAGCGTGTCCGAACACGACGACGCGAGCGCGGCGGAGGCGGCGCTCAGGAAGGCCGTGGAGCAGCTGAGCGGACGGCACGGGCGACGGCAGCCAGGCCGTCCAGGGGGCCGTCCAGGCGCTTGCTGGCGGCTCTGGGCAGGCGTGGACGCCCGAGCAGGAGACGCAGATCCGGGCCATGGTGGAGCAGATCCGCAAGCTGCAGGGCCTGAACCGTCCGGGCGCGGGCTGGTGGCGTCAGCGCCGCGTGTGGCGGGCTCGGGAACGGCTGGTCGACATGATGACGGCCGGCGGCCTGGAGCTGCTGAACGAGGCGGAGCTACGGCACTGGAAGAGTCACGCCATGGTGGAGCTGTTCCTGAAGTTCATGGACAGCCCGATGCGGCAGGACGACACGGCGGAGACACTCGCCCGGATCGAGGCGCTGAACGCCGTGACGTACGAGAAGTACCAGCAGGCCAAGAAGGCGCTGGCCGAGGAGAAGGCCGCCGCTGGCTGACGCCCTGGCCGCGGCCTCCCGCCAGCTGCCAGAAGTCATCCGTCAGCGGGCCCGCCGGACACCCGGCGAGCCGTCCTGACGTCCCCGACCGGTGTGGTCACGGCCGGGGGCGTCAGCCCCTCAGCCGCCGGTGCCGCGCCAGGCTTCGGACTCCTCGTCCTCGCTCAACTCGTAGCCCTCGGGGTACGCGGCGTCGGCGCTCTCCCGGGCGGCCTGAGCGGTGGCGCGGACCTCGCGCTGCAGCCGGGTGAGCAGGGCGAGCGCCGGTTCGTGGGTGATCGGGTCGACGATGTCGCGGGTGCGGGCAGCGTCCCAGTCGGCGACCCGAAACGCCGTCTCCACCAGCAGCTGCGCCTCGCCGACGGCGACGCCCACGATGTCGTCACCGTCGGCAGCCGTCGCGATCAGGCGGTTGCGGATCACCCGGGCGTTCTCCCACCCGCGCCAGACGCCTTCCTTCTGGTCCGCGGCGCTGCCCCGGCCTACTTTCTGTGACAGCGGCGGGAAGGCGAGCACCAGCTCGGCAGCGGCCCGCCAGTCCATGGCCCGCGCCTGTACCCGGGTCTCCGCGACGATCCGCGACCGCAGGCTCTCCACCCGCCACGTCCGCGAGCGCGCGTCGCGCTCCAGAGACAGGCAGTCCGGGCACAGCGGCGGCCCGTACCGGGCCGACGGCTTCCAGGACCGGCTGGTGCGCAGCAGTTCCGTGCCGCAGTGGGCGCAGAGGATCCCCGACGGCGCCGGGCCGATCGCGGCGAGCATGTCGTTGAGGTGGAGGCCGGCGGCCTCTGCGAGGGGGCGTCCGTGGATGCCGGGCTGCTGCCAGTACAGGTGCCTGAGCACCCCGACCAGCTCCGGAGCGTGGACGGCATCCACCTCGGCATGCAGTCGCTTCACCTGCTCAAGCACAGCCTGGCGGGTGTGTTCGCGCCGCTGCTCGGCCTCCGCGAGGGCGGCTTCGGCTCCGGTGAAGTCACGGACGGACCGCTCGATGGCGCCCAGAATCTCGTGCAGGCTCTCCTCGCTCATGGCCGAGAGCTTATGCACCAGGGCCGCCGCCTCTTCGGGAGACCCGTGACAGCACGTGGGCGATCGGCGTTGGCACGTCGAGGAGTGAACTCCCCCCCCGGATACGCGGATGAGGCCCGGCGCCGGCGCAGCAGCGCAGGGCCGCTCGGCATCCAGGCACATCCGGCTGCTGATCGGCACGGGATCGTTCGGGTTGTGCGTCAGGTGCGCAACGGACCGGACGCCGGGGCCGGTGTGCGGCCAGCCTGCGGGCATGGACAAGTTGATCGAGCTGGTCAGCACGCTCGCCTCCGGGGCGGTCATCGCCGTTCTGGCGTCGTGGCTGACCAGCCGCGCCCGTAGCCACCAGGAGCGGCAGGCCGAGATCGGAGCCCTGCGGGTGCAGGCAGATGCGATGACGGTGGCGGTGATGGAACTGCAGGGCGCGGCCACCGCCAACCGGCTGCTGTGGGACGGGCCAGCCGAGCGCGCGAGGTCGTTCCTGCTGACCGTACTCGCCTTCGCCGGTGGTGCCGCCCGCGCCCGGATCGCCGGCGGCACCGAGGTGCAGAGCGGACTCGTGGGCTTCGGGCGCGCGGCCGAGTTGCTGAGCCGGGAGCGGGTGGCGAGCAAGCAGACCGTGGCCGCCGTGCGCGAGCCGCTCATCCGGGCCGCCACCGCCGCCGCCCCGCTCATGCGCTCCTCCGACCCGGCCGTCGTCACCGCTACTGAGCAGCTGCTGAACGCACTGTCGGATGTGGAGAACACCGTGCGCCTGGAGGCTGCGCTGGAGGCGTTCGGCCGGGCCGTCAACGTCGCCACCGCGCCGCGGCCGTCCTGGTGGGCACGGCGCCGTGCCGCGCGTACGACCTGACCATGGCGAGCCTTCCAGCATGGATCTGGGGCCGACGTGGTCGAGGTCGTGGACGGCGACGTGGAAGAGGGAAAGCCGAGGTCGCCAGCCCGGTGCGGGCCCTGGGAGGGGTGCCGACGATGGCGTCGGCTCGGGTAGAGCGCTTCGCCTGGCGGACCGGTCAGCGTCACCGCCCCGGGTTCGAGTGCCTGGGCTCAGGACCGGTTCGGAGGAGCTCCGGCCACGGACCTCCACAGCGAATCCGGGCGTAGCGGTGGAGGTGGGAGGTGACCGCGGAGCGCACTCTCGGCGAGAGCGCGGTGTCGCTGCCGAGGTCCTGGTACCAAGACGGGGGCTGCGCGCTGGTGCCGGCGAGCATGGAGAAGGCGGTGACAGCTGCAAGGCCCGTTGCCGGCTCGGCGTGGGCGAGGTCGAGGACGAGCTGTTGGCGCGCGCCTGCGTCCAGGTGCGCCAGGACTGTGCCGAGGATCGGCGGGATGATCTTTGCGAAATGTTCGGTGACGCTATTGCGCCACGAGCCCAGTCGGCGTCCGGCTTCGGCCAGCCCGTATGCGGCCTCGTCGGGGTTGCAAACGGCGAGACGGCCGAGCAGATCGGTGGCCAATCGCGCGTACGAGGCGTCGATCGTGGCCAGGGCGTCTCCTGCGGGGAGGGTGAGGTCGAGCACCGTGTCCACCACGGCCCGGGCCTCCACGGCGGGCAGAGGGCGCTGGCGTACGAGCAGCGTGGCTAGGGCACGGTGCGGCGACGATGCGCCAGCCTTCCGCTCAGGCCGCGTCTCGACGTCCTTGTGGAGCTGCTTGATCATCTCCTCGACGTTGCGCCACTCCCAGGTCGGGTGCTGGGCGGAGTCCTCGATCAGGAGCAGAAGGCTGATGTAGGTGCTATCGCCATTTGCCAAGGCCCTGGCCACCTCGTCGGGGGTCGGCGGTGTCCAGGCCCAGTGCCGGATCAGGGTCCGCCACAGCTGGATCTGGCGTGAGGCGGTAAAGGGCTGGGCCAGGTCCTTCAGCTGGGAGACGCCGAGGGCACGGGTGAGGTTCTTGAGCCGAGGGGCCGCCTGGACGGGCGGGGAGAGACTGGCGGCGCCAGCAGCCTCGATGAGGATGGTGAGCTCGCCCCATTGCCCTTGGTCGAGACCTTCGGTGAGCAGGGCCGCCAGCACGTCGTCGGTCAGGTGGGAACGAAGGCTCTTGCGGATGTCCTCGGCCGACCAGCCGGCAGTCTCGCGGGTGGTGGCGGTGGAAGCGGCCCAGATCTTCACCGCGGCCAGCGCCGGGGCGTGGCCAGCGGCGGCTGCAGGGCCGAGAAGGCCTGTCAGGCCGTCCCGGGTGAGCCACACCGCAGGCTCTGCGTCGGAAGGGAGGAGCGCGGGGAGGCGGTCCGGGGCGAGATTCTTTTCGATGGCCTTGTCAACGGCCTCCGCCAGCCATCTGGCCCGGTTCCGGCTGCCGTCCGGATCCTTGCTCGGGCGGGGAAGGCAAGCCAGCTCGGACCGGCACGTCGCAGCGAGGACGTCTCGGAAGGCCGTAGCCCGCCCGAGAAGGACCGGCACGAGTACATGCGTCAGTACGGCCGCCTGGACGCCGGCGGAGCCCACGTCCAAGAGTTGGGCGATGGCCTGCCGGGCTCGCTCCTCGGTGAGGGAGGCGGTGAGCAGACCAGCTCCGTGGAGCCTGGCCCTGCCCGCTCCCTGGTCGCCGTCCTTCAAGGCCTCGGTGAGGCACTTGGCTGCGGCCTCCTCGGTCTCCGGCTGGGCTCCGGCCCACAGCCGGCCGACCGACTGCTCCAGGTCCGCGATGTCGCCCCGGACCTTAGCGGGACGGTCATCCAGCACGGTCTCGAAGGTCGGTAGTGCGAGCAGCCTCAGACGCGCCCGTCGCCTCGCAGGGGAGCGGTCCACGCTGCGCTCGACCTGGGCGGCAGCCTCGGCGACGATGCCATAGGCGCCGGCTCCGGCCAGGGTCCGGGAGAGGTGGCCCAACCAGCTGATGGACTGGCCGGCGTCGTGCGGGAACAAGGCCGCGAAGAGGGAGAGCCAGTCCAGCTTGTGGGCTTTTAGGAACGGTGGTCCCTGGCCCACCCACCAGGCCAGCCGCTGCTGGTTCGCGTCCGGCCGCGCGGCCTCGTTGTCGCCCTGCCGTGTGCAGAACCGCAGGGCCTCGTCGGGGTGCTGGCTGGCCAGTCGGCCCACGGTAGCGAACAGCATGCGCCTGAGCGGCGGCTGTTGTTCGCTTCGCTCCCACACGATCGTCAGGTCGTCAACCCACCGCCGGGCCGACGGGTGCCTGTGACCGGGAAGCCGTTCCGTGAACCGCTTCAGGGCGTGCGTCGAGGCCTGGCGCAGCGCGTCCCGGGCCGAAGCCACGTCGTCGGCGCCGGGGTCGCGCATGTCGGCGTACCACTCCAGGGCGCGGTCGGCCAGTACCTCGTGCTCTAGCAAGGGGCGCAGCAGGGCGCTTCCGGTTCCCGCATCCGCGCGCCGGATCAGCTGGCCGGCGACCGCGGCCAGGACGAGGTCCTGAGGGTGGACGGTCATGCGGGCAACGAGCTCGGCGCCACGCTCGCTGGTCCGCAGGTACTCGGCTGCCATGAACTCGAAGAAGGTCTGGTGGAAGAACCGCAGCCCGCCTGCGGGCGCGTCTACCAGCAGCCCTCTTCGGCGTAGCTCGGTGAGTTCGGCGTCGATACGCTGGCGGGGAACGCCGGGCAGAAGACGCTCCAGTACGTCCGCTGCCTCCCGGGGCCGATACTCGATGTTGTTCGCGCTGAGCATGTACCGGGCCAGGGCATGGGAGATCGCAGTCAGGTTCCAGTCGGACCGCTCATCGCGCTCACCCCCGCCGGCCCTTTCGTCGCAGAGCACCCGCTTGACGCGCACCCGGTCGAACAGCCCGCCAGCGTCGATCTGCTGCAACGGCGGGTTCGGCGTGTAAAGGTCGAACAGCATGCGCAGGTAGAGCGGGTTGCTGCACACCTCCTTGACGGGAAGGCCCTGGTACACGGCATCCAGGATGTCCTTCGCCAGACGCTTGGCGGCGCCTGCTCCGTTCTGGGAGTCCGGGCAGAACACGGCGGCGTGTCGGCTGACGGCTTGGTTGCGTTCGTCGTCCGAGTACAGCCCGAGGGTTAGCTGCGGCCGGCGGAAGGCCACGGCTTCGGCCACCGAGATGTCTGTCTCCGCGGTGTCTTCGTCGTCGGGTTGAGGCGGGAACTGCAGCTCGACGGCCTCCTCGGGGCGGCAGGTGAGCACCACGGGGACGTCGCGCTCGTCCATGGCCGCCAGCACTTTCTGGACTGCCGCGACGCCTTGGGAATGCGCCACCAGCAGATCCAAGGTGTCGATCAGCACGACCGGGCGGTACTTAAGCTGCTGGGAGCAGGCCACGGCCCTTTCGAGGGCCTCGGCGGTCACCGCGGTCGGGTCCGCGGGCCGGGTGAGCCCGTCGATGAGATAGCTGGCCCGCACGAACAACGGCTTGACGCCGTCGGTTTCCGCCAGCTGACGGTGCAGGCTCCACAGCAGCGATGTCTTCCCGCACCCCGGCTCGCCGGTGACAAGCTGGGCGCTCACCGACGCCCTCGACATGACGGTCTCGAGGATCGACTGCTCGATAGACCGCCGCACGTACAGCTTCTCCAGCGCGACGCTGCCGTGGGCCTTCACACCCTCCTGGGCGACCACCGAGGCGTCCTTGTGCGCCTCCTTGCTCAGCTCCAACAGCCGCTGGTACTCGCCGAACCCGGTGACGTTGTGGGTGTGGATTGTGCTGATCAGCATCAGCTGCCGGGCGATACTCTCGAATCTGTCCCGCTCTGGGCGTAGCCAGTACTGGAAGCGGATTGACGGGTCCTTCATCAGCCCGTCCAGAACCGCTTTCAGCACCTCAGGAGGCGGCACCGATTCGCCGGTGAACCACGCTGAGACCGACGACGTACTCCGGTCAGCCAATCTCGCCACCAGCGTCTGCGGCGGCTTTGGCTGACGGGCCCTCACCGGAAGGCCGAACACGAGCTCCTTCAACAGGTCCGCGAACTCGGCCTTGGTCGCCTTGATCACGTGCCGAACCCCTCCCACCCACGCGCCGTCCCTATGGAGTTCTACCGCACACGTTCTCTCCGTCGCCCCCGCGTCCCGCTGCGCCGGCGCCACCGGATCCGGCCGGACACTGTCTTCATGCCTCCTGACCAGGGGCTTTCCGTTCGGGAGTCCCACCGGATTCCACCGGACAGGGCCGAACACGGGCAGGTTCGAGTCGACGCCAAACGGCGCCGACAACTCAACCACCCGATCGGGGGAGCACGTTGAACACCATCCACCCAGCCGTTGCCGCCACCGCCTGCACTGCACCCAGCCTCGCCAGCCTCGCGCTGAGCTTCCTGCCGTGGGCCCTGCTCGTCATCCTTGCTGGAGTGATCATGGGCGGCGTCATCGGATGGATCAGCCACCGTGCCGGCGACACGCCCTGGGAGGCACTGCGGCAGGGGCTGATGGCCTCCGTGTCCTGGGTCGGTCCTCTACTGGCCGTACTGCTCTTCGTCATCAACCTGGTCAGCCAATGCCGATAGCGCGGACGAGTCGTCCGCGGACCGCCCGGGCCCGCGGACGACTCGTCTCGCTTCTACCAGCAGATGAAGGCGCTTCTCGATGCCTACGCCACCCAGCTCACCCGAGCCGTCGACGCCGCCCGCTCGGGTCTGCCGCACGCTCACTCGCCAACCGAAGCGCTCAGTCACAATGCCGGGGACGAGGCGCTCGTGCGGGAGCCGCCCTACAGCTCGATGTCGAGCCGCTCCACGTCGGTGAACTCCACGCCCAGGCCGTGCGCGCGGGAGTTGTTGGCGCGGAAGTACATCTGGGCGAGGCCGTCGGCGGCGATCTGCCGGAGCTGGTCTTCGCCTGCACCCTGGTCCCGGGCGGTGAACAGCTGGTCGGCGAACTCGGGCGGCAGGGCCTGGGTGATGTCGCGGATCCGGGCGTCGTCGGTCGTGCCCGCGGCCGCGGTGAACCCGAACCGGGCGCGGGTGGAGACGACGATGCCGCCGGTGGTCACGGCCTTCTTCTTCGCCTTGGCGCGGATCTGCGGCTGCCACCGCTTCTTGACTTCGCCCTCTAGGCCGTGTATCGAAAGTGGATCTTGGGCTGTGAATGATCACGGTTCATGGGTCGGGGAGATCTCACGGACGAGCAGTGGGCGGTTCTGGAGCCGTTGTTGCCGAAGGGCACGAAGACGGGGCGACCGCCGGTCTGGCCTCGGCGGCAGTTGATCGACGGCATACGGTTCCGGGTCCGGACCGGTGTGCCGTGGCGAGACATTCCCGCCGAGTACGGACCGTGGAGCCGGGTCTATGACCTGTTCCGCCGATGGCAGCGGAACGGCACCTGGCATCGGATCCTCACCCGGCTCCAGTCCCTGGCCGATGCGAAAGGCAGGATCGTCTGGGACCTGAACGTCGACTCCACGGTCTGCCGCGCCCACCAGCACGCGGCCGGGGCCCGCAAGCAGGGCGATCTGCAGAAGGAACCACCGGGCGGAATCTTCGTCGAGCCTGGTGATCACGCCCTTGGACGCTCGCGCGGCGGCTTCACCACCAAGCTGCACCTGGCCGTCGAGCAGGGCCAGAAGCCCATGTCGATCGTGCTCACGGCGGGACAGTGCGGTGACTCGCCGCAGTTCGAACCTGTGCTGGAGAAGGTCCGCGTGCCCCGCATCGGGCCGGGTCGGCCGCGTGTCCGCCCCAACCGAGTCCGGGCGGACAAGGCGTACGCCTCCCGCAAGAACCGTGCCTACCTGCGCCGCCGCGGAATCCGCTGCACCATCCCCGACAAGGCCGACCAGGCCCGCAACCGCCAGAAGCTCGGCTCCCGTGGCGGTCGGCCGCCACGTTTTGACGCGGCCGACTACCGCGAGCGCCATGCGGTCGAGTGCGGGATCAACCGCCTCAAGAGACACCGTGCCGTCGCCACCCGGTACGACAAGCTCGCCGTCCGCTACGAGGCGACCGTGCTGGTCGCAGTCCTTAACGAGTGGCTGTGACAGGCGCCCTGCTGGGACCATGCGCCGGTGGACTCAGGACTCCCCGCCGGATGGACGATCGAACGCGTGCGCGCTCTTTCCGGAGACTCAAGCGCCGCCCCGCTCTCTCTCGATCGGCTCGTAGTCGTCGAGGTGGCCGGCCAGGGCGACTACGAGCCGCTTCGGCCCGATGTGATTCTCGCGTTCCACGAGTTGTGCCTCGTGAAAGACGACGGTGAGTGGTTCATGGGGCAGCTCGACGATGACGGCTCGGTGATCTGCTGGGCCTCCTACGGATCCGACCTGGCCGAGGCCATCCGCAGTCTCTGAACGACACCCCGCACCTTCAGCCACTTTCGCAACAGGCCCTAGGTCGACAAGGAACGGCTGACCAGGCGCCCATTGAGGACGACCTCCAGCCAGGTGTAGCAGTCACCGGTCCACAGCCCGACCTCCGCCCCACATCGCGCGCAGGCCAGATTTGGTCCCTCATGCCCGGCTGGCCCGCAGCAGCCGCCCCAGCGGCTCATGATCTTCGTGGCACCGACCAGGTCGCCTGGACTCAACAGCAGGTCCACTCCTGGCCCGTGCCCCGCCCGGGACATCCTGAAGCCCTTGGGCAGTACGCCCCAGGTGATCCGTCCTGGCTGTGGATCGCGAGCGAAGGTGCCTGCCGCCATCCTGGGCGGGCAGGGATCCACAGGGGAGTCGAGTGGCGTCCAGACCTCGTCCTCCGCTGGCGGGTTCACCTCGCGTACCGGCGAGGACAACCGGGCGCTGCACACAGCGCAAGAGAAGACCTCGGCGCCAGCAATCCGCATGTCATCCCCTGGCTGTCGGTGCCACCGAAGCTACCCGACCTTGCTGACACACTCCAGCCGCTTCCGATCCGATTGCAACCAGGCACTCACCTTGCCGTTTAGGGTCCGGCGGCCGGCGCCAGCTGCCTGGGGATCCGTGCAGCTGGCATTGTCGCTCGGCAGCGAGTGCCAGGGCATGGATCATTTGAACTGGAGTTCCGGAGTACGAGCCGGTCGACGGACGGCTGGGATGTCGGACCTGCGGAGTCTCCATCTCTGGGCACAGCTGCGCAGGTTGGTTGACTACTGCGCAGTCCCGCTGGTTCGCGACAGCACGGCGGGCCGATGTTCCAGCGGTGCAATCCCTTCCTTCCAAACTCGATCCGCACGCAAGAATGAAGCACTAGCTGGTGGTGTGTACCGGCTGTCTACCATCGTGGAGTGATCGACTTTGCTGGGATGCCTTCTGCGGATTTCCTGAAGGCTTTGAAGCGGGGCACGGACTGCATGTGGCCTCTGGAAGCGGCTGTCTGGCTGCTGGAGCGGACAGGCGTTTGGCTGGAGGATCCGCGGCTGCGTCGGTACGTTGCCGGGGGAGTCCGCGATGAGGACGAGGTGTGGGCTGGCTTCGATGTCCCGAGGCTCCACGCTGCGATCGAGGCAGCGGAACTGGGGGAGCACGGAGAGGAACTCATAGTCCTGTGCTTCGCTCTCAGCCTGTACGGGGACTTCCCTATCTCTCTGCGCTACGACTGCTGGGGTCTGCCCAAGGAGGTTGTGCAACTGATGGGGAAGGCCCTGCTCATAGCGAACGGCTACGCCGAACGTGACTGACCACCCCAGGCCCCACGCTGCTGCCGGCTGCCCGCGTAGCGGGCTGGGCATGGAGGCGGAGCCGGAAGGACCAGGGCGAGGGAGCGAAGCGGACTCGCCCAACGGGCCGCAGGCCCGGACCCCATGAAACGGGGTCATCCCAGCCTGCCAAGCAGGCGGTTCCGGATTACGCTTCGCTCCATCCGGAACTGTTGAGAGCGAAGCGCAGGTCACCGGCCCGAAGGGCTGACCCTGAGCGTAGCGAAGCGCTTCACTGCTCCGGAGCGAAGCGAGGAGCAGGCGCCGAAGGCGCCCCGGCCGAGCGCAGCGAGGCGGGTCTTTCCTGAGCGCGCAGCGCTCAGTCCCTCGGAGCGAAGCGGAGAGGGAGGCCCCGAAGGGACCCCTGGGTGAAGCGAAGCGGAACCCAGGGGTCCGAAGCGAAGCGGAGGACCCCGGCCCGGAGGGCCGGCCCTGGCTCGGCGAAGCCGAGCCCCGCCGAGCGAAGCGAGGCCGGCCTTACCTTCCGCGGGGGGCGCCCGCTAGCTCCGGGGGGAACGCAACCGGGGCCGCG
>NZ_JBBDHD010000118.1:0-20056 GCF_044129415.1 Streptomyces racemochromogenes
GGCCGGGTGCGCGCGCCGGGAGCACCCCGCCCCCGCGCCGGGCCCGCGGCCGCCCGCCGGGGACGCCCTCGTCATGGTGATCCCGCACGCGGAGAAGCCGTACGCCGGGGCCGCCGGGGAGGACGACGAGGGCAACGAGGACCCCGGCTCCCTCGCCGGGCGCGGCCGCCGCCGGGCCGAGGAACTGCTCCGCCTCTTCGGCCCGGGCCACGGCGCCCCCCTGCCCCGGCCCGCCGCGCTGTTCGCCACCGGGGGACCGCGGTCCGCCCCCGCCCGCTGCCGGCAGACCCTGGGGCCCCTGGCCGCCGCCCTGCGGATCCCCGTGCACGACCGGTTCGCGCTCGGCGCCGAGTCCGGCGCGGCCCGGGCCGTCCTGGCCGCCCCGGCGCCCGTCCTGCTGTGCTGGGAGCCCGCCGGGATCCCCCGCCTCGTCCACGCCCTCGGCGCCCAGCCGGTCCGGGGGCTGCCCGCGGCCTGGCCGGACCGCAGCGACCTCGTCTGGACCCTCACCCGCAGCCGCGGGACCTGGTCCTTCCGCGAACTCCCGCAGCGCCTCCTGCCCGGGGACGCGCAGTGACCTACCGTGCGAGCGCCCGTGCCAGGTAGGGGGCCGTACGGCCGGCGGCCGACGCGGCCACCTCCGCCGGTGTCCCGCAGGCCGTGATCCTGCCCCCTTCCGTGCCGCCGCCCGGCCCCAGGTCGATCACCCAGTCGGCACCCGCCACGACCTCCATGTCGTGCTCCACGACCACCACCGAGTGGCCCGCGTCCACCAGCCCGTGCAACTGCCGCAGCAGCACCCGCACATCGGCCGGGTGCAGCCCCGTCGTCGGCTCGTCCAGCAGGTACAGGGTGTGGTCCCGGCGCGTGCGCTGGAGCTCCGTCGCCAGCTTGATCCGCTGGGCCTCGCCGCCCGACAGCTCCGTGGCCGGCTGCCCCAGCCGCAGATAGCCCAGACCGATCTCCTCCAGCGCCCGCAGGCTGCCCGCCGCCGCCGGAACCTCCGCGAAGAACCCCGCCGCCGCCTCCACCGTCAGCCCCAGCACCTCCGCGATGTTCAGCCCCGCGTGCCGCACCTCCAGGGTCTCCGCGTTGTACCGGGCACCGGCGCACTCCGGGCAGGGAGCGTACGTACTGGGCAGGAACAGCAGCTCCACCGAGACGAAGCCCTCGCCCTGGCAGGTCTCGCAGCGGCCGCCCGGCACGTTGAAGGAGAACCGGCCCGCCTTCCAGCCGCGCGCCCGGGCCTGCGGGGCCGCCGTGAACAGCTTGCGCACCACGTCGAACAGCCCGGTGTAGGTGGCCAGGTTGGAGCGCGGCGTCCGCCCGATGGGCTTCTGGTCCACCTCCACCAGCCGGCGCACCGGGAAGTCCGGCTCGGCCAGCCGTCCGGCCACCTCCTGCGCCAGTACCCGTCCCACCAGGGTGGACTTCCCGGACCCCGACACCCCGGTGACGGCGGTGAACACCCCGAGCGGGAACTCCGCCGTCAGGTCGCGGAGGTTGTGCCGCCGGACGCCCGCCAGCCGGACCGAGGCGGTGGCGGTGCGCACCGGCCGCGGTCCGCCGTCGGACGGGGGCCCGGCGAACAGGTGCCGGGCGGTCGCCGACTCCGCGACCCCGGCCAGACCCCCGGGCGGCCCGCTGTACAGCACCCGGCCGCCGTGCTCGCCGGCCAGCGGGCCGACGTCCACCAGCCAGTCCGCGCGCCGCACGACGTCCAGGTGGTGCTCCACCACGAACACGGTGTTCCCCGCCGCCTTGAGCCGCTCCAGCACGCCCAGCAGCGCCTCCGTGTCGGCCGGGTGCAGCCCCGCCGACGGCTCGTCCAGGACGTACACCACCCCGAACAGCCCGGACCGCAGCTGCGTCGCCAGCCGCAGCCGCTGGAGTTCGCCCGCCGACAGGCTCGGCGCGGTCCGGTCCAGGCTCAGGTAGCCCAGCCCCAGTTCCGTGACCGGCGCGATCCGTGCCCGCAGGTCCGCCGTCAGCACCCGCGCCGCCTCCGTGGCCGGCTCCGCCGCCGCCAGTACGCCGTCCAGCTCGGCCAGCGGCAGGGCCGCCAGCTCCGCGATGTCGCGGCCCGCGAAGGTCACCGCCAGGGCCTCCGGCCGCAGCCGCCGCCCTCCGCACACGGGGCACGGGGCGTCGGTGAGGAACTTCTCGGCGCGGGCCCGCAGAGTGGCGCTCCGGGTGTCGGAGAAGGTCCGCATGACGTACCGGTGGGCACTCATGTACGTGCCCTGGTAGGGGCGTTGGATCCGGTCCGCATCCCGCACCGGGTGCACCGTCACCACCGGCTGCTCCTCGGTGAACAGGATCCACTCCCGCTCCGCGGGCGGCAGCTCCCGCCAGGGCCGGTCCACGTCGTGGCCGAGCACCTCCAGGATGTCGCGCAGGTTCTTGCCCTGCCAGGCCCCCGGCCAGGCAGCGATGGCACCCTGACGGATCGACAGGCTCGGATCCGGGACGAGGAGTTCCTCGCTGGTGCGGTGGATCCGGCCCAGTCCGTGGCAGGAAGGGCAGGCCCCGGAGGCCGTGTTGGGGGAGAAGGAGTCCGAATCCAGCCGCTCGGCGCCCGGGGGGTGGTCCCCGGCCCGGGAGAAGAGCATCCGCAGGGAGTTGGAGAGCAGGGTGACCGTCCCGACCGAGGAGCGCGAGCCCGGGGAGGAGCGGCGCTGTTCCAGGGAGACGGCGGGCGGCAGCCCGGTCACCGAGTCCACCGCGGGCGCGCCGATCTGGTGGATCAGGCGCCGGGCGTACGGGGCGACGGACTCGAAGTACCGCCGCTGGGCCTCGGCGTAGAGGGTGCCGAAGGCCAGGGAGCTCTTTCCGGAGCCGGACACCCCGGTGAAGACGGTCAGGGTGTCGCGCGGGATGTCCACGTCCACCCCGCGCAGGTTGTGCTCCCGGGCGCCGCGGACCCGTACGCAGGGGTCGAGCGCGTCCCGGGCGGCGGCGGGGGCATCGGGGGAAGTCGGGTGCATTCGCCCCAGTTTAGTGGTGTACGGGAGCGGGCGGGGACGCCTGGGAGAGGCCGGCGACGCGCGACAGGCGGCGGAAGGAGTCCAGCAGGGCCGTCCGGTCGTACGTGGAGGTGGTGACCAGCAGCTCGTCGGCACCGGTGGACTCCGCCAGCCCGGCCAGCTCGGCCGCGACCTGTTCCTCCGTACCCGCGATGTGCCCGGCGAGGGCGGCCTCGTAGAGCTCACGCTCCTTGGGCCCCGGCTCCAGGGCCTCGACCTCCTCGGCCGGCCGCAGGGGCGGGAAGCTGCCCCGGGTCCGCGAGTACGCGAGGGACCAGGCCTCGGGGAGCAGGATCCGCCGCGCCGCCTCCTCCGTCTGCGCGACCGCCACCGTCCCGGAGACGACCACGTAGGGTGCGGAGCCCCACGCGGACGGCCGGAACTGCGCGCGGTAGGCCGCGACCGCCTCCGCCACCCGACTGCGGGAGCGCAGGTCTCCCACCACCACGGGAAGCCCCGCCCGGGCGGCGATCGGAGCCCCCGCGCCGGTGGCCAGCACGAAGGGCGGGATCCGCAGCCCCTCCGCCGGACGGGCGTGCACGTCGGGGTGGGCCCGCTGGCTGCCGTCGAACCAGCCCAGCAGCTCGGTGAGCTGCTCCTCGAACCGGTCGGCGTCCCCGGCGCCGCGGCCCAGGGCGCGCCGGATCCCGCCGGTGAAGCCGACCGAACGGCCGAGGCCCATGTCGATCCGGCCCGGGAACAGCGCCTCCAGCACCCCGAACTGCTCGGCGACCACCAGCGGCTGGTGGTTGGGCAGCATCACCCCGCCCGTGCCGACCCGGATCCGCCGGGTGGCGGCCGCCACAGCCGCGGCCAGGACGGTGGGGGCGGAACCGGCGACCCCGGGCACGCCGTGGTGCTCCGACACCCAGAAGCGGTGGTAGCCGAGCTCCTCCGCGGCGCGTGCCAGCTCCACGGTGTCGCGCAGCGCCTGCGCGGCGGGGTGTCCCTCACGGACGCGGGACCGGTCGAGGATCGAGATTCTGCGGATCACACCCCTTCCAACGCCCCGCGTCCGCGAGGATTCCCCGGACCGTCGGCTTCCGGCCCCGTACGGGCACTCGCGGTTCGGACAACCGGGGCGGCTGCGGCCCTCAGGTCCGGCTGCCGCCCTCGCTCTCCTGGGCCCTCTTGAGCTCCGCCGACTGCGCGGCCCAGTCCGCCAGCAGCACCTCGAAGCCGGCCGCGCGCGCCGCCTGGCAGACCAGCTGGTCGTCGTCCACCAGAACCCGCACCTCACGGCCCCGCGCGATCCGCTGGAGCACCTCCAGCTTGGTCTGCCGGGCCGGCCGCCGGTCGCGGTCGCCGCGCATCCACACCCGGCCCTCGGGCAGCCCGTGCCGGGTCAGCCAGTCGGTGGTGTCCGCCCGGCAGCGCTCCGGCCGGCCGGTCAGGTACACCACCTCGCAGTCGGCCGCGCTCTCCACCGCCAGGGCCACGCCGCGCGGGAGCGGCGGGTCGGCCGGGGCCGCGCCGAAGAAGCCGTCCCAGTCGCGGGGCCGGCGCTCCAGGAAGTGCTGGCGGTGGCCGGTGTCGGCCAGGGTGTTGTCGATGTCGAAGACGGCCAGCGGACGGCGCGGTGCGGTGGTCTCGGTCATGGCCGTCAGCCTAGGTCGTGCCGTGCGGCCGGGGGAGGGCCGGGTCCGCGCCGGCCCTTCGGCCCGTCAGTCCTCGCCGTCGAGGCGGAAGCCCACCTTCAGTCCGACCTGGTAGTGCGCGATCTGCCCGTCCTCGATGTGCCCGCGCACCTGCGTGACCTCGAACCAGTCCAGATTGCGCAGGGTCTGGCCGGCGCGCGTGATCCCGTTCCGGATGGCCTGATCGATGCCCTCGGGGGAGGTGCCGACGATCTCGGTCACCCGGTAGGTGTGGTTGGACATGGGGGTCTCCCGCTGGTTGTCGCTTTTGCCTGGTTCCACGGTGCCCCAGTAAGCCCGGGTCCGCGAACTTTGCGCGAACAATCCCGTCGGAAGGCCCCTTGACCGGACCATTGGTCTATGCCAATTTCAAGCCATCTGAGACCCAGCCCAGAAGGTGACCCTCGTGAAGAAGCGCTTCCTCGCCGTGTGCACGGCCCTCGTGGCCGCCACCGCCCTGACCGCCGGCTGCGGCAGTCTGGCCGGATCGGACGGCGGGTCCGAGAAGGTGACGCTCTGGCTGATGAAGGGCAGCGCCTCGGACGCGTTCATCGAGAGGTTCACCGCCGACTTCGAGAAACAGCACCCCGGCACCGACCTGGACGTCAGGATCCAGGAGTGGAAGGGCATCGGCGACAAGGTCAACGCCGTCCTCTCCGGCAAGGGCACGGACCACGCCGACGTCATCGAGGTCGGCAACACCCAGGTGGCCCAGTACGTCGAGACCGGCGGCCTCTCCGAGCTCACCCTGGAAGGCCTGCGCGTATGGGGCAGCAAGGACTGGCTCCGGGGCCTCTCCGACCCGGGCAGCGTCAACGGGGCCCAGTACGGCGTCCCGTGGTACGCGGCCAACCGGGTGGTGATCTACAACAAGGACCTCTTCGCCAACGCCGGGATCAAGACCCCGCCCCGGAGCCGCCAGGAGTGGATGGCCGCCACCCAGAAGCTCGACAAGGGCGAGCAGCAGGGCATCTACCTCCCCGGCCAGAACTGGTACGTCCTCGCCGGCTTCGTCTGGGACGAGGGCGGCGAGCTCGCCGCCGAGACGGGCGGCCAGTGGGTCGGGGCCCTCGACGACGAGAAGGCCCTGGCCGGGATGGACTTCTACAAGCAGCTCCAGGCCCTCGGGAAGGGACCGAAGAACGCCGACGAGGAGACACCCCCGCAGGCCGAGGTCTTCGCCCGCGGCCAGGTCGCCCAGATCATCGCCCCGCCCGGGCAGGCGGCCCAGATCGAGGCGGCCAACCCCGCGCTCAAGGGCAGGCTCGGCTACTTCCCCATCCCCGGCAAGACCCCCGAGAAGGCCGGGGCCGTCCTCACCGGCGGCTCCGACCTGATCATCCCCGAGAGGACGGCGAACCGGGCCCGCGCCGTCGACCTCATCACGGCCCTGGTCAGCGAGAAGTGGCAGACCGAGCTCGCCCGCACCATGAGCTACGTCCCCAACAAGACCACCCTCGCCCGGGTGGTCGAGGGCAACGAGGGCGCCGCCGCGATGGCCGCCGGAGCCGCCCAGGGCCGGGCCACCCCCAAGTCCGGGCGCTGGGCCGAGGTCGAGGCCAAGAACCCGATCAAGCCCTACATGACGGCCGTGCTCACCGGCCAGGACCCCCGGCAGGCGGCGAAGACGGCCTCGGAGGCCATGGGGCAGATCCTCAACTCCGACCGCTGAGCCCGGTGGGCGAACCCGCGGTCCGCTGATCCGGCGGGCCGCTGAGCTGGGCGCCGGGCCCGCCACGGTCCGCCGAGTTCAGCGTCCGCACATCCGGGGGCCGTAGAGCGGTCATGTCGAATCCAGCCGGTCACGGAAGAAGTAGAGGAGCCGGGCCCGCCACCCGCGGCCCGGCTCCCCGTGCCCGGACCAGGAGCAGCCATGACCATCGCCCCCCTGTCCCCGTCCCCCCTCGCACCCGCAGTCCCGGCCGTCCCCACCCCGGCCCCCGCCGCCCCCACCGCCTCCTCCGCCCCCCGGTACACCGTCCGCCTCGCCCGCGACGAGACCGAGGTCCGCGCCGCCCAGCGGCTGCGCCACCAGGTCTTCGCCGGAGAGCTCGGCGCCCGCCTCGACGGCCCCGAGCCGGGCCTGGACTCCGACGCCTTCGACGCCTACTGCGACCACCTCCTGGTCCTCGACGAGGAGACCGGCCAGGTCGTCGGCACCTACCGGCTGCTGCCCCCGGAGCGCGCCGCCGTCGCCGGACGCCTCTACTCCGAGGGCGAGTTCGACCTCTCCGCCCTCGCCCCGATCCGCCCCGACCTGGTCGAGGTCGGCCGCTCCTGCGTCCACCCCGACCACCGCAACGGCGCCGTCATCGCCCTGATCTGGGCCGGCCTCGCCCGCTACATGGAGCGCACCGGCCACAACTGGCTCGCCGGGTGCTGCTCGATACCGCTCGCCGACGGCGGGGTGCTGGCGGCCGCCACCCGCGAGACCGTCCTGGCCCGCAACCTCGCGCCCGAGGAGTACCGGGTCACCCCGCACCACCCGTGGAGCCCCGCCGGCGTCACCCTCCCCGGCACCCGCCTGGAGCTGCCGCCCCTGCTGCGCGGCTACATCCGCCTCGGCGCCTGGGTCTGCGGGGAGCCGGCCCTCGACGCCGGGTTCGGCTGCGCCGACCTGTACGTCCTGCTCTCCCTGCGCCGGACCAACCCGCGCTACCTCAACCACTTCCTCTCGCTCGCCCCGTCGGCATGAGCAACTGGCTGCTCCCCACGGCTCCCTGCACCCCGCAAGACTGCGCCGGCCACCCGGGCCCGGCCGCCGGCGTCCCCCGCGCGGTGCTCCGGCTCGCCGGCGCCCTCACGCTGGTCCTGCTCGCCGTCCCGGCCGCCCCGCCGGTGCGGCTGCTGCCCGCCCGGCCCCGGCGCGCCCTGATCCGGGCCTGGTCCACCGCGCTCCTGCGGTCCCTGGGGATACGGATCACCGTGCACGGCACCCCCGGCCCGGACGGGGGCCGGCTGGTCGTCGCCAACCACGTCTCCTGGACCGACATCCCGCTCGTCGCCGCCGCCCTGCCCAGCCGGATGCTGGCCAAGAGCGAGATCGGCGCCTGGCCGGTGCTCGGCCGCCTCGCCGCCCGGGCGGGCACCCTGTTCATCGAGCGGGACCGGCTGCGGGCCCTGCCCCGGACCGTGGAGACCATCGCCCGGGCCCTCGCGGCCGGGGACCGGGTCACCGTCTTCCCCGAGGGCTGCACCTGGTGCGGGCGCACCCAGGGCCCCTTCCGGCGGGCCGCGTTCCAGGCGGCACTCGACGCGCGGGTGCCCGTACAGCCCGTCCGGATCGCCTACCGGCTGGCGGACGGGCGGTTCGCCGGTGCGCCCGCCTTCGTCGGCGACGACACGCTGACCGCCTCCCTCTGGCGGATCGCCCGCGCCCGCGGGGTACGCGCCGAGGTGCGGCTGCTGCCCCGGATCCCCGCGGGCCGCCACGCCGGCCGGCGGGAACTGGCGGCGGCGGCGCAGCGGGCGGTCCTCGGGACGGGCGAACCGGAGCGGACGCCACTGGCGGGCGTACCCGCGCAGCAACGCCCGCCCCACGCCCCGGCCCGGCCCGCCCCGGCTCAGTCCACGGCGTCCGAGTCCACCGAGCCGTCCGCCACCGACAGCGACAGCGCGAAACGGCCCGCCGAGTCCGTCCACCAGTGGGCCAGCTCCAGCCCCGCCTCGGCGAGTTCCTTCCGCACCCCCTCATGACGGAACTTCGCCGAGATCTCCGTCAGGATCTCCTCGCCCTCCTCGAACGGCACCACCAGGTCCAGCGCCCGGATCTTCACCGTCACGGCCGACCGGGCCCGCAGCCGCATCTCGATCCACTCGTGCTCCCGGTTCCACACCGCCACGTGCTCGAAGTCGGCGGTGTGGAAGTCCGCCCCCAGTTCCCGGTCGATGACGGCCAGCACGTTCTTGTCGAACTCCGCCGTCACCCCCTGCGCGTCGTCGTACGCCGCCACCAGCACGGCCTCGTCCTTCACCAGGTCCGTGCCCATCAGCAGCGCGTCCCCGGGCGACAGCATCGCCCGTACGGACGCCAGGAACACCGCCCGCTCCGCCGGCAGCAGGTTCCCGATCGTGCCGCCCAGGAAGACCACCAGCCTCGGCCCGGGTGAGTCCGGCAGGTGCAGCGGAGCCGTGAAGTCGGCCAGCAGCGCGTGCACGTTCAGCCCCGGATGCGCCTCCAGCAGGGACTCGGCCGCCCCGGTCAGGGCGCTCTCGCTGACGTCCACCGGGACGTACGTCTCCAGCGCGGGCAACGCCTCGATCAGGTGCCGGGTCTTCTCCGAGGAGCCGGAGCCCAGCTCCACCAGAGTGCGCGCCCCGCTCACCGCCGCGATCTCCCGGGCCCGCTCCAGCAGGATCTCCCGCTCGGCGCGCGTCGGATAGTACTCCGGCAGCCGGGTGATCTCCTCGAAGAGCTCGCTGCCCCGGGCGTCGTAGAACCACTTGGGCGGCAGCTCCTTGGGAACGCGGGTCATCCCCCGCAGGACGTCCTTGCGCAGCGCCCTGTCGGCGGCGTGCTCGTCGAGGGTCCGGGTCATCTGGAAGACGCTCACGGGGTGCTCTCCTTGAGGGGGATCAGGGCGACCCGCGTGCGGGTGGCGGTCAGCAGGGTCCGGTCCGGCACCTCGCACCAGCCGGGATCGTCGTCGTACGGTTCGGACGCCACCACCACCCGCTCCCCCGAGGGGTGGGAGGGCAGGTACCAGAGGGAATCGCCCCAGGCGGTGGCGGCGATCGAGGCGCCGTCGGTGAGCAGCAGGTTCAGCCGGGAGCCGGGAGCGGCGGCGGCCAGTTCGCGCACCGCCTCCGCCAGGGCCGTGCCCGGGTCGTCGCCCTGGCGCAGCCGGTGCAGCACCAGGGCCCACACCAGCGCCGAGTCGGTGCGCGCGGCCAGCTCCAGCAGCGCGTGGGCCGGCAGGGCCTCGGCGAGCGGCGCCGCCGCGTCCGGCCAGCCCCGTACCGCGCCGTTGTGGCTGAACAGCCAGGGCCCCGAGGCGAACGGCGCCGCCGCGGCCTCCGCGTCGGCCCCGGCGAAGGTGGCGTCCCGCACGGCGGCCAGCACGGCCCCGCTGCGCACCACCCGGGCGAGGTCGGCGAAGCCCTCGTCCCCCCAGACGGGCCCGGCACGCCGGTAGCGGGCCGGGACCGGGTCCCCGGGCGCGTACCAGCCCACGCCGAACCCGTCGGCGTTGACGGTGCCGTACCGCTGGCGGCGCGGCGCCCACGACTGCCGCACGAGCGAGTGCCCGGGATCGGCCAGTACCGTACCCAGGGGTATCTCCGGCCCCAGGTAGGCCAGGTGGCGGCACATCAGGCGTCCCGCGCGGTGCGGAAGCCGGAGAAGATCTGCCGGCGCACCGGCAGGTCCCAGTTGCGGAAGGTGCCCCGGCAGGCGACCGGGTCCACCGCGAAGGAGCCGCCCCGCAGCACCTTGTGCTCCGGGCCGAAGAACACCTCCGAGTACTCCCGGTACGGGAACGCCCGGAACCCGGGGTACGGAAGGAAGTCCGAGGCGGTCCACTCCCACACGTCGCCGATCAGCTGGCGCACCCCCAGCGGGGAGGCCCCGGCCGGGTAGCAGCCCGCGCGGGCCGGGCGCAGGTGGCGCTGGCCCAGGTTGGCGTGGCCGGGAGACGGGTCGGCGTCGCCCCAGGGGTAGCGGCGGGAGCGGCCCGTGGCAGGGTCGTGGCGGGCCGCCTTCTCCCACTCCGCCTCGGTGGGCAGCCGGCGCCCCGCCCAGCGGGCGTAGGCGTCGGCCTCGTACCAGCTCACGTGCAGAACCGGTTCGTCGTCGGGCACCGGCTCGGTCACCCCGAACCGGCGGCGCAGCCACTGGCCGGCCTCGCGCCGCCAGAACAGCGGGGCCCCGATGCCGTGGGCGCGGATCTGCTCCCAGCCCTCGGCCGCCCACCAGCGGGGGTCCGTGTAGCCGCCGTCCGCGATGAAGGCCTGGTAGGCGGCGTTGGTGACCGGCACCGTGTCGATCCGGAAGGCGGCGACCTCCCGCACGTGCGCGGGCCGTTCGTTGTCCAGCGCCCACGGCTCGGCCGAGGTGCCCATGGTGAACGGGCCCGCCGGCACCAGGACTTCGGGTGCGGCCGGCGGCGGCCCCTGCGGGGGCTCCGGATCCGGTGCGGCCAGGACGGCGTCGCCCGCGCGCAGCTGGTGGGTGATCAGCATGGTCTCGTCGTGCTGCTGCTCGTGCTGGGCGATCATCCCGAAGACGAAGCCGTGGTCGAGCAGGGCCGTCCCCTCCAGCGGGGTGCGGTCGAGCAGGTCGAACACCCGTCCGCGGACCTCGGCCGCGTACCCACGGGCCTCCTGCGGGCCCAGCAGGGGCAGGTTCGGCCGCTCGGCGCGCGGGTGCCGGAACGCGTCGTACAGGGGGTTGATCTCGGGACGCAGGAACTCCCGGCCGGCCACGTTGCGCAGCAGCCACAGCTCCTCCTGGTTCCCGATGTGCGCCAGGTCCCACACCAGCGGGGACATCAGGGGGGAGTGCTGCGCGGTCAGGTCCGGGTCGCTGACGACGTCGGTCAGCCCGGCGGTCCGGGCCCGCGCCGCGGTCAGGGCGGCCGCGGCCCGCTCGCGCAGCGCCTCGGGCCGGATCTCGGGGTGGGTCTCGGTGGTCACGGGCGCGGTCCCTTCGCGGCGGGCGGCCGGCGGCGGTGTGCCGCCGGGCCGGTGTGTTCCACGGCTGCCGGAGCGGCGCTCACGGCGGCCCGGGTGCGCCCGGCGACCAGGGCGTCGTCCGCGTCGTCGGCCGGGCAGCGGCCGCGCCGGACGTAGCGCTCGGCGAAGGCCCCGACCGCCCGGCGGACGGACGCGTCCGCTCCGAGCCGGGGCAGCGCCTCTTCGGCGGCCGCGAAGCAGGCCGTGGCCGCCGCCCGCAGGTCGGGGTCGGCCAGGGCGCTGCGGGCGGCCCTCCGCCACAGGGCGTTGCGGGGCGCGCGGTGGCCCCCGTACGCGTCGGCCAGCGCCTTCACCGCCCGGTAGGCGGTCTCGGCGGCCTCCGGGTCGTCGAACAGGGCGTGCACCACCGCCACCGGGACGATCCATCCGTCGTCGCCGGGCTGCGCGTCGATCATCCGCAGCTCCAGGTGGCCGCGCGGGCGCACGGGCGGGAACAGGGTGGTGAGGTGGTACTCCAGGTCCGCGGTGGTGGGCCGCCGGGAGGGGCCCGGGCCGCGGCCGTCCGCGCGCAGCCAGTCGCGGAAGGTGAGGCCGCGCGGCACCGCCCAGGGGCCGTCCCCGGGGCCGCGGACGCACATCACCTCGGTGTCCAGCGCGTGCCGCACCCAGGCGGCGCGGGGTTCGGCGTCCAGCGGTGGGGCCAGCGCGCGGCGCGGGTCGATGTCGCTCCAGATCCCCTGCCGGGCGCAGCGCCAGCCCTCGTACGGGCCGTCGCGGCCGGGGGAGTGGGCGAAGGCGGCCACCAGGACGGCGCCCAGCAGGTGGGCCAGCCGCCAGCGCCTGCCGTGCCCCAGCGGGCCCGGCTCCTCGTGGCCGGCGTCCACGCAGACCTGTACGGAGGCGGAGGCGCGCATCATGGCCCGGCCGGCGGGCCCGGTGCGGTCGAAGTAGGCCTCCATCGCGTCGTAGCGGGGGCTGGCCAGGAGGCGGCGCAGGGGCCTGCGGGGATCCTCGCCGAGGCCGTGGAGGACCAGGCCCCGCTCGCGCAGGGCGGCCCGTACGGCGGTGAGGTCGGCGCGGAGCCCGTCGACGCAGGCGGTGAGGGAGGCGGCGGGGGCGGAGCTGAGCTCCAGCTGCCCGCCGGGTTCGACGGTGACCCGGGAACCCAGGGGCAGGGCTCCGGCGGCGGCGTGGGCGGCGGTGAGGCGTTCGGGCGGAAGCGGCAGCCAGGGCCGTTCCGCGTCCAGGACCAGCCATTCGAGCTCGGCGCCGAGGGTGCGGGGCGGGCCGGTCTTGAAGCAGATGCCGTGGATCAGGTGCTCGGCGCCCGCCTCGTCGAGAGGGGTGTGGGCACGGTCCCCGGGACCGTGGACGGGGGGAGCGGGTGCGTTGTCGGACATGACCGGAACCTCGTCTCCTGTAGTCGGCCGTGACGTCACCCGTGCCTACCCGTCCTCGGGGTGGTAATTCCTTTGCCGCTTCCGGGCCTGCGGCCGAGGATGGCGGCGTGAGCAGCAGATTGCGCGAGATCGCGCGGGAGAACGCGCTGATCGTGGCGGCCGGCGGGTACCGGACGCGGTCGGGGCGGCAGGTCTCCCTCGCCGCGGACCTGGCGGAAGCCAAGGCCGGAACCAGAATATATGGGCCAAACCCGGTCATTCCAGACGGGGAGTCCGTCAGGGGGAGCCGTCGGACGGTCTTCGAGGTCACGGGGGAGAGCAGCACGGTCGCGGCGCGCCGCCTGGCGGGGGCAGCCGGCGCCCCGGGCGGGGTCGCGGTGCTGAACTTCGCCTCGGCCCGCAATCCCGGGGGCGGCTACGTCCGCGGGGCCAAGGCGCAGGAGGAGGCGCTGTGCCGGGCGTCGGCGCTCTACGAGACCCTGCTGGAGGCCCCGGAGTACTACGAGGCCCACCGCGCGCAGAGGAGCGCCTTCTACTCCGACCGGGTGATCCACTCGCCGGGGGTGCCGGTGTTCCGGGACGACCGGGGCGAGCTGCTGGAGACCCCGTTCCGGGCCGGGTTCCTCACCTCCCCGGCACCCAACGCGGGCACGATCCGCCGCCAGGAGCCGGAGCGGGCGCCGGAGATCCCGGCGGCCCTGGCCCGGCGCGCCGGCCGCGTGCTGGAGGTGGCCGTGCTGCACGGGTACCGGGGGCTGGTGCTGGGGGCCTGGGGGTGCGGGGTGTTCCGCAACGACCCGGCGGTGGTGGCGCAGGCCTTCCGCCGGACGCTGACCGGCCGCTTCGCGGGGGCCTTCGAGCACGTCATCTTCGCGGTCCTCGACCGCGACCCCGCCCCCCGCGAGGCCTTCGCCAAAGCCTTCGCGACCGCCTGAACGCGCCCCGCCCGGGGCTCGGCCCGGGCGCCTGAACGCGCCCCGCCCCGGGTTCGGCCGGGGCGCCTGAACCGCCCGCGGGTCGGGTTCGGCCGGGGCGCCTGAACCGCCCGCGGGTCGGGTTCGGCCGGGGCGCCTGGAGGGGGCCGTGCCTCAGGGTCGGGCTGGGCGCCTGAGTGAGCCCCCCGGGTTCGGTCCGAACGCCCGAAGGGGTCCCGCCTCAGGCTCGGCCCGGATGCCTGAACCGCCCGCGGGGCGGGTTCGGCCGGGGTGCCTGAGTGAGCCCCGCTCCGGGTTCGGTCCGGACGCCTGCGGGCCCCCGGTAGGGGGCCCGTCCGGTGGCTACTGCCAGCCGTAGCGCTGTCGCAGCCGCTCCACCACCAGGCCGAAGCGGGCCCGGTCCAGCGCGCAGGCCTCGCGCCGCATCCCCGCCTCGTGGACCCGCAGCACCCGGTCCACGTCCACCCACGACTCCCGCCCGGCGGAGTCCCAGGGGCCGGAGCCGATCGGGACCCACTCACGGTCGGCGTCGTGCCGCTTGCTGGACAGCTGCACGGCGAGCAGCGTCGAGCCGCCCGCCTCGCGCGCGACCACCAGCACCGGGCGGTCCTTGCCCCGCCCGTCGTTCTCTTCGAAGGGGACCCAGGTCCAGACGATCTCGCCCGGGTCCGGGTCCCCGTCCGGGTCGGGCGCGTACTCGGTGCGCACCGGCCCGATCGCGAGGGGATCCGCCTCGACGGTGGCGGCGAAGCCGTCCCGCCCGGGCTGCTCGACGTATCCGTTGCCGTGATGTGAAAGTGCCGTCATCCGGGCGAGGTTAGCGGTACGAGGTCCCGCGGCGGGCAACCCGGACCGCCGGGCGGGTGACGGCGGGACGCCCTGCCCGGCGGCGCCCGTCCGGACCGACGGTGCCCGCGGCCCGGCCCGGTCCCCGCGGATCACTTCGGCTCCCGGCGCCCGGGGATCGCGCGGGGCGCCGGTCCGAAGGGCGGCCGGGCGGGCTGCGGCAGCCCGCCCGGCCATTCTGATGGCGCGCTTACCGCTGCCTTAAGCGGAGCCTAAGCCTCGTTCAGCCCGTCCTGAAACGAACGATTGTCCGTTTCGGTGCCGCTAGCGTGCTGCCGCACCCCACTCCCCGGAACAGAGGCAGGCACGCCATGGGCAGCACCACCCGTCACCGTCGCAGGGCCGGCGCGAAGGCGAAGGTCACGGGCGCGATCGTGGTGGCGGCGGTGATCGGCGGCGCGGCCTTCGCGTTCTCCGGGACCGCGCAGGCCACCGCCGTCGGCGCCGTCTACACCACCTCCAGCTCGTGGAGCGGCGGTTACACGGGCCAGTACCTCATCACCAACGGCACCGGCCGCACCCAGGCCGACTGGACCCTGGAGTTCGACCTGCCCGCCGGCACCAGGATCGACTCGCTGTGGAACGGCGCCCACACCGTCACCGGGCAGCACGTCACCGTGAAGCCCGCGAGCTGGAACCGGGAGCTCGCGCCCGGGGCCTCCGTCACCGTCGGCTTCGTCGCGAGCGGGACCGGCGGACCCGGCAGCCCGAAGGGCTGCCTGATCAACGGCGTCAAGTGCTCGGTGGACCAGGGCGCGACCCCGCAGCCCAGCGGCCGGCCCACCACCCGCCCGACCCCGGTGCCGAGCACCTCGGCCGCCCCCACGGAGACGGCCACCGCCCCGGTCACTCCGACGGCGACGGCCACCGCCAAACCCACCGCGACCGCACCGGCACCGGCGCCCGGCGGCGGCGCCCGCTTCGCCCCGTACGTCGACACCTCCCTCTACCCGGCCTACGACCTGCTCGACACCGCGACGAGCACCGGCGTCAGGGAGTTCCACCTCGCCTTCGTCACCGCCGGCGCCGGCTGCACCCCGCTGTGGGGCGGCATCACCGACCTCGCGGCCGACAAGGTGGCCGGGCAGATCGGTGCGCTGCGTGCCCGGGGCGGCGACGTCCGGGTGTCCTTCGGCGGGGCCGCCGGCCGCGAGCTGGCGCTCAACTGCGCGAGCGCCGACGCACTCGCCGCGGCCTACGGGAAGGTGGTCGACCAGTACCGGCTGACCAAGGTCGACTTCGACATCGAGGGCGCGGCCCTGCCCGACACCGCCGCCAACACCCGCCGGGCACAGGCCATAGCCCGGCTGCAGAAGTCCCACCCGGGCCTGGACGTGGCCTTCACCCTGCCCGTGATGCCCGAGGGGCTGACCCAGCCGGGCGTGGCCCTGCTCGCCGACGCCCGCGCCAACGGGGTGCGGATCGGCTCCGTCAACATCATGGCGATGGACTACGGGCCCGCGTACGGCGGGGACATGGGGCAGTACGCGATCCAGGCCGCGACGGCCACCCAGGCCCAGCTCAAGGGGGTCCTCGGGCTGTCCGACCAGGCGGCCTGGAAGGCCGTGGCGGTCACCCCGATGATCGGCGTCAACGACGTCGCGTCGGAGGTCTTCTCGGTCTCCGACGCGACGCAGCTCGTGGACTTCGCCCAGGCGAAGGGCATCGGACGACTGGCCATGTGGTCCGCGGCCCGCGACCGGCAGTGCCCCGCGGGCACGCTGGACCACGCGGACGCCACCTGCAGTTCGGTCCTCCAGCAGCCGCTGGCCTTCACCAGGGCCTTCGGCGCCCTGCGTTAGTGCCCCGCGGGGCCGCCGGACGCGCGGAGCATCTCCAGCACCTGCGCCGTGATCGCGGCCTCGTTGCCCTCGAACTCCGGCCCGGTGAGCCGGTCCGCCTCGGCGGGCAGCCCGGTCAGGACGGGGGTGTGCAGGTGGCCGCCGGGCAGGCCGGGGCGCAGTTCCAGCCGGAGCCGGTTGGAGCGGTAGGCGACCTCGTTGGAGAGGTACCCGCCGCCCCCGCCCGCGACGGCGCGCGAACCGGGGGTCGGCCCGTCCTCGCGGTCCACCGGGGCGCTCCCGCCGGCCGGTATCTCGGTGACGGCCGTGTTGAGCCGTACGGGGTACGGGGCCTGGACGGTGGTCATGGCGTCCGTGGGCAGGCTGGTGCGCAGGAACTCCGCGCCGGGCCCCAGGCCCGGGGCGGTGGCCGGGTGTTCGGGCGTGCCGCCCGACAGGGCGCGGACGTTGTCCGGGTACGGGTCCGCGGAGCGGTTGCGGCCCGCCCAGGCCTCCAGGGTGAACAGACCGGGGTAGCCCTGGCTGATGCTGGTGATCATGTCGGCGGAGCGGGGGCCGGCCGCCAGCCGGGGTCCGTAGGCCCGCTCGACGATCCCGGCGTCGAAGTCGGCGTAGCGGACGGGCAGGACGACGGCGCGGATCTCGGCGGGGGTGCCGTCGGCCAGGGTGACGCGGCGGCCGTTGAGCTGGAGGGCGGCCGAGCCGGAGGGGTTGGCGCGGCGCAGTTCGGTGTCCAGGCCGAAGGGGTCGAAGCCGCTGACGAAGATCCGCCGTACGCCCCGGGTGCCGCGGAACTCGTTGGCGGTCAGACCGCGCGAGGCGTCCTCGAACCGGGACTTGAGCGCCGCCCGGTCCACCGGGAAGCCCGGCTGCCAGGCGTCGAGTTGCACGGTCATGGCGAGCCGCGTCCAGTACAGCGGCCGGTCGTCCCGGTCCGGCAGGTCACCGCCCGGCCGACGCCCCTGGGCCCGGTTGACGGCCGCCTGCCACAGGGCCTCGCCCCACGTGTCGAGCAGCCGCCGCGCCCCGGCGGCGTCCTGTACGCCGCACAGGGCGGCCGGGAAGCGGCGTACGAAGCCGTCGAACCCGGCCCGCTCGGGGAAGGCGGCCGCCCGGGGGTCGGACAGCCGGCCCTGCTCGGGGTCGGGCGCGAGGGAGGACCGCGCGCCGGCGGCGCAGGCGGACGCGCTGTCCGCGTGGGCGGTGGCGGCCGGCAGGAGGGTGGCGATCCCGAGGAGGGCGGCGGCGAGCGCCGTACGACGTAAGAGCATCATGCCGTGTGACATTACATAGCGGGCGCGGGGCCTGGGAGGCGACTTCAAGGCGGCACTGGGCGGGACCCCGGCCGAGAACGGCCGGGTCCCCGGCGCGGCCGGATCCGGCGCCGTGGCCCGGAACGGTCGGCCCGGGGCCGGCCCGCGCGGTGCCCCGAGGGCCGCGTCGGCTCGTCGCGGCTCGCCGTGGACGGTCCGGTCGGGGCGGGCCACGCCCTCGGCCGTCTACCGGGGCAGCGCCCCCGTGCGCCGTTCGCCGACGGCGGTGCACGAGCCGCGCACGGCCCGCCCGCCGGCGCCCCGCGCGCTCATGGCCTGCACCCCTCCGCCGGTCGGCCCGGCCCCGGCGGCCAGTGCGCCGCCCAGCCCTCCACCGCCTCCAGCTGGGCCGCCAGCGACAGCAGCCGCGGCTCCGAATCCGCCGGGCCCAGCAACTGGGCGCCGACCGGCAGCCCCTGCGGGGTGAAACCCGCCGGGACGCTGATGCCCGGCCACCCCAGGACGTTCCACGTCCAGGCGTACGGGCACGCCGCGATCATCGCCCGGTCCGTGGCCAGTGCCCCCTCCCCGCCAGGGCACCGATCCGCAGCGGGCCGTCGGCCGTCGTCGGGGTGAGCACCACGTCGAACCGGCCGAACAGCTCCCCGACCCGGCGGCGCAGCGCCCCCTCGGCCCGCCGCGAGACCCGCAGCACGGCGCCGCCCAGCAGGCGGCCCGTACGCGCCGCCCCCCGGGTTCGCGGGTCCAGCAGGCCGGGGTCGGGCGCCCGCGCCGCCAGCTCCCGTACGCCGGCGGTCGCGCGGGGCGCGAAGGCGAGGCCGATCGGACCGTAGCGGGGGTCCTCCGGGACCACCTCGTGGCCCAGCCCCTCCAGCCGTCCGGCCAGCCGCTCCACCGCCGAACGCACCACGGGGTCGCAGGACTTGCCGCCGGTCGCGGTGAAGGCCGTCGCGAAGGACAGTGCGATCCGCAGCCGGCCCGGGGCCCGCCCCGCCGCCTCCACCGCCGACACCGGCGCCGGGCGGTGCAGATCCCCGGCGGCCGGACCGCTCGCCGCGTCCAGCAGCAGCGCGGCGTCCGCCACCGTACGGGCCAGCACCCCGTTGACCGTGAGCCCGTGGAAGGCCTCCGGCTCCGGCCACGTGGAGATCCGCCCCCGCTGGGGCTTGACGCCCACCAGGTGCGTCCACGCCGCCGGGATGCGCACCGAGCCGGCCCCGTCGGAGCCGAGCGCCGCCGGGACCAGTCCGGCCGCCACGGCCGCCGCCGAACCGCCTGAGGAACCGCCCGGGGTGTACGCCGGGTCCCACGGGTTGCGCGTCTCGCCGAAGGCGGGCCCCTCGGTGAAGGGCCACTGGCCCAGCTCGGGCGTCTGCGTCTTGCCCACGACGACCGCCCCCGCCGCGCGCAGCCTGCGCACCGCCTCGCTGTCGGCCGGCTTCGGCGGGAAGTCCCCGGCGCACCCGAACGCCGTCGGCTCGCCGGCCACGTCCATGTCGTCCTTGACGGCGACGGGCACGCCCAGCAGCGGCAGCCGCTCCCCCCGGGCCAGTCGCCTGTCGGCTGCCTCCGCCTCGGCGAGCGCGGCTTCGGCGCGCACGATCCGGAAGGCGTTGAGGGAGGGCTGCGCCGCCGCGATCCGCGCGAGCGCCCGCTCCGTCAACTCCCGGGAACCCAACCGCCCCTCGGCCAGCGCCGTGGCCATCTCCCCGAGCCCTGAAACGGCGTCCGCCATCGACCGCCTCCCCCTACCGACCGGTAACACCGACGGTAGGGGGAAACGGGCCCGCGCGCACCCTCCCGCGCTCCGGGGCGGCCGGAAAAAAACTTCCCCGGGGATGTCGAGAACGCGCCGCCGGCTCCGTCCCCGGGGTGAACGCGGCCAGAATGGACGCGTCGGACCGGATCGAGGAGAACCGTCATGGCCAAGTACCTGCTGCTCAAGCACTACCGCGGCGCCCCGGCCCCCGACAACGACGTCCCCATGGACCGCTGGACCCCGCAGGAGGTATCCGACCACATCCGGTACATGCGCGACTTCGCGGCGAAGCTGGAGCAGACCGGCGAATTCGTCGACGCGCAGGCCCTGGCGCCCGAGGGCACCTGGGTCCGCTACGACGGCGAGGGGCGCCCGCCCGTCACCGACGGCCCGTTCGCCGAGACCAAGGACCTCATCGCCGGCTGGATGGTGATCGACGTCGACACCCGTGAGCGGGCCCTGGAACTCGCCGCCGAGCTGTCGGCGGCACCCGGCGCCGGCGGCCGGCCGATCCACGAATGGCTGGAGCTGCGCCCCTTCATGTCCGAGCCGCCCACGATCACGGAGTGACCGGCACCCGATGACCGCCCCCGCCCCGGGCTCCCGCCCCGCCCCGGACCCCGCGGTCCCGGGGGGGGGGGCGCCCCCCCCCGGCCGCGCCCCCCCCCCCCGGGGCGCCGCGCCCGGGGGGGGGGGGCGCCGCGGGGGGGGGGGGGGGGGGGCCGGGGGGGGGGGGGGGGGGGG
>NZ_JBBDHD010000119.1:0-19938 GCF_044129415.1 Streptomyces racemochromogenes
TTCCGGTGGACCCGGAGTACCCGGCCGACCGGATCGCGTACATGCTCCAGGACGCCGGACCCGTCGCCGTCCTCACCGACGGGGAGCGTGCGGGGCAGCTGCCCTGCGCCCCCGAGGCACTGGTGCTCGTCGACCGGCTCCCGCTCCAGGACCTGGACGCGGCGGACCTGACGGACGCCGAGCGCACGGCCCCGCTGCTGGTGGCCTCGCCGGCGTACGTGATCTACACGTCCGGCTCCACCGGCCGCCCCAAGGGCGTCGTCGTCACCCACTCCGGTGTCTCCTCACTGGCCACCGGCCAGATCGAGCGGTTCGCGGTGGAGTCCGACAGCCGGGTGCTCCAGTTCGCCTCGCCGAGCTTCGACGCCGCCGCCTCCGAGGTCTTCATGGCGCTGCTGTCGGGGGCCCGGCTGGTGCTGGCCCGGTCGGAGGAGCTGCTGCCGGGCGAGCCGCTGGCCGCGGTGCTGGCCCGGCACGGGGTCACGCACGCGACGCTGCCCCCGGCGGCGCTGGCGGTCATGCCGGAGGACGGCCTGCCGGCCGGGATGACCCTGGTCGTGGCCGGTGAGGCCTGCCCGCCGGCCATGGTCGCCAAGTGGTCCCGCGGCCGCCGGATGATCAACGCGTACGGTCCGACCGAAACCACGGTGTGCGCCACGATGAGCGGCCCGCTCTCCGGAGCCGTCACCCCGCCCATCGGCACCCCGATCCTCAACGCCCGCATCCGCGTCCTCGACGACCGGCTCCAGCCGGTGCCGGTCGGCGTGCCCGGTGAGCTGTACGTCGAGGGCTCGGGTCTGGCACGGGGCTACCTGGGGCGTGCGGCGCAGACCGCCGGACGCTTCGTGGCCGGCCCCTTCGGGACGCCGGGCGGGCGCATGTACCGCACGGGTGACGTGGTGCGGTGGCGGGCCGACGGTCAGCTGGAGTTCGTGGGCCGGGTGGACCACCAGGTGAAGGTGCGTGGTTTCCGCATCGAGCTCGGTGAGATCGAGTCCGCGCTCGCGCAGCAGCCCGGTGTGGTCCAGGTGACGGTGATCGTCCGTGAGGACCGGCCCGGTGACAAGCGGATCGTGGCCTACGTCGTCGGTGACGCCTCTGCGGAGGCGCTCCGCGCGGCGGCTGCCGAGCGGCTGCCGGAGTACATGGTGCCCTCGGCGTTCGTGACGCTGGAGGCGCTCCCGCTGACGCCCAACGGCAAGCTGGACCACCGGGCCCTGCCGGCCCCGGTGTTCGCCCCGGCGGGCGGCGGCCGGGCTCCGCGGACGGCACAGGAGGAGATCCTCTGCGGCCTCTTCGCCGAGGTCCTCGGCCTCGAACAGGTCGACCCCGACGCGGGCTTCTTCGAGATGGGCGGCGACAGCATCCTCGCCATCCAGCTGGTCAGCCGTGCCCGCCGCGCCGGCCTGGTGTTCTCCGCCCGCGACGTGTTCGGCCACCAGTCGGTCGCCCAGTTGGTCCTGATCGCCCAGGCCGTACGGCAGGACACCGCCGACACCGCCGAGGAGCCCGACGGCGGCGAGCTCACGGCCACGCCGATCATGCACTGGCTGCGGGAGCTCGGCGGTTCCTGGACCGGCTTCAACCAGTCGATGACCGTCCAGGTGCCCGCCGGAGCCGACGGGCAGCGGCTCACGGCGACGGTGCAGGCCCTCCTCGACCGGCACGACGCCCTGCGCCTGCGGGCACTGCCGGACGGCGACGGCTGGCGCCTCGACGTCCGCGACCCCGGCGAGGTCCGCGCGGCCGACCTGCTCCACCGGGTCGACGCCGACGGGCTCGACGACGCGGAGCTCGCCGCCGTCGCGACCGCGGAAGGGGAAGCCGCCCGGCTGCTCCTCGACCCCGGGCAGGGCACCGTGATCCGCTTCGTCTGGTACGACCGGGGCACGCTCCGGCCGGGCCTGCTCCTGGTCCTCGCCCACCACCTGGCGGTGGACGGCGTCTCCTGGCGCATCCTGCTGCCCGACCTGGCGGCCGCCTGGGACGGCGAGGAACTCGCCCCCGTACCGGCGTCCTTCCGCCGCTGGACCCGCGCACTGGCCTCCGCGGCGGCCGGGCGGCGCACCGAACTCCCGCTCTGGCAGGAGATCGCCGCCACCCCCGACCCGCTGCTCGCCGCCCGCGCCCTCGACCCGGCACGGGACACGGGGGCCGCCGCGTGCTCGGTCAGCCTGACCCTGCCCGCCGACGTCACCGCCCCGCTGCTCACCACGGTCCCGGCGTCCTTCCACGGCGGAGTGAACGACGTCCTCCTCACGGCCCTCGCCCTCGCCGTACGCGACCACCGGCGGGCCCGCGGCGTGGACGCCCCGGCGCTCCTGCTGGACCTGGAGGGCCACGGCCGTGAGGAGATAGCCGACGGACTGGACCTCTCCCGTACCGTCGGATGGTTCACCTCCCTCTACCCCGTGCGGGTCGAGCCGGGCGACGTTCCGCTCGCGAGCGCCCTGAAGCAGGTGAAGGAGCAGCTGCGCGCCCTGCCCGACCACGGCATCGGCTACGGACTGCTCCGCCACCTCGACGAGGACTCGGCGGCCGCCCTGTCCGGCCGGCCCGCCCCGCAGATCGGCTTCAACTACCTGGGCCGCTTCCCCGCCGCCCCGTCGGCCGGCGCCTCCGGCGGGTTCACCTCCGCCGGCGACTGGGCGGCCGTCTCCGGGATCCCGTCCCCGGAGCCCCGCGACCCGGACATGCCGGTCGGACACGCACTGGAGATCAACGCCCTCACCCGCGACCTCCCCGGCGGTCCCGAACTGACGGCCACCTGGACCTGGCCGCGCGAACTGTTCGACGAGGCAGAGGTGCGCGCCCTCGCCGAGGGCTGGTTCGACGCGCTGCGCGCCCTCGCCGACAGCGTGCGCGAACCCGGCGCCGGCGGCTTCACCCCCTCCGACCTCTCCCTGGTGACCCTGAGCCAGGACGAAATCGACGACCTGGAAACCGAACTGAGGTACATCGCATGAAGACATCCGGACTCGAAGACGTCCTGCCGCTCTCCCCGCTGCAGGAAGGCCTCCTCTTCCACGCCCTCGCCGACGAACCCCAGTCGGGACCGGCCGGCGCCGACGTCTACACCACCCAGATGGTCCTGGAGCTGACCGGACCGCTGGACGCCGCCCGCCTGCGGACCGCCGCCGAAGCCCTGCTGCGCCGCCACGCCAACCTGCGCGCCGGATTCCGGCAGCGGGCCAACGGCCAGGCCATCCAGGTCGTGCACCGCGACGTCCCGCTGCCGTGGGAGGAGACCGACCTCGCACACCTGCCGGCCGGACGGCGCGACGAGGCCCTGCGGGCCCTGCTCGCCGAGGAGCAGGCCCGCCCCTTCGACCTGGCGGCCCCGCCCGCCCTGCGGTTCCGCCTCGTCCGCCTGGAAGCGGAGCGCCACCGCCTCGCCCTGACCAACCACCACATCCTGTGGGACGGCTGGTCTGCGCCGGTGCTCCAGCGGGAACTGCTCGCGCTGTACGCCGACCACGGCGACCCTTCCCGCCTGCCCCCGGTCAGCCCCTACCGCACCTACCTGGCCTGGCTCGCCCGCCAGGACCGGGCCGCCTCCGAGCAGGCCTGGCGGCGCGCCCTCGACGGCCTCGCCGGCCCGACGCTGGTCGCCCCCGGACCGGAGCGCGGGCCCGTCCAGCCGGAGTACCACACCGTCGAACTGCCCGAGGCGCTCACCGCCACCGTCCTCGCCGGGGCACGGGCCGACGGGCTGACCCTCAACACCCTCCTCCAGGGCGTCTGGGCGCTCACCCTCAAGGAGCTCACGGGCCGCGACGACGTCGTCTTCGGTTCCGTGGTCTCCGGCCGCCCCCCGGAGATCCCCGGCATCGAGACCATGGTCGGCCTGTTCATCAACACCGTCCCGGTCCGCGTCCGCCTCGACGCCCGCCGTCCCCTCGCCGAGGCCCTGCGCACCCTCCAGGACGAGCAGGCGCTCCTCCTCGACCACCAGCAGCTGCGCCTGGGCGACGTCCAGCGCATCGCCGGCACCGGGGACCTGTTCGACACCGTGCTCACCGTCGAGAACTACCCGGGCGGCGGCGAGGCACCGCCGTCCTACGCCGGCGTGCGGGTCAGCGGCGTCACCGGCAAGGACGCCGCGCACTACCCGCTGCGGCTGATCGCGGGCCTCGCCGGCGCACGGCTCCTGGTGCGCCTGGAGTACCGCCCCGACCTGTACGGGCCCGCCGCGGCCGAGGCCGTGCTCGGCCACGTCGTGCGGATCCTGAAGGCGACCGCCGAACCGACCGGGCCGATGGTGGGCGAGCTGCCCCGGCTCCCCGACGCCGAACGCGCCCTGCTGCCCGTGCCCGCCGACGCCGACGCCGACACCGACGCCCCCGCTCCCGCCGCCCCGGCCCGGAGCACCGGCAGCTCCCCGCAGCAGGAGATCCTCATCGGCCTGTTCGCCGAGGTCCTGGGCCAGCGCGGACTCTCCCCCGACGACAGCTTCTTCGCCAAGGGCGGCCACTCGCTGTCCGCGCTGAAGCTCCTCGGACGCGTCCGCGCCGTGTTCGGTGTCTCCCTGCCCGTCCGCGCCTTGTTCGAGGCGCCCACGCCGGCCCGGCTGGCGGAGCAGATCCGCCGGGCCGCCGGCGAGACCGCCCGCCCCGAACCGGTCGCCGGCCGGCGACCCGAGCGGATCCCGCTCTCCTTCGCGCAGCAGCGCCTGTGGTTCATGCACCGGGTGGAGGGCCCCAGCGCCACCTACAACGTGCCGATGCCGCTGCGGCTCACCGGCGACCTCGACCTGTTCGCCCTCAACGCCGCCCTCGGTGACGTGGTCGAGCGGCACGAGAGCCTGCGCACCGTCTTCCCGGACGACGCGGGCGACCCGTACCAGCTGGTCCTGGAAGGAGTGGCACCGCCCGTCGAGGTGGTCGAGACGGACGCCGAGCACGCCGCCGAGGTGCTCGCCGAAGCCGCCCGCCACGCCTTCGACCTCACCGAGGAGATCCCGCTGCGCGCCACCGTGCTGCGGATCTCCGAACGCGAGCACGTCCTGCTGCTGCTCGTCCACCACATCGCCGCCGACGGCGGCTCGGTCGCCCCGCTGCTCGGGGACCTCGCCGAGGCGTACGCCGCCCGCCACGCCGGGCTGGCACCCGACTGGCAGCCGCTGCCCGTCCAGTACGCGGACTACACCCTGTGGCAGCGCGAACTGCTCGGCGACGAGAACGACCCCGAGAGCCTGCTCGCCACCCAGCTCGAACACTGGCGGACCGTCCTGGCGGGCGCCCCCCTCCAGCTCGACCTGCCCGCCGACCGGCCCCGGCCGGCCACGGCCGACCACCGCGGCGGCTTCGTGGAGTTCGCCCTCGGGGCCGAGGACCACCGGCGGCTCGTCGCCCTCGCCCGGTCCGCCGGCTCCACCGTCTTCATGGTGGTGCAGGCGGGGCTCGCGGCCCTGCTCAGCCGGATGGGCGCCGGGGACGACATCCCGCTCGGCACCGCCGTGTCCGGGCGCGGCGCCCCCGCCCTCGACGGGCTCGCCGGATTCTTCGTCAACACCCTCGTGCTGCGCACCGACACCTCCGGAGACCCCGCCTTCCGCGAGCTGATCCGCCGCGTCCGCGAGGCGGACCTGGCCGCCTACGCCCACCAGGAACTGCCCTTCGAACGGCTCGTGGAAGCGGTCAACCCGGTGCGCTCCGCCGCCGTCCACCCCCTCTTCCAGGTGATGCTGGCCTTCCAGAACAACGCCGGGGCCGCCATGGAACTGCCGGGCCTGACCGTCCGGTTCGAGGGGATCGGCACCGGGACGGCGCGCTGCGACCTCTCCTTCAGCATCGCCGAGACCCAGACGGCCGACGGCGACGCGGGCGGCCTGCGGGGCATCGTCGAGTACGCCTCGGCGCTCTTCGACCCGCAGACCGCGCAGGAACTCGCCGACCGGTTCGCCCGGCTGCTCGCCTCCGCCGCCGCGGACCCGGCGCTGCCGCTGAGCGCGCTCACCCTGCTCTCCGAGACGGAGGAGGAGGGGCTGCGCGCCGAGTGGACCGGCAACCCCGCGGCCGTCGCCCCCGACACGCTTCCGGCGCTGTTCGAGCGGCAGGTTCTGAAGACCCCCGACGCGCCCGCCGTCGAGTGCGGGGACACCGTCCTCAGCTACGCCGAACTGGACGCGCGCGCCGAGGTACTGGCCCGCCGGCTCACCGGCCTCGGCGCGGGCCCCGAACGGTTCGTCGCCCTGGCCCTGCCGGCCTCGGCCGAGCTGGCCGTCGCCGTCCTCGCCGTCGTCAAGAGCGGCGCCGCCTACGTGCCGCTCGACCCCGACTACCCGGCCCAGCGGCTCACGCTGATGCTCGACGACGCCCGCCCGCAGGCCGTGCTCACCACCGCGGACCTGGCCGGACGCCTCCCCGCCACCGACGCGCCGATCGTGCTCCTGGACGACGCGCCGGCCGGCCCCGCCCCGGCGGCGCCCAGGACGCGTCCCGCGCTGCGGCCCGACCACCCCGCGTACGTGATCTACACCTCGGGGTCGACCGGCACCCCCAAGGGCGTCGTGGTCACCCACGCCGGCCTCGCCGCCCTCGGCGCGAGCAGCCACACCGCCCTCGGCGCCGGCGAGGGGAGCCGCGTCCTGCAGTTCGTGTCCCCCAGCTTCGACGTGTCGGTCGCCGAGCTGTGCATGGCGCTGCTGACCGGCGCCTGCCTGGTCATCCCCGAACAGCGCCACGTCGGGGAGCGGCTGGCCGCCTTCCTCGCCGAGCGGAGCATCAGCCACGTCCACCTGCCGCCCGCCGTCCTCGCCGGGCTGCCGGAGACCGACCTGCCCGCCCTGACCACCCTGATCACCGGCGGCGAGGCCTGCACCCCGCAGCTGGTGGCCCGCTGGGCACCCGGCCGCCGCATGATCAACGCCTACGGTCCCACCGAGGCCACCGTCGAGGTCACCTACGGACTCCAGGACCCCGAGGACCCCTCCACGGTCCACTCGATCGGCCGCCCCCTCCCCGGCATGCGGACCTACGTCCTGGACCGGGCGCTGCGCCCGCTGCCCGCCGGAGCCATCGGCGAGCTCTACATCGCCGGGCCCGGTGTCGCCCGCGGCTACCTGCACCGCTCCGTCCTCACCGCGGGCCGC
Organism: Streptomyces racemochromogenes; assembly: GCF_044129415.1. Classification (GTDB taxonomy): domain Bacteria; phylum Actinomycetota; class Actinomycetes; order Streptomycetales; family Streptomycetaceae; genus Streptomyces; species Streptomyces racemochromogenes_A. Next base: position 7,094 of record NZ_JBBDHD010000119.1, read on the forward strand.
TTCGTCGCCGACCCCCACGGGCCGGCCGGCGGCCGCATGTACCGCACCGGGGACCTGGTCCGCCGCACCCGCGACGGCCGGCTCGACTTCGTCGGCCGCACCGACGGGCAGGTCAAGCTGCGCGGTTTCCGCATCGAGCGCGGCGAGGTCGAGGCGGCGCTCCTGGAGGGACCCGGCGTCACCCGGGCGGCCGTCGTCGTACGCGAGGACCGGCCCGGCATCCGGCGCCTGGTCGCCTACGTGGTGGCCGGACCCGACGGGGTCGACGTCCCCGGGGTGCTCGGCGCCCTCCACGGCCGCCTGCCCGAGTACATGGTGCCGTCCGCCGTCGTGGTCCTCGACGCACTGCCGCTCACCCCCAACGGGAAGCTGGACGAGCGCGCCCTGCCCGCCCCGGCGGAGGAATCCGGGGGCCGGGCCCCGCGCACGGCCCGCGAGGACGTGCTGTGCCGCCTCTTCGCGGAGGTGCTCGGCGTCGACCGGGTCGCCATGGACGACAACTTCTTCGACCGCGGCGGCCACTCCCTGCTCGCCTCCAAGCTCGCCGGCCTCATGGGACAGGTGCTCGGTGCCGAGCCCACCGTCCGGGAGGTCTTCGAGGCACCCACCCCGGCGCTGCTCCTCGCCCGGATCGACGGCGAGGACGGCGGGGAAGGGTCCGGCTTCGCGCCGCTGCTCCCCCTGCGCACCACCGGCTCGCGCCCCCCGCTGTTCTGCGTGCACCCGGTGGGCGGCCTCGGCTGGTCGTACTCCGGCCTGCTGCGCACCCTCGACCGCGAACAGCCCCTGTACGGCCTGCAGTCCACCGGACTCGACGGCACCGCGCCGATGGCGGCCACGCTGGAGGAGATGCTCGACGGGTACGTGGCGCAGATGCGCACCGTACAGCCGCACGGCCCCTACCGGCTGCTCGGCTGGTCCCTCGGCGGCACCCTCGCCCACCTGCTGGCCGCCGAACTCCAGGCGCGCGGCGAGGAGGTCGAGAACGTGGTGCTGCTGGACGCCTTCCCGGTCGAGGAACACCGGCGCCACGAACTGAGCGCCGACCAGGTGCTGCGGGACCTGTTCCAGGCGTACGCACGGCTGCACGGAGACGACCCCGAGGCGGCGCCCGCCGACACCGCGGGAGTCCACGCCCGGGTCGTCGGGTACATGGGGCTCAGCGACAGCGAGCTGCGCCACCTCGACGAGGAGCAGCGCGGCGCGGTGCTGGACGTGCTGGTGAACAACGTACGGCTGGTCTCGCCCGCGCGGCCCCCGCTGTTCAAGGGCGACCTGCTGCTGGTGGCAGCCACGGAGAACGTGCGCGAATGGGCCGACCAGAGCGCCTGGGAGCCCTATCTGTCCGGGGTGATCGAGCGGTTCGAGGTGGCCGCCACCCACGAGTCCCTGGTCGGGCCGGCGCCCGCCGCCGAAATCGGCCGGATGCTCTCGACGCGCCTGTGACATCAGCACCACCCCGCCCGGAGGCGGCGACCGGTCCGACCGGTCGCCGCCTCCGGGCTTTTGTGTCCGGTCATTCGCCGGAACAGGACCGATATTCCGTCGATAAGGCGGCTCCATATCGTCTTTTCCGTAGAGGTGGAGCCGGGAATCGGCCCACGCGAATGAGCTGATATTCCCGATGGAGGCGAGCACTCGTGGTGAACGGGGCGGACGAAGTCGGCGGTGTGGCGGGCCGGGAGTACTGGCGTCACGTCACCCGCGCGGGGGGCCACACCCCCCTGCCGAGCTGGGCCGGCGAGCCCGACTCCACCGGTACGGGCGAGATCCGGGCGGAGCTGGACGGGGAGTTCCCCGCCGACGGGGTAGGGCCGCTGTCCGGCGCCCCGCTCCTGCTCGCCGTGCACGCCAAGGTGGTCGCGGCACTCACCGGAGACCGGGAGACCGTCACCGGATTCCAGCCGGCCGGCGGCAGCGCCCTGATGGCCCGGGTCGTGGTCGACGACGGCAGCTGGACCGAGCTGGTCGAGGCCGCCACCGGCACCCTGTACGCCATCCGCGGCTTCGCCGCGCAGGCCCCGCGGGGCGTGTCGGCCATGTACGACGCCCTCGTCGCCGAACGCGCCTCCGACCTCCCGGAGGAACTGCCGGACGGGGTCGTGCTCGGGGTGGCCGTCGAGGACGGCCGGCTGCTGGTGCGCCACCGCCGCGAGGTGCTGGACGCCTCGGCGGCCCGCCGCATCGCCGGGTACTACGTCACGGCCCTGCACCGGGCGCTCACCGAGCCGCAGGCCCCGCACCACGCGCGGCACCTGCTCGGCGAGGAGGAGCTGCGCATGCAGTGGGAGCGGTTCGCCGGACCCGACCGGCCGCTGCCCGAGCAGCGGTTCCACGAGCTGTTCGAGGAGCAGGTCCGGCTGCGGCCCGACGCCGTCGCCGTGGTGCACGGGGACCGGTCGCTGACGTACCGCGAGCTCAACCGGCGGGCCAACCGGATCGCCTGGCAGCTGCGGCGCGAGGGGCTGTGGGGCGAGGACGTGGTCGCCGTCGTCACCGAGCGGGACCTGGACTGGGCGGCCGCCGTCCTCGGCGTCTTCAAGGCCGGCGGCGCCTACCTACCCGTCGAGCCGCACTTCCCGGCCTCGCGCATCGAGACCATGCTGCGGCGCAGCGGCTGCCGCCAGGTGCTGACCGTCACGGACGTCTCCCCGGGCCTGGCCGGGGCCGTCGCGGCCATGGACGCCGACCCGGCGTGCGGAGCCGACGCGACCCCCCGCGTCCACCGGATCGACGCCCTGCCCGGGGACCTCGCCGAGCAGGACCCGGACCTCCCCGTCGCCGCCGACGCCCTCGCCTACATCTACTTCACCTCCGGCTCCACGGGTGAGCCCAAGGGCGCGATGTGCGAGCACGCGGGCTTCGTCAACCACCTCCTCGCCAAGATCGAGGACCTGGAGATCACCGAGGACACGACGGTCGCGCAGACCGCCCCCCAGTGCTTCGACATCTCCCTGTGGCAGCTCGTCTCCGCGCTGGTGGTCGGCGGGCGCACCCGCATCGTCGAACAGGAGGCGGTGCTGGAGATCGGCCGCTTCACCGAGATCCTGCGGACCGGACGCGTGCACGTCGTCCAGCTCGTCCCCTCCTACCTGGAGGTCCTGCTCACCTACCTCGAAGGACGCACGGGCCTGCTGCCCGACCTGAGGATGGTCTCGGCGACCGGTGAGGCGCTCAAGAAGGAACTCGTCGAGCGCTGGTTCGAGGCCTTCCCCCACGTGCCCCTGGTCAACGCGTACGGCCTCACCGAGACCAGCGACGACACCAACCACGAGGTGATGCGCACGCCGCCCGCGGGGACCTCCGTGCCGCTCGGCAGGCCGGTGCGCAACGTCCGCATCCAGGTCGTCGACGAGCGGCTCGAACCGGTGCCGTCGGGCGCTCCCGGCGAGATCGTCTTCCACGGCGTCTGCGTGGGGCGCGGTTACGTCAACGACCCGGAGCGCACCGCCGCCGCCTTCCTGACCGACCCGGCCCGGCCCGGCGGCCGCGTGTACCGCTCCGGAGACTTCGGCCGGTGGGCGCCCGACGGACGCCTGGAGTTCCACGGCCGCCGCGACGCCCAGCTGAAGATCCGCGGGTTCCGCATCGAGATCGGGGAGATCGAGAACCGCATGATGCGGTCGGAGGGCGTGCGCGACGTGGCCGTCGTGCCCGTCGGCAGCGGCGAGGAGCGCACCCTCGTCGGCTACGTCACCACCGCCGACGGCCGCGAGCCGGTGCGGCTGCGCGAACAGCTCGCCGCGGTCCTGCCCTCGTACATGGTGCCCGCCCGCCTGATCCGCCTGGACACGATGCCGCTCACCGCCAACGGCAAGATCGACAAGAAGGAACTGGCCCAGCGGGCCGTGGACTCGGCGGCGCAGGCGCCGGTGGCGGGACCCGAACTGCCGGCGACGGACACCGAGCGCCGTCTGGCCGAACTGTGGAGCACGGCGCTGAAGGTGCCGGTCCACAGGATCGCCCGCGACGCGCACTTCTTCGAACTCGGCGGCACCTCGCTGACCGCGGTACGGCTCGCCATCGGCCTCGAACGGCTCGTCACGGTGGTCGAGCTGGCCACCCACCCCGTCCTCGCCGACCTCGCGGAATTCCTCGACCGGCGCATGGCCGAGCGCCTGGCGACGGCCGCGGTCTGACCCCCCGCCGGGGCCCCGGCCCCCCTCCGGGGCCCCGCCGGGCCCGGCCGGCCCCACCCCACCCGCTCCGTACCGACAAGGAGACCGCAAGATGACCTCCCTGCTCGACCTCACGGCCCCCGTGCCCGAGGCCCGGCCCGGCCGGCCGGCGGTGATCACCGCCGACGCCGACGGTGCGCCGCTGTCCTGGGCTGCGGCGCACCGCGCGACCGTGCGCGGCGTCCTCGACGAGTGCGGCGCCGTCGTGGTGCGCGGACTGGACCCCCGCACCCCCGAGGCCGTCGCCGCGATCGCGGCCGCGCTCGGCATCGAGGCGATGGCGGAGCGCGAGGCCTTCGCACCGCGCCGCGTCCTCGCACCCGGCGCCCTGTCCTCCTCCGAGTGGCCCTCCGACGAGCCCATGTGCATGCACCACGAGGTGAGTTACGCCGCCGAGGTGCCCTCCGTCGCCCTGTTCGGCTGCCTGACCGCGCCCGCCTCCGGCGGCGCCACCGCCGTCGCGGACTCCCAGGAGGTGCTGCGGGCGCTGCCCGCCGAGCTGGTCGAGCGGTTCGCCCGCGACGGCTGGCAGCTGACCCGCACCTACCGCGAGGTCGGCGTCTCCTGGACCGAGGCCTTCGGGACCGAGGACCCCGCCGAGGTGGCGGCGTACTGCGACCGGGAGGGGATCGCCCACGAGTGGCTGCCCGACGCGGCGCTGCGCACCCGCCAGCGGCGGTCCGCGGTCACCGACCACCCGGGCAACGGGCGGCCCGTCTGGTTCAACCAGATCGCCTTCCTCAACGAGCTGACGCTCGACCCCATGGTCCGCGAGTACCTGACCGACGTCTACGGGCCCGACTCGCTGCCCTTCAACACGGCGTACGGCGACGGCACCCCGATCCCGCCCGAGGTCATCGAGACCCTCAACCGGGCCTACCAGGACGCCACCCACCGCGAGCCGTGGCGCACCGGCGACGTGCTGATCGTGGACAACCTGCGGATGGCGCACAGCCGGGAGCCCTACGAGGGCGACCGCGAGATCGTCGTCGTCCTCGGCGACCCCGTCCGCCTCCCGGGCCACGTGCTCGCCCCCTGACCGGCCCGCCACCGCCACCGCGCCCCGCCCACCCCGAGGGAGAACCCCATGTCTTCAAGCACCGCGGCCCCGCCCGCCTTCGCCGTGATCTCCGGCGCGGAGGTCGACCGGGTGCTCGCCGGCCGGCACCGGGAGGTCACCGGCATCGTCGAGGCGGCCTACCGCGTCCACGGCGCCGGCGACACCGTCAACCCGCCGTCGTACTTCCTGCGCTTCCCCGACCGGCCCAGCTCCCGGATCATCGCCCTGCCCGCCTCGCTCGGCGGGGACAACGCCGTCGACGGGCTCAAGTGGATCTCCAGCTTCCCCGAGAACGTCGCGGCGGGCCTGCCGCGCGCCTCCGCCGTGCTGATCCTCAACGACCCCGCCACCGGCTACCCGCTGGCCTGCCTGGAGAGCTCCATCATCAGCGCCGCCCGCACCGCGGCCTCGGCCGCGCTGGCCGCGGCGAAGCTCTCCGAGGGCCGCGAACGCCCCCGGCGCGTCGGCTTCTTCGGCGTCGGCCTGATCGCCCGCTACATCCACGCCTTCCTCGCCGGCACCGGCTGGGAGTTCGAGTCCGCCGGCGTGTACGACCTGAGCCGCGACCACGCCCAGGGCTTCGCCGACTACCTGCACCGCGCCGGCACCCCCGGCGAGGTCACCGTCCACGACGGCCCGGAGGAGCTCATCCGCTCCAGCGACCTCGTCGTCTTCGCCACCGTCGCGGGCGAACCGCACGTCCAGGACCCCGACTGGTTCGGCCACAACCCGCTGGTGCTGCACGTGTCGCTGCGCGACCTGGCGCCCGAGGTGGTGCTCGCCGCGACCAACGTCGTCGACGACGTCGAGCACTGCCTGAAGGCCGGCACCTCGCTCCACCTCGCCGAACAGCGCGTGGGCAACCGTGACTTCGTGCACGGGACCCTCCACGACGTCCTGGACGGCACCCTCCGACCGCCCGCTGACCGACCGGTGATCTTCTCCCCGTTCGGACTCGGGATTCTCGACCTCGCGCTCGGCAAGCACGTCTACGACACCGTGCGCGAGGCGGGCGAACTGTCCGTCGTCGACGGCTTCTTCCACGAGATGCGCCGTTACGGCTGACCCGCCCGCCATTCTCAGCCTCACCTCTAAGGCGGGAGGACCCATGCCGATCATCTCGGCCCCGCAGGAATTCAACGAGGACGATCTCTACGTCGACCTCGGGCCGGTTCTCGGTACACCGGTCTATCTCAAATGCGAAGGATTCAATTTCAGCGGATCAATCAAGCAGAAGGCCGCCCTCTCCATGATCGAGGCGGCAGAGGAGAGCGGGGTGCTGACCGAGGACTCCGTCCTGGTCGAGTCCTCCTCCGGAAACCTCGGCGTCGCGCTCAGCATGATCGCGGCCAGCAAGGGACGACGCTTCCTGTGCGTCACCGACTCGCGCTGCAACCTCGCGTCCCGGCGCCTCATGGAGGCGTTCGGCGCGGAGGTCCGCATCGTCACCGAACCCGACCCGGAAGGGGGCTTCCTCGGCGCCAGGCTCAACCTGGTGCGCCGGCTGTGCGACACCGACTCCCGGCACGTCTGGCTCAACCAGTACCTCAACGCCAACAACTGGCGGGCCCACTACCGCTGGACCGCCCCGCCGATCGCCCAGCGCTTCCCAGGCGTGGACGTGCTCTTCATCGGGGCCGGCACCACCGGCACCCTGATGGGCAGCGCCCGCTGGTTCAAGGAGCACCGGCCCGAGGTGAGGATCGTCGCCGTCGACAGCGTCGGCTCGGTCACCTTCGGCCACCCGGCGGGGCCCCGGATGCTCCCCGGCCTCGGCGCGGGCGTACGGCCGCCGCTGCTCGACGAGTCCTTCGTCGACGACGTGGTGGTCGTCCCCGAGTCCGAGACGGTCCGCATGTGCCACCGCCTCGCCGCCCGCGGCTTCCTGTTCGGCGGCTCCACCGGCACCGTCGTCGCCGGAGCCTCCGAATGGCTCTCCCGGCACGGAGGGGAGCGCGGCGGGCTGGTCTCGGTGGCGATCTCCCCGGACCTCGGCGAGCGCTACCTCGACACCGTCTACCAGAGCAACTGGGTGCGCGGCGTGTACGGCGACGAGCTGGCGGACACCGCCGCCGAACCCGCCGTCGGATCCGCCGCCTGAACCCGGTACCCGGTACCCGCCGGGCACCTCCACCACACCGTTTCTGAAGGGAACGACGATGAGCAACCCGTTCGACGACCCCGAGGGCCGCTACCACGTCCTCGTCAACGACGAGGGCCAGTACTCCCTGTGGCCGTCCTTCGCCGAGGTCCCGGCCGGCTGGCAGGCCGTGCTGGAGAACGCCGGCCACGACGAGAGCCAGGCCTACGTCGCCGCGCACTGGACCGACATGCGTCCGCGCTCCGTCATCGAGGCGATGGCCAGTGCGGGCTGACACCACCGCCCAGCCGACCGCCCACACCCGGCTGATGGACCTGCTCGCCGACCGCACGGCCGGCCACCGCGTCCTGGACCACGCCCCGGAGGGCGCCACCGAGGCGGCGAGCCTGCTGCGCGGTCACCCGCTGCGGCAGGCCGCCAAGTCCATCGTCCTCCGGGTCGCCCGGGGCCGCTCGGCGCGCCGCTACGTGCTCGCCGTGGTCCCGGGCGACCGTCGGGTCGACACCGAAGCCGTCGGCGCCCTGGCCGGCGGCGGCCGGGCCGGCTTCGCCGACCGTGCCACCGCGGAACGGCTCACGGGCTGCGTCAGCGGCTCGATCGTGCCCTTCTCCTTCGATCCCCGGCTCCACCTCCTCGTCGACCGCGACCTGCTCGACGAGGACGAGATCTACTTCAACGCCGCCCGCCTCGACCGGTCCGTGGCCCTCTCCACCCGGGCCTACCGGCGCATCGCCGCCCCCCTGGTGGCGGCGATCAGCGACCGCGGCACAGCCCAGAAAGGGATGAGTACATGACCCTGGCACTCGACAAGCCCCGCGCCGGCTCCCCGGGCGGCGCCGTGACCGTCGGCCCGCAGGACGCCGACCGGATCGGCGAGATCGCCCGCGCCCTCGCCCCCGTCGCCGACGGCCGCATCGACACCCCCGAATGGGTCGACGCCGCCCGCACGGCCTGGTGCGACCTGCCCGTCGGCCTGCGCCGCGCCCTGCGCTCCTTCCGCCGGGACTCCGGCCCCTCCGGCGCCCTGCTGGTCCGCGGCCTGCCGGTCGGCGAGGAGACGCTGCCCGAGACCCCGACCGTCCGCGGGTCCGTGCAGCGCACCGCCGACGTGGCCGCCGCCGTCCTCCTGACGGTCGCCTCCGGCCTCGGCGACCCGGCCGCCTTCCGCCCCGAGAAGACCGGCGCGCTCGTCCAGGACGTGGTGCCCGTACCCGGCCAGGAGGACTTCCAGGGCAACGCCGGATCGGTCCTGCTCTCCTTCCACACCGAGAACGCGTTCCACCCCCACCGCCCCGACTTCGTGATGCTGCTGTGCCTGCGCGCCGACCACGAAGGGGTCGCCGGCCTGCGCACCGCCTGCGTCCGCCAGGTCCTCCCCCTGCTGTCCGACACCAGCCGGACGGCCCTGCAGAAGGAGGAGTTCGTCACCGACGCCCCGCCCTCCTTCGGCTCCGTCCCCGGCGCGGCCGCACCGCACGCGGTCCTCACCGGAGCGGCCGACGACCCCGACGTCCGGGTCGACTTCGCGGCCACGCGCGCCACCACCCGCCGCGCCCAGAGCGCCCTGGACGAGCTCAACCGGCTCTTCGACCTGACCGCGCAGACCATCCGCCTCACCCCCGGTGACCTGGCGATCGTCGACAACCGGGTCACCGTCCACGGCCGTACGTCCTTCCGCCCGCGCTACGACGGCCAGGACCGCTGGCTCCAGCGCAGCTTCGTCCTGACCGACCTGCGCCGGTCGCGCGGTCTGCGGGCCCAGGACGGCTACGTACTCGACTGAGCGGACCCCTCCGCTGACGCACCAAGGAATGAGAGCCCGTGACCACCCTGCTCGAACCACCGACCCCGGCCGCCGCACCCGGGCCGGCGCCCATCGACGTACACGTCGAGGAGACGCCGCTGCCGGACCACGAACCGCTCGACCTCTACACGGCCCTGTGCGAGCGGTTCGGCAGTGAGGACGTCTACGTCCTGGAGAGCCCCGCCGGGCCGCTCCAGGACCGCAGCTCGGCCGTCGTCGGCTACGGCCGGCTCGCCGAGATCGAGGTCCACGCCTCCCACCTGCTGATCCGCGGCTGTGACGGCCTGTCCCGCGCGCTGCTCGGCGTCGCCGACCGCATGGGGATGCCGGCCCTCGGCCCGGGCGCGCGCGGGCTCACCCGCCCCGGCCTGCTCTGGGAGTTCCTCGGCGCCGCCCAGCGGCTCTTCACCGTCCACACCCGGGTACCGGCCGCCGGCTTCGCGTTCGGCTTCCTCGCCACCGTCGGGTACGGGGCCGCCTGGCACATGGAGGAGCTGCCCGAACGGCCCGCGGACACCGGGGGACCCGACTGCGTCCTCACCCTCTTCCGCGACACCGTCCACTACGACCTCGCCGCGCACGAGGTCCGCCACCTGCGGGCGCACGCCGCGGAGTTCCCGCCGCCCGCCGCGTACGACCTGACGGCGGCCGCCCTCCGGCCGCCGTCAGGCGACGCCGTCCCCGAGGCCCCCGAGCCCCGCCGGGTGAGCGACAGCACCGACAAGGAGACCTTCCTCGCCCGGGTCGGGCGCTGCCTCCGGCACATCGGCGTCGGGGACGTCTACCAGATCCAGATCGGCCACAGCATCGAGGTCGTCACCGACCTCGACCCCCTCCAGGTCTACCGGCGGCTGCGCGCCCGCAACCCCTCGCCGTACATGTACCTGGTGCCGAGATCCGGCACCACGCTGATCGGCGCCAGCCCCGAGATGCTCTACGCCGACGACGGCGAGCGCATCGTGATGCGGCCCATCGCGGGCACGGCGCCGCGCAGCGGCGACCGGGAGACCGACGAGCGGCGCATCGCGGCCCTGCGCGCCGACGAGAAGGAACGGGCCGAGCACACCATGCTCGTGGACCTGTGCCGCAACGACATCGGACGGGTCTGCCGGGAGCAGACCCTGGAGACCGAGGGGCTGATGACGGTGGAGACGTACTCGCACGTCTTCCACCTCGTCTCCACCGTCAGCGGCCGGCTCGACCGCACCCATGACACCTGGTCCGTGCTGCGGGCCTCCTTCCCGGCGGGCACCGTCACCGGGGCGCCCAAGATCCGGGCCATGGAACTGATCCAGGACCTGGAGGACCAGCCGCGCGGGATGTACGCCGGCGCCGTCGGCCTCGTGGACCTCCGCGGCTGGAGCCGGTTCGCCCTGTGCATCAGGACCGTGGTCCACGACGGCACCACCTACCGCACCCAGAGCTGCGCGGGCATCGTCGCCGACTCCTCGCCCGAGGCGGAGTGGCACGAGACCCTGCACAAGATGGGCGCGGCCCACTGGGCCCTGACCGGAAAGGAACTGCTGCCGTGAAGGTCCTCGTGGTCGACGCCTTCGACAGCTTCACCCACATCATCGACCAGTACCTGCGCGGCCTGGGCGCCGACACCGAGGTGGTGCGCTCCGGCACCAGGAGCGTCAACGACCTGGTCGCGCTCGACGCGGACGCCGTGGTCCTCGGCCCCGGCCCCGGTCATCCCGCCGACTCCGGCCACGTGGAGCTGGTCCGCACCTTCGGCGGCCGGACCCCGCTGCTCGGCATCTGCCTGGGACACCAGGCGATCGGACTGGCCCACGGCGCCCGGGTGGAGGTCGCCGACCGGGTCCGGCACGGCAAGACCAGTGTCGTGCGCCAGGACGGGACCGGTCTGTACGAAGGGATCGGGCCACGGATGACGGTGGCCCGCTACCACTCCCTGGTCGTCGCCGAGCCGCTGCCCGAGACCCTGCGGGCGACCGGCCACGCCGAGGACGACGGGTGCGTGATGTCGCTGCGGCACCGCACCCTGCCCATCTGGGGCGTGCAGTTCCATCCGGAGAGCGTGGCCACCTCGGGCGGCATGCGGCTCCTGGAGAACTTCCTGACCGCCGCCCGGCGGTACGCCCCCGCGCACGCGTGACCCTCCGCCCGTGCGCCGTTCCCCCCGATCGCCCCGCACTCCTCACGGGTGCGGGGCGAAGGAAGTGGTCCCCATGCGGATTGTGATCGTCGAAGGATCGGCCGTCCTGCGGGCGGGACTGGCCCAGGTACTGGACGGCGGCGGACGCCAGGTGGCCGCCGCCGTCCCCGGCGGGGCCGCGCTGCCCGCCCTGGTCCGCCGGCACCGGCCCGACGCCGTGGTCGTCAACGCGGGCCGCCCCGGCGGCGGCGACCTGGTGGGGGCGGTGGTCGCGGCGCGCCGCGAGCTGCCCTCCACCGCGGCACTGCTCTACAGCACGGCCCCCGAACCCGCCCTGGCGGCGCGGCTGTTCGCCGACGGCACGCGGGGCGCCGGCTTCGTGCTCCAGGAGCACGTCACCGAGCCGGAGTTCCTCTTCGACGCCCTGGAGCGGGTGACCGCGGGGGAGCCGGTCGTCGACCCGCGGGTGGTTGGCGTCCTCGCGCCGCTGTTCCGTCCCGCCGGCCCGGCGGCCGGGGACGACCTGGCCTCGCTGAGCGGCCGGGAGCGGGACGTGCTGCGCCTCATGGCCCTGGGCCGAACCAACAGCGCCATCGCCGACGAACTGTGCGTCTCCGCCGGGACCGTGGAGAAGCGGGCCGCGGCGGTCTTCGGCAAGCTGGGCCTCCCGGCGGACGACCGTGACAACCGCCGGGTCCTCGCGGTGCTGCGCTACCTCGCCGCCCGGCCCACCGGCACCCCCGCCCCGGCCCCGGTCCCCGTACCGTCCCTCCTGGCGAACGCGGCCTAGTAATGCCCCACAAGGACCGCTCCGGACCTCCGGCCCGGCGCACCCCGCCCCGGCCCGCGGTCCGTCAGGCGACCGTCCCGCCCGCGTTCCGGATCAATCGCTGAAGCACCTTCACCGTGGTGACGTAGTCCGCTTCGTCGATCCCCTCGTGGAGGGCGGCGCGGATCGCGGGGCCGTTGCGGGCCAGATCGACGCGGGCCTGTTCCCCTTCCGGGGTGAGCCACAGCCGGCCCTCGGGGTCCTGGGTCAGCCAGCCGCGTTCCAGGAGCCCCTCCGCCTCCGCCGCCAGGTCGTCCTCGGGGCGGATGTAGGAGGACATGGCCTCCCGCAGCTCGGGCACGGTCATCCCCTCGCCGTCGGGCGAGATGTCGTTCACCGACAGATTGCGCAGCAGCCAGAACTGCGGCTGCGTGTAGCCCCTTTCGGCCTGCTGGGCCCGGGTGTACGCGATGAGCGCCTCGTAGGCGACGCCGGTCCAGTACGCGGCGGGCTGTCCGGCGAGTTCGGTGTCGGAGGTCTGCTGGGTCGTCATCGGGTGGCCTCTCCGGGTGTGGGGAGCCCGCACACGCACCGTGCGGGTCATGGGAGGACCGTAGGACCTCAAGCGCGGTTGAGGGCAAGCGGTGGTCTTCCGGGCGGCGCGGAGCGGGGAGACGGGGCCCTGTCGGTCTCCCCTCGTGGGGGGGGGGGGGGGGCGGGGGGGCGGGGGGGGGGGGGGGGGGGGGCGGGGGGGGGGGGGGGGGGGGGGGGGGGGGGGTGGGGGGGGGGTGGGGGGGGGGGGTGGGGGGGGTGG
>NZ_JBBDHD010000012.1:0-106859 GCF_044129415.1 Streptomyces racemochromogenes
TTTTCATGAGAGGCCGCCGACGTATAAGTACTCATGCGTATAGACGTCGGAAGCGTCAGTTGTGAATAAGAGAGAGGCTCGCCGACCACCCCCCGGGCGGCCGCGCGCGCGGCGAACTCCCGGGCGGCGGCGGCCAGCGGCGGCTCCGCGTCGCGGCCCGACGCCAGGGCCCGCTCGTACAGGACCCGGCCCAGCGCCGCCCACCCCCGGGCGGTGCGCAGCCCGGTGACGGCCCGCTCGGCCTCGTCGAGGAGGTCAGGGTCCCGTTGCTCGGCCCACAGCCGCAGCAGGACCCCGGCCAGTTCGGCCTCGGCCTCCTCCGGCGGGTCCTCGGGCCCGGGCGGGAGCGCCACCGCCCGCCGCAGGAGCGCGGCGGCGTCGTGCAGGTGGCGGGCGTCCGCGTCGGCGTCGCCGAGCAGGAGGCGTTCGCGGGCCGCCCGCACGGAGGCGGCGCGGCCGGCCGGCAGGGGCGCGGGCGCGGGCTCCGGTCCGTCCTCCGGGGGCCCCGGCAGGTAGCGGCGCACGACCTTCGCCGAGACCTGCGCGAAGGCCTGCGGCAGCGGCCCCGCAGGCACCGGCTCCTCCCGCTCCCCGGGCTCCCCGGCCGCCGGGATCCCGGTCAGCTGGGAGACGGCGAGCGCGGGGAAGTTGCGCACGCCCCGGCCGAAGTGCGCCAGGACGTACTCCGAGCAGTGTTTGAGCACCAGCGCGGCCTCGTCCCGCCCCAGCGGCCCCAGCAGCACGTCCTGCACCCCGGGTACGAACTCGTACCACGGTCCGGCCGAGCTGCCGCTGCGCCGCAGCAGCCCGCTGAGCAGCACCTCGGCCAGGTCGGACGGCTCCGAGTCGGGCAGCATCGTGCGCTGCACCAGCCGCATCACGGGCAGGGTCAGCGGCGCCGCCGACAGGTACACGGCGAGCTGTACGGCACCGGGCGCGGCGGAGGAGCGGAAGCGGCGCACCAGCTCACGCGGGGGCCGGGCGGTCCGGGGCAGCGGTACGGGGGCGGCCGGGTGGCGGGGCAGAACCCGGCCCACCTCGGCCGGGACGGGCCCCGAGCCGAGACCGGCGACGAGCCGGGCCCAGGCGCCGAGGGCGGTGGCGTTGGGGGGCAGGACGGGCACGGTGAGCCCACCGGTGGGCCTGCCGGGCCGGACCGGCCGGTCCGGGCGGAACCGCAGCCCGGGGCCGCCGCCGGTGCCGCTCGTGCCGGGCCCGCCGCCCGCGGCCCGTTCCAGCACCCCGCGCTCGGTCGGCAGCCAGCTGCGGCCCCACAGCCGTTGCGGCAGCGGCTGGACCACCACGCAGGGGGCGCACTCGGTCCAGCGGTGCAGCAGCCGCTGCGCCTCGCCCTCCCGCCAGACCGGCCCGGCGCAGTCGGAGACCACCATGGTCAGGGCCCGCCCGGTGGGGTCGCGCAGCTGGTCCCCGGAGCGGACCCCGGCGGCGGCCGACGGGCCGCGGCCGACGGCGGCGGAGCCGTCGGGAAGGCGGTGCAGGTAGTGGACCTGGACGTCGCGGAAGGCGCCCAGCCGTTCGCACACCGTCCGGAGTTCTTCGAACATGTCCTGCCACACGGCCATGGCGGGCGAGGCGTCCATGACCAGCCGTACGGTCGCCTCGCGCCGGCTCTCCGGCCGGAAGACGGGCAGGACCAGTCCGAGGGCGCGGGCGCTGGCCTCGGCGGTGGCGGGCTCGTCGAGGACGGTACGGGTGGGCGGGCCGGGCGGCCGGTGGCGCTGGAGGGCGCGCAGGGCCCGCTGGATCTCCAGGATCCGGGGCAGTGCGGCCGCGCCGGGCACCCGGACGGGGACCCCGGCCGCGACCGGGACCTCGGCGTCGGGCTCGGCGTCGGCCGCCAGCGCTCCGGCGGGGTAGAGCCGGACGGGGTCCTCGGCCCCGTCGTCCTCCCGCACCCGCTCGTGCGGCGGCTCCCCGGTGTCGCCCGGGGTGCTTCCGCCGGCGGGCCGCCGCGCGGGCGGGCCGGTCCTGGTGCGGGGCGGCGCGGCTTCGGGGCGGGCGGCGCCGTCGGGAGCGGCCGCGCGGGCCGCCTGCCGGGTGCGGGCGGCCAGCCAGAGGGCGTCGGCGAGCTCCTCGGGGGACGGGTCGAGCCCGGCGGCCCGGAGCAGCCCGGCCAGGGTGCGCAGCCCGGGGCCGGCGGGGTCCCGGCCCGCGCCGGGGGGACCTGCCTCGGGGGGACCCGCGCCGGGCGGTCCCGCGTCGTCGAACGGCGCGTGTTCTCGGGGCACCGGGCCTCACCTCGGGCGGTCGAGGCGCTGGATGAGCAGGTCCGCGAGGTCCTCGCGGCTGGGCGGGGAGGCGTAGTGGGTGAGGTAGATGGCGTTGAGCAGCTGGTCGGCGGCGACGAGTTCGGAGCGCGAGCGGCTGAGGAACTCCCGGATGAGGTCGGCCCCGAGCTGGGCGGCCTCCTCGCCGAGGTGGGCGCGGACCATGGTGGCCAGGCGTTTCTCGCCGGGCTGGCCCAGCTTGAGCTGGATGCAGCGGCGCAGCAGGGCGGCGGGGAAGTCCCGTTCGCCGTTGCTGGTGAGGATGATGAACGGGAAGGCCCGGCAGCGGATCCGGCCGTCGCGGACGGTGGCCTTGGTGCCGTCGTCGGTGAGGACCTCGACCTCGGGTTCGGAGTCGGCGACGCGTTCGAGCTCGGGCAGGGTGAACTCGCCCTCCTCCAGTACGTTCAGCAGGTCGTTGGGCAGGTCGATGTCGCTCTTGTCGAGTTCGTCGACGAGCAGGACGCGGGGCCGGGCGGTGGGCAGCAGGGCGGTGCCGAGCGGTCCGAGCCGGACGTACCTGCCGATGCCCGGGGCCGCGGCCGTCGCTCCCGTGCTCGCGGCGATCTGCACGTCCTGGAGCCGGGCGAGGGCGTCGTAGCGGTAGAGCCCTTCCTGGAGGACGGTCCGCGACACCACGGGCCAGCGCAGTACGCGGCCGAGTTTCAGCTCGTGGGCGACGGCGTGCGCGAGGGTGGACTTGCCGGTGCCGGGGTAGCCGGTGACCAGCAGCGGCCGGCGCAGGTAGAGCGCGGCGTTGATGGCCTCCAGTTCCTCGGGCTCGGGCCGGTGCAGTTCGGCGGCCTGCCGGTGGGCGCCGAGACGGCGCGCCACGTTCCCGTCGGCGGCCGCGGCGGCCGCGCCGGGTTCGGCGACGGGGCCTCCGTCGAAGTCCCGCCAGGGCGGCGGGTCGGGCAGGGCCTCGATCCCGTCGTGGGGTTCGCCGATCCCCCGGTAGATGAGCCATTCCTCGTTCACTGCCGCTCCCTCCCACACCACAGCCGTCCTCCCCCGGGTCGCCGCCTCACAGGTCCCCCTGGAGCGGCTCCTCCTCCGGCAGGGCCCGGGCCGGGTCCTCCCAGACGAGGGCCAGCCCGGCCGCCCAGTACGCGTCGGGGTCCGCCCCGTGGGCCCGGCGGCGCAGGGCCTGGAGGCGTTGCGGCAAGGCCGCGCCCCGCCCCGCCTCGGCGAGTTCCTCCCGCAGCCCCCGGTGGAAGGGCGCGCACGAAGCCCCCGGATCGGCCGGGGGGCGCCGGCACAGGGCCACCCCGTAGCCGGTGTCCCGTACGGAGTGCAGCGCGCCCAGGGCCGGTTCGGCGGCCGGGTCCCGGCAGAGCACGGGGACGGTGGTGTCGGGCAGCCCCTCCAGCCATTGCGGGGAGGGGCTGCGCGGCCGTCCGCGCGAGCAGTCGGCGCGCTGGTCCAGCAGGGGCCCCTCCTGCACCCGCGCCCACCGTGCGCCGGCGGCCGGGCCGCCACCGCCGCCGTCGGGGTGGCGCAGCACCACCGGCCGCTGCACCCCGACCGGGATCCCGCCGGAGACGGCCCACTCGTCCACGGCGAGCCCGAACAGCTCGGGGGCGACGGCCACTTCGAGCAGGGCGGCGGTCTCGTGCGTGTCGCAGCGGCGGAACCCCTCGGCGAGCGGTGCGCGCAGCACCTCGGGCAGGGCGGCGAGGGTGGCCCGTACCCCGGCGGCCACGGGGGTGACCCGGCCGGGGCGGGCGGGGCCGGCCAGGACCGACACCCGCCAGTCGTAGACGTCCTCCCAGCCGTGCGCCCACGCTTCCAGCAACACCGAGGGCCCGGTCGGCGGGCCCGCGGCCCACCGGGTGCGGCCGAGCGCCGCCTGTCCGGCGGCCAGGCGGCGGCGCCGGTCGCGCTCGGCCAGGCCCCGTTCGCGGCGTTCGGCGAGCTCGCGGCGCAGGGGCCGCCAGAGGCGTTCCGCGGTGGCCCGTACCCAGTCCCACAGCTCCTCGTCGGCGCCGGGCGCGGGCGGCTCGCGGTGGTCGGCGACGCTGACGCCGGTGGCGTAGCGGAGCATCGCGGCGGCCTCGCCGCCGGCGCCGGGCGGGTCGTGGAGCAGTCCGAGGCCGTCGCGCCAGGTGAGGGGGGCGGGGAGGGCGGTGTCGGGTTCCTCTCCCCTGGCCTGTTCGGCGAGCTCCCGGACGGCTTCGGAGGAGCCGGGCGGCGGGAGTTCGGCGAGCAGCCCGCACAGGGTGGTCCGCTCGCCGGGGGTGAGCCGGCCGCGCCCGCCGTAGGGGTCCGTCTCCCCGAGGAGCAGTGCGTCGTGGACGTCGGTCCAGGTGCGGCGGCTGTCGAGGTCGCTGAGGTGGCGGTCGTAGTGGTAGAGGTCGTGGGCCTGCATGACGCGGCGGTAGAGGCCGGTCTGTCCGCTCGCCGCCATGGGCAGGGTCCGCAGCTGCGACACGTTCACGGCGAGTCCGCCGCCGCCGGAGTGCCGCCGGGCCTTGACCACCCCGACGACCTCGCCGCGGGCCAGGTCGACGACGGGCCCGCCGGACATCCCGGCCTCGATCTCGTCGTCGTCGCCGAGGCGGATGGCGGCGCCGCCGCCGGCGGTGCCGCGCAGCCGGGTGGTGCGGCCGGTGATCTCGCGGATGCCGAGTTCCTCGGTGCAGCCGAAGTAGGCGGCCTCGTCGAGCCGGGGCCCGGCCCGGTCGGTGAGCCACACGCAGGCGTGGGTGACGGGGGACAGGACGCGGACCAGCGCGAGGTCGGGGAGGTCCCACAGGGCCCGCCGTCCGGGCCGGCGCTCTTCCAGCCGTTCGGGCAGGACGCATTCCACCCGTCCGGAGACGGTCCCGGTGGTGGTGGTGTCCCCTCCGGGGAAGAAGCTGATGCCGACCTCACGTCCCGCCAGACGCACCCCGGCACCCCCTTCACCGACGACGTGCGCACACGTGAGGACCCAGCCGGGGGCGATGAAGAAGCCGCTGCCCCAGGTGGGTCCGGTCCCAGCGCTGTCATACCCGCCGGGGGCGGCGTGGACGCGTACCGTGGCGGCCCGGACCAGGGGCTCCAGGAGCTCGTAGGCGCGCGCGGTCGCGGCCGTGCGCCCGTCCGGCATCCCGAGACCCCCCTCTCCCGTACGCCCCAGCGGCTCCGTCCACGCTAGCGCCGGGGGCGGGGAGGCGGGAGGTGTCACCGGGGACCCGGATTATCCTGGCGGGAAACACCCCTTCACACCACCGACCCCCTACATGGCACGGAGTCCGACTTGTACTTCACCGATCGCGGCATCGAGGAGCTGGAGAAGCGGCGCGGCGAGGAGGAGGTCACCTTCGAGTGGCTCGCCGAGCAGCTGCGCACCTTCGTGGACCTCAACCCCGACTTCGAGGTCCCGGTGGAACGCCTGGCCACGTGGCTGGCCCGGCTGGACGACGACGAGGACGAGGACGAGTAGGCCGCCCGGCGGCCGCGCTGACCGGCGCCTGCGCCGCGGGGCGCGTACGACCGAGGGGCCCGACCGCGTACGACCGAGGGGCCCGACCGCGTGCGGTCGGGCCCCTCGGTGGTTCTGCCGGGGGAAGGCCTGGATCAGGCGGCCTTCGTCTCCCAGAAGATGCGGTCGATCTCGGCGATGAGCTCCAGGGCCTTGGCGCCGGTCGCCGGGTCGTTCGACGCCTTGGCGGCCGAGAGGGCCTTCAGGGTGTCGTTGACCAGGGTGTGCAGCTGCGGGTACTTCTCGAAGTGCGGGGGCTTGAAGTAGTCGCTCCACAGCACCGACACGTGGTGCTTCGCGAGCTCGGCGCGCTGCTCCTTGATGGTGATGGCGCGCGCGCGGAAGTCCGCGTCCTCGTTGGCCTGGTACTTCTCCTGGACGGCCTTGACGGACTCGGCCTCGATGCGGGCCTGGGCCGGGTCGTACACGCCGCAGGGCAGGTCGCAGTGGGCGGAGACCTTCACCTTGGGGGCGAAGAAGCGGGAAAGCATGGAGTGGGTCCTCCTCGTGATCGTCTTCTCAAGGGTGGAGATTACTCGCTGAGAAGACGGAAATCGCGGGCGCCCCCATGGGCTTAGGACAAAAGTCCAGCCTCCGCCGAGGCCGGGTGAGCGAACCTACGGGGCCGTGCGGCAGCATGCGGGCAGGGACGAGGAGGCCGGGGATGGCGGAGAGCGGGCGGGCGCGGGTGCGCATCGGGATCACTGAGGTGTCGGGGCCGTCGATGGTGCCGACGCTGCTGCACGGGGACCGGATGGTGGTCCGGTACGGGGCGCTGGTCCGGCCGGGTGACGTGGTGGTGTTCCGCCATCCGCTCCAGCAGGACCTGCTGGTGGTCAAGCGTGCGGCCGAGCGCCGGCCGGGCGGCTGGTGGATGCTCGGGGACAACCCGTTCAACGAGACCGGGGACAGCACCGACTACGGCGCCGTCCCCGACGAGCTGGTCCTGGCGACGGCGGTGCTGCGGCTGCGGCCCCGTCGGCCGGATCAGAGTTCGCTGAGGGCCCGGCTGTCCTGGGCGGTGTCGGCGGTGCGGCCGCTGCGCGCGGACTCCTCGGCCTCCAGGCGCTTGCGGGCGCGGTAGGCGGCGACGTTGGCGCGGGTGGCGCAGCGGTCGGAGCAGTAGCGGCGGGAGCGGTTGGTGGAGGTGTCGAGGTAGGCGTTGCGGCAGGGCGGGGCCTGGCAGAGGCCGAGCCGGTCGGGGCCGTGCTCGGTGAGGTGGAAGGCCAGCCCGAAGGAGGCGATCGCGGCGTAGCCGGCGGAGGCGTTGGACGGGTGGTCGGCGAGGTGGATGTGCCAATCGGGGCGGCCGTCGGGGCCGACGAGGTCGTGGCCGGAGACCTGGGGGCTGACGGGGAACTCCATGAGCAGGGAGTTCAGCAGGTCGACGGCGAGGACGTGGTCGCCGCCGTCGGCGGCCTCGAAGACGGCGCGCAGCCTGCCCCGTACGTTGCGGAAGCGGGTGACGTCGGTGTCGGTGACCCGGCGTGCCATCTGGGTGCTGGTGCCGAAGAGGGCACGGACGTCGTCCGCCGAGGTCAGGGCGTCCTTGTTGCGGGCCGGCTCCTCGGTGTTGACCAGGCGCACGGCATAGTCCGAGTAATGGGCCAGTTCCACTTGTAGTCCTTACGGCTGCGGGTTAGGGTCGGTCACGGCCGCCAGTAACGGCTGCCCTCGGTTCGAGGGTATTACGTATGGAGGGGTTCGGGATGACGGATACGGTGACTGGCTCGTTCGGTACGGACTGGCAGGCCTGGCAGGACAGCTGGGACCGCCAGCAGGAGTGGTACATGCCCGACCGCGAGGAGCGGTTCCGGGTGATGCTGGACATGGTCGAGGCGCTGACCGGCCGCGCGCCCCGGGTCCTGGACCTCGCGTGCGGTACGGGAAGTATCACGGACCGTCTCCTCAAACGGTTCCCGGAAGCGGTCAGCACGGGGCTGGACCTCGACCCCGCCCTGCTGACGATCGCCCGCGGCCACTTCGCCGGGGACGGCCGGGCCGACTTCGTCACCGCCGACCTCAAGGACCCCGACTGGCGCGCCGCGCTCCCGTACGACTCCTACGACGCCGTCCTGACCGCGACCGCCCTGCACTGGCTGCACAGCGAGGAGCTCGCGGTCCTCTACGGGCAGATCGCGCCGCTGGTCCGCCCGGGCGGGGTCTTCATGAACGCCGACCACATGCCCGACCCCTCCACCCCGCTCGTCAACGCCGCCGACCGCGCCCAGCGGCACGCGGCGATGGACCGGGCGAAGGCCGACGGGGTCCTGGACTGGCGCGACTGGTGGGCCCTGGCCGCGGCCGACCCGGTCCTGGCCGAGCCGACCCGGGCCCGCTTCGCGATCTACGGGGAGCACGCCGACGGGGACACCCCCGACGAGGCCTGGCACGTCCGCACGCTGCGCGCCGCGGGGTTCGCGGAGGCCCGTACGGTCTGGCGCTCCCCCTCGGACGCGCTGGTCCTGGGCCTGAAGGCGTAACTTCCGGGCCGGTCCGCCGGCGGCAGCGCGGAGGGGCGGTACGGACACCCGTACCGCCCCTCCGTCACGCGTCCGCGGCTACAGGACCTTGGACAGGAACGCCTTCGTGCGGTCGTGCTGCGGGTTGCCGAGCACGTCGCGCGGGTGGCCGGACTCGACCACGACGCCGCCGTCCATGAAGACGAGGTTGTCGCCGACCTCGCGGGCGAAGCCCATCTCGTGGGTCACCACGATCATGGTCATGCCCGACTCGGCCAGGTCGCGCATGACGTCGAGGACGTCGCCGACCAGCTCCGGGTCGAGGGCCGAGGTGGGCTCGTCGAAGAGCATCAGCTTCGGCTCCATGGCCAGCGCGCGGGCGATCGCCACGCGCTGCTGCTGGCCGCCGGAGAGCTGGGTCGGGTAGTTCCCGCCCTTGTCGCCGAGGCCGACGCGGTCCAGGAGCTTGACGGCGCGCTCGCGGGCCACCGCCTTGGACTCGCCCTTGACCATGACCGGGGCTTCCATGACGTTCTCGATGGCCGTCATGTGCGGGAAGAGGTTGAAGCGCTGGAAGACCATGCCGATGTCCCGGCGCTGGGCCGCGACCTCGCTGTCCTTCAGCTCGTAGAGCTTGTCGCCCTTCTGCTTGTAGCCCACCAACTGGCCGTCGACCGAGAGCCGGCCGGCGTTGATGCGCTCCAGGTGGTTGATGCAGCGCAGGAAGGTGGACTTGCCGGAGCCGGACGGGCCGACCAGGCAGAACACCTCGCGGGGGGCGACCTCCAGGTCGATGCCCCGCAGGATGTGGGCGGCGCCGTACGACTTGTGGACGCCTTCGGCCTTGACCATCGGCTGAGCGGTCTTGGCGGTCATCGCGAGACCTCCGTACGGCGGAACATGTTCAGGTTGGCCTTCAGCCGCTCGAACGGCGTGGGCGGCAGGGTGCGCTGCGCGCCGCGGGCGTAGCGGCGCTCCAGGTAGTACTGGCCGACGCTGAAGACGCTGGTCAGGGCCAGGTACCAGATGGAGGCGACGAAGAACATCTCCATGACCGCGCCGGCGGTGCTGCCGATGTTGGAGCTGGCCCGCAGGAGTTCGGTGTACTGGACCGCCGAGACCAGGGAGGAGGTCTTCAGCATGTTGATGAACTCGTTGCCGGTCGGCGGGATGATCACGCGCATGGCCTGCGGGAGCACGACGCGGCGCATGGTCTGCGTCTGGGTCATGCCCAGCGCGTGCGAGGCCTCGGTCTGGCCCTCGTCGACGGACTGGATGCCCGCTCGGACGATCTCCGCCATGTAGGCGCCCTCGTTCAGGCCCAGGCCCAGGAGGGCGACCATGAACGGGGTCATGACGTCGACGGTCTCGTTCTTGTAGATCGGACCGAGGTTGATGTACTCGAAGATCAGCGGGAGGCTGAACCAGACCAGCAGCTGCACGTAGACCGGGGTGCCGCGGAAGAACCAGATGTAGAGCCAGGACACGAAGCTGGTGACCGGGTTCTTCGACAGGCGCATCACCGCGAAGAGGATGCCGAGGACGAGGCCCAGCGCCATCGAGGTGATGCTGATGATGACGGTGTTGCCGAGGCCCGCGAGGACCGAGGGGTCGAACAGCTTGTCGCCGACCGTCGCCCAGATGATCTTGCCCTGGGAGAAGGCGTAGACGAGCCACCCCAGGAGTACGGCGACGACCACGGCGCTGATCCAGCGGCCGTAGTGCCGTACGGGGATTGCCTTGATGGCCTCGTAGGGAGTGGTGCCCGAGGCGCCGGGCCCGGCCGGCGGAGTGGCGTCTGCCGGACCCTTGTCGATCTTGTCAGTCACAATGACTGCCCTTCAGTGGAGCGCTTCGGTGTTACTTGCCGGCGTTGATCGTGGCGGACTGCACGGCGCCGTCCTTCACGTTCCACTTCTCCAGGACCTTGGCGTAGGAGCCGTCCTTGATGATGGCGTCGACGGCTTCCTTGAGGGCGTCGCGGAGCTGGGTGTTGTCCTTGGAGACCGCGATGCCGAAGAGGCCGACGTCGGACTGCTGGCCGCCGACCTCGAAGTCGTTGCCGCCGCCCGAGGTCTTCGCGATGTACGAGGTGACCGGGAAGTCGTTCAGGTCGGCGACGGCGCCGCCGGCCTTGACGCGGGTCTGGGCCTCGGCGTCGGTGTCGAAGGCCTCGATGGTGAGCTTCTTGTCACCGCACTTCTCGGCCTGGGCCTTGAAGGTGTCCTCGTAGATGGTGCCGCGCTGGACGGCGACCGTCTTGCCGCAGAGGTCGTCGAGGGACTTGATGTTGTCCGGGTTGCCCTTCTTGACGAGGAGCGAGACGCCGGAGGACATGTAGTCGACGAAGTCGACGCCCTTGCCGATCTTCTGGCCCTTGTCGTCGAGGCCTTCCTGGCGCTTCTTGTTGTCGGTGATCGAGGAGATCGCAACGTCCTGGCGGCCGGTCTCCAGGGAGGTGATCAGACCGTCGAAGGTGCCGGAGGTGAACTGGAGCTTCACGCCGAGCTGCTTGCCGAGCGCCTCCGCGATGTCCGGGTCGACGCCGACGATCTTGCCGTTGTCGACGTACTCCATCGGGGCGTAGGCGGTGTCCGAACCGACCTTGATGACACCCGCGTCCTGGATCTTCTTCGGGAGCTTGGAGAACAGCGGGGCGCTGCTGTCACCCGCACCCGTACCCGAGGAGGACTTGTTCGTCTGGTCGCCACAGCCGGTGAGGATCAGGGCGCCGGCGACCGCGATCGCGCCGACCGCGGCGATCCGGGACCGGGCGGCGGTCGTACGACGGGTGGTGCTTGCGGTCATGAGCTGGTTCCTCCGACAGGGGTGGAAAAGCATCCGAGAACGGGTCGCGCACGCACCATCGAGTGCCGCGACCTTGTGTGATTACGGCATCTTGCCATTCGGACTGGCGCATTCAGGGTGCCCGTGAGGTCAAAATCAGATAACGGGCGCCCCCGACTACCCAACATCACTGCGGGCAAGGCCCCTCGGAGCCGCACAAACCGCCGTGACCTGGCATTTTGGCCTCACTATTTGCGGCGCGTCTCGCCTGGTGGACACCAACCTTTGGACTTTTAGCCAAAACCGGGACAAGGACCCTACGATCAGTCCGGAATCGACTCGTCTGGGCGCGTGCTCTTCGGGTAGAACAGATCCTTACACCCCTCATCCGGGGCTCAGGGCGCGCGTGCGGCGCGCCCGCGCGTACGAACCTCCCCTCCGCGGAGACGGGCCAACC
Organism: Streptomyces racemochromogenes; assembly: GCF_044129415.1. Classification (GTDB taxonomy): domain Bacteria; phylum Actinomycetota; class Actinomycetes; order Streptomycetales; family Streptomycetaceae; genus Streptomyces; species Streptomyces racemochromogenes_A. Next base: position 11,461 of record NZ_JBBDHD010000012.1, read on the forward strand.
GTCGAAGCGGAGTACGAACGCGGTGCCCGCCCACCCCTTAACCAGGAGTGGCCACCCTCAATGATCAAAGGACTTAAGGGGTCACACGAAGTGGCAGCCGAGATCGTCAACCCTCGCAGCGACAGTGCGACGGACAACAACCCCGATGCGGTCTTCGCACTGCACCGGGGCGGCAAGATGGCCATCCAGGCCACCGTGCCCGTCAAGGACAAGGATGACCTGTCCCTGGCCTACACCCCCGGCGTGGCGAAGGTGTGCACCGCCATCGCCGAGCAGCCGGAACTCGTGAACGAGTACACCTGGAAGTCGAACGTGGTCGCCGTCGTCACCGACGGCACGGCCGTGCTCGGGCTCGGTGACATCGGTCCCGAGGCCTCCCTCCCCGTCATGGAGGGCAAGGCGATCCTGTTCAAGCAGTTCGGCGGCGTGGACGCGGTGCCGATCGCGCTCGCGACCAAGGACACGGACGAGATCGTCGAGACGGTCATCCGTCTGGCGCCGTCCTTCGGCGGCGTGAACCTGGAGGACATCTCCGCTCCCCGCTGCTTTGAGATCGAGCGGCGCCTCCAGGAGGCGCTGGACATCCCGATCTTCCACGACGACCAGCACGGCACGGCCATCGTGACGCTGGCCGCCCTGCGCAACGCTGCCAAGCTCACCGGCCGCACCCTCGGCGACCTGCGCGCCGTGATCGCGGGCGCGGGCGCGGCGGGCATCGCCATCGCCAAGATCCTCGTGGACGCGGGCATCGGCGACGTCTGCGTCACCGACCGCAAGGGCGTCGTCTCGGCGGACCGCACCGACCTGACGGACGTCAAGGCGGAGATCGCGGGCCTGACCAACACGTCGGGCCTCAACGGCACGCTGGAGGAGGCCCTCGCGGGCGCGGACGTCTTCATCGGCGTCTCCGGCGGCACGGTCGGCGAGGAGGCCGTGGCCACGATGGCGCAGAACTCCTTCGTCTTCGCCATGGCCAACCCGAACCCGGAGGTCCACCCCGACGTCGCGCACAAGTACGCGGCGGTCGTGGCCACGGGCCGTTCGGACTTCCCGAACCAGATCAACAACGTGCTGGCCTTCCCGGGCATCTTCGCGGGCGCCCTGAAGGTGCGCGCGACCCGGATCACCGAGGGCATGAAGATCGCCGCCGCCGACGCCATCGCCGGTGTCGTGGGTGACGAGCTCGCCGCGGACTACGTGATCCCCTCGCCGTTCGACGAGCGCGTCGCCGAGGCCGTCACGGCCGCGGTCGCCGCGGCGGCGAAGGCCGACGGGGTGGCCCGCCTCGTCTGAGCGGCGGGCGGGGCCCCGCGGGGCTGAACGGGTGAGGCCCGGCCGGAGTGATCCGGTCGGGCCTCTTCGTGCACGGAGGGCCGCCGCGCAGGGGAACGCACCCTCCCCGCCCCCGAACGGGGAGGGGACGTCCCGGGTCCTTCGCCGCGGCCGGCCGTGGGCCTCCTCACCGGCTCGACCAGGCACGACCAGGTACGACCGGGCGCGCGGAAAGAGCGCGCGAAGGGCGCCCCGGGAACGCAGAAGGAGTGTGCGGAGCCCGTGAAACGCTCATGACGAGCCACCGCATGGCCTGAATCCTACCTTCCTCCAGAGGGTTCACGATCTATTCCGGTTAGGCCTATCAAGAGCTCAAAACTCTTGGTACGGACGGTAGTTGAGAGACCTCACTCCGCTTCCACTCCGACCCATCTCCACCCCCTCACCCCTGGCCATGGGCCCTACCGACCGGTAGCCTCTGGCGCCATGTTCGCTGCCTATGCCGCCCGAATCGACCGAGACCAGCCGCTGAGCGGCCTTGAGCTGGGCGAACGCCCGGCCCCCGAGGCACGCCCCGGCTGGGTGACCGTCAACGTCAAAGCCGCCTCGCTCAACCACCACGACCTGTGGTCCCTGCGCGGGGTGGGCCTCGACGCGGACAAACTGCCCATGATCCTCGGCTGCGACGCCGCCGGCACCGACCAGGACGGCAACGAGGTCGTCCTGCACTCCGTCATCGGCCAGAGCGGCCACGGCGTCGGCCCGGACGAGCCGCGCTCCATCCTGACCGAGCGCTACCAGGGCACCTTCGCCGAACAGGTCACCGTCCCCGCCTGGAACGTGCTGCGCAAGCCCGCGGGCCTCTCCTTCGCGGAGGCCGCCTGCATGCCGACCGCCTGGCTGACGGCGTACCGGATGCTCTTCACCAACGCCGGGGTCCGCCCCGGTGACTCCGTCCTCGTCCAGGGGGCGGGCGGCGGCGTCGCCACCGCCGCGATCGTCCTGGGCAAGGCGGCGGGCCTGCGGGTCTTCGCCACCAGCCGGGACGAGGCCAAGCGCAAGCGCGCGGTGGAACTGGGTGCGGTGGAGGCGTTCCCGCCGGGCGCCCGGCTCCCGCAGCGGGTGGACGCGGTGATCGAGACGGTCGGCGCGGCCACCTGGTCCCACTCGGTCAAGTCCCTGCGCCCCGGCGGCACCCTGGTCATCTCGGGCGCCACCAGCGGCGACCGGCCGGCCCACGCCGAGCTGACCCGGATCTTCTTCCTGGAGCTCAAGGTGGTCGGGTCGACGATGGGCTCCAAGGACGAGCTGGAGGACCTGCTGTCGTTCTGCGCGACCACCGGCGTCCGCCCGGTCATCGAGGACGTGCTCCCGCTGGACCGGGCCCGCGAGGGCTTCGAACGCCTCGCGTCCGGCGACCTGTTCGGCAAGATCGTCCTTACGGTCTGAGCCCGCCGCGTCAATCAGGGTTGACAGCCCTCCCTTGTCAACCTAGATTGACGTGCATGACCGAAGCCACCGATCTCGCCGAACGGGCCGGAGACCGGGACCCCCGCGTGGGCCTGCGTGCCGTGGCCGCCCTCCGCAGGCTGCTGGAGCAGCTGGAGGCCGTCCAGGTACGCAGCGCCCGCGCCCAGGGCTGGTCCTGGCAGGAGATCGCGGCCGAACTCGGCGTCAGCCGGCAGGCCGTGCACAAGAAGCATGGGAGGCTCTGATGTTCGAACGCTTCACGTCGGACGCCCGCGCGGCGGTGACCGGAGCCGTCGCCCGGGCCGCATCCGCCGGCGCCGGCACGGTGACCGAGGAACACCTGCTGCTGTCCCTGCTGGACGGGGGCGCGCTCGACGCCCTGGGCGTCGATGCCGCCGCCCTCGCCGCCGACCTGGAGGCCGCCCGCCGACGGGGCGGGATGTCCCGGGCGGACGAGGAGGCCTTGGCCGGCCTGGGCATCGACCTCTCGGAGATCGTCTCCCGCGTCGAGGAGACCCACGGCGAGGGCGCCCTCACCGCCCCGGCACCCCGCAGGCGGGGCCTGGGCGCCTCCCTCCGCGAGGCCCTGGGCCGCCCCGAACCGGAGCGGCGCCACGTCCCCTTCACCCAGGGCGCCAGGAAGACCCTGGAACAGGCGCTGCGCATCGCCCTGGGCCGCAAGGACCGCCACATCGGCACCCCGCACCTGCTCCTGGCCCTGATCACCCGCCCGGGCACGGTCGCGGAGTCCCTCGCGGACCACGGCGTCACCTACGCCCGAGTGGAAACCACCCTCGCGGCCTGACCCCCGCACCAGGGGCCGGGCCGGTCAGGCGCCGGGGCGCAGACCCGCCTCGATGCGGGCCGCCGCGGCCGCCAGGTGGGCACGGGCCTCGGACAGCTGTGCCGGGGTGACCCCGTGGTCGCGGGCCGCGTCGCGGACCTCGTCGCGGAAGCGGTCCAGCAGCCGGTCCAGGTCGCGGGCCGGGTCGGAGGTGGGCTCCAGGTCCTCGGCCCAGGCCGAACCCGACGGTCCCGGGGCGGTGGGCGTCTCGGGCGCCGTGGGGGCGCCGTTGCCCAGCCACGCCCCGGCGAGGCTGCCGAGCACCCCGCCCGTCCGGCTGAACTGCTCCTGGAGCTGCGCGGCGATCCGCTGGACCTCCTCGCGGGCCCGCTCCTGCGCCTCCTTGGCCTGACGGCGGGCCTGCTGGGCCTCCTCGCGGGCCCGGCGGCTCTCGTCCTTGGCCCGGCGGGCCTGCTCCTTCCACTCCTGCCTGGCCTTGCGGAGCTCCTCCTTGGCGGCCTTCCAGGACTCGTCCTCGACCCGCGTCGCCGAGGCGTTGGCGGCGGCCAGCATCTCGCGCCGCAGGTCGCCGGCGGCGCCCCGGACGTCGTCACGGATCTCGGCGGCCAGCTCGGAGACCGAGTCGCGGATCTCCAGCTCCAGGTCGGCCAGCTCCCCGCCCCGGTCGGCCAGCTCGGCGCGGCCCGCCTCGGTGATCGAGTACACCTTGCGCCCGCCCTCGGTGGCGTACGTGACGAGGCCCTCGGCCTCCAGCTTCGCCAGCCGCGGGTACACCGTGCCCGCGGAGGGCGCGTACAGCCCCTGGAAGCGCTCCTCCAGCAGGCGGATCACCTCGTACCCGTGGCGGGGCGCCTCGTCCAGCAGCTTGAGGAGGTACAGGCGGAGGCGGCCGTGGGCGAAGACGGGCGGCATGTCAGAGCACCTTCTTGTCGAGCTGGAGGGGGGCGGCGGCCTCGGCGTCGGCCTGCGGGCGGCGCAGTACGGCGATGGACCCGGAGACGGTGGTGGCCCGCAGGGTTCCGGAGCCCCTGCCGAGCGTGCCGGTGATCCGCTTGGCGCCCAGCTGCCCGGTGACGCGCAGGTCCTCGAAGCCGTTGGAGACGCTGCCGGTGGCGGTATTGGCCTCGACCTTCGCGTCGGCGGGGTGCGGGAGGCGGATCGCCACCTGTCCGGAAACGGAGTTGAGGAGGATGTCCACCGGCTTCGGCGCGGCCCCGTCGAGGGCCAGGTCGATGAGCATGTCCCCGCTGACGGAGTCGGCCCGTACGCTGCCGCCCGCGCCGTCGACGACGGTCAGGCCGCCGGAGACCGAGTGGAAGCCGAGTTCACCGGTGACGGACTGCACCTCGACGCTGCCGGAGACGGTGTGCGCCTTGACCCGCCCGGAGAGCCCCACCAGGGTGGCGTCACCCGAGACCCCGTTGACCTCGGTGGCACCCGAGATGCCGGAGACGAACGCGGTCGCGCTGACGGTGGCGAGCTGCACGGCGGTGGCGGCGGGCACGGTCAGCGTGACGGTCACACTGCGCTCCCAGGCCTTGCGGCCGTCCGGGGAGGAGCCGGACCAGGCCTTCCAGGGCTTGCCCTCGAACCACTTCTTGAACCCCTGGGAACCGTTCCAGGGAAGGTCCTCGTAGGACACCGTGAGGGTGCCGCCCTCCTGGACCACGTGCAGCGGGGGCCCGTCGACCTCGGTGACCTCCAGCCGTGCGGGCCCGTCCTCGGCGGCGACGACGTTGACGGTCCCGCCGACCACGCGGACACGGAGCTCCGTGACGGGCTGCTCGAAGGCGAGCCGCTGGGGGGCGGGGACGGACCAGGTCATCTGCTCAGGCATGGTGCTGCTCCTCCTCGTGGACTGACGGTGACGCAACATATCGCGTCTCCTGCTGAACACGATATATCGCGGCACGGCGAAGTCAAGCACGACACCGCCCCACCGGGGGGCGCGCGGAAGCGGACGGCCCCACGTCGGGGCCGGGCACACGGAGGGGCGAAGCAGGTGGCGGACCCGGCCGCCACACAGGGGGCAACAGGCCCTGGGGCCTGTCGTCGACCTCCCGTCTGCCCCGCGACGCCTGGCACGCGCGGCCGCCCTCCGGGCGACGACGGGAGCTTGACGACAGGCCCTAGGCCACCAGCAGGGAGCTCCCCTGTCGCGAGAGCCACGCGCGGTACGGCGGGGCGCCCAGGGCCGCCTCGCGATAGGCGGCGCGGAGGTCCTCGTAGGCCTCCGCGTGTTCGCCCGGGCGGGTGGCCAGCAGCAGGCGCACCGCCAGGGGGTCGCCGAGCAGCGGGCGGATCGCCATGTCGTCCCTGGGGCCCGACGTCGGCTGGCACGGGGCCACCGCCTCGCCGGAGACGATCAGGGACGTCGCCGTGTGGTAATCGGCGTGCAGGACCTGCGGGGTGAGTCCGGCCCGGGCGAACACCCGTCGCAGGCCGTCCCATTCACCGTCGACCGAGGGGTCCACCGTCCAGCGGTCCCCGGCCAGGTCCTGTAACTCCACCACCGGCGAGCTCGCGGCGGGGTGGTCCAGGGACATGGACACGAACTGCGGCTCGCGCTCCATCAGCACCCGCAGCTCCAGCCCGTCCGGCACCCGGAGGGGGCTCCCCTCCACCTCGTGCACGAACGCCACGTCCAGCTGCCCGGCGGCGGTCATCCGCAGCAGGGCGTTCGCCGAGACGTCCACCACCAGGGTGGTCTCCGTCTCCGGCGCGCGCCGGTGCAGCCGGCGCAACCAGCCCGGCAGGGCCCGGCTCGCGGTCGAGCCGATCCTCAGCCGGGGCCCGTGCGCGGCGGCCCGCGCCTCGGCGACCAGGGCGGCCATCTCGGCGAGGAGCGGCCGCGCCCGGCCGAGTACCGTGCGCCCGAAGGGAGTCGGCCGGCAGCCGGTCCGCTCCCGGAGGAACAGCTCCCCCTCCAGGGCGCGTTCGATCCGGCGCAGCTGCGTGGTGAGGGAGGGCTGGCTCACGCCGAGCTGCCGGGCGGCCTTGTGCAGGCTTCCGGCGTCGGCGATGGCGCACAGTGCGCGCAGGTGCCTCACCTCAAGCTCCATGACCCGAGGGTAGGCGGGGCCCGGGGCGGCGCACCAGCCGCCGATAGCCCCCCGAATCCCGCCATTCTGACGCTAGTTGACCAAGGTAAATCTCTCCGAAACCCCCCGATAGGGCGGTGTTATCGGGCTCTGACATCATCCGCAGGCCCCTACGGCTCCCGCAGACTCCGGTACCGGATGACCCATCCACCCCCCACTGCACCTGATGAGTAGGAGCCCCCCACATGCGCCACTCCCGCAGGACCATGCTGTCCGTCGCCTCCGTCGGCCTCGGCGTCGCCGCCGCCCTCGGCGGCGTCGTCCCCACCGCGACGGCCGCGACCCCGGCGGGCGGCAGCCCCGCGAGCTACGCCGCCTACGAGCGCTCGGCGGAGAACCAGGCGGCGAACAAGGCGTTCTTCGAGGCCGTGCAGCGCGCGGTCGCCGAGCAGCGTGCCGCGAACCCGAGCGCCACGGCCACCGTCACGGTCACCTACAACACCCGCAACGCGCCCAGCTTCCGTACGCAGATAGCCAACTCGACCCGCATCTGGAACGGCTCGGTCTCCAACGTGAAGCTGCAGGAGGTGTCCTCGGGCGGGAACTTCTCCTACTACGAGGGCAACGACTCGCGCGGCTCGTACGCGAGCACCGACGGGCACGGCCGGGGCTACATCTTCCTCGACTACGCGCAGAACCAGCAGTACAACTCCACCCGCGTGACGGCCCACGAGACCGGTCACGTGCTGGGCCTGCCGGACCACTACTCGGGTCCGTGCAGCGAGCTGATGTCGGGCGGCGGGCCGGGCACCTCGTGCACCAACGCCTACCCGAACAGCACCGAGCGCTCGCGCGTCAACCAGCTGTGGGCCAACGGCCTGGTCGCCTCGGGCCTCGACAGCAAGGGCTGAGCCCCGCCGGCGACCGCGGGCGGCCGCGGGGGGGTCATCCCCCCGCGGGCCGGTACTGCGGGCATTCCGGGTTCCGGCAGGGGCCCGGGCCCCACTCCGGTACGAAGATCCCGAGGGACTTGCGGCGCCGGACCACCGTGTCCACGGGGTTCCCGCAGGCCGGGCACGTCCGCTGGGCGTGCCCGGCTTGCGGGGCGACCGTCGCGTGTGCGCGTTGCTGCTGTTCACCGGCCATACCTCCACGGTAGGCCGGTTCCGCGCATCCGCGCGGTCAGCGCTTGACGCCGTACGAGGTGACGACCTGCCCGCCGCCGAAGGCGGTGCAGCCGGTCAGCTCCAGCTCGCGCACCCCGAAGCCCGTGCGGGACATCGGCATGCCGGTGCCGACCACGACCGGGTAGGTCTTGACGACGTACTCGTCGATCTCGTCCGCCAGCTGCGCCGCGAGGTCGGCGCCGCCGCAGAGCCAGATGCCGAGCCCGTCGCGCGCCTTGAGCTCGCGGACATGGGCGGCGATGTCCCCGCTGATCAGGCGCACATCGGGGGCGGGTGCCGCGGTGAGGGAGCGGGAGACGACGTACTGCTCCCGGAAGTGGCCGTAGGGGCTGGTCATACCCGCCTTGAGGCCCGGTTCGTAGGTGCGCCGGCCCATGATCACCGCGTCGAAGCGCCTGGGCGCCGCGTCGGTGAGGCCGAGGTGGGCGCGGCCGGCGGAGGCGATCGTCTCGGGGTACTCGGCGATCAGGTGCCCGAGGAACTCCTGGTCGGCGTAGGCGTACATGAAATCGGCATCTCCGTCCGGGGCCCCGATGAAGCCGTCGACGGTGGTGGCGATGAAGTACGTGAGCTTGCGCAAGCGGGGTCTCTTCCGTTCGGGAGCGCCGCGGTCATCCGGGGCACGGCAAACAAAGTACTCCACCTGAAGTGGTCACACAAGATCCCCGTCACCCCGCGGCTTGCGCCACATGGGCCACATCGGCGGCCCCTCCGGCAGCCGGACCGCCTCGCCGGTGAACTCCCAGCCCAGCCGCTCGTAGAGCCGCGCGCTCCGCTCGCTGCTCGCCTCCAGGTACGCCGGGACCCCCTCCCGGTCGCAGCGTTCCAGGACCGGCCGGATCAGCTCCGTGCCGAGTCCCTCGCCCTGCCGGCCCGGCGCGACGGCGATCATCAGCAGGTACTCGTGCTCCTCGGCGGTGGGGTGCACAGCCCCCGTCAGCCGCCCGACCAGCTCGCACCGCTCGTTGCCGGGGTCGGCCGCCGCGCGCATCCTCGCCGGGACCTCGTCCCCCCCCTCCGGTTCGCCGGCCGGGATCCGCAGCCACAGCGCGGCCGCCGAGCCGTCCGCGGCGTAGTCGATCCGGCCCTCGGCCAGCGCGACGTCCACGAACACCCCGAGGAACCTGCCGTGGACCGCGGCGCGGTGGGCGGGATCGGGGAAGACCCAGGAGCTGACCGGGTCGCTGCGGAAGGCCTCGTCCAGCAGGCGCGCGACGGCGTCCCGGTCCGACTGATCCGCTTGGCGTATCTCCAGCACCACAGGTCACACCCTTCACTCACGCGTCAACTACCGTGAGTGATCCTAGAGTTGGCGACCGCATGCGAAAAGGCCGGTTCCGGCACCCCGCGGCACCGGAACCGGCCTCCCCCCGTCCGCCCCCTACCGGGTGCGGCGCGTCACGAACTCCGCGAGCGCCAGCAGCCCGCCCGCCGCGGCCACGTCCGGCACCGCGCGGGACAGCTCCTGCACCGCGCGGCCCATCCGGTCTCCGGCGTGGGCCTGCGCCCAGTCGCGGCCGCCGGCCCGCTCCACGGCCCGGGCGGCCCGCCGTACGTCGTCGTCCCCGGTCATGGGACCGGCGTACAGGGCGGCGAGTTCCTCCCCGGCCTCGGTTCCGGAGCTGAGGGCCGCCACGACCGGGAGGGACTTCTTGCGGGCCAGCAGGTCGGCCCCGGCGGGCTTGCCGGTGTGCCCGGGGTCTCCCCAGATGCCGATCAGGTCGTCGATCAGCTGGAAGGCCAGGCCCGCCTCCCGCCCGAAGCCGTCCATCGCCTCGACCTCCTCCGGACCGGCCCCCGCGTACAGGGCGCCGACCGCGCAGGCGCAGCCGAGGAGGGCGCCGGTCTTGGCCGTGGCCATGGCCAGGCACTCCTCCAGCGAGACGGACGCGCGCCGCTCGAACGCGCAGTCCGCCTGCTGTCCGGCGCACAGCTCGACGATGCACGCCGCGAGGCGGGCGGAGGCCGGCGCCGAGGCCGGGTGCGGGTCCTCGGCGAGCAGGCGAAGGGCGAGGGCCATCATGGCGTCGCCCGCGAGGAGGGCGTCGGGGATCCCGAAGACCGTCCACGCCGTGGGGCGTCCGCGGCGGCGGACGTCGTTGTCGATGACGTCGTCGTGCAGCAGCGTGAAGTTGTGCGCCAGTTCCACGGCTGCCGCCGCGCGCACCGCAGCCCGCTCGTCGCCCCGCGGGCCGCCGAGGGCCCGCACGGAGGCGAGGACGAGGGCCGGGCGGATGGCCTTCCCGGCGCTGACGGAGGCCGGGCCGCCGGCCTCGTCCGCCCAGCCGAAGTGGTACATCGCCACCCGCCGCGTGAGGGCGGGCAGGCTTTCGACGGCCCGGCGGAGCTCCGGGTCGACCGTCTCCCTCGTGCTGTCCAGGAGGGCGGCCGCCTCCTGCCCCTCGCCCGGGGCGATGACGTTCGCGGTCATCAGCGCCAGCGGCCGATCTCGACGTTCTCCAGTACGCCGAGCGCGTCGGGGACGAGCACGGCGGCGGAGAAGTAGGCGGTGACCAGGTAGGAGATGATCGCCTGCTCGCTGATGCCCATGAAGCGCACGGACAGGCTCGGCTCGATCTCGTCGGGGATGCCGGGCTGGTGGAGCCCGATCACGCCCTGGTCCTCCTCGCCGGTGCGCATGCAGAGGATGGACGTCGTACGGGCGTCGCTGACGGGGATCTTGTCGGACGGGAAGATGGGCACGCCCCGCCAGGCCGGCACCCGCGTCCCGGCGACGTCGACCGTCTCGGGGTAGAGGCCGCGCTTGTTGCACTCGCGGCCGAAGGCGGCGATGGCCTTGGGGTGGGCGAGGAAGAGGCGGGAGTCGCGGCGCATGCTGAGCAGGGCGTCGAAGTCGTCGGGGGTGGGCGCGCCGTCGTGGGGCTGGATGCGCTGGTCGTAGTCGGCGTTGTGGAGCAGGCCGAAGTCGGGGTTGTTGAGCATCTCGTGCTCCTGGCGCTCCCGCAGCGCCTCGACCGTGAGCCGCAGCTGCTGCTCGGTCTGGTTCATCGGGTGGTTGTAGAGGTCGGCGACGCGGGTGTGGACGCGCAGGACCGTTTGTGCAATGGAGAGCTCGTACTCGCGGGGGCGGGCCTCGTAGTCGACGAAGGTCCCGGGGAGGACGGCCTCGCCGTGGTGGCCGGCCGAGAGGTCGATGGCGGCCTCGCCGTACGGGTTGGCGTGCCGCTCGGGCCGTGCGCGCACACCGTCCAGGTGCGCGCGCAGCGAGGGGACGCGGTCGGCGAGGAGCTGGAAGTCCCGGCGGGTCAGGACGAGCGCGGTGCCGGGGGTGGCGGCGCGGGCCGTGTACTCCCAGATGGCCTCGTCGTCGGTGAGGGCGTCCTCGCCGAAGTAGGCGCCGTCGGCGACGGTGCGCAGGACGGCGTCCTCCCCGTAGGGACCCGGCCCGATCTGGTCGATGCGGCCGTGGGCGAGGAGGAAGACCTGGTCGGAGGGGCTGCCGAAGGAGGTGAGCTCCTGGCCGGCCTCGAAGTCGAGCTGGCGGCAGCGCGCGGCGAGTTCGGTGAGGGCTTCCTCGTCGGCGTAGTCGCGCAGCAGGGGCAGTTCGCCGAGTTCGGCGGGGATGACCTGGACCTGGCTGCCCGTCTTGACGAACTCGACGATGCCGTTGCCGACGGAGTAGCTGAGGCGGCGGTTGAGGCGGTAGGTGCCGCCCTGGACGGAGACCCACGGGAGCATCTTCAGCAGCCACCGCGAGGTGATCTCCTGCATCTGCGGGGCGGACTTGGTCGTACTGGCCAAGTTCCGCGCGGCCGCGGTGCCGAGACTGCGCTGCGGTGTCTGGGCTTCGGATTCGGAGCCCGCCTGGACCGACATGTCTTCGCCTTTCGATCACTCCATGGTGTGCGGTAGAGAAGCCTTTCAGCACGCCATGCGGTCGGACCATTACACAAAAGGGTGGGACTACTCTCCGCCCCGCTGGGCAACTACCGGGGTTGGCGGTTCACCGGCCCGGCCGCCTCGTAATTTGCATCTTCGATGCCAGTTTTTCTACGCTGCCGCCATGCGGCTCACCCGATTCACCGACCTGGCGCTGCGCGTGCTGATGCGCCTGGCGGTCGAGGACGCGGAACTCCCCACCACCCGCGAGGTGGCGGCCACGATGGAGGTTCCGTACACCCACACCGCCAAGGTGGTCGCCCGGCTCCAGCACCTGGGCCTGGTCGAGGCGCGGCGCGGCCGCGGCGGCGGGCTGACGCTCACCGCGGCCGGACGCGCCGCCTCGGTGGGCGGCGTGGTGCGGGAACTGGAGGGCGAGGGCGACGTCGTGGACTGCGACGGCGCCACCCCCTGCCCGCTGCGCGGCGCCTGCGTCCTGCGCGGCGCGCTGCGACGGGCCCAGGAGGCCTTCTTCGCCGCACTGGACCCGCTCACGGTGGACCAGTTGGTGGCGCCCCCCACGGGCCCCCTCCTGCTCGGCCTCTCGGGGACCGCCCGCGGGCCGGCCGGTCCGCCGGCCGACTAGGCGGCGCCCCCCACCACCACCGGCCTCCGCGCCCGCGGAGGACTCCGCCGCACTTTTAAATACGAACCCCACATGCAAATTAACCCGCGAGGAGCCCCCATGCTGTCCGAGAAGTCGGCCGCGACCGTACGCGCCACCCTGCCCGCCGTCGGGGCGGCCATCGGCGACATCACGGAGCTGTTCTACGAGAAGCTGTTCGCGGCCCACCCGGCACTCCTGCGCGACCTCTTCAACCGCGGCAACCAGAACGCCGGTCTCCAGAAGCAGGCCCTCGCCGGCTCGATCGCGGCCTTCGCCGCCCACCTGCTGGAGCAGCCGGGCACCCGCCCGGACGTCATGCTCGGCCGCATCGCCCACAAGCACGCCTCCCTCGGCGTCACCCGCGATCAGTACGCCGTCGTCCACCGCCACCTCTTCGAGGCCATCGCCGAGATCCTCGGCGAAGCCGTCACCCCCGAGGTCGCCGAGGCCTGGGACGAGGTCTACTGGCTGATGGCCAACGCCCTCATCACCATCGAGGAGCGCCTCTACGCCGAACACCGGATCCTGGCCGGCGACGTCTGGCGCGAGTGGACCGTGGCCGCACGGATCGAGGAGACCGCGGACTGCACCACCTTCCACCTCGTCCCCGCCGACGGCGCCCCGGTCCCCGCCTTCAAGCCCGGCCAGTACGTCTCCGTCCGGACGGAACTCCCCGACGGGGCCCGCCAGATCCGCCAGTACAGCCTCATCCACTCCCCCGGCTCCCCCGTCCGCGCCATCACCGTCAAGCGGGTCCACGGCACCGGCGGCCCCGACGGCGAGGTCTCCGCCCACCTCCACGCGCACGTCCGCACCGGCGACACCCTGCACGTCTCGGCCCCGTACGGCGACCTGGTCCTGCGGGACTCCGCCGCACCGGTCCTGCTCGCCTCCGCCGGCATCGGCTGCACCCCGATGCTCTCGATGCTGGAGCACCTGGCCGAAACCGGGCACCGGGCGCCCGTCACCGTCGTGCACGCCGACCGCTCCCCGGCCGACCACGCCCTGCGCGCCGACCACCGCGCCCTGACGCTCAAGCTCCCCGACGCCTCCGCCCGCTTCTGGTACGAGTCCGGCGCCGAGGCGGGCGACGAGACCGGCCTCGTCGACCTCACCGGCACCTCCGTCGCCCCCGGGACGCAGGCCTACCTCTGCGGCCCGCTCCCGTTCATGCGGGAGGTGCGCGCGCAGCTGATCGCCAAGGGGGTGCCGGCGGCCGACATCCACTACGAGGTCTTCGGCCCCGACCTGTGGCTCGCCACGGCGTGACGAGTGGCCGAAATACGCCCTAGTCGCGGAAGGGCTGCCTCCACTACACCGGTACGTAACGAACCGAGCACGTACCGTAAGGGAGGCGGCCATGTCCGCACCCATGTCCGCGGACCGCTTCATCAACGCCCTGCGCGCCGAAGGCCTGACCGTCGTCGAGGTCGGCCACTGGCGCACGCACAACCGCAACCACAGGGGCCCCTGGGGGCCCGTGCACGGAGTGATGATCCACCACACCGTCACCCACGGCGCCGCCTACACCGTCGAGCTCTGCCGCGACGGCGACAGCGACCTGCCCGGCCCGCTCTGCCACGGGGTCATCACCAAGGACGGCCGCGTCCACCTCGTCGGCTACGGCCGCGCCAACCACGCCGGGGCCGGCGACTCCGACGTCCTGGCGGCCGTCATCGCGGAACGCCGCCTCCCCCCGGCCCACCGCGCGGACACCGACGGCAACCGCCACTTCTACGGCTTCGAGTGCGAGAACCTCGGCGACGGCCAGGACCCCTGGCCACCCGCGCAGCTCGACGCCATGACCCGCGCGGCGGCGGCCCTCTGCCGCGTCCACGGCTGGGGCGCCCGCTCGGTCATCGGCCACCTCGAATGGCAGCCGGGCAAGATCGACCCCAGGGGCTTCATCATGGACCGGCTCCGCGACCGGATCGCCGACCGCCTGAAGTGACCGGCCGCGGGACGTGACAATGGCCTGGTGACCCACCCCGAGCTGCGCCCCCGCCCGCCGTCCCCCCTCGTCGAGGCGGCCGACGAACGCTTCGCCGCGCACGGGGTACGGCTCCTCCTCAAGCGGGACGACCTCGTCCACCCGGAGCTGCCCGGCAACAAGTGGCGCAAGCTCGCGCCCAACCTCCGGGCGGCCCTGGAGGCGGGCCACGACCGGCTCGTCACCTTCGGCGGCGCCTACTCCAACCACCTCCGGGCCACGGCGGCCGCCGGGCGGCTGCTCGGCCTGGAGACGGTCGGCGTCGTCCGGGGCGACGAGCTCGCGGCGCGCCCCCTCAACGACTCCCTGGCCCGCTGCGCGGCGGACGGGATGCGGCTGCACTTCGTGACCCGCTCGGAGTACCGGCGCAAGACGGAGCCGGAGGTCCTGGCGCGCCTGCTGGCCGCCGCCGGGGCCCCGGACGCGTACGTGGTCCCGGAGGGCGGAAGCAACGCCGCCGCCCTCACGGGCTGCGCGGAACTGGGCCGGGAGCTGCGGGACGTCTGCGACGTGGCTGCGGTGGCCTGCGGCACGGGCGGCACCCTGGCCGGTCTGGCGGCGGGCCTGTCGCCGGCCCAGCGGGCCCTGGGCGTCCCGGTCCTGGCCGGAGGCTTCCTCGGGGCGGAGATACGTTCCCTCCAGGCACAGGCCTTCGGCGGTCCGGCCGGAACCTGGACCCTGGCCGAGGGGTACGACCACGGGGGCTACGCCCGCGTCCCTGCGCCGCTGGACGCCTTCGCGGCGGACTTCGAGTCCCGCCACGGCCTCCCGGTGGAGCGCATCTACGTGGCGAAGCTCCTCTGGGCCCTGACCGGCCTGACGCGGGCGGGCGCCTTCCCCCGGGGCACGACGGTGGCGGCGGTGGTGACGGGGGCGCCGTAGGAGGTGCCGTCCGGGGGGCCGGCACCCGGCTCGCGGCGGGGGCGGCCTCACGGCGCCTCCTCCCGGTACGCCGCCGCCTCCTCCAGGTCGAGCCTGCGCAGCAGGACCCGCAGCATCTCGTCGTCGATGCGGCGGCGGTCGCGGAGGGACACGAAGACCTCGCGTTCCGCTTCGATCATCTCCCCCGCCAGCCGCCGGTAGATGTCGTCCGCCGACTCGCCCGTCACCGGGTTGACCTCCCCCAGCCGCTCCCAGACCGCGTTGCGCCGGCGTTCCATGACCGTGCGCAGCCGGTCCGCCAGGGGTGGCGGGAGGGTGCTGTTGGCCGGGTCCTCCAGGAGTTCCGCCAGGCGCTCCTCCGCCGCGCGCGAGGCCTCGCTCTGGGCCTGGGCCTCCGCGAGGGTCTCCGCCCGGGCGTCGCGCGGCGGCAGCCGCAGGGCCCGGATGAGCGGCGGGAGGGTCAGGCCCTGCACCACCAGCGTTCCGATCACCGTGGTGAAGGTGAGGAACAGGATCAGGTTCCGGTGCGGCACGCTCATCGGCACGGAGAAGGCGATGGCCAGCGAGACCACCCCCCGCATACCGGCCCATCCCACGATCACCGGGGACTTCCAGTCGGTGTCCGGCTCCCGCGCGCGGATCCGCTCCGAGACCCACCTCGGCACGAAGGTCGCCGGGAAGACCCACATGAAGCGCGCCACGACCACCGCGAGGAACACCGCGACCGCGTACCAGGCGGCCGCGAGGCCCTCGTACTCGCTCAGCCCCTTCAGGACCACCGGCAGCTGGAGGCCGATCAGGGCGAAGGCCACCGACTCCAGGACGAACGCGACGACCTTCCACACCGCCTCCTCCTGGAGCCGGGTCGCGAAGTCCACCTGCCAGTTCCGGTGCCCCAGGTAGAGCGCGACCACGACCACCGCCAGGACGCCCGACGCGTGCACGCGCTCGGCCGCCGCGTACGCCACGAAGGGGATCAGCAGGGACAGCGTGTTCTGGAGCAGGGGCTCCCGCAGCCGCTTGCGCAGCTGGTGGATCGGGACCATCAGCAGCAGACCCACCCCCACCCCGCCCACCGAGGCCAGCAGGAACTCGGTGACCCCGCCCGCCCAGCCCGCACTGGCGCCGACGGCGGCGGCGAGGGCCACCTTGTAGGCGGTGATGGCGGTGGCGTCGTTCACCAGGGACTCGCCCTGCAGGATGGTCGTCACCCGGCTGGGCAGCCCCAGCCGCCGGGCGATGGCGGTCGCCGCGACCGCGTCCGGCGGGGCCACGACGGCGCCCAGCACCAGCGCCACCGGCAGCGCGACCCCGGGTACGACCAGGTACGTCACCCAGCCCACCGCGAGCGTCGCGAACAGCACGTACCCCACCGACAGCAGCGCGATGGGGCGGATGTTGGCCCGCAGGTCCAGGTACGAGCTGTCCACGGCGGCCGTGTGCAGCAGCGGCGGGAGCAGCAGGGGCAGCACGATGTGCGGGTCGAGGGCGTACGACGGCACCCCCGGCACGTACGCCGCGACGAGTCCCACGGCCACCAGCAGCAGCGGCGCCGGCACGGGGGTGCGCCGGGCCGCCCCCGCCACGGCGGCGCTCACCGCCACCAGCGACACCAGCGGCAATACCTCCATCGAAGATCCATCCCCATCCGTCGTCGCCGGTGCCGCCCCCCGGCCCTGGCCGTAACCTGGCCATCATGAGCGAGTGCACCCACCTTGCCGAACTGCCGCGCCCCGAGCCCGTCCCGCATGCGCTGACCTGCCCCGAATGTCAGGTCCTGGGAAGCCACCCGGTGCAGCTGCGGATGTGCCTCGGGTGCGGGTACGTGGGCTGTTGTGACAGCTCTCCCCACCGGCACGCCACGGCGCACCACCAGGAGACGGGGCATCCGGTGATGCGCAGCTTCGAACCGGGCGAGACCTGGCGCTGGTGCTTCGTCGACGGTTCGATCGTCTGAAGCGGGGTAGTTCAACCCTCCGCCGGTTCCCCCGAATTGGGCCCGCAGACCCCTAGCCACTGTGCGTACTCATGGATTTACCATCAGTCACTGCACGGAGGTGGGGTCGGCCCGGCCGCTCCACGGCGGGCGCCATGAGGCGTCATGAGGGGTGCCGCGACACGATCGCCCGGATCGCGATAGCGTCACCGGCGAACAGAGCTCGTACCACCTTGGAGGTGAGGGTGTCCCAGATCGCAGGCGAGCCCGCGACCCAGGACTTCGTGGAAGTCCGGCTGCCGGCTGCGGGTGCCTACCTGTCGGTGCTGCGAACGGCCACGGCCGGTCTCGCGGCACGGTTGGACTTCACCCTCGACGAGATCGAGGACCTCCGCATCGCGGTGGACGAGGCCTGCGCGATCCTGCTCCAGCAGGCCGTGCCGGGCTCCGTCCTCAGCTGCGTCTTCCGGTTGATCGACGATTCGCTGGAAGTGACCGTCTCCGCGCCCACCACCGACGGGCGCGCGCCGGAGCGGGACACGTTCGCGTGGACCGTGCTGTCGGCGCTGGCCGGCAAGGTCGAGGCGACGGTCGAGGACAACCGGACGGTGAGCATCAGCCTCTACAAACAGCGCGGCGCGGGACCAGGCCCGGCGTGAGCGGCGGGGAGATCCCGGTGCGGGGCGGGGATCGGCCCCGAGTACGGCACGAGGTCGACGGCGGCATCCCGGAGCAGCACCACGCCCGGCCGCACCCGGCTGACGCGGATGCGGAAGACGGCTTTTTGGACTCGGCGGAGCGACGGGCGGGCCCTATGAGCGACAACCAGCACGACCAACCACAGCCACCGCACGCCCCGGCCCCGGAGCCGCCGGACGAGGCGCACGCGGCCCTGCCGGATCCGCGGGACCGCAGTGGCGCGCGGGCCCTCTTCTTCGAGCTGCGCGAGCTGCCGGAGGGGTCGCCGGAGCGGGCGGAGCTGCGCAACCGGCTGGTGCGGATGCACCTGCCGCTGGTCGAGCACCTGGCGCGGCGGTTCCGCAACCGCGGCGAGCCGCTGGACGACCTGACGCAGGTGGCGACGATCGGCCTGATCAAGTCGGTGGACCGGTTCGATCCGGACCGGGGGGTGGAGTTCTCGACGTACGCCACTCCCACCGTGGTCGGGGAGATCAAGCGGCACTTCCGCGACAAGGGCTGGGCGGTGCGGGTGCCCCGGCGCCTTCAGGAGCTGCGGCTCTCACTGACCACGGCCACGGCGGAGCTGTCCCAGCAGCACGGCCGCTCCCCGACGGTGCACGAGCTGGCCGAGCGGCTGGGGATCTCCGAGGAGGAGGTGCTGGAGGGGCTGGAATCGGCCAACGCCTACAGCACCCTGTCCCTGGACGTGCCGGACACCGACGACGAGTCGCCGGCGGTGGCGGACACCCTGGGCTCGGAGGACGAGGCGCTGGAGGGCGTCGAGTACCGCGAGTCGCTGAAGCCGCTGCTGGAGGGGCTGCCGCCACGGGAGAAGCGGATCCTGCTGCTGCGTTTCTTCGGGAACATGACGCAGTCGCAGATCGCCCAGGAGGTGGGCATCTCGCAGATGCACGTCTCCCGGCTGCTGGCGCGCACGCTGGCGCAGCTGCGCGACAAGCTCCTCGTGGAGGAGTGAGCGCGGGCGGCGGAGGCGTGCCGGAGAAGGGGCGGAGGGTTATCGGGCCTGGTCCGCGGGTCCGATGCCCAGCGCCTCGGTCGCGGTCGGGTTGACCAGGAGCGCCGCGACGGCCACCGCCGCCAGGGCCAGGGCCGCGGCGGCGACGGTCATCGCCCCGCCGGTGGTCCACAGGGTCCACGCGACGGGGAGGGCCATCAGCTGGGTGATCAGCGCGGGGCCCCGGCTCCAGCGGCGGCCGAGGCGCAGCCCGCGCGCCGCGATCAGCGGGAGTGCGGCGAGGGCGAGGAGGGTCACTCCGCCGGTCTCCGCCTGCTGCGGCGAGTCGGGGTGGCCGGCGATGCCGACGAACAGCATGTAGACGCCGAGCCCGGCGAGGGCGAGGCCCTCCAGCGCGGTCAGCGCGGCGGCCGCGGTCAGCCGGCCGGGCAGCGCCTTCGGCTCCGCGGCGGCGGAGCCGGCGGTGGGCTCGGGACCGGTGGTGGAGGCGGCGGGGGTGCGGGGGCTCGGCTTCTTGCTCACCCCAGCAGGGTAGCCGCGCGGGCCCCGGACCGGACGGGGACGGTCGGTAGGGGGCGGGTGCGCGGGGGTGGGTAGTCTGGCGACCATGCGTGCACTTCTCGTGGCCAACCCAGCAGCGACGACCACCAGTGCGCGCACGCGCGACGTCCTGACCCACGCCCTGGCCAGCGAGATGAAGCTGGAGGCGGTGACCACGGAGTACCGGGGTCACGCCCGGGACCTGGGGCGCCGGGCCGCGCACGAGGGGCTGGACCTCGTGGTGGCGCTGGGCGGTGACGGCACCGTCAACGAGGTGGTCAACGGGCTCCTGCACGACGGGCCGGATCCGGAGCGGCTGCCGCGGCTGGCGGTGGTGCCGGGCGGTTCCACCAACGTGTTCGCCCGGGCGCTGGGGCTGCCGAACGATTCGGTCGAGGCGACCGGTGCCCTGCTGGACGCGCTGCGGGAGCGGCGCGAGCGGACGGTGGGCCTGGGCCTGGCCGCGGGGGTGCCCGGGACGGAGGACGAGGGGGTCCCCTCGCGCTGGTTCACGTTCTGCGCGGGCTTCGGTTTCGACGCGGGCGTGGTGGGGCGGGTCGAGCAGCAGCGGGAGCGGGGCAAGCGTTCGACGCACGCCCTGTATGTACGACAGCTGATGCGGCAGTTCTGGGAAGAGCCCAACCGCCGGCACGGGACGATCACACTGGAGCAGCCGGGCGCGGATCCGGTGACGGATCTGGTGCTGTCGATAGTCTGCAACACCTCTCCGTGGACGTACCTGGGAAATCGCCCCCTGTACGCCTCTCCGGAGGCGTCGTTCGATACCGCGCTTGACGTATTGGCGCTGGACCGTTTGTCAACTCCGGCGGTCGCGCGGTACGCGACACAGCTCCTGACCTCGACTCCTGAGCGCGGTCCGCACGGCAAGCATGCGGTGTCTCTGCACGATCTGACCGACTTCACCTTGCATTCGAAGGTTCCGCTCCCTTTCCAGATGGACGGCGATCATCTCGGAGTGCGCACCAGCGTTCGGTTCACAGGCGTTCGCCGTGCACTGCGTGTGATTGTGTGAGTAGAAGAGCCCAAAGTCCTTTCAGTCGAACGTTTACACGCCGGTCCACCCCCAGGAACTAGGGCTGTGACCTAGTCGACACCGACGAATCCAAAAAAACTTTCCGGAAGGGGTTGTATCCCCGTCCGAGGTTTGCGAATCTCTACATGGCGATCGGGACAGCCCGCAGAACCCGGCACCCACACAGAGCGCCAGAACCCCACCACGAATCTTCGGACCGCACCAGGCGACTGGGCGTCGGCCCTTCCCTCACGGGGGGATTCGTGAAAGCGTTCACATTCACAAGCAACCTGCCCGCAATACAAGGAGATGGAGCAGCCATGGACTGGCGTCACAACGCCGTTTGCCGCGAGGAAGACCCCGAGCTCTTCTTCCCCATCGGCAACACCGGTCCTGCGCTGCTGCAGATCGAGGAAGCCAAGGCCGTCTGCCGCCGTTGCCCCGTCATGGAGCAGTGCCTGCAGTGGGCGCTTGAGTCCGGCCAGGACTCCGGTGTCTGGGGCGGTCTGAGCGAGGACGAGCGCCGCGCCATGAAGCGCCGCGCCGCTCGCAACCGGGCGCGCAACGCCAGCGCCTGATATCGACTTTCGAGCCTCGACGCGCAGCGCGTAGTACCCGTATAGCGCTCAGCAACGTGCTCTTGAGCCCCGGACCGATCACCCTTCGGTCCGGGGCTCAGTGCTTTCCCCGCACCCGTCCGTCACCCTGAGTGAGGGGCGGGTAGGCCTACTTCTGCGAGCTGACCGGGACGTCCAGGACGACCTTGGTGCCCTGCGGTTCGGCGCGGACCATGTCGAAGGTGCCGCCGAGCTCCCCCTCGACCAGGGTCCGGACGATCTGCAGCCCGAGGTTGCCGGCCTTCTGCGGGTCGAAGCCCTCGGGCAGGCCGCTGCCGTCGTCGAGGACCGTGATCAGCAGGCGGCCGTCGCTGCGCCCCGATCCGCTGCGGGCGGCGGTCACCTCCACGGTGCCGCCCTCGCCCTGGGTGAAGGCGTGCTCCAGGGCGTTCTGGAGGATCTCGGTCAGCACCATCGACAGCGGGGTGGCCACCTCCGCGTCCAGGATCCCGAACCGTCCGACGCGCCGGCACCGCACCTTGCCCGGCGAGATCTCGGCGACCATCGCGATCACGCGGTCGGCGATCTCGTCGAACTCGACCCGCTCGTCCAGGTTCTGGGAGAGGGTCTCGTGCACGATCGCGATCGAACCGACGCGCCGCACCGCCTCGTTGAGCGCCTCGCGCCCGCTCTCCGAATCCATCCGGCGGGCCTGGAGGCGCAGGAGCGCGGCCACCGTCTGGAGGTTGTTCTTCACCCGGTGGTGGATCTCCCGGATGGTCGCGTCCTTGGTGATCAGTTCCCGTTCGCGACGGCGCAGTTCGGTGACGTCGCGGCACAGGACCAGCGAGCCGATCCGGGTCCCCTTCGGCTTCAGCGGGATCGCGCGGAGCTGGATGACCCCGCCGTTGCCCTCGACCTCGGTCTCGCGCGGGGCCCAGCCGCTGGCGAGCTTGACGAGCGCCTCGTCCACCGGGCCCCGGGAGGGGGCGAGTTCGGCGGTGGTGGTGCCGAGGTGCTGGCCGACCAGGTCGGCGGCGAGGCCGAGCCGGTGGTAGGCGGAGAGCGCGTTGGGGGACGCGTACGTCACCACGCCGTCGGCGTCGAGCCGCATCAGGCCGTCGCCGACCCGCGGGGAGGCGTCCATGTCCACCTGCTGGCCGGGGAACGGGAAGGAGCCCGCGGCGATCATCTGCGCGAGGTCGGAGGCGGACTGGAGGTAGGTGAGCTCCAGCCGGCTCGGTGTACGCACGGTGAGCAGGTTGGTGTTGCGCGCGATCACGCCCAGGACCCGGCCCTCGCGGCGGACGGGGATCGACTCGACGCGGACCGGCACCTCCTCGCGCCATTCCGGGTCGCCCTCGCGGACGATCCTGCCCTCGTCGAGGGCGGCGTCGAGCAGCGGGCGCCGGCCGCGCGGCACGAGGTGGCCGACCATGTCGTCCTGGTAGGAGGTGGGCCCGGTGTTCGGCCGCATCTGTGCGACGGAGACGTAGCGGCTGCCGTCGAGGGTGGGAACCCACAGAACGAGGTCGGCGAAGGAGAGGTCGGAGAGCAGCTGCCATTCCGAGACCAGCAGGTGGAGCCACTCCAGGTCGGTTTCACCGAGAGCGGTGTGCTGGCGTACGAGATCGTTCATGGAGGGCACCTTGCGAGCGTACCCCGGGTACGAGGATGACTTTCCCCACCACATGTACTCGGGAGTATCCAGGAAGGGCCCACTCCGCGTACTGTTGGAGGAAGTGACGGGCCAGTAGGCCCCCGCTTTGGATGGACAGGACAGATTGGTCTAGTCCACAATTGCCTCATGCTTCCGTCCTCCCCGCACAGGAGGACGGAGCGAGGTGGCCGCGCGTTCTGCCCTGACCGCGCGAGGCGCCTCCGACCGGCCGCCGGGAACCGCACACCTGACGGCCGTGAGTACTCCGGGCTACGGTGCCGGACGGGTTGAGGGTCCCGTCCTGCACCGTGGCCCAGAGGAAATGCGGCGCGGGCGCGGAATTCCCCCGCAGCCGTCACCCGGGGGCGTTCCGGATCACTTCGGCCAGGCCAGCAGCGCCCGTTCCGCCACCGCTTCCAGTTCCTCCCGGGTCGCCCCGTCGCGCGATTGCTGGCTCATTCCCTGGAGCACCGCGCCCGCATAACGGGCCAGCGCCCGGGCGTCCGTGTCCGCGGGCAGCACGCCGGTCGCGATGTCGGCCGTGATCCGGCTCTCGAACAGCGCCAGGTTGGCGTTGCGGCGCTCGCGCAGGGCCTCGGCCACCTCCTGCGAGGTGGTGTTGACGGCCGCGCTGATCACCATGCAGCCCGGGGGGTGGGCGGGGTCGGTGTAGATCTCGGCCGCCTCGCGCAGGATCCGGGCCATGGCCGCCCCGGCGCTGGGCTCCTCGCGCAGCGCGACGGAGGCGAAGTCCCCGTAGCGGCTGCCGTAGACCACCACGACCTCGTCGAAGAGCTTGCGCTTGTCACCGAAGGCCGCGTAGAGGCTGGGCGCGCCGATACCCAGGGTGCGGGTCAGGTCGGCGATGGACGTGGCCTCGTAGCCGTGCTCCCAGAAGGCCAGCATCGCCTTGTCGAGGGCGGCGTCCCGGTCGAAGGAGCGGGGCCTGCCGCGCTGTCCTGTCACCATGCGGACCATTCTATAGCGCTCACTAGGGAATCTGATACGGTTCTTTCTGTAGCGACCACTATCGAATAAGGGGGGTGCGCCATGGGCGTGCTCAAGGGGAAGACGGCGCTGGTCACGGGCGGCAGCAGGGGCATCGGGCGGGCCGTGGCCGAGCGGCTGGCGCGCGACGGGGCGCTGGTCGCCGTGCACTACGGGCACAACGAGGCGGCGGCGAAGGAGACCGTCACCGCGATCGAGGCGGCGGGCGGGCGGGCCTTCGCCATCGGGGCGGAGCTCGGGGTGCCGGGGGACGCCGAGGCGCTCTGGGCGGCGTACGAGGCCCACCCGGCGCACACCGGGCGGGTGGACGTGCTGGTGAACAACGCCGGGGCGGCGACCTTCGCGGGCATCGGCGAGACGGACGAGGAGACCTTCGAGCGGGTGCAGGCGCTCAACGCCCGGGCACCCTTCTTCGTGATCAAGCACGGGCTGGAGCGGCTCGCGGACGGGGGCCGGATCGTCAACGTCACCGGCACCCCCGGCATCGCGCTGCCGGCGATCCTCGCCACGATCATGGCGAAGGGCGCGGTGAACGCCCTGACCGTCTCCCTGGCCGCCGCACTCGCGCCGCGCGGGATCACGGTGAACTCGGTGGGCCCCGGCATCACGGAGACGGAACTGAACGCGGCCTGGCTGGCCGACCCCGCAGCCCGGGCCCACGCCGCCTCGCGGTCCGTCTTCAACCGGGTCGGCACGGCGGAGGAGGTGGCCGACGTGGTGGCCTTCCTGGCCTCGCCGGACTCCCGCTGGGTCACGGGCCAGCACCTGGACGCCACCGGGGGCTTGCAGCTGGCCCTGATGTGACGGGGTCGGGCAGGGGGCCGCCCCCTGCCCGGCGGCGGTCCCCGCACGACCGGCGGCCCGGGTCGAACGGCGGGACGATGGATGTGGCGGAGGGGCCGCCGCGCACGGGGCCGCTCTGCTAGATTGGTCTATACCACACACCACTCTCAGATCGGCAGGCCCCGCGTGGAAGTTGTCATCGTCCCGGACGCCAAGGCAGGCGGCGAGCTCATCGCGGAGGCCATGGCCGCCCTGGTCCGCCGCAAGCCCGACGCCCTGCTGGGCGTGGCGACCGGCTCTACCCCGCTGCCCGTCTACGAGGCCCTCGCCGCCAAGGTGCGGGCCGGCGAGGTCGACGCCTCCCGGGCCCGGATCTGCCAGCTCGACGAGTACGTCGGCCTGCCGGCCGGGCACCCGGAGTCCTACCGCGCGGTCGTCCTGCGGGAGGTCGTCGCCCCCCTCGGCCTGAGCGAGGACTCCTTCATGGGCCCCGACGGCTCCGCCGAGGACGTCCAGGCGGCCTGCGAGGCGTACGACCAGGCCCTCGCCGACGCCGGCGGGGTGGACCTCCAGCTGCTGGGCATCGGCACCGACGGGCACATCGGCTTCAACGAGCCGTGCTCCTCGCTGGCGTCCCGCACCCGCATCAAGACGCTGACCGAGCAGACCCGCGTGGACAACGCGCGGTTCTTCGAGGACGACCTGGACCAGGTGCCGCACCACGTCATCACCCAGGGCATAGGCACCATCCTCGACGCCCGCCACCTGGTCCTGCTGGCCACCGGCGAGGGCAAGGCCGAGGCGGTCGCCCAGACCGTCGAGGGCCCGCTGTCCGCGCTGGTCCCGGCCTCCGCGCTCCAGTTGCACCGGCACGCGACCGTCGTCGTGGACGAGGCGGCCGCCTCCAAGCTGAAGCTGGCCGACTACTTCCGCCACGCCTACGCCGAAAAGCCCTCCTGGCAGGGCCTGTAGGAGCGACGGAAAGGGCCGGGCCCCCCTCCTCGGGGGCCCGGCCCTCTTCCGTACCCGGCGGCCTACCGGGTCCCGGCGATCACCTCGGCGGCGGCCCTCCCGCAGACCCGGGAGGCGCCGTGCGTGGCGAGGTACAGCGACCCGCGCGGCTCGGCGCGGGGCAGGCCCATCTCCACGACCACGGTGTCCGGCCGCGCGGCGACCAGGGCGTCCAGCGCCTCGGCCATCCACGGGTGGCGGTGTGCGTCACGGACCACCGCGACGATGGTGCGCTCCCCCGCGGCCGCCAGCACGTCCCCGGCGGCCGAACCCTCGGGGTAGACGCCCGAGACGGTCCCCGGGACGAGGGCGGCCAGTTCGGCGGCCACCCCCCAGGGGGTCTCGTCGCCGACCGCGATGTTCGCGACGGGTGCGAGCGTGGCGACGTACGGGGCGGCCACGGGGGCCGGGGTGCCCGACACGGCGAGCGCGCGGCGGGCAGCCTCCAGGCCGATGCCGGACGCGCGGCTCCCCTCCGGCTGCGCGTCCGGCCGGGCCCGGAGGGTCCATCCGGCGAGGGCGCGCACCCGGTCGGCGGCGTCGGCGAGCCGCTCCTCGGGCAGCGTGCCCTCGCGGACGGCGGCGACCAGCGCGTCGCGCAGACGCAGCACGGTCGCCTCGTCGGCGAGGCCCCCGCCGACGCAGATGGCGTCGGCGCCGGCCGCGATGGCCAGCACCGAGCCGCGTTCGATGCCGTACGTCCCGGCGATGGCGTTCATCTCCATGCCGTCGGTGACGATGAGGCCCTCGTAGCCGAGTTCCTTGCGCAGCAGACCGGTGAGGATCTGCGGGCTGAGGGTGGCGGGGCGGGTCGGGTCCAGGACGGGCACCATGATGTGGGCGCTCATCACGGCCTTGGTGCCGGCCTCGATCGCCGCCTTGAACGGGACCAGTTCGCGGGCCTGGAGGGTCTGCGGGTCCACGTCGATGCGGGGCAGGGCGTGGTGGGAGTCGACGTTGGTGTCGCCGTGGCCCGGGAAGTGCTTGGTGCAGGCGGCGACTCCGGCGGCCTGGAGGCCCTCGACGTACGCGGCCGTGTGGCGGGCGGCGAGGTGGGTGTCGGCGCCGAAGGAACGCACCCCGATGACCGGGTTGTCCGGGTTGGAGTTGACGTCCGCGGACGGGGCCCAGTTGAGGTTGACCCCGCACTCGGCGAGGCGGCGGCCCAGCTCGCGGGCGACCTCGCGGGTGAGCTCCGTGTCGTCGACGGCGCCCAGTGCGAGGTTGCCGGGGAAGGACGAACCGCCGTGGACCTCCAGGCGGGTGACGTCGCCCCCCTCCTCGTCGATGGCGACGAGGACGTCGTCGCGCTCGCGGCGCAGCTGCGCGGTGAGTGCGGCGAGCTGCTCGGGCGAGGCGATGTTGCGCCCGAAGAGGCCGACGGCGGTGAGGCCCTCGCCCAGCCGGCGCAGCAGCCAGGAGGGGGCGGTGGTGCCCTCGAAACCGGGCTGGAGCACCGCGAGGGCGTCACGGGTCAGCCGGCCGTTCTCGTCGGAGGCAGCGGTCCGGTGCGCAAGGATCGTCACGGCCGTTATCCCTTCACGGCGCCGGCGGTCATGCCGCCGACGGCCTTGCGCTGGAGGAAGATGAAGATCACCAGGACGGGGAGCGCGAAGATCGAGGACGCGGCCATGGTGGCGCCCCAGTCGTTGCCGAAGGCGGTCTTGAACTGGGTCAGCCACAGCGGCAGGGTCTGGGCGGCCTTGTCCTTGTTGAGGATCAGGACCATCGCGAACTCGTTCCAGGCGGTGATGAAGCCGAAGAGCGAGGTGGACATCAGGCCGGGGGCCAGCAGCGGGAAGATCACCTTGCGGAAGGCCTGGCCGCGGGTGCAGCCGTCGATCTGGGCGGCCTCCTCCAGCGTCACCGGGACGGCGGCGATGAAGCCGCGCAGGGTCCAGATGGTGAAGGGGAGGACCATCACGAAGTAGACGGCGGTGAGCACGCCGATGCTGTTCAGCATCTCGGCGTCACGGACGATCATGTACATCGCGATGACCATGACCTCCCAGGGGGCCATCTGGGCCATCATCACGCCGAGCACGAGGCCCTTGCGGCCCTTGAACTTCATGCGGGCGATCGCGAAGCTCGCGGCGAGGGCCACCAGCAGGGCGAGCAGGACGGCGCCGACGGTGACGACGAGGCTGTTGGTGACGTAGGTCCAGAAGTTCTCGACGCCGGTGGCCTTGGTGAAGTTGTCCAGCGTCGGGGTGAAGACGAAGACCGGGTCCTTGGTGAGGATCTCGCTGTTCGGCTTGAGGGCCGAGGAGAACATCCAGTAGACCGGGAAGACGAAGACCAGGGCCAGGAGCAGGGCGCCGAGGTTCTTGGCGACGGTCGCGGGCCGCAGCGGCCGGCGGGTGCGCAGCTGCTGCGCGGGCTTGTCCGGGGCGGTGGTGGTGCTCACTGCTCCTCCTCCTGCTTCAGGATCAGGCGGAAGTAGAAGGACATGACGACCAGCAGGATCAGGATCGTCAGGACGGAGATGGCCGCGGCGAGGCCGTAGTGGAACTGGCTCTGGCCCTCGACGTAGGCGAAGACCGGGAGGATCTCGGAGGCGCGGTCCGGGCCGCCCTTGTTCATCGCGTAGACCTGGGTGAAGGCCTTGAAGACCCAGATCACCTCAAGGAAGGTGGTGACCAGGAAGAAGGGCTTCAGGTTGGGGAAGACGACCTTCCAGAAGGTCTGCCAGCCGTTGGCGCCGTCCATGCGGGCGGCCTCGTACAGCTCCGCGCCGACGGTGGTGAGGCCTGCGTACATGTTGAGGGCGACGAAGGGGATGGAGCCCCAGACCACCAGCAGCGTGACGATCGTCAGGGTGGACAGGCCGGTCTCGAACCAGTTGTGCTGCTCGTAGCCGGAGAAGCCGAGGGTGCGCATGACCCAGTTCATGACGCCGAACTGCTCGTCGAACAGCCAGGAGAAGACCTGGACGGAGGCGACGATCGGCATGGCCCAGGCCATCACCAGCGCCATCGAGAGGACCAGGCGCATCCACGTGCCGAGCCGGTTCAGCAGGATGCCGATGAGACTGCCGATCACCATGATCAGCACGACGTTGGCGAAGGTGAAGAGGAAGCTGCGGACGACGACGGTCCAGAAGGCGGAGTCGCCGAGCAGCTGGGTGTAGTTGGCGAATCCCGCGAAGGGGTACTTCCGCTGGATGAACTCGATCTTGTTGATGTCCTGGAAGGACAGGATCACGTTCTTGATCAGCGGGTACAGCAGCAGGAGGGCCATGCCGGCCACGGCCGGCAGCACCAGCAGGTACGGCAGCCACCCCGAGGGGAGCCGCTTTCTGCCCCCGCGAGGAGGGGCGGGACGGGGGTCGGCTGCGGGGCTGTGCGCCTTTCGCCGTCCGGCGGACTGGTGTGGTGCGTCCTGTGGAGCGCTGGTCGTCGCTCCCTGGGAGTGCACGGTCATGGCTTGGCTTCCTCGCGGTTGACTGTGGAGTCAAATGCGCGACCGGGGGCGCGGCAGGCGGCCGGGGCCTGCCGCACCCCCCGGTGCGTTCACACGGCTGGGTGGAGCGGGTGCTGCGGGGCGGGGCTGTTACTTGTTGATGCGGTTCGCGATTTCCTTGTCCGCGTCCGCGCCCGCCTTGCCGGCGTCCTCACCCTTCAGGACCTTGGTCATGAACTCCTTGATGGGGTTCGGCTCGGTCTCGACGTTCGCCCAGCCCGCGGTCACCGGGGTGATCTTGCCGTTGAGGCCGGCCTTGGCCATGGCCTCGGCGAAGGAGCCGGGCGCCGGGGTGAAGTTGGCGCCGACCTGGTTGGGCAGCAGGGCGCCCTTGACCTCGGCGGCGTACTTGGTCATCTGGTCCTTGCCGGTGGCGAGGGCCAGCCACTCCTTGGCGAGCTCCTTGTTCTTGGAGCGCTCGGCCACGGCGAGGTTGGAGCCGCCGAGGAAGACGGTGCCGGACTTGTCGGCCGTCTTGCCCGGGATCGGGAAGTAGCCGAAGTCGGCGTCCTTGCCCGCGTCCTTCAGGGCCTTCTCGGCGCCGCCGGCCTCCCAGCCGAGACCGATCCAGGAGGCGACGCCGCCCTTGGGGACGATGTCGGTGGACTGCTGCGGGGTGGCCTCGTCCTTGTCCTTGGGGGCGGTGGAGTAGGACTGGAGCTTCTTGTAGAAGTCCATGGCGGCGGCGGCCTGCGGGGTGGAGAGCTGGCCCTTCCACTTGCCGCCGTCCTTGACGGCGAGGTCGCCGCCCTCGTCCCAGATGAAGCCGGCGAGGACGTACCAGCTCTGGCCGGGGAGGTAGATCGGCTGCGCGGACGGGTCGGCGGCCTTGAGCTTCTCCAGGCCGGCGATCCACTCGTCGCGGGTCTTGGGCGGGGTGACGCCGGCCTTCTCGTAGGCCTTCTTGTCGTAGACGACGACGCGGTTGGCGGCGTACCAGGGGGCGGAGTACAGCTTGCCGTCGACCTCGGCGGAGGCGAGCATGCTCTTCTGCCAGGCGTCGGCGCCGAGCTGGGCCTTGTCCTTGGTGAGGTCCGCGAGGCCGCCGGTGACCGCGTAACCCGCGGTCTGCGTGTTGCCGAGCTCCAGGACGTCCGGCGGGGTGTTCTCGGAGAGGGCCGTGGTGACCTTCTCCTGGATACCCGTCCACTTCTGCTCCTCGACCTTCACCGTCACACCGGGGTGCTTGGCCGAGAACTCCTTGTTGACCTGCTCGATCCAGGCCTTCGGGGCGGATCCGTCCATCACCCAGACGGTGATCTCCTTGGCGCCACCCGACGCGTCGGACTTCGGCTTGTCGTCGCCGCCGTTGCCGCATGCGGCGACACCGACCATCATGCCCACGACACCGACCGCCGCAATGAGCTTGCGCTTCACGCCACCCTCCTCAGGGATGCTGCTGCTGTGCACCTTCCCTCGCCCGCCGCGGTGACGTACGTACCAAGTACTGCCCGTGGGGCCGGGATCTGATCCATATTGGTGTAGACCAGTACCGGGAGCTTGGCCTAGACCTTTAGGGGTGTCAAGGGTCTAATGAGCGGGTGCTCGGTCCGTTATCGGACCGACACCTGGGGGAGGGAGGAGGCCTGCCCTCCCGCCCGTGTCACCATGTGACCGCACATATCGGAGGAGCCGGTGACGGCAGCGAAACTGGAGTCGGGAAGGCGGGCGGCGATGTCCACCGAAGGGGCGACCACGGAGCCGGAGGGCGGGCCAGCCACTCGAACGGCGCGTGTACCCAAGTACTACCGACTCAAGCGGCACTTGCTCGACATGACCGAAACACTGCCCCCCGGCACCCCGGTGCCGCCGGAGCGGACGCTCGCGGCCGAGTTCGACACCTCCCGGACCACCGTCCGGCAGGCCCTCCAGGAGCTCGTGGTCGAGGGCCGCCTGGAACGCATCCAGGGCAAGGGCACCTTCGTCGCCAAGCCCAAGGTCTCCCAGCCGCTGCAACTCTCCTCCTACACCGAGGACATGCGCGCCCAGGGCCTGGAGCCGACCTCGCAACTGCTCGACATCGGCTACGTGACCGCCGACGACACCCTCGCCGGCCTGCTCAAGATCGCCACGGGCGGCCGCGTCCTGCGCATCGAGCGGCTGCGCCTGGCCAGCGGCGAGCCGATGGCCATCGAGACCACGCACCTGTCGGCCAAGCGCTTCCCCGCACTGCGCCGTTCGCTCGCCAAGTACACCTCCCTCTACACGGCCCTCGCCGAGGTCTACGACGTCCGGCTCGCGGAGGCCGAGGAGACCATCGAGACCTCCCTGGCCACCCCGCGCGAGGCCGGGCTGCTGGGCACGGACGTGGGCCTGCCGATGCTGATGCTCTCCCGGCACTCGCTGGACGCCGACGGCGAACCGGTCGAATGGGTGCGATCGGTATATCGGGGCGACCGTTATAAGTTCGTTGCCCGCCTCCAGCGACCTGCTGTGTGATCACCTGTTGACGACCCTCCGAACCCCGGTGGACGCTCGTACCGCTATACGGACGGGGGCTTACGTCCACCGGTAACCCCCCGTAGATTCCGTGCGCTTACGCAGATGATCAACGAGGGGACGAGGATCATGTCGGAACCGGGAGCAACAGGGACACAGCGGACGCCCACGGCGAGAACCACCCCGCAGTCCATCGCCCTATGGGTGCTCGTGGCCCTCGTCGGGGCCGTCGGCTGGGGCGTGCTGGCGCTCTCACGGGGTGAGGAGATCTCGGCCGCCTGGCTGCTCGCCGCCGCGCTCGGCTCGTACGCCATCGGCTACCGCTTCTACGCGCGGTTCATCGCGAACCGCGTGCTGAAGCTGGACAGGACCCGGGCCACCCCCGCCGAACGCCTCGACAACGGTGTCGACTTCCACCCCACCGACCGGCGCGTGCTCTTCGGCCACCACTTCGCCGCCGTCGCCGGCGCCGGCCCGCTCGTCGGCCCGGTGCTCGCCGCGCAGATGGGCTACCTGCCGGGCACCATCTGGATCGTCGCGGGCGTCATCTTCGCCGGCGCCGTCCAGGACATGGTGACGCTGTTCTTCTCCACCCGGCGCGACGGCCGTTCGCTCGGCCAGATGGCCCGGGACGAGATCGGTCCGGTCGGCGGCGGCGCCGCCCTGCTCGCCGTGTTCACCATCATGATCATCCTGCTGGCGGTGCTCGGCCTGGTCATCGTCAACGCCCTGGGGCACTCCCCCTGGGGCGTCTTCTCCATCGGCATGACCATCCCGATCGCCCTCTTCATGGGCGTCTACCTGCGCTGGCTGCGGCCGGGCCGGGTCACCGAGGTCTCCGTCATCGGCGTCGCGCTGCTGCTCCTGGCGATCGTGGCGGGCGGCTGGGTCGCCGAGTCCTCCTGGGCCGACTTCTTCACCCTGGACAAGGAGACCCTGGTCCTCTGGATGATCGGGTACGGCTTCTTCGCCTCGGTCCTGCCGGTGTGGCTGCTGCTGGCCCCGCGCGACTACCTGTCCACCTTCATGAAGGTCGGCACCATCGCCCTGATGGCGGTCGGCGTGGTCGTGGCGATGCCGACGCTGAAGATGCCGTCGGTGACCGACTTCGCCACGCGCGGCGACGGCCCGGTCTTCGCCGGGTCCATGTTCCCCTTCGTCTTCATCACCATCGCCTGCGGCGCCCTGTCCGGCTTCCACTCCCTGGTCGCCTCGGGCACCACCCCGAAGATGATCCAGAAGGAGACCCAGATCCGGGTCATCGGCTACGGCGCGATGCTCACCGAGTCCTTCGTCGCCGTCATGGCCGTGATCGCCGCGTGCATCATCGAGCCCGGCCTGTTCTTCGGGGTCAACTCCCCCGCCGGGGTCATCGGCACCACCGTCCAGTCCGCCTCGGCGGCCGTCGGCCACTTCGGCTTCGCCATCTCCCCGGACGCCCTCGCGCAGGCCGCCAAGGACGTCGAGGAGACCACCCTGCTCTCCCGTACGGGCGGCGCGCCGACGTTCGCGCTCGGGATGTCGGAGATCTTCTCCGCCGTGGTCGGCGGGGCCGGGATGAAGGCGTTCTGGTACCACTTCGCCATCATGTTCGAGGCCCTGTTCATCCTGACGACGGTGGACGCGGGCACGCGCGTCGGCCGCTTCATGCTCCAGGACACCCTGGGCAACGTGCACAAGTCCTTCCGGAACGTCAGCTGGAAGCCGGGCGTCTGGCTGGCCAGCGCGGTCGTCGTCGGCGGCTGGGGCTACTTCCTGTGGGTCGGCGTCAAGGACCCGCTGGGCGGCATCAACCAGCTCTTCCCGCTGTTCGGCATCGCGAACCAGCTGCTCGCCGCGGTCGCGCTGGCCGTCTGCACCACCCTGCTGGTCAAGTCGGGCCGGCTCAAGTGGGCCTGGGTCACGGGCGTTCCGCTCGCGTGGGACGTGGCCGTCACCCTGACGGCGAGCTACCAGAAGGTCTTCTCCGACGACGTGAAGATCGGCTTCTTCGCGCAGCGCGACAAGTACCAGACCGGCATCGACGCCGGGAAGGTGCTGCCGCCCGCCAAGACCATGGACGAGATGCACACCGTGGTCACCAACGCCACGGTCGACGGGGTCCTCTCGGCCCTTTTCGCGGCCCTGATCATCGTCGTCCTGCTGGACGCGGCCCGCACCTGCCTCAAGGCCGTCTCCGACCCGGGGTCGGTCCGCCTCTCCGAGGTCCCGTGGACCGAGTCGAAGATCGTCGCCCCGGCGGGGCTGATCGCCACCGCCGCGGAGAAGGCCGAGCTCGCGGCGGCCGGCCTCGACGGGGGCGGCGGGCGCGTGAAGGACCCGGTCGCGTGAGCGGCGCGGTCCGGGGGGCGCTGGCCAAGGCCCGCCACTTCGTCCGGGAGTTCTCCGGCGAGGCCGCGTACGACCGCTACGTCGCCCACGCCCGCTCCCACGACCCCGAGGCCGAGGTCCTGACCCGCCGCGCCTTCGAACGCGCCCGCACCGACGCCCGCGAAGCGGACCCCCGCGAGGGCTTCCGCTGCTGCTGAACCCACGACGAGGGCCCCGCCGTCTCCGACCGGAGACGGCGGGGCCCTTCGCTCGCCCGGCGCACCCGGCCCTTCGAGGGGCGCGGGCACACAACCGGACCGGCCGCCGGCCCCCGCAGCGACCCCGCGCACGTACCGACTGGAGCTGTGAGGACACGCTCCGCATGCACCCGACACAACATGTGGGGGCTACCGCATCGGGTCGCCCCCACATGTATGCTCATGCCTGCTGCCGCCGCAGGGGAATCCGGTGGGAATCCGGAACTGTCCCGCAACGGTGTGACGTACGCCCAGCGGCGTATCCGCGAGTCCGAAGACCTGCCGGCAGTGCCCCCGGATCGACCGACCCGGGGAGTCGATTCGTCCGGGCCTCGCGGTTGGGCCGGCGGACGCCACGTGGTGCCGAACGCCTCTGCGCGCGCGCCCGCGTGCGCCCGCCCGCGCCCCGCTCCGCCGATGACCGGGCCGAGTGAGGGAGAGCTCCCCCGTGACCATCGCGCCCGCCGCACCGCGCGCCGAGTCCGACCACCCCGAAGCAGAAGGTCCCGGGGCCGCGCTGCTGCGCACCCTCACCGAGCTCACGGCCGACCTCCCCGACACCGACCCCGGCCGGGTCGCCGCCGCCGCCCTGCGCGGCCGCAGCGCGGCCGCCGACGAGGCCGAGCTGCGCGGGCTCGCCACCGAGGCCGCGGCCGGTCTGATCTCCGAGGACCCGGCGTACTCCCGCCTCGCCGCCCGCCTGCTCACCCTGGCCGTGGCCGACGAGGCGGCCGGCCAGGGCGCGACCTCCTTCGCCGAGTCCGTCGCCGTCGGCCACCGCGAGGGCCTGATCGCCGACCGCACCGCCGAGTTCGTCGCCGCCCACGCCGCCCGCCTGAACGCCCTGGTCGAGCACGCGCTCGCCGAGGGCGCGGACGACCGCTTCGGCTTCTTCGGCCTGCGCACCCTGCACAGCCGCTACCTGCTGCGCCACCCGATCACCCGCCAGGTCATCGAGACCCCGCAGTACTTCATGCTGCGCGTGGCCTGCGGCCTCGCCGAGGACGAGAGCGTCCGCGCGGTCGAGGAAGTGGCCTCGCTGTACGCCCTGATGAGCCGCCTGGACTACCTGCCGTCCTCGCCGACCCTCTTCAACTCGGGTACGCGCCACCCGCAGATGTCCTCCTGCTACCTCCTCGACTCCCCGCTGGACGAGCTGGACTCCATCTACGACCGCTACCACCAGGTCGCGCGCCTCTCCAAGCACGCCGGCGGCATCGGCCTGTCCTACTCCCGCATCCGCGCCCGCGGTTCGCTGATCCGCGGCACCAACGGCCACTCCAACGGCATCGTCCCGTTCCTGAAGACCCTCGACGCCTCCGTGGCCGCCGTGAACCAGGGCGGCCGCCGCAAGGGCGCCGCCGCCGTCTACCTGGAGACCTGGCACGCGGACATCGAGGAGTTCCTGGAGCTCCGCGACAACACCGGCGAGGACCAGCGCCGCACGCACAACCTGAACCTCGCCCACTGGATCCCGGACGAGTTCATGCGCCGCGTCAACGCCGACGCCGAGTGGTCGCTGTTCTCCCCCGCCGACGTCCCCGAACTGGTGGACCTCTACGGCGACGAGTTCGACGCCGCCTACGTCAAGGCGGAGGCCGCCGGGCTCGCCAAGAAGACCATGCCGGCCCGCGACCTGTACGGCCGCATGATGCGCACCCTCGCGCAGACCGGCCAGGGCTGGATGACCTTCAAGGACGCCTCCAACCGCACGGCCAACCAGACCGCGCTCCCGGGCACGGTGGTCCACTCCTCCAACCTCTGCACCGAGATCATCGAGGTCACCAACGACGGCGAGACGGCCGTCTGCAACCTCGGCTCCGTCAACCTCGGCGCGTTCGTCGCCGACGGGGAGATGGACTGGGAGCGCCTGGACGAGACCGTCCGCACGGCCGTGACCTTCCTCGACCGCGTCGTGGACATCAACTTCTACCCGACCGAGCAGGCAGGCCGCTCCAACGCCAAGTGGCGTCCGGTGGGCCTGGGCGCGATGGGCCTCCAGGACGTCTTCTTCAAGCTGCGCCTGCCCTTCGACTCCGCCGAGGCGAAGGCCCTGTCCACGAAGATCTCCGAGCGCATCATGCTCGCCGCGTACGAGGCCTCCTGCGACCTCGCCGAGCGCAGCGGCCCGCTCCCGGCCTGGGCCGAGACCCGTACCGCCCAGGGCGTCCTGCACCCGGACCACTACGAGACCGAGCGCAACTGGCCCGAGCGCTGGGAAGCCCTGCGCGCCCGCGTCGCGAAGTCCGGCATGCGCAACTCCCTGCTCCTCGCCATCGCCCCGACGGCGACGATCGCCTCGATCGCGGGCGTGTACGAGTGCATCGAGCCGCAGGTGTCCAACCTCTTCAAGCGCGAGACCCTCAGCGGTGAGTTCCTCCAGGTCAACGGCTACCTGGTGGAGGACCTCAAGAAGCTGGGCGTGTGGGACGCGCAGACCCGCGAGGCGCTGCGCGACTCCTCCGGCTCCGTCCAGGGCTTCGGCTGGATCCCGGCGGAGGTCCGCGAGCTGTACCGCACGGCGTGGGAGATCCCGCAGCGCGGCCTGATCGACATGGCGGCGGCCCGTACGCCGTACCTGGACCAGAGCCAGTCGCTGAACCTGTTCATGGAGACGCCCACCATCGGCAAGCTCAGCTCGATGTACGCGTACGCCTGGAAGCAGGGCCTGAAGACCACGTACTACCTGCGCTCGCGCCCCGCGACGAAGATCGCCCGCGCGGCCTCCGGCACCGCCGTCCCGGCCGCCGCCACCCCCACCCAGCTGCCGCAGGCCCTCGACGCCGAGGCGCTGGCCTGCTCCCTTGAGAACCCCGAGTCCTGCGAGGCCTGCCAGTAATGAGCTCCACCGAGAAGAAGAACCTCCTCGACCCGGGCTTCGAGCTCACGCTCCGCCCCATGCGCTACCCGGACTTCTACGAGCGCTACCGGGACGCGATCAAGAACACCTGGACGGTGGAGGAGGTCGACCTCCACTCCGACGTCGCCGACCTCGCGAAGCTGACGCCGGCCGAGCAGCACATGATCGGCCGCCTGGTCGCGTTCTTCGCGACGGGCGACTCGATCGTGGCGAACAACCTGGTCCTGACGCTGTACAAGCACATCAACTCCCCGGAGGCGCGCCTGTACCTGTCGCGCCAGCTGTTCGAGGAGGCCGTGCACGTCCAGTTCTACCTGACGCTGCTCGACACCTACCTGCCCGACCCGGACGACCGCGCGGCGGCCTTCGACGCGGTGGAGAACATCCCGTCGATCCGCGAGAAGGCGCAGTTCTGCTTCAAGTGGATGGACTCGGTCGAGAAGATCGAGAAGCTGGAGACGGCGGCCGACCGCCGCCGCTTCCTGCTGAACCTGATCTGCTTCGCCGCGTGCATCGAGGGCCTGTTCTTCTACGGCGCCTTCGCGTACGTGTACTGGTTCCGCTCGCGCGGCCTGCTGCACGGCCTGGCGACGGGCACCAACTGGGTCTTCCGCGACGAGACCATGCACATGAACTTCGCCTTCGAGGTCGTGGACACGGTCCGCAAGGAGGAGCCGGAGCTCTTCGACGACGCCCTCCAGCAGCAGGTCACCGACATGCTGAAGGAGGCCGTGGAGGCGGAGCTGCAGTTCGGCCGCGACCTGTGCGGCGAGGGCCTGCCGGGCATGAACACCGACTCGATGCGCGAGTACCTGGAGTGCGTCGCCGACCAGCGCCTGGTGCGCCTCGGCTTCCCGCCGGTGTACGGCTCGCAGAACCCGTTCTCGTTCATGGAGCTCCAGGGCGTCCAGGAACTGACGAACTTCTTCGAGCGCCGCCCGTCGGCCTACCAGGTGGCCGTGGAGGGCACGGTCGACCTGGACGAGGACTTCTAGTCCGTCGGTCCGAGGGCCGGAGACCGGAGCGAGCAGCGGCAGCAACGGCCGGTATTCGACCCCTGACTTGACATGCGGGGCGGGCGGGTCTGGCCGCAGTGCCGCGGCGGTGGTCTGATCCGGATACGCCGCACCGCGCGACCCACGCGGAACACCCCCCACAGGCGAAGGCCCCGTTCCGGAGCGTTTCCGGAGCGGGGCCTTCGTGCGTCCGCGGCGCGCGGGGCCGGGTCAGTCGTTCGGGACGACCGGGTAGCGCGGGGTGTTCTCCGCCATCTGGCGCAGCGCGTCCTTGCGGTCGCGCTTGGAGAGGCGGTCGATGTACAGGTAGCCGTACAGGTGGTCGGTCTCGTGCTGGAGGCAGCGCGCGAAGTAACCGGTGCCGCGGACCTTGATCGGGTTGCCCTGCGCGTCCTGGCCGGTGACCTCGGCGTAGTCGGGGCGGGCCAGGGAAGCGTAGGCGGTGGGGACGGAGAGGCAGCCCTCGTTGGAGTCGTCCAGCACGCGGGAGCCGGCCGGCAGCTCGACGAGCTTGGGGTTGACCACCACGCCGGTGTGGCGCACGCCCTCGTCGTCGGGGCAGTCGTAGACGAAGACCTTGGCGTCGACGCCGATCTGGTTGGCGGCCAGGCCCACGCCCTCGGCGGTCTTCTGGCTGGCGAACATGTCGTCGATCAGCTGGGCCAGCTCGTCGCCGAACTCGGTGACGTCCTTGCACTCGCGGTGCAGGACCGGGTTGCCGACGACCGTGATCGGGCGGGACGTACCGCGCTCGCGGTGGGCGAGCTCGCGCGCCTCACAGTCCTCGGTGTCCACGACCCAGCCCTCGTCGTCGATCGGGGTCACCTGGTTCTCCTGCTGCGCCATGTCCGCCGTACGCCTTCCCTCAAGTCCGTGGTGTGCCCGTACAGCCTACGGCCCGGGGTCAGCAGACTTCTTCGAGATCCCGCCACTCCCGGCTGTCGGGGCTGTCCGCGACCCAGCCGTCGAGCAGTCCGCGCACCAGGCCGGCCGGGGCCGCGATGCCGCATTCGCGCTCGGGCACCCACAGGGAACCGGATCCGGCCGTGCGGTGGCCCAGCGGGCCGGGGTGGCCGGGCTCGCTGTGGTCGTGCGGGTCGAGGTGGTCGCCGTTGCCCTCGCCGCTGGGCATCGAGCTCTCCGAACAGGTCCGGCAGAGCAGACGCACCGACGAGGACCAGTCCTCGGCGGCGAAGCCCGCGTCCGAGGCCAGCTGCTCCAGGGCGTCGCGGTCCTCCTCGGTGGCCGCCTCCAGCAGCACCACCCAGGTCGGCACCGGTGAGGGCGCCCACAGCTCGATCTCGTCGAAGACCGGGTACGAGGGCCCGGCCGCGGTCACCCGCTCGCCGTGCGGCACCCCGTCGTGCAGGACGACCTCGCCCCAGCGCCGCCCCGAGGAGGGCAGCGGGATCGACAGGACCTCCATACGGGCTGGATCGAGCCTGCGGCCCCACACCACCTCGGCCTCGCCCTCGGGCGAGAGCCGCACCGCCGCGCTGCCGAGCTCCATGCCCACCGGCTCGCCCGACCCGGCCGTGCTGTGCGGGTCGCCGGGCACCTTCAGCCCGTACGCCTGCCAGGCCCGGCGGGCCAGCGGCCAGTCCTGGAGGGCGGTCGCGGCGATGCCGACGTTCCACCAGTCCGGGGCGCCGGTCTCGCGGTCCAGCAGGGCGACGGCGCGCAGGCCGGCGGCCCGCGCCTGCTCCCAGTCGTGCCGGAACTTGTGCAGGAGGGCCAGGTTGAACCAGGACTCGGACAGCCAGGGCTCCAGGTCCGCAGCCCTGGTCAGCAGCGCACCGGCGTCCTCGTACCGACCGTCGCCGATCAGCGTGAACGCGCGGTCGGTGGCCTGCCGCCACGAGGCGGAGGGCCGATGCCGTACCTTTCCGAAGATCCTCACGATTCCCGCCTGCCGCTCCAACGGTTCAGCCTTGCGGACACCCTCACGGACACCCCTTACTGCATCCAACCATGCCCGCTCGGACGACCGCTCATTACCCATGGGTTACCCCGGCGGAACGGGTACGACTCTGCCCCGCCCGCCCCTGGCCAGAACCCTCGCCAAGCACTCCACGACCTCCGGCTGGTAGTCGTGCCCGGTGCCCAGGCGCAGCCGTTCCAGGGCGGCCAGTGGGCCACCCGGGTGACGGCCCGCTCCGGCCAGGTCGTCGTACGCGTTCACCGCGCGCACGATCCGGGCGGCGACGGGCTGCTCCCGGTACGGGTCCGCCTGGCGTTCGACGATCACCGCGACCTCCGCCGGCACCCCGGTCTGCCGGGCCACCTCGCCGCCGAGTCCGGCGATCCGGCGGGCCTCGTCCGGCGGCAGCTCGGCGGTGGCCCCGCCGGGGACGGGGTCGACGAGCGAGAGCTGCCCGATGTCGTGCATCAGGGCGGCGTACTCCAGCACCGTGAGCTCCCGCTCCGAGAGCCCCAGCTCGCGGCCGACGGCGCAGCTGAGGGCGGCGACCCGGCGGGCGTGCCCGGGGGCGGTGCACCCGGCGATCTCGGTGGCCCGGGCCAGGGAGGTGATGGTCTGGCGGTACGTGGTGCGGACGGCGTCGACGCGGTGGAAGGACAGCTGGGTGAGCAGCAGCGGCACGCTGAAGACCGGCAGGGCCCACAGGCCCGCCACGGCCACGCCCAGCGCCATCACGACCCCGGTGGCGCAGATGGCCGGGCCGATGCCGAGCTGGGCGCGCAGCTCGTCGCGCAGCAGCGGCCCGTACGGCCAGCCGGTGCGCGCGCCGGCCAGCGCGGCCGCGAGGACGGCGTCGCACAGGGCGGTGAGGCCGAGCAGGAGCACCAGGAACAGGACGAGGTACGGGCCCTGTCCGATCCGGTGGGTGAGCCGGCCGGAGCCGTGGAGGGGCTGGAAGCAGGCGGCGGCGAAGGCGACGGCGAGGACCCGGCGGGCCACGTGGTCGAGGGCGGGGCCGTGGCCGCGGGCGATGTGCGGGACGGTTCCGGCGAGGGCGGCCGCGACGACGACGGCGACGACCTGGAGCACGCCGTGGTGGGTGGGCTCCCCCGCGTCCCGGCCGAGCAGGGCGTAGGCGAGGGCCCCGGCGGATCCGAGCGGTGCGGGGCGGCGGTCCTGGTCGGGGTGGTCGCGTCGGGCGAGTTCGCCGACGGTGACCAGGGCGGCGAAGGCCAGGGCGGTACCGGGTTCGGTGATCCCGGTCCACAGGGTGTGGCCCAGCCCGCCCGCGGTGAGCAGTGCGGCGGCCCCGCGCACGGCCCACCCGGCGCACGCCCTCACGGGCCGGCCCTGCCCGGTCCGGGCGGACCGGCCTGGGCGGCGTCCCGGCCCTGGGCCGGCATCCCGGACAGCCCCTCCCGTCCCTTTCCGGGGTCCGCCTCCCGCTCCGGCTGCGCGGCCGCCCGGAGGTCCTCGTCGGAGGTGACCACCGGGTGCCAGCCGTGCCGGCCGACCGCGGTGGTCAGGGCCCGCACCATCGCCGGGTCGAACTGGGAGCCCGCGCAGCGTTCGAGTTCCGCCAGGGCCGCCTCCACCGGCCTGGCCCGGCTGTACGAGCGGGTCGAGGTCATCGCGTCGAAGGAGTCGGCGACCGCCACCACCCGGGCCGGAACCGGGATCTGTTCCCCGCTCAGCCCGTACGGGTAGCCGGAGCCGTCGACCCGTTCGTGGTGGTGCAGGATCGCCGACCGGGCCTCCCCGAGGAAGCCGATGCCGCGCACCATCTCGTGCCCGTACTCGGGGTGCAGTTCGATGACGCGGCGTTCCTCGGGCGTCAGCGGCCCGTCCTTGCGCAGCAGCCGCGTGGGGACGCCGAGCTTGCCGACGTCGTGCAGGATCCCGGCGATGCGGACGACTTCGAGGCGGTCGTCGGACATGCCCAGCTCGCGGGCGATCATGGCGGAGGCCTGGCCCACGCGTTCGCTGTGCCCGCGCGTGTAGCGGTCCTTGATGTCGACGGCCTGGACGAGGGCGCGGATGGTGGCCTGGTGTGCGGCGTGCTCGCGCTGGTACTGGGCGAAGACCCAGCACGAGATGTACATCGGCAGCAGGACCAGCAGTGCGGCCGGGGGCCCGTAGGGGCTGTGCCACATGACGGCCATCATCAGGCCGACGAGGCCGTGCAGGCAGTAGGGGGCGAAGGCCGGCCCGCGCCGGGCGGCGACCGCCGTCCTGGCCGCGGTCGTGGCCGTCGTCGCGGGACGGCCTTCCGCGGCGGCCAGGACGGCCGCGTCGAGTGCGGTGAGCACCAGGCAGAAGACGGCGGCGGCGACGGCCGCCGGGAGCAGTGCGCAGGGGAGGGCGGCGGCTCCGGTGAGGGCCGCCCGGCCGCCGAGGAGACCGTAGGCCAGCCCCGCGGCCCAGGCGGCCACCGCCTGCTGGGCCGCGTGCCAGACCCGGCGTACGGCGACGGGGCGCCGGGCGGCGGGCTGGGCCAGTCCGCCGGGCAGGGCCGCCAGCGCGGCGGCGGACGGCGGGAGCAGGAAGACGGCGGCCAGGACCACCGGGAGGTGGGAGCCGAGCCCCTCGGGCGCCGCGCGGCCCCGGAACGGGAGGACGCGGACCGCCTCGCAGCCGAGGCAGAGGGCGGCCGGCAGCCCCACGGCCGGCCAGTCCACGGCCGATCCGGGGCGCAGGGCGGGGAGGACGCAGGCGACGGCCGCGAGCACGGCGGCCAGGACGCAGGCGCGCGCCGCCGGCGGAAGGACCCGCATGGCGCTCTCCTCCCCTCGGGCGTCGACCCGGGTACCGCATCGGAAGGGGTACCGCGAGGGGAGAATAAATCGGCCCCCGCGCGAAGCGGGGGACATTTTCGTATTGCCCCGTACGGGCGCCTCCGGATTAGCACCTTCGAGTGAATGGGCGGTGCTTCCGGAGGCGATGGCCGGCCGTACGGGTGGAAGGGCTCCGGCGGATCAGCCGCCGGTGGGGCCCGCCGTGATGTCGTGGTCCGGAACGGCCTGGCCCGAGCGGATCAGCTCGATCCGGCCCATGACCTTGGAACGCAGGTCGGTCGGTACGTCGTCCGAGCCGCAGCAGCGCTTCACCAGCTTCTTCACGGCCTGCTCCAGGCCGTACTTCTCCAGACAGGGATTGCATTCGCCGAAGTGCGTCTCGAACTTCGTGCAGTCGCTGTCGGGCATCTCGTGGTCCAGGAACTCGTACAGATGGTCCAGGACCTCGGAGCACTCCGTCTCGTGCGGCTCTCCGCAGCTCATGAGCCCGAGCCTTTCAGGTCGTTCGACTCTCCCGCGCCGGCGGGGACCAGCCCGCGCTCGCGGGCGTAGTCCTCCAGCATTCCGCGGAGTTGACGGCGGCCACGGTGCAGCCGGGACATGACCGTACCGATGGGTGTACCCATGATGTCCGCGATCTCCTTGTACGCAAAGCCCTCTACGTCGGCAAGATAGACCGCGATGCGGAACTCCTCGGGAATGGCCTGGAGGGCCTCCTTCACGTCGGAATCCGGCAGGTGGTCGAGCGCCTGCGATTCGGCCGAACGCAAACCGGTCGACATGTGCGACTCGGCGCGCGCCAGCTGCCAGTCCTCGATCTCCTCCGCGGCGCTGCGCTGCGGCTCGCGCTGCTTCTTGCGGTAGGAGTTGATGAAGGTGTTGGTCAGAATGCGGTAAAGCCACGCCTTGAGGTTGGTGCCCTCGCGGAACTGGTGGAAGGACGCGTACGCCTTGGCGTACGTCTCCTGGACCAGGTCCTCGGCGTCGGCCGGGTTGCGCGTCATGC
This sequence comes from Streptomyces racemochromogenes, assembly GCF_044129415.1. Lineage (GTDB taxonomy): Bacteria > Actinomycetota > Actinomycetes > Streptomycetales > Streptomycetaceae > Streptomyces > Streptomyces racemochromogenes_A. The sequence goes on from NZ_JBBDHD010000012.1 coordinate 54,866, forward strand.
GCAGGGCGGCGGAGTACATCTGGTCGAGGTAGCCGAGGGCGTCCCGCTCGAACCGCGCATTGCGCTCGGCGGTCGTCTCCTGCGCCTGGCCTTCGTCGGTCCCAGCGACAGGACCCACCTCCTCCGACAGCGTGGCGGCTCCGAAAGCGGATCCGCTCGAATCGGAGAATAGTCGACCATCCCGGCCCTCCGCCGCTCGAACCGAGCCGCGCTTGGGCGCCGGGAGCACCGTCCAGTCCAGGTCAGCGGCCTGCCGACGGTTCTGGCTGATGACCTGGGTCATGCGCTCCCTCTCCTCCGACGTCTTTTCCCTGCGTACCGACACTCCGCTCAACAGGTGTCCCCGGCCGCGCATTCCCGGGCGGGGCAAGGGATCCGGCGCGTTCACGCGGGTCGGCGGGCGGCGGGTGAGCGGGATCACGCACCGGTCCGGCGGGAATCTGTCAGGTCGGCGCCGGCCCGGTCAGCCGAGGAGCCGGGCGAGCCAGGGGGCCACCGCGCCGGTGATCACCGCGAGGGCCTCCTCCTGGGTCGGGGCGGCCTTCCTGGGCACCGCGAAGCCGTGGTCGCCCCCGTCCACCCCGACCAGCTCGTACGCGCCCTCGGGGAACTCCTCCGGCCGCCCGAAGGGGTCCCGGCCGCCCTGGAGGACCAGCGCGGGCCGGCCCGTCCCGAGCAGCTCGTCCGCCCGGGACTTCTCGGGCCTGCCCGGCGGGTGCAGCGGGAAGGCGAGGGCGAGCACCCCGGCGGCCCCCAGCTCGGCGGCGGTCCGGCAGGCCACGCGGGCCCCGGCGCTGCGGCCGCCCGCGACGACGGGCAGCCCGGGCTCCTCCAGAGCCGGCCACAGGCCCCGCCAGCCCTCGTCGAGGACCTTGGGGGCGGCCGCGACCTTCTTCCCGGCCACCCGCCAGGGCTGCTCGACCAGGGCGACGGTGTACCCCCGCGCGGGCAGGTCGGCGGCCAGGGCCTGGAGGTCGCGGGCCTCGATGCCGCCGCCCGCACCGTGCCCGAGGGCGAGGACGGCCCTGGCCGCGCGGCCGGTGTGCCAGGTGATGCGGGCCTGCCCGGCGGGAGTGTCGACGGTCTCGCTGCGCGTGCTCATGCCCCCATCGTGCCGGGTGGCCGCCCCGGCGCGGCGCAGGCCGGGGCCGGGAGTCGGGGCCTAGAAAAGGGTGCCCTCCTCGGGGGCCTCCAGCTCGCCGAGCAGCTCGGGCCCGTTGTTGCGCACGTTGCTCACGGCCGTGGAGACCGGGTAGGCCCGCATCAGGCCGCCCGGCGGGGGCGCCAGAAGGTCCCGCAGGCCGGTCTCGTCGGTGCGGGCCGGGTCCAGCCAGGCGTCCCAGCGGTCCGGGGTGAGCATCAGCGGCATCCGGGGGTGGATGTCGGACAGCGAGCGCGGTCCCTCGGCGGGGGCGACGCCCAGCGGGGTGGTCTCGGCCTCGGCGGTGATCACCGAGCAGGTGGCCCACCAGGCCTGCGGGTGGTCGGGGGGCAGGGCGGCGTCCCGCCAGAACTCGTAGATCCCGGCCATCGCGAAGACGGTGCCGTCGGCGGGGAGCACGAAGTAGGGCTGCTTGCGGGCCCGCTTCTTCCTGCCCTCCACCTCCAGCTGCCGCTCCTCGTGGGCGGTGACCCACTCGTAGTAGCCGTCGGCGGGGACGATGCAGCGCCGCTGGGCGAAGGGGCGCCGGAAGGAGGGCTTCTCGTGCAGGGTCTCCGACCGGGCGTTGATCATCCGGGCGGCGCCCTCGGGGCTCTTGGCCCAGGAGGGGACCAGGCCCCACTTCAGGGTCCGCAGCTGGCGAACCGGACGCCGGTCCCGCGCGTCTTTGAGGGGGCGGTCGAGGACGACGTGGACCTCTTTCGTCGGCGCCACGTTGTAGTCGGGGGCCAGGGTCTCCTCGGGCTCCCACCGCTCGATGCCGAATATCCCCGCCAGCTCCTCCGGCGTCCGACCGGCCGCAAACCTTCCGCACATGGCTGACACACTGCCACGGACACCGCCCACGACCGCAAGGAGTCCGCCACTCCATGGACAGCAGCACGACCGCCGGCCTCTGGGACCGGCTGACCGGCATACAGACCGCGCCGGCCACGTGGCTGGTGGCCGCCACCGGCCTCGCCGCCCTGGCGGTCGTGGCCTGGCGACCGCTGTGGCTGCCGGCCCGCAACGCGATCACCATCGCGCACGAGGGCGGCCACGGGCTGGTGGCCCGGCTGAGCGGCCGCAGGCTGGCGGGGATCCGGCTGCACTCGGACACCAGCGGGGTGACCGTCAGCTGGGGCAAGCCGACGGGGATCGGCATGGTCCTGACGGCCGCCGCCGGGTACACGGCGCCCTCGCTGCTGGGCCTGGGCGGGGCCGCCCTGCTGTCGGCGCACCGGATCACGGTGCTGCTGTGGGCGGCGACCGTGCTGCTGGCACTGCTGCTGGTGCGGATCCGCAACGCGTACGGGCTGCTGACGGTGGTGCTGGCCGGGGCCGCGTTCGTCCTGGTGTCCTGGCTGGCCTCGGAGGCCGTGCAGGCGGTCTTCGCGTACGCGGTGGTGTGGTTCCTGCTGCTGGGCGGGGTCCGGCCGGTCTTCGAGCTCCAGCGCAAGCGGCGCGGAGGAGCGGCGCCGGACTCGGACGCCGACCAGCTGGGGCGGCTCACTCACCTGCACCCGGTGGTCTGGCTGGGCTTCTTCCACACGGTCGCGCTGTGCTGCCTGGTGGGCGGGGGGCGTTGGCTGCTCGGCCTGTGAGACGCGGGAGCGATCAAGATCCGGGGTGGCGGCGAGCCACTAAAGTGGGGGCCATGACCGAGACCCCCGCGCTCCATCCGCTCTGGCCCGCTCCGCTCGCCGAGGGCGCCGTCCACGCCACCGTCACCGTGCCGGGGTCCAAATCGGTCACCAACCGCGCCCTCGTGCTCGCCGCCCTCGCGGCCGAGCCCGGCTGGGTGCGCCGCCCGCTGCGCTCGCGCGACTCGCAGCTCATGTCGGACGCGCTGCGCGCCCTGGGCGTCGGCATCGAGGAGACGGTCTCCTCCAGCTCCGCCGGGGCCGGCGCGGGCGGCGAGGCCTGGCGGGTCATCCCGGCGGCCCTGCACGGCCCGGCCACCGTCGACGTCGGCAACGCGGGCACGGTCATGCGCTTCCTGCCGCCCGTCGCCACCCTGGCGGCCGGCGACATCCGCTTCGACGGCGACCCCCGCTCCTACGAGCGCCCCCTCGGCGAGGTCATCAACGCGCTGCGCGCCCTGGGCGCCCGGATCGACGACGACGGCCGCGGCGCGCTGCCGATGACCGTCCACGGCGGCGGCGCCCTGGAGGGCGGCACGGTCGAGATCGACGCCTCCAACTCCTCGCAGTTCGTCTCGGCGCTGCTGCTGTCCGCGCCGCGCTTCAACCAGGGCGTCGAGGTCCGGCACACCGGCGCGACCCTGCCGTCGATGCCGCACATCCGGATGACGGTGGAGATGCTGCGCGCGGCGGGCGCCCAGGTCGACACCCCCGAGGCCGGCGGCGAGAAGAACGTGTGGCGGGTCGCGCCGAGCGCGCTGCTGGGCCGCGACATGGTCGTCGAGCCGGACCTGTCCAACGCGCAGCCCTTCCTGGCGGCGGCGCTGATCACCGGCGGTACGGTCACCATCCCGGACTGGCCGCGCCGCACCACGCAGCCCGGTGACGAGCTGCGCCGCATCTTCACGGAGATGGGCGGCTCCTGCGAGCTCACCGACGCGGGCCTGGTCTTCACCGGCACCGGCCGGATCCACGGCATCGACGTGGACCTCGGCGAGGTCGGCGAGCTGACCCCGGGCATCGCCGCCGTGGCGGCGCTGGCCGACTCCCCGTCCACCCTGCGCGGGGTGGCCCACCTCCGGCTGCACGAGACGGACCGGCTGGCCGCGCTCACCAAGGAGATCAACGAGCTGGGCGGCGACGTCACCGAGACGGCGGACGGGCTGCACATCCGCCCGCGCCCGCTGCACGGCGGCGTCTTCCACACCTACGACGACCACCGCATGGCCACGGCGGGCGCGGTGATCGGGCTGGCCGTGAAGGGCGTGGAGATCGAGAACGTGGCGACGACCGCGAAGACCCTGCCCGACTTCCCGAAGATGTGGACGGACATGCTCTCGGGAGCGGAAGCAGGAGCGGGAGCGTAGGGGCCCGGTCATGCGCAGGTACGGCAAGCACACCGACGAGGACGACATCCGCCAGCGCCCGAACCCCAAGGGCAACCGGGCGCGGACGAACATCCGGCCCAAGCACGAGGACGCCTCCGAGGGTTTCGTCCTCACCGTCGACCGGGGCCGGCTGACGTGTCTGGTCGAGGACCGCAAGGTCACCGCGATGAAGGCCCGGGAGCTGGGCCGCAAGGCGGCGGTGGTCGGCGACCGGGTGTCGCTCGTCGGTGACCTGTCCGGCAAGAAGGACACGCTCGCGCGGATCGTGCGGATCGAGGAGCGCAAGTCCGTCCTGCGGCGCACCGCCGACGACGACGACCCGTACGAGCGGGTGGTCGTCGCCAACGCCGACCAGCTGGCCATCGTCACGGCCCTGGCGGACCCCGAGCCCCGGCCGCGGATGATCGACCGCTGCCTGGTGGCGGCGTACGACGCGGGGCTGGAGCCGCTGCTGGTGCTCACCAAGTCCGACCTGACCTCCCCGGACAAGATCCTGGAGGTCTACTCGACCTTCGGCCTGAACTACGTGGTGACCAACCGCGAGGAGCTGGAGACGGGCGACGCCGCCGAGCGGGTCCGCGAGCGCCTCGAAGGCCGCATCACCGCCTTCGTCGGCCACTCGGGCGTGGGCAAGACCACGCTGGTGAACTCGCTGGTCGCCGAGGGCCGCCAGCGGGCCACCGGCCACGTCAACAAGGTCACCGGCCGCGGCCGGCACACCACCACGTCGGCGCTGGCCCTGCCCCTGCCCTCCGGGGACGGCTGGGTCATCGACACGCCGGGCGTGCGCTCGTTCGGCCTGCACCACGTGGACCCCTCGCGGGTGGTGCTCGCCTTCCCGGACCTGGTGCCGGGTACGGAGGAGTGCCCCCGCGCGTGCAGCCACGACGAGCCGGACTGCGCGCTCGACCAGTGGGTGGAGGACGGCCACGCGGACCCGGCGCGGCTGTACTCGCTGCGGCGGCTGCTGGGGACGCGCGAACGCCGCGAAGGCGACTGACCGTCCGGCGGGGTTTGCGTCACACCTTGTCTGGTAAATGCATAATCCCACCACGTGACGCGATGTCACCTGACGCGGGGAGGCACTCGACATGGCGTGGCTGCTGGTCGTGGTCGCGGGAATCCTGGAGACCGGTTTCGCGGTCTGCCTCAAGCTGTCCCACGGTTTCACCCGGCTGTGGCCGACGATCGCCTTCGCGTGCTTCGCGCTCGGCAGCTTCGGTCTGCTGACCCTGGCCCTCAAGAAGCTGGACGTGGGCCCGGCCTACGCGGTGTGGACGGGCATCGGGGCGGCCGGGACCGCCATCTACGGCATGGTCTTCCTCGGGGACCTGGTCTCCACCCTCAAGCTGGTCTCGATCACGCTGGTCATCCTGGGCGTCATCGGACTCCAGCTCTCCGGCTCGGCCCACTGAGGAGCCGCAGCAGTTCCCGCTCCCCCGGCTCCTCCCCGGGCGCCACCACGTAGGACAGCGCGAGCCGCACCGCGAGCTCGCAGCGGCGCTCCGGCTCCTGGGGCAGCGCGGCCGCGGCCCGGTCGCGGGCGGCCCGGGTCAGCTCCCCCGGCCCGATCGCGTACCGGCTCCCGGGCGGGGGCGGCGCGGGCAGGGCCGGCCCCCAGGCCCCGGTCAGCAAGGCCCGTACGAGGGCGTGCGCGCGGGCCGCCCGTACGGTCCACTCGGCGACCGCCGCGAGCCGGTCGGCGGCGGTGTGCCCGGGCGGGGCCGCGGCCAGCGCGCGGTCCACCCCGTCGAGGTACCGGTCGGCCGCCCGGCGCACCAGGGCCCGGCCCAGGCCGTCCTTGCCGCCGAACTCGTTGTAGAGGGTCTGCCGCGACACCCCGGCGGCCGTGGCCACCTCCACCATCCGCACCGCCGGCCAGGGCCGTGCGCACAGCGCCGCCTCGGCCGCTTTCAGCAAGGACTCCCGGGCCGCCGACATCGTCGCCTCCCCCGCCTGTCGCACCGGCCGGCTGTCACCGGGCCTGGCTCACCCGCAAGATTTGACGGGCCGCCAGATCCTGTCAAGGGCGCCTCCCGGCCGTACCGTGGACGGCGTTCGCCGGGCCGGTGCCGATCTCGGTACTGTTCGGGCATGCCCACGTATGACGACGACCTGCGCCTCGCCCTCGAACTCGCCGACGCGGCGGACGCCACCACCATGCAGCGGTTCCGGGCCCTGGACCTGAAGGTGGAGACGAAGCCGGACATGACTCCGGTGAGCGAGGCCGACCAGGCCGCCGAGGAGGTCATCCGGGCGGGGATCCTGGCCGCGCGGCCGCACGACGCGATCCTCGGCGAGGAGTACGGCCTCAAGGGCGACGGCCCGCGCCGCTGGGTCGTGGACCCGATCGACGGCACGAAGAACTACGTGCGCGGCGTGCCGGTGTGGGCGACCCTGATCTCCCTCATGGAGGAGGGCGCGGACGGGGAGTTCCGCCCGGTCGTCGGCGTGGTCTCGGCCCCCGCGCTGGGCCGCCGCTGGTGGGCCTCGCAGGGCGGCGGCGCCTTCGCGGGCGGCGCGCTGGGCGAGCCCGCGGGCCGGATCGGCGTGTCCGAGGTGGCCTCCCTGGGAGACGCCTCTTTCGCGTACTCCTCACTGGGCGGCTGGGAGGAGCAGGGCCGCCTCCCCGGGTTCCTGGAGCTGACCCGCGCCTGCTGGCGCACCCGGGGCTACGGCGATTTCTGGCCGTACATGATGGTCGCGGAGGGCTCCCTGGACCTGTGCGCCGAGCCCGAGCTGAACCTCTGGGACATGGCGGCCCTGGCGGTCGTGGTCCAGGAGGCGGGCGGCCGGTTCACGAGCGTGGACGGCGTGGACGGGGTGCACGGCGGCAACGCGGCCGCCTCGAACGGGCTGTTGCACGAGGAGATGCTGGGCTTCCTGCGCCCCTCCTCCTGATCCCGACGCGCGGGGGCGTGCGCTCAGCGCGCCCCCTTGATGACGCTGCGTGCTCGTGGGAATCTGATACTCCCCCGCTTGTGCGCTTGTGAAGCGGTTCTCGAAGCGGGACACACCAGGAGGTGGTTCTCTTCATGCTCGTCCGTGACGCCATGAGCACCGTGATCCTCACCCTCGGACCTGCCCACACCCTCCGTCAGGCGGCCTGCCTGATGTCCGGCCGACGCGTCGGAGCGGCCGTCGTCCTCGACCCCGACCACAGCGGCATCGGCATCCTGACCGAGCGCGACATCCTCAACTCCATCGGAGCGGGCCACGACCCCGACCGGGAGTCGGTGGGCGCGCACACCACCAACAACGTCGTCTTCTGCACCCCCGAGGCGACCGTGGCGGAGGCGGCCGAGGCGATGGCCATCGGCGGCTTCCGGCACCTGATCGTGCTGGAGGACGGCGGCCCGGTGGGCATCGTCTCCGTCCGCGACGTCATCCGCTCCTGGGTGCGCACCCGGCGCACCATCGCGGCGTGAAACGGCGGCGGGCCGGAACCCCGAGGGGTTCCGGCCCGCCGCTCGCCAGGGCAAGCGGCCTCCGTCAGCCGCGGAGGGCCTGGACCGCGGCTTCCAGCCGCTTGCCGAAGTCGCCGTCCGCCTGGCGGAAGTTGTTGACCGCGCGCTCGACGATGTCGTCGCGGGAGACCTTGGCGATGAAGCCGGCCAGGTTCTCGATCAGACGGCCCTTCTCGTCCTCGGACATCAGGCGGTAGAGGTCACCGGCCTGGACGAAGTCGTTGTCCTCGGAGTGGGACGGGGTGGCGTGGTTGCCCGTGCCGCCCGCGACCGGGGTGGACTGCCACAGCGGGCGGTCCGTCTGGAAGGGGCCGCCGAAGCTGTTCGGCTCGTAGTTCTTCGCGCCCTTGTGGCGGCCGTCGTAGAGGTAGCCGTCACGGGAGTTGGTGCGCGCCTCGGTGGCGTGCGGGCGGTTCACCGGCAGGTGGTCGGCGTTGATGCCGACGCGGTAGCGGTGGGCGTCGCCGTACGCGAAGAGGCGGCCCTGGAGCATCTTGTCCGGGGACGGACCGATGCCGGGGACGAAGTGCGCCGGGGAGAAGATGGACTGCTCGACCTCGGCGAAGATGTTCTCCGGGTTGCGGTTGAGCTCCAGCTTGCCGATCTCGATCGGCGGGTAGTCCGCGTGCGGCCACACCTTGGTGAGGTCGAACGGGTTGAAGCGGTACTGGGCCGCGTCGGCCGCGGGCATGATCTGGACCTGGACGGTCCAGCTCGGGAAGTCGCCGCGCTCGATGGCCTCGCGCAGGTCGCGCTGGTGGGAATCCGGGTCCTCGCCGGCGAGGGCGTTGGCCTCGGCCTGGGTGAGGTTCTTGATGCCCTGGTCGGTCTTGAAGTGGTACTTGACCCAGAAGACCTCGCCGGCCTCGTTGTTCCACTGGAACGTGTGCGAGCCGTAACCGTTCATGTGGCGGTAGGACGCCGGGATGCCGCGGTCGCCGAACAGCCAGGTCACCTGGTGGGTGGACTCGGGCGACAGGCCCCAGAAGTCCCAGACGTTGTCCGGCTCCTGCGAGCCCGTGTACGGGTCGCGCTTCTGGGTGTGGATGAAGTCGGGGAACTTGATGGCGTCGCGTATGAAGAACACCGGGGTGTTGTTGCCGACGAGGTCGTAGTTGCCCTCTTCGGTGTAGAACTTCAGCGCCCAGCCGCGCGGGTCGCGGCGGGCGTCGGCGCCGCCGAGGCTGTCCGCGACGGTGGAGAAGCGCAGGAAGGTCTCGGTCTGCTTGCCGACCTCGGAGAGGAACTTCGCGCGGGTGTACTGCGTGACGTCGGCGGTCACGGTGAAGGTGCCGTAGGCGCCGGCGCCGCGGGCGTGCACCACGCGCTCCGGGATGCGCTCGCGGTTGAAGTGCGCCAGCTTCTCCAGGAGGAGCTGGTCCTGGACGAGGACCGGCCCGCCGACCCCAGCGGTCTCGCTGTTCTGGTTGTCGGCGACCGGAGCCCCGGCCTCCGTGGTGAGCGGTCCCTGCGTCACGTGCGCCTCCTGCGTCATTCCTGCTGGTCCTGTCCTTGGCGTTTGCCGTAACCGATCCTACGATGGACTTTGTCTAAGTCAAGTAGACATCCAAGTCCATATCGGTTCGGGATCTGCACCGGATCGCCACTGTTAGGCTGGCGTGTATGAGTGACCTGCTGGAACGACTTCGCGGACGCGGCTGGCGCATGACGGCCCAGCGGCGTGTCGTGGCCGAAGTACTCGACGGTGACCACGTTCACCTGACGGCAGACGAAGTGCACGCACGCGCTGTCACCAAACTGCCCGAGATTTCTAGAGCGACGGTGTACAACACCTTGGGCGAGCTGGTATCGCTCGGCGAGGTGCTGGAGGTCTCGACGGACCGGCGGGCCAAGCGGTACGACCCGAACGCCCACCGCCCGCACCACCACCTGGTCTGCGGCCAGTGCGGCGCCATCCGCGACGTCCACCCGGCCGGCGACCCGCTGGCCGACCTGCCCGCCGGCGAGCGCTTCGGCTTCACGGTCTCGGCGGTCGAGGTGACCTACCGCGGGCTGTGCCCGGCCTGCGCCGCGGGCTGACACGACGCGGGAACGCAGAAGGCCGGGGGCGGGAAGCCCCCGGCCTTCTGCGCCGCACGCCGCACCGGCGTTCACGTTCAGAAACGACTCAAGGCCCGGATCCATGGGATCCGGGCCTTGGGCCTTCAGTAGCGGGGACAGGATTTGAACCTGCGACCTCTGGGTTATGAGCCCAGCGAGCTACCGAGCTGCTCCACCCCGCGTCGGTAAACACGACTGTACGGGAGTCCACCCGGCAGATGCAAATCAGTGAACCGTCCGCCGCCGGCCGGCCTCAGACGGACAGCTCCTCCGCCAGCGCGTCGCGCAGCCGGGCGGCCCGCTCGGCGACCTCCGCCGGACCGAGCTCCATGGCCCGCAGGCACCACTTCTGCCCCTCCGCGAGGTCCCCGTGCCGGGCCGCGAGCAGCCCCAGGCGCAGGGCGGCCCGGCCGTGGCCGGCCACCGCCGCCCGGGTCCACCACAGGGCCGCCTCCGGCTCGTTGCCCTCGCGGGCCAGCAGCAGCCCGAGGTTGAAGGCGCCGTTGCGCGAGCCGGCCTCGGCCGCCTCCCGGTACCAGCGGGCCGCCACGGCCAGGTCGCCCCGGGCCGCGGCCAGCATCCCGACCCGCACCTGGGCCCGCCGGTGGCCCTGCTCGGCGGCGCGCTCGTACCAGTCCTCGCTCTCGGTGCGCGCGGCTCCGCCGACGGGCTCGCCGAGGGCCACCGGCTCCGGGGGCGGGGCCAGCGACTCAAGGAGGGCGGCCAGCCGGAAGGCGGCCTCCGCGCTGCCGCCGCTCGCGGCGCAGCGCAGGTGCCGCTCGGCGGCGCGCTCCTCGCCGTCGCGGACCAGGGCGATGCCGACCTGGAGGGCGGCGTCGGTGTGCCCGGCCGCGGCGGCGCGCTCGTACCACTTCAGGGCGGCGCGGTCCTCGTCCCGGCTGGCGAAGAGGATGCCGAGGTTGAAGGCGGCGTCCACGCTGCCCGCCTCGGCCGCCTTGGAGAACCAGGGCTCGGCGCCCGCCGCGTCCCCGGCCTGGAGCAGCATGATCGCCAGCGCGTTGGCGGCCTCGCGGTGGCCCGCGTAGGCGGCGCGGCGGTACCACTGCTCGGCCTGGGCGGTCCGCTCCTGCGCGGCGCACAGCAGGGCGAGGTTGTAGGCGCCGTTGTGGTCGCCGGCGTCCATCGCGACCCGGTACCACTTCTCGGCGGTCTCGGTCTCGCCGCGGGCCGCGTGCAGCGCGCCCAGGGCGTTCGCCGCGTTCCCGTCACCGTCCTGCGCCGCGCGGTGCCACCAGGCGGCGGCGCTGTCCTCGTCCCCGGCGTCGCGCAGCAGGAAGCCGAGCGCGCACGCCGCCCGGGCCTCGCCCTGCTTGGCGGAGCTCAGGTACCAGCGGCCGGCCTCCTTCAGCTCGCCGCGCGCTTCCAGCAGGGCTCCCAGGTGCAGTCCGGCACGCCGGTGGCCGCGCGCGGCGGCCTGCCGGTACCACTGCTCGGCCTCGGCGGGGTCGCCCTTGCGCAGGTGCCGGGCCAGCCGGTAGGCGGCCTCGCGGTGACCCTGCTCGGCGGCGGCCCGGAACCAGCGCTCGATGCCCTTGTCGCCTCGGTGCTCCAGCAGGTCGGCGAGGCCGTACGCGCCGAGGGCGTGGCCGGACTCGGCCGCCTGGCGCAGCCAGTACTCGGCGGCGGGCTCGTCCCCGCGCTCGCGGTAGTGGCGGCCCAGGGCGTGCGCGGCGGGGGCGGAGCCGGCGACGGCGGCGACCCGCCACCAGCCGGCCGCCTCGTCGGGGTAGCCGCGCTGGAGGAGGAGGACTCCCAGGTTGTTGGCGGCGGCGCGGTCCCCCGCGGCGGTGGCGCCGCGGAGGTAGGGCTCGGCCCCGGCCAGGTCGCCGCGGCGCAGCAGCAGCGCGCCGAGCACGCTCATGGCGCCGGGGTCGCCCTTGTCGGCGGCCACGCGGTGGCGCGCCTCCAGCTCGGCGTCGGTGGCCCCCTCGGCGTCGCCGAAGGCCTCTTCCGCGAAATCCGCATCGGTCAGTGCGGTCTGCGCGTTGACAGCGGGAGCCGCCTTGCCGGCCTCCGTACCCGACTCGGCCTCCGCCCTCACAAACCGCCCTGTCTCCAGCAGAGTTGACCTGTCCCCCATAAATCCCATCGTCGCATCACCTGCTACCCGCGTACACCTGGTATGTCGCAGCCAGTGAGGTCACTACAGCGTTTTGTCGACATGCCCACAGAGAGACAAGTCAAACACGCTCACGCCCCAACTCACCCGCCCCAGTGACCTCATGTTCCCCAGCAGCTTCCTACCGGCCCTTCCCGGCGCCTGCGAGCCCCTCCGATCCGCCTCCGAATCTCATCCGAATCTCATCCGGGCATGACGAAGGCCCGGATCCCATTGGATCCGGGCCTTCGTCTTCAGTAGCGGGGACAGGATTTGAACCTGCGACCTCTGGGTTATGAGCCCAGCGAGCTACCGAGCTGCTCCACCCCGCGTCGGTGAAACCACAGTATCACGACGCGGGGAGGAGCCATGAACGCCTTCCGGCCGGGCCGCCTAGCCCGCCGGCTTGGGGGCCGTCAGCTTCGCCTCCGCGTCGATCGCCCGCTTCAGCGCCGCCTGGAGGTCGCTCTGCGCCTTGCCGTAGGCGGTCCAGTCGCCGGCCTTCATGGCCTTGTCGGCTTCCTCGACCGCCTTCTGGGCGTCGGCGAGGGCCGCCTTGACCGTCGGGTCCTGGGCCGTCGGCGGGTTGCCGGTCGACTCGCCCGGCTTGGTCGGCTGGGTCTCCGGGGGCACCGGCGTGGTCGGGGCCTCGGCGCCGAACACCACGTTCAGCGCCTTCTCCAGGGTGTCCTCGAAGGCCGTCTGGTTGCCGTAGGTCACGAGGACCTTGCGCAGCAGCGGGTACTTCAGGGTGGAGCTGCGAACGTACACCGGCTCCACGTAGAGCATCCCGCCGTCCATCGGCACCGCGAGCAGGTTGCCGTACTCGATCTCCGAGTCGCCGCCGCGCAGCAGCCGGATGGATTCGGCGATCTTCGGCTCCGACTGGAACTTGCTCTGCACCTGGCCGGGACCGTCCGGCGGCTTGCTGGTCGGCATCTTCAGGATGCGGATCTTGCCGTAGTCCGGGGTGCCCGGATCGGCGTTCACCGCCATGAACGCGCTCAGGTTGGGCCGCTCGTTCGGCGTGAAGGTGGTGGTGAGCGAGAAGACCTGGTCCTTCTCCCTCTGCCCCGGCATCTTCATCGACAGGTAGTACGGCGGAACGGCCGTACCGGCCTTGGTCGTCGGGTCGTCGGGGACGGCCCACGCCTCACTGCCGCTGAGGAAGGTCTGCGGGTCGGTGACGTGGTACCGGGTGAGGAGCTCGCGCTGGACCTTGAACAGGTCCTGCGGGTAACGCAGGTGCTCCATGAGCGGCTTGGGGATCTCGCTCTTGGCCTTCACCGTGCCGGGGAAGGCCTTCATCCAGGTCTTCAGGACCGGGTCCTGGGTGTCCCACTGGTAGAGGTTCACCGTGCCGTCGTAGGCGTCGACGGTGGCCTTCACCGAGTTGCGGATGTAGTTGACCCGGTTCTCCTGGGCCACCACGGCGCGCTGGTTGTTGGTCAGCGAGTCCGCGGTGCTCTGGCCGAGCGTGGTGCGCGAGGCGTACGGGTAGCCGTTCGTCGTCGTGTAGGCGTCGACGATCCACTTGATCCGGCCGTCGACGACGGCGGGGTAGGGGGCGCCGTCGATGGTCAGCCAGGGGGCGACGGCCTCGACGCGGTCCTTGGGGGTGCGGTTGTAGAGGATCCGCGACCCGTCGCCGATGGCCCCCGAGTAGAGGATCTGCGGCTCGCTGAAGGCGAGCGCGTAGGCGGCGCGGTTCACCGGGTTGTCGAGGTTGACGCCGGAGTCGCCCTTGTAGCTCGTCTCCTTCTCGCCCTTGTCGTCCGAGTAGTCGAGCTCCTTCTGCGGTCCACCGACGATCGAGTACTGCTTCGTCTGCTCGCCGTAGTAGATGCGCTGCTCGAAATCCGTGCCGAACATGCCCTTGGAGGGCAGGTCGGACTGGGTGAAGTCGGGGGCGCCGTCCTTGACGGTGGTGCCCTTGGCCGCGACGACGCCGTAGCCGTGGGTGTACTTGAAGTGGTCGTTGATCCAGTTGTTCTTCGGGATGCCGCCGATGTTCAGCTCGCGCAGCCCGATGACGGTGTCCTGGCCGTTGTACCGGTCGACCGCCAGGGTGGACGGGAAGCCGTAGTAGCCCTTGACCTGCTGGAGCTGCTGGAACGCGGGCGAGACGATGTTCGGGTCGAGCAGGCGCAGGCTCGCGGTGGTGTCGGCCGCCGCCCGCAGCTTGGTCCGGTCGTCCGTCTGCGGGACGGCCGGGTAGTCCTTGACCTCGGTCCCGTCGATCCCGTAGGCGTCGCGCGTGGCCTTGATGTTCTTCTCGACGTACGGGGATTCCTTGGCCTGCTCGTTGGGCTGGACCTGGAACTTCTGCACGATGGCCGGGTAGAGCCCGCCGATGAGGATCGCCGAGAGGACCATCAGGCCGAAGCCGATGACCGGCAGCTGCCAGGTGCGCCGCCACAGCGTGGCGAAGAACAGCACCGCGCAGATCGCGGCGATGGCGACGAGGATGGTCTTCGCCGGCAGGTAGGCGTTGGCGTCGACGTAGCGCAGGCCGGTCCAGTTGTCGGAGGCCTTGAAGTCGCTGGACTTCACGGCGAGGCCGTACCGGTCGAGCCAGTACGCGACCGCCTTGAGCGTGACGAACAGGCCGAGCAGCACCGACAGGTGGCCGGTGGCCGCGGCGGTGGCCCGGGCGCCCGGGCTGGTCACGCGGAGTCCGCCGTACAGGTAGTGCACGACGACGGCCGCGATCACCGACAGCACGACGGCGGCGAAGCCGAAGCCGAGCAGGAACCGGTACCAGGGCAGGTCGAAGGTGTAGAAGGACACATCGAGGTGGAACTGGGGGTCCTTCTTGCCGAAGGGCACCCCGTTCACGTACATCAGCCAGGTCTTCCACTGGCCGGCCGCCGACGCCCCCGCGATCAGACCGACGACCGCGGCGATGCCCAGGAGCAGCCACTTCCGGTACGGTGCGACGCTCATCCGGTAGCGGTCGAGGCTCTGCTGCTCCATCGACATCGCGCTCAGCGGCGGGCGCAGCCGGTACGCCAGCCAGACGTTCAGCCCGACGGCACCCGCCATCAGCAGGCCGAAGACGGCGAAGAGGCCGATCTTGGTCCACAGGGTCGTGGTGAAGACCGAGGAGTACTTGACGGAGCGGAACCAGAGCCAGTCCGTCCAGAACCCGGCGAACATGATGAACGCCATGGCCAGCACGGCCAGGACGCCCAGGGTCAGCAGAAGGGTCCGGGCACGCCGGGAGGGGCGGCCGACTCTCATCCGTGGCCCGGAGGGGCCTCCGCCGCGGTCCGGCATCTGGAAAGCCAAGGTGCGCACCTCGAAAGTCGCTGTGTCTGGTCGTGGGCCCACGATCGTAGGGCCCACTCATGCAACTTACTGAGGCTTTAGTCAGTTCCCGGTATCGGGGAGAAAGGAGGCAGGATGTTGCCCATGTCCAACCTTTCGCCCTCCCCCGGCACCCCCATGGCGGCCAGTCCGCTGACCCGCGCCGTCCTCGAAATCGACGAGTACGCCTCCACCCTCGGCTGGGACAAGCCGGCCCGCCTCTTCGCCCTGGTCGACACGGCCCGCCTGCGCCGCCAGGAGCCCGGCCTCGCCAACCAGCTCGGCCTCGACACGGACGACGCGGGCAAGGCCCAGCTCACCCCCATCGAGCAGGACGAGGTGCCGGCCGGGACCCCGCTGGACAAGTTCCTGGGGACCATCGCCTGGCCCGACGCGGTCGTCGGGTGCGCCCTGACCGTGGAACGGCTGATGCTGCCGCCGTCCGCCGAGGCCTCCGTGCCGGAGGGGCTGAACGACAAGCAGCTGGCCAAGTGGGTCGCCGGCCACCCGGAGCGGCAGGAGGTGCGCCTGACGGTCGGCGTCCTGCGCGACGGCTCGCGGGAGTCGGCCGTGCGGCTGCGGGACAAGGACTCCTCCAGCGAGGTGCTCACCGGCGCCGGCCTGGTGCCGGGCCTGGCCGACGCGCTGGCGGCGACCTTCGCCTGAGGGCCCGCCGGGCCGGGCCCCCGCGGGCCCCCGGCCCGGACCGTCCGCTCAGGACCTGGTGCAGCTCGGCAGTCCGGCGGTGTCGCCCTTGCCGATCTTCTGCAGGGCCTTCGTGGCGTCGTCGATGGTGGAGACCTTCACCAGGGTCAGGCCGTCGGGCACCCGCGCGGCGGCGGCGGCGCAGTTCTCGGCCGGGGTCAGGAAGTACTCGGCTCCGGCCTGGCGGGCGCCGATGGTCTTCATCTGGATGCCGCCGATCGGGCCGACCTTGCCGGTGTCGTCGATGGTGCCGGTGCCGGCGATGAACTTCCCGCCGGTCAGGTCCTCCGGGGTGAGCTTGTCGACGATGCCCAGGGCGAACATCAGGCCGGCGCTGGGGCCGCCGACGTCGGCGAGCTTGATGTCGATCGGGAACGGGAAGGTGTGGTCGGTCCCGGCCCGGATGCCCACGACGGCGTGGCCGTCGTCCTGCGCCTTGCCCGCCGTGACGGTCACCTTGGTGGTGCCGGTGGGCTCGCGGCCCGCCTTCTCGGCCTCGGCCGCCTCGGCGGCGGGCACGATGGTGAATTCGACGGGCTCGCCCGGCTTGTGCCTGGTCACGAGCTTGGCGACGTCGCCGGGGACGGTGACCGGGCTGCCGTCGACCTCCTTGACGACGTCGCCGGCGTGCAGCCTGCCCTCGGAGGGGCTGCCCTTGACGACGGTGGCGACCACGACGCGGGTGCTGACCGGGATGCCGAGCTGCTTGAGGGCGGCCACCTTGGCGCTCTCCTGCGACTGGCTGAACTCCTCGGCGTTCTCCTGCGTCGACTCCTTGTCCGTCTTGCCGTCCGGGTAGAGGTTCTCGTGCGGGACGACGATGTTGTCGTCCGCGAGCCAGCCGTAGACCGCTTCGAGCAGGTTCATGTCGTAGTCGGCGCCCGTGACGCGGACCGTGGTCATGTTGAGGTGGCCGGTGGTCGGGTACGTCTTGTGCCCGGAGATGTTCAGGACGGGCTCGCCGTGCGATTCGCCCAGGGTGTTCACCGTCGGGCCCGGGCTCATCTCGGAGTACGGGACCTTGAGGAACACTCCCGCGCAGAGCAGCGCGAACAGCACGAGGGAGGAGGCGAGCATCGTCGCTGTACGGCGTGGCATGGATCGACAGTACGGGACGGCCCGGGCGGGCGACCCGTGGGGCCGGTCCGTACGGGGGCCGCGGGCGCAACTCTCAGGCGATTCTCAGCGGGGGGCCTTCCGGCCCGCTCACCGCGGACTCCCGGGACGCCTCAGACAGCGTCGGAACCGGAGTGCGCCTTTTCCTTCTGCCTCGCCCGGTCGGACTTGTCCATGGCCTCGCGGAACCTCGCGTAGCCGGCGAGCTCGGATATGTCCCCCTGGGTGCGGTCGCGCGCTGCCCAGCTGCCCCATATCGCCGCCCCGATCGCGGCGAACAGCGGAATCAGCAACCACGCCAGTGACGCCATGGACGTGCCTCCCTGCCCCGAAAGTACGAGTGTCGTCGGTGGCTTCAACGCTCGTGCCCACAGGGGGGTTACGCAAATCGAGGGCGTGTTGCGCGGCCGAACGGGTGTGAGGCTACTCCCGCCCGGCAGCGCCTCCGCGACCGGGGGGCCGGTGTGTGCCGCGGGGCGCCTCAGCAGGCGCCGACCCACTCCTCCGTGCCGTCCGAGAACGTCCCCTCCTCCACGCCGACCTCGCGCGGTTCGGCGCCGGGGCGCCTCCCTGGCTTCGGCCGGCTGCGCCGGACTCCGTCCGCCGGTGGGGCCGGGCTGAGTCCCGACCCTCGCCTCAGCAGGCGCCGACCCACTCCTCCGTGCCGTCCGAGAACGTCTGGTGCTTCCAGATCGGGACCTCGTGCTTGAGGTCGTCGATCAGCATCCGGCAGGCCTCGAAGGCCTCGCCGCGGTGCGGGCAGGAGACGGCGACGACCACGGCCAGGTCGCCGACGGCCAGGTCGCCGACGCGGTGGACGGCCGCCAGGGCGCGGACCGGGTACTTCTCCACGACCCGCTCGGCGATGCGGCGCATCTCGGCTTCGGCCGTGGGGTGGCAGGAGTAGCCGAGGGAGTCGACGTCCGCGCCGCCGTCGTGGTTGCGCACCGTGCCGACGAAGAGGGTGGTGCCCCCCGTCGCGTCGTCGCCGACGGCCTGGAAGACCTCGTCGATCGAGAGCGGGGTCTCGCGGATCGCGAGCAGCCGGATGGGGTCCTGGGCGGCCTGCTCGCCGGGGTGGTCGAAGTGCGGTGCCATGCCATCCATCGTGCCTCAGGGGCTGACGTGGCGGAATAGCCGGATCACCCGTGGCATGACCGGCCGGTTGGGAGTCTCCTACAGGAGCCCCGCGTTCCGGCCGGGCCCGGACCGGTGTCCGGGCCCGTGAGCCGGCGGAGCCTTCGGCGGGCGGGCCGGGTCAGAGGCCGCGGCGCCTGCGGGCCCGGCGGACCGCGGCGGCGGCGCCCAGCAGGGCCACCGTCGCACCGGCGGCGCCGGCGGCCGTGGCGGCGTCCTTGCGGCCCAGGCGGCGGCCCGCGACGGTGTGCCGGCCCGCGACCTCCTGGAGCAGCTCGGCCAGCACCTCCTCGTTGGTCCAGCGGGGCCGCCAGCCGGCCGCGTGCAGCCCGCTGACGCTGACCACCCAGGGGTGCATCGTGTACGCGAGGTCGCCGGCCGGGGACGGGGTCAGGCCGATGCGGTGCAGCCGGGCCGCGGCGCCCAGGGCGACGGCCGAGGGCAGCTCCATGCGGCGGATGCCGCTGAGCTCCTCGACCTCCTCCTGTTCCAGCCAGCCCTCGCAGCCGACGGCCAGCTCGCCCTCGACCTTCTCCAGGGCGGCGTACTCCAGGGCGCTGACCAGGTCCTCGACGTGGCAGAACTGCCAGGTGGGCCGGGAGCCGGCGACGACGAGCAGGCGCGGGGACTCGAAGTACCGGGTCAGGGCCGTGTCCGTGCCGCCGACCAGGACGGCCGGGCGGAGCACCGTCACGTTCAGGCCCGGGTGGGCCCGGGGCGCCCGGCGGCCCAGGCGCTCGATCTCCAGCAGGTCGCCGACGCCGGTCGCCTCGGCGGTGGCCCGCAGCTCGGAGTCCTCGGAGAGCGGGATGTCGTTGTCCGGGAGGGCCCCGTAGACCATCGCGGAGGTGCACAGCACCACCCGGTGCACCCCGGCCGCCGCGGCGGCGGTGAGGACGGTCTGGGTGCCGCGTACGTTGTACGCGGTACGGGCGGCGGGGTCGGTCTCCAGGTCGAGGTCGAGCGCGAGGTGCACGACGACGTCCGCGCCGCGCAGTTTGTCGGCGATGGCGGGGTCGCGTACGTCCAGGACGTGCCACTGGGCGTCGGCGCAGTCCCCGCGCCGCTCGTCGATGGCGACGACCTGCTTGACCTCGTCGGACTCGGCGAGGCGGGTCACGAGGGCGGCGCCGACGCCGGAGGCGGCCCCGGTGACCGCGATCACGGGGCTGCGCCGGCGGGGGCCGGCCTCGTTTCGCGGCTGGCGAACGCCGGGGGCGCTGTCGCCGTGCTCAGGGCGGTTTTCGGCGTCGTGCGGCGCGCGAGCCTGCGGATCTGGGGAACTCACCGGGCGTCTCCAGCGGTTGTCTTCAGTGGGGACGCGCCGTGACGCGTACCCACCAGGTGATGTCCATCCTGCCGCAGCCCAGGAGTCGGCGGAGCACCGAGCCCGGAAGCGGGAGTGGTGTCTACGCTGGGTGGTGTTGTCGGACCATTGCCCGTCGGCACCCGCCGGCGGCCCTACGAGCCGAGGAAACCCGTGAGCGACACCCCATTCGGATTCGGCCTTCCGCCGGAGGAGCCGGAGGACGGCGACAAGGGCAAGAAGGGGGGCCAGGGCGGCCCCGGGAATCCGTTCGGGTTCGGCCCGGGCGGCCTCCCCGGCGGCCTTCCCGGCGGCGCGGACAACCCGTTCGCCGCGATGTTCGGTTCGATGAACCCGGGCGACCTGGGCGCCGCCTTCCAGCAGCTGGGCCAGATGCTGAGCTACGAGGGCGGTCCCGTGAACTGGGACATGGCCAAGGACATCGCCCGCCAGACCGTCGCCCAGGGCACGGCGGACGGCGTGAAGGACGCCAGCGTCGGCGTGGCCGAGAAGTCGGCGGTGGAGGAGGCGGTGCGCCTCGCCGACCTGTGGCTGGACGGGGTGACCTCCCTGCCGTCGGGCGCCAACGCGGCCGTGGCGTGGAGCCGCGCCGAGTGGGTCGAGGCGACCCTCCCGGTGTGGAAGGAGCTGGTGGACCCGGTCGCCGAGCGCGTCGGCGCGGCCATGGGCAGCGTGCTGCCCGAGGAGATGCAGGCCATGGCGGGCCCGCTGCTCGGCATGATGCGCTCCATGGGCGGGGCCATGTTCGGCCAGCAGATCGGGCAGGCCGTGGGCGTGCTCGCGGGCGAGGTCGTCGGTTCCACGGACATCGGGCTGCCGCTGGGCCCGTCCGGGCGGGCGGCGCTGCTGCCGCTGAACATCGAGAGCTTCGGCAAGGACCTGGGCGTCCCCTCGGACGAGGTACGGCTGTACCTGGCCCTGCGCGAGGCGGCGCACGCCCGCCTCTTCGCGCACGTGCCGTGGCTGCGCTCGCACCTGTTCGGCGCGGTCGAGGGCTATGCGCGCGGCATCAAGGTGGACACCTCGAAGCTGGAGGACGTGGTCGGCCGGCTCGACCCGTCGAACCCGGAACAGCTGCAGGAGGCCCTCCAGGGCGGCATGTTCCAGCCGCAGGACACCCCGGAGCAGAAGGCCGCGCTGGCCCGCCTGGAGACGGCGCTCGCGCTGGTCGAGGGCTGGGTGGACGCCGTGGTGCACGAGGCGGCCAAGCCCCGGCTGGCCTCGGCCGACGCCATGCGCGAGACGATGCGCCGCCGGCGCGCCTCGGGCGGCCCCGCGGAGCAGACGTTCGCCACCCTGATCGGGCTGGAGCTGCGGCCGCGCCGGCTCCGGGACGCCTCGCGGCTGTGGGCCTCGCTGACCGACGCCCGTGGGGTGGACGGCCGCGACGGGCTCTGGGAGCACCCGGACATGCTGCCGACC
The DNA here is from genome assembly GCF_044129415.1 of Streptomyces racemochromogenes. GTDB lineage: Bacteria > Actinomycetota > Actinomycetes > Streptomycetales > Streptomycetaceae > Streptomyces > Streptomyces racemochromogenes_A. The sequence continues at coordinate 75,701 of NZ_JBBDHD010000012.1, forward strand.
GCCTCGGACCTGGACGACCCGGACGGGTTCGTGCACCGCGAGCAGCTCGACTTCTCGGAGATCGACAAGATGCTCGGCGAGGCCGCCGAGAAGCGCGATCAGGGCGAGGGTGACGAGAAGAAATGAGCCTGTACGACGACGCCGTCCTGGTCCTGAAGGACTACGAGGGCCGGGACGGGCAGCAGCGCGAGCTGCGGGACGTCTACCTGGAGCACCTGGCGCAGCACCCGGACGGCATGTACAAGCCCTGCGGGGCGGGGCATGTGACGGGCAGCGCGCTGGTCGTCGACCCGGTCGGCGGCCGGGTCCTGCTGACCCTGCACAGGAAGCTCGGGCTGTGGCTCCAGATGGGCGGGCACTGCGAGCCCGGTGACACCACGCTGGCCGGTGCGGCGCTGCGCGAGGCCGTCGAGGAGTCGGGCATCCCGTCCGGGCTGACGCTGCTGGCGGGCGGGCCGGTGCGGCTGGACCGGCACCCGATCCCGGCGCCGTGCAACTGGCACCTGGACGTGCAGTACGTGGCGGTGGCCCCGGCCGGCGCGGAGGCGGAGATCAGCGACGAGTCGCTGGACCTGCGCTGGTTCCCGTACGAGGAGGTCGCTTCGGTGGCCGACACCTCGGTGGTGCGGCTGCTGGAGGCGGCCCGGGAGCGGCTGGGCGCGTAGGGGCCTGGCGAAGGGGCGGGCCCACGGGGTCCGCCCCTTCGTCGTGCCGGTGCGGCCGCCGCTCAGTTCCAGACGTTGTTCTGGTTCTGGGCGTGCACCCCGTGCTGGCCCATGCCGTACTGGGCGGCGAGGCCCTGGCCGAGCTGGGCGTTCTGCGGGGGCAGCACCTCGCTGGGCTGCACCAGGGCGAAACCGGTGCCGAGGAAGCTGAGCTCCCAGCCCTCGCCGGTGTTGCCGCGGCGCCGCCAGACGCCGCTGGAGTGCGTCTGGGCCTGCATCTGCACGCGCAGGGAGGTGGACCAGGCGACGATGGCGTCGGCGTCGGCGTTGACGTACTTGTCCGGGGTGACCTGCATCATCAGCGGCTGTCCGGAGGTCATCAGGGCGACCTTGCCGCGGCCGGTGATGTTGAGCTGGTACTTGCCGGAGCCGGAGATCCCGTACTGGCTGTCCACCGCGATGACCTCGGTGTGCAGGGTGGAGTCCATGGCCAGGACGTAGCTGCTGTCGACGGTCAGGCCCTCGTGGTCGACGTCGAGGACGTGCACGTGCTGGGCCAGGTTGGCGAAGTAGACGGTGCCCTGCCCGGAGCAGCGCATCAGGTCGAGGCCCTCGCCGGTGCGCATGCGGGCGCCGCGCTGGCTGGTGCTCTGGTACTCGCCGTCGAAGTCGACGATGCCCTGGTAGGCGACCATCGAGCCCTTGCGGGCGAGGACGTCGTCGGAGCCGGTCAGGGTGACCCGCAGCAGCTGCGGGTTCTGGACGGCGTACCGCTCCTGGGACTGCTGCTCGGCGTGGCCGAAAAGTGAGCTCTGCATGATGTGTCCGCTCCCCCTCAGCCCCGGGTCCGGAGCCGGTCGGTGCTGTCCTCGCTGGGCTGTACGACGACGATGCCCTGGCCGGAGAAGGCCATCTGGTAGGCCTCCCCGCTGCCCCGGCCGATCAGTGACGAGGCCTTGAAGCTGCTCTTCCCCTTGACCTTGAGGTTCGGGGACCAGGCGACGAGCGCGTCGGGGTCGACGAACGTCTCGTCCTCGCCGCGTCCGCAGTCGACGACGATCGGGGTGCCGCGCGAGGTGATGGCGACCCAGCCGGTGCCGGAGACCTGTACGTTGAACAGGCCCTGGCCGGCGAACTTGGCCATGCCCTTGACCCGCTCGACGCCCCACTGGAGGTGGGCGTCGAAGGCGAGCAGGTTGGTTCCGTTGACGGAGAGGGCGTCGTTGTTCAGGTTGATGCAGACGACGTTCGCGCCGTAGTCGGCGAGGTAGAGCAGGCCGTCACCGGTGCACTTCATCAGCGGGGCGCCCTCGCCGGTGAGCCACTGCGAGGCCCTCTGGCGCAGGGCCGGCGGGTTGGGTTCGTACTGGACGAAGCCCTCGTAGGCGACCATCGACCCGGTGCGGGCGAAGAGGTCCTGGCCGCTCTGCATCGCGACCTTGAGCATGGCCGAACCGTGGTTCTCCATACGGGCCGTGACCGGGGTCGGGGCGTAGCCCGCGAGCTGCTGGTTCATCGGGTTCATGGCGTTCATGTGGGGCTCCCTCAGACCTCGTACGGCTGGACGACGATGAAGTTGCCGGGCGCGCCGCGGAACTGGAGGTTCACGGTCTCCCCGCTGTGGCCCGGGTAGGCGTTGCGGCGCAGCCGGACCTGGCTGGAAACGATCACCTGGGAGGCCGCCGACCAGGCCACGATGGCGTTGCTGTCGGCGAAGGTGGTCGGGGTGACGGGCAGGACGACGGGGGTGCCGTGCGTCTTGACGATCACGGTGCCGGTGCCGTGGAAGAGCATGGTGAACAGGGCTCCGCCGGGGATGCCGTGGCCTTCGATGCGGCGGACCTCGTGCTGGAGGGACTCGTCGAAGGCGAGGACGCTCTCGGAGTTGACGCAGATGCCGTCGCCCTGGAGCTCGATGGCGTGCAGATGGGCGCCGTTCTCGGCGAGGAAGAGCTGGCCGCGGCCGGTGCAGCGCATCAGCTGCATCTCCTGGCCGGTGGCGTTGCCGACGATGCGGCCGGCGAAGCCCGCGCCCTTGTAGCTGAAGTCGACCTTGCCCTGGTAGAGGACCATGCTGCCCTGGCGGGCGAGGACGGGCTGGCCGCCGCCGGCCGCGAGGTCGACCCGCATGAGCTGGTGGTTCTGCGCGGTCCAGCGGGCGCCCGTGGGCGCCTCCTTGTACAGCTGGAGCGCGGCGGCGAGACCCGGTCCGGCCTGCGGGGCCGCCTGGCCGTAGGGGGCCGGGGGCTGCTGGCCGTACGGGGGCTGCTGGCCGTAGGGGGCCTGCTGGCCGTACGGGGGCTGGCCGGGCTGCGGGTGGCCCTGCTGCGGGGCGTAGCCCTGCTGCTGGGGCGGGACCTGGCCGCCGTAGGAGGGCTGGGGCGGCTGGCCGTAGGGGGCGGGGGCCGGGCCCGGGGGCGGGACCTGGCCGCCGTACGAGTGCTGCTGCGGCTGGCGGCCGCCGTACGAGGGCGGGCCGGGCTGCTGCGGCGGGTGGGGCGGCTGGCCGTAGGGGGTCGCGGGGGCGGGCGGGGTCAGCGGGCCGACCATGGTCGGGGCCGAGTGCACCGCGGCCGGGGCGGGGGCCGGCGCCGGGGGCTGCTGGGGCTGCTGGGGCTGCTGCTGCGGGGCGTACGGCGCGGGGGCGGGCGGCTGCTGCTGGACCGGGGCGCCGTAGGACGGGGCGGGGGCCGGTGCCGGGGCGGCGGCCTGGGCCGGCGGGGCGAACCCCGGGGCGGCGGCCTGCGGCTGGGCCGGGGCCTGCTGCTGCGGCTGCTCGTCCTCTTCGGCGACCTCGCCGCCGAAGTGCTCCAGCAGCGCGGCGAGCCCGCCGTCGAAGCCCTGGCCGACGGCGGCGAAGCGCCACACGTCCTTGCGGTAGAAGTCGCCGATCATCAGGGCGCGCTCGGTGCTGAACTCGGAGCCCGTGAAGGAGTACCGGACGACCTCCTCGCCGCCCGCGACGATCCGGATGTAGCCGGGGCCGATCTGCGACATCTGGCCGTCGCCGTCGAGGGTGGCGGTGAAGGACAGCTTGTGGATGGACGCCGGCACGTGGTCGAGGGTCACCCGGAAGGATTCGGTGTCCCCGGCCTGCGGGCCGAGCTGCTGGACGGACTCCTCGGGCGACTTCGGCTGGTTGTAGAAGACGAAGTAGCGGTCGTCCGACAGGCGCTCGTCGGCGTCGAGACCGAAGCAGCTGATGTCGAAGGTGAGTCCGGGCCCCGCGATCCGGACGCCCACGTACAGATCGGTCCCCGCCGTCAGGTCGCTGATCCTGGCCTTGTGGCCGCGTTGGAATTCCCTGGCCATACGTCCGACCGCCCCCCGTCCCGAGTGTGCGTGTGAGTGTGCGGTGCTCGCCCGCGTGATCGTGTGCCGCCGGGCGTACCGGCGGTCGTGTGCGGCTCAGGCTAACGGCTCCGGCCGACATCCGGGCAAGCCGGTACCGACCCGGTACATATCGCGCTCCGTACCGGAGCGTCATTCCTCGCGGGCCGCCGGGATCCGGGGGAGCCGCTCCGCCGCGACCACTCCCTCCAGGAAGCCCCGGGCCCGCTCGGTCTTCGGGTACGCCTCCAGCAGTTCCCAGAACCGGGGGCCGTGCCCGGGGACGAGGAGGTGCGCCAGCTCGTGCAGGAGCACGTAGTCGACGACGTAATCCGGCATCCCCTGGAGCCGGTGGGAGAGCCGGATGCTGCCTTCGGCGGGGGTGCAGGAACCCCAGCGGGTGTTCTGGTTGGTGACCCAGCGGACCGAGCGGGGGCGGGCGCGGCCGCTGAAGTACTGCTCGGACAAACGCGCCGCGCGCTCGGTGAGTTCCGTGTCGCCGATGGTGCGCTTGCTCTCCTGGGCGGCGAGCTTGTCCAGCATGACGCCCACCCAGCGCCGCTCCTCCGCCTCGGACATGCGGGCCGGGATCAGGACGACCGTCCGGTCACCCTCGCGGTAGGCGGAGACGGTCCTGCGGCGGCGCGCGCTGCGGCGTACTTCGACGGCGTGCGGGGATGGGTCGGCGGGCACGCCTCGACGGTACCCGGTCGCCACGGCGGAAGTCCCGCACGTCCGCGGTTCGAACAGGATCCCCGCGCGGACGCCTCCGGCACCGATCCCCTCCATTCATCTCATATGACTGATTCCCCTTGCCTGTGGACAAATCCGAGCACGCCGCCCGGGGGGCGGGCATCGTGGCGGAGGTGGCCGGGGAAACGGCCGCGGACGCCACGGGGAACGAGGAGGCGGCGATGTATCCGAAGGTGAAGCCCGCGCTGGCACGGGCATGGCGGGATCTGCGGACGGTGCAGTTCGGGGTGACCCCGGCGCACGCGGTGGTGCTCAGCCCGGTGGACACGGCCACCGGCTCGCTCATCGACCGGATCGACGGGACGCGCGGCATGGAGCTGCTGCGGACGGAGGCCCGGGGCATGGGCCTGCCGGAGGGGCAGGCGGACGGGCTGGTCCGCCGGCTCGCGGGGGCCGGGCTGCTCGACGACGCCACGGCGGGCGGGCCACGCGCCCAGGCCGTACGGAGCCGGCCGGAGGCGCTGGAGCGGCTGGGGCCCGACCTGGGCTCGCTCTCACTGGTGCACCCGGAGCCCGGGGGCGACTTACGGGGCGTCGCGGCCCGGCGGGCCATACGGGTCCGGGTGCGCGGCAGCGGCCGGGTGGGGGCGCTGATCGCCGCCGTGCTGGCGGGGGCCGGAGTGGGGCGGGTGGAGGTGCTCGACGGCGGCCGGGTGGAGCCGGCCGATGTGGCGCCGGGCGGGCTGGGTCCGGTGAGCGTGGGCCGGCTGCGTGCCGAGGCCACGCGCGCCCTCGTACGGGAGGCCGCGCCGGGGCGGGCTCCGCGCGAGGGCGACCCCGAGGGGCCCGGGCCGGAGGTGGCGCTGGTGGTGGTCGCGCCCCGGGACGGCCTCCAGGCGTGGGCGCCCGATCCGGCGACGGCCGCCGACTGGGTGGCGACGGGCACCCCGCACCTGTACGCGGGGGTGCTGGAGGGGACTGGGCTGGTCGGTCCGCTGGTGCTGCCGGGAGTGACGGCCTGCGCGGGGTGCATGGAGCGCGAGCGCGTCGAGGGAGACCCGGCCTGGCCGCGGATGCTGGTCCAGTGGAGGTCGGCGCACCGGCGCCGGGAGCGGGCCGCCTGCGACCTGGGGCTGTCCACGGCGGTGGCCGGCCTGGCCGCGGCCCACGCCCTGGCCTTCCTCGACGGCCGCCTGCCGGCCTCCCTCGGCTCCCGCTGGGAGGCCGCGCTGCCCGCGGTGCACTGGGAGCGCTCGGGTCTGACCCCCCATCCGGACTGCCCGTGCGGAGCTGCGGTCCCGGCGGCGGAGCCGGAGCGGGGGGTCCGGTCATGAGGCCTGGTGGAGGGGGCCGGTGGAGGCCCGGCCGGTGGGGAGGGCCATGACAGGATGCGGGGTGACCGCAGGCGCGGGGAGGGCACCCTGAACCGACGCTTGCGCCGAGGCTGTCTGGGAATTGGAGGGGCGCATGTCTGATCTTCCCCGGAAGGCGGTCACCCGGACCGTCAAGCTGGCCGCGTTGCCACTCGGTATCGCGGGGCGGGCCACCTGGGGGCTGGGGAAGCGGATCGGCGGCAAGTCCGCCGAGATCGTGGCCCGCGAGCTCCAGCAGCGCACCGCCGAGCAGCTGTTCCGCACACTCGGTGAGCTCAAGGGGGGTGCCATGAAGTTCGGGCAGGCCCTGTCGGTGTTCGAGTCGGCGCTCCCGGAGGAGGTCGTGGGGCCGTATCGGGCGGCGCTGACCAAGCTCCAGGAGGCGGCGCCCCCGCTGCCGGCGGCGCGGGTGCACCAGGTGCTGGCCGAACGGCTCGGCGAGGACTGGCGCGACCTGTTCGAGGAGTTCGAGGACAAGCCGGCCGCGGCCGCCTCGATCGGGCAGGTGCACCGGGCGGTGTGGCACGACGGGCGGCAGGTGGCGGTCAAGGTCCAGTACCCGGGGGCCGGGGAGGCGCTGCTGTCGGACCTCAAGCAGCTGGGCCGGTTCGCCGGGCTGCTGGGTCCGCTGATCCCGGGCATGGACGTCAAGCCGTTGATCACCGAACTGCGCGACCGGGTCGCGGAGGAGCTGGACTACGAGCTGGAGGCGGAGGCCCAGCGCACCCACGCGGACGCCTTCGACGGGGACGACGACGTCCTCGTACCGGACGTGGTGCACCAGGGCGACCAGGTACTGGTGACCGAGTGGCTGGAGGGCACCCCGCTCTCGGAGGTCATCGCCGACGGCACGCAGGAGGAGCGCGACAGGGCGGGCCAGTTGCTGACCCGGTTCCTCTTCTCCGGTCCCGCGCGCACCGGGCTGCTGCACGCCGATCCGCATCCGGGGAACTTCCGGCTGATATCCGGGGCGGACGGCCGGATGCGGCTGGGCGTGCTGGACTTCGGCACGGTGGACCGGCTGCCCGGCGGCTGGCCCAAGCCGATCGGCCGGTCGCTGCGGATGACCCTGGAGGGGGACGCCGAGGGGGTCTACGGGCACCTGCGCGCCGAAGGGTTCGTGAAGGAGTCCATCGCGCTCGACCCGGACGCGGTGCTCGACTACCTCAAGCCGATCATCGAGCCCGCCGAGGTGGAGGAGTTCGCCTTCACCCGCTCGTGGCTGCGCGGGCAGGCGGCCAGGATCGCCGATCCGCGTTCGCCCGCCTACCAGTTGGGGCGGCAGATCAACCTGCCGCCGTCCTATCTGCTGATCCACCGGGTGACGCTGAGCACCATCGGGGTGCTGTGCCAGCTGGGTGCGACCGTGCGGCTTCGGGACGAACTCGACGTCTGGCTGCCCGGGTTCACGCCCGAGGACTGATCCTCCGGGTCACCACCAGGAGGAGTCGAGGCGGCCCTCGATCGCCCGCAGGTTGGCGCGGGCGCAGTCCACGCAGAAGTACTGTCTGATCCCGTTCTCGACCGAGCAGGTCCAGGTGGGCGGGGCGCCGTTCGGGGAGCGGGCGCCGCAGCGCGCGCAGACGACGGACTGGTCCTCGGGTCCGGGCTGGCCGGGGTGGGAAGTCGGCTGGTCCACCACCAGACGATATCCCCGCGGGGCCCTGCGCGTGCCCCGCAACGCACCGGAGGGACCGGTCCGTTCGGACCGGTCCCTCCGGGGGGCTGCTGCCGTCAGTGCATGACGGCCATGGCCAGCGCGCGGCGGGCGCGCATCGAGACGCGCTCGGCCTTGCGCTGCATGCGCCGGGCGGCGACCAGGCGCACGGCGTGACGCTGGGCGTCCACCTCACGCAGCCGGTCGTCCATATGCGCACGGGCCAGGGCTTCTGGGATGAGTTGCATTTCGCGGGTCCTGTTCTGACGCGAGGTGATCGCGCCGGTGGTGATGAAGTCTGCGGTGGCGGAGCCGTGCGGCTGCTCGCTCGTGGTGGCGTTGGGGGACATGGGGGCCTGCTTCAGGGGGTCGTGCGTCAGAGGGCGGTCGATGGTTCCGATGGCGGTCATGCCGCAGCAACCGGGTTCTTGCGCGGGCGGCCACGGGGCCGCTTGCGGGCCACGACCACGCCCTGGACGAAGAGCTCTCCGCCCCAGACACCCCAGGGCTCGCGGCGCTCCTTGGCGCCGGCGAGGCAGGCCTCGACCAGCGGGCAGGTGCCGCAGAGGGACTTGGCGTACTCGACGTCCGCCGGGGACTCGGCGAAGAAGACCTCGGGGTCGAAGGTGCGGCAGGGGACGGGGACGCCGAGGTTCTCGATGGCGTCGTCGAGCGCGGTGAGCGCGGTGAGGGGGGTCAAGGCGGGGTCCTCCGGGACTGCGGGCGGGGAGATCGTTTGGGTCTGCGGTACGGACGGGGCGTGCGCTTCGAGTTGCACGGTTGTCTCTTCCTCGTCTTGTTCGGTTAGTCGTTCCGGCCGGTCGGCCGGGTGGCGGCTGTTACCTGGTCCTGCCAGTCCCGAGGCCCCTTCGCTCCGTCGTCCCCGGTCGGGGACAAACAGAAGGGCCGCGGATCCCGGGTGGGGTTCCGCGGCCCTGAAGGCGCCGGCCTGATCATGAGATCAGGCTGGATCACTCCAGGGTTCGAGCCCGCGGAAGGCCCACATCAGGTGGTGCTGCGTCGTCGTCTGCTGCTTGAATCCGGCACCGGCCGCGGCGGCGGAACCATAGGCGCCATGCGCCTGCTGGGCTCCCGCTACTGCCACCAGTGCCTTGGTCGGTCGCTCGTTGCGCTCGCTGACCGGAAGGGTCGCCAGCAGGGCGGGCTTGCCGGCGGAAATCGCGGACAGACCGGTGCCCCGGAGGGAGACGGAACCGAGCAGGCAGGAAGCGGCGACCGAGCGATCGGTCATTTTGGTGAAGGTCATGAAGCTGGTCACTGGTCTCGCCTCCTCTCGGCGTCTCGGGGACTCGGCCCGGGGGCCTGTCCCATGCGTATTCGGATAAGTACAGCACGGATCAGGGGCTTCGGAGAAGCCACCGTTTCCGTTGCTAAGAACCTATGGGGATCCGCTGGGCATGTGCAAACTATTTTTCCGACGAGTTTCTACGCGTCGTCAGGATCCTCGCCCACGCGCTCCTGACCTGCGCAGATCGCCAGGACGTCGGCTCCGTACCGGTCGAGCTTGCGGCCTCCCACTCCAGAGATCATCGAGAGCTCTCCCGGCTCGGAGGGCGCGGCCTCCGCGATGGCCATCAGCGTCTTGTCGGTGAAGACGCAGTAGGCGGGCAGCCCCTGGAGCTTCGACTGGACGGCGCGCCACTCGCGCAGCCGCTCGTAGAGGCCCTCGTCCATGTCCGACGGGCAGTCACCGCAGCGCATCAGCTTGATGTCGCCGGCCTCGGTCAGGGTGCGGCCGCAGACCCGGCACAGCACCGGCCCGCGGGAGCCCCGCCTGCGCGCCCCGCGCTCGGCCGGGGCTCCCGCCCGTGCCGCTGGGGCCGCGGAGCCCGGCCGCAGGCCGTTCAGGAAGCGGCTGGGGCGTCGGGAGGCCCGGCCCCCCGGGGAGCGCGAGAGCGCCCAGGAGAGCGTCAGGTGGAGCCGGGCGCGGGTGACGCCCACGTACAGCAGCCGGCGCTCCTCCTCGACCTGCTCGTCGGTCTTGGCGTAGGTGATCGGCACCATGCCGTCGGTGAGGCCGACGAGGAACACGGCGTCCCACTCCAGGCCCTTCGCGGCGTGCAGCGAGGCGAGGGTGACGCCCTGGACGGTCGGCGCGTGCTGGGCGGCCTTGCGCTCCTCCAGCTCGACGGTGAGCTCGGCCAGTCCGGCGCCGGGCCGGCTGCGGGCGAAGTCCTCGGCGAGGCGGACCAGCGCGGCCAGCGACTCCCACTGGTCGCGCACGGCGCCGGAGCCGGCGGGCGGCTCGGCGGTCCAGCCGGTGGAGCTGAGGACGGCCCGGACCTGGGAGCCCAGCTCGACGATGTCGTCGAGCAGCGGGTCGTTGCCCGCGGAGCGGGCGGCTCCGCGCAGGGCGAGGACCGCCTTCTGGACCTCGGCCCGCTCGAAGAAGCGTTCGGCACCGCGCAGCTGGTAGGGGACGCCGGCGTCGGCCAGGGCCTGCTCGTAGACCTCGGACTGGGCGTTGATGCGGTAGAGCACGGCGATCTCGCCGGCCGGGACCCCGGCGGCGATCAGGTCGCGGACCCGGCGGGCGACGCCCTCGGCCTCGGCGGGCTCGTCGGGGTACTCGGCGTAGACCGGGTCGGGGCCGGGTTCGCGCTGGGAGAGCAGCTCCAGCCGGTGTTCGGCGGCGCGGCCCTTGGCCTGGCTCAGCAGGCCGTTGGCGAGGTGGACCACCTGGGGGGTGGAGCGGTAGTCGCGCACCAGCTTGACCACGGTCGCGTGGGGGTAGCGGGTGCGGAAGTCCAGCAGGTGGTCGGGGGTGGCGCCGGTGAAGGAGTAGATGGTCTGGCTGGCGTCGCCGACGACGCAGAGGCTGTCGCGCTCGCCGAGCCACAGCTCCAGCAGGCGCTGCTGGAGCGGGCTGACGTCCTGGTACTCGTCCACCACGAAGTGCTGGTACTGGGCGCGGATCTGCTCGGCGATGTCGTGGCGGTCCTGGAGGATGCCGACGGTCAGGAGCAGCACGTCCTCGAAGTCGATCATGCCGCGGTCGCGCTTGAGCTGCTCGTACGTGCTGTAGATCTGGGCGATCTCGGCCGTGTCCCGGGGGGCCTCGCGGCCCGCCTTGAGGGCGGCGGCCGGGTAGTCGGAGGGGACGGTCTGGGTGACCTTCGCCCATTCGATCTCGCCGGTGACGTCGCGCAGCTCGTTGCGGTCGAGGCGGACCCGGCAGCGCGCCCCGGCCTCGGCCACGAACTGGATCTTGCGTTCGAGGAGCCGCGGGACGTCCCCGCCGACGGCCCGGGGCCAGAAGTACTGGAGCTGGCGCAGGGCGGCCGAGTGGAAGGTGCGGGCCTGGACCCCGCCGGCGCCCAGCGCGCGCAGCCGGCCGCGCATCTCGCCGGCGGCCCGGTTGGTGAAGGTGACGGCGAGCACGCTGGCGGGCATGAGCTGCCCGGACCGGACCCCGTAGGCGATGCGGTGGGTGATCGCCCGGGTCTTGCCCGTACCGGCTCCGGCCAGCACGCACACCGGGCCGCGCAGGGTCGTGGCGACCTCGCGCTGCTCCGGGTCGAGGCCCTGGAGCACGGCGTCGGCGTCGGCCGCGCCGGTGCCCGGGCCGTCAGGGAACGAAGGGGAGTGCGTTGCTGCTGTCACCCCGCCATGCTGCCAGGTCGGGTGGGGCGGGCGGGAAATCCGTCCACAGGCCCGGCCGGATTGTCGGATGGGTCATACCGGCCGGCCGCCGGGAATGGCCGGGGCGCGGCGTACGTTCGAGTACTCGGACCGGGCGGCCTCCGGTCCACGAGACCTCACAGAGGAGCGAGCATGCAGGACACGGGCACGGTCACGATGTACAGCACCACCTGGTGCGGCTACTGCCGCCGGCTGAAGACGCAGCTGGACCGGGAGGGCATCGCGTACAACGAGATCAACATCGAGCTCGACCCCGAGTCCGCCAAGTTCGTGGAGCAGGCCAACGGCGGCAACCAGACCGTCCCGACCGTGCTCGTGAAGTCCTCGGCCGGAAACGAGTCCGTGATGACGAACCCGAGCCTCGCGCAGGTCAAGCAGGCCCTGGCCGTCTGACGCCCGCGCCCGCAGCGCACGGAGCACATGCGGAAGGCCCCCGCCGCGGCGGGGGCCTTCCGCATGTGACGCGGGTTACGGCGCCGGCTTCGGCAGCGGCCGGCCGTACCAGAGCTCGACGAGCCGGGCCGCGATCGAGATCCCCGAGGGCGGGACGACAGCACCGGACTCGAACGCCTCGCGCAGCTCCTCGCGGGAGAACCAGCGGGCCTCCTGGATCTCCTCGCCGTCGACGGTGATCTCGGAGCTGACGGCCCGCGCGTTGAAGCCGAGCATCAGGCTGTACGGGAAGGGCCAGGGCTGGCTGGCGACGTACTCGACCTCGCCGATGCGCACGCCCGCCTCCTCCCACACCTCGCGGACGACGGCCTGCTCGATCGACTCGCCCGGCTCCACGAACCCGGCCAGGGTGGAGAAACGGCCCTCCGGCCAGTGCACCTGGCGGCCCAGCAGCGCGCGGTCCTGCTCGTCGGTGACCAGCATGATCACTGCCGGGTCGGTGCGCGGGTAGTGTTCGGCGCCGCAGCCCGGGCAGCGGCGGATGTGCCCGGCGGCCGCGACGACCGTGCGCTCGCCGCAGCGGGAGCAGAAGCGGTGCATGCGCTGCCAGTTCTCCAGGGCGACCGCGTGCACCATCAGCCCGGCGTCGCGCGGGGACAGCAGCAGCCCGGCCTCGCGGAGCCCGGCGGGGCGGGCCGACTGGTCCATGCGGCCCGGCAGCGAGTCCTTCTGCAGCGCGAAGTACCGTACGCCGTCCTCGTCGGTGCCCAGGAAGTAGCGGTGGGTCTCGGTGGCCGGGGCCTCGAAGGCCGCGGTCATCACGATGCCGGTGCCTCCGTCGGGGGTGTCGTCGATCAGCACCTGGCCGCCGGAGACGACGAAGACGCGGGTCGTGGGGTGGCTCCAGGCGGCGGCCAGCCAGGCCTCGTCGAGGCGGTGGTGCGCGGCGCGGTCTATGTCGCTGGGCGCGGTGAGCGACAGTGGGCGCTCGGTGGGCGTGCTCACAGGTACTTCCAACTCCCCCGGTGGATGGGACAAGGCAGGCGTACGGACGTGGTGCGTGCGGTCAGGCGGTGGCGGCGGCCGCGACGGGCCGGGGCGGGGCCCAGTTCTCGGCGAGGTCGCCCCACAGGTGGGCGGCGGTCTCGACGCCCTTGAGGAGCAGGTCCAGCTCGACCTTCTCGTTCGGGGAGTGCCAGCCGTCGGACGGGACGGAGATCCCGAGGAACAGGACGGGCGCGCCCAGGACGTCCTGGAGGTCGGCCGCCGGACCCGAGCCGCCCTCGCGGGTGAAGCGGACCTGCTGCCCGAAGGCCCGGCCCATGGCGCGGACGACGGACTGGAGCGCCGGGTGGTCCAGCGGGGTCAGGCACGGGCGGGTGGGCGCGCCGAAGGTGATGGAGTGGCGGATCCCGGCGGGGATCCGGGCCGCGACCCACTCCCGTACGGCGGCCTCGACCTCGTACGGGTCCTGCCCCGAGACCAGCCGGAACGACAGCTTCAGGTGCGCGGAGGCGGGGACGATGGTCTTGCCGCCGGGGCCCTGGTAGCCGCCGCCGATGCCGTTGACCTCGGCGGTCGGGCGGGCCCAGACGCGCTCCAGGGTGGAGTAGCCGGCCTCGCCGGAGGCGGCGTGGGACTTGGCCGTGCGCAGCCACTCGGCCTCGTCGAAGGGCAGCTGGGCGATCAGCCGGCGTTCGGCGTCGGTGAGCTCGGCGATACCGTCGTAGAAGCCGGGGACCGTGACGCGTCCGTCCTCGTCGTGCAGGGCCGCGACGAGGCGGGCGGCGGCGGTGGCCGGGTTGGGCACGGCACCGCCGAAGGCGCCCGAGTGGATGTCCTGGTCGGGGCCGTGGAAGTCGATCTCGCAGTCGGCGACGCCGCGCATGCCGGTGCAGACGGTGGGCGTGGTCTCGGACCACATGCCGGTGTCGGAGACGATCACGACGTCGGCGGCGAGCTCGGCGGCGCGGGCCTCGACGAGCGCGCGGAAGTTCGGGGAGCCGGACTCCTCCTCGCCCTCGATGAGCAGCTTGAGGTGCACGGCGGGGGCCTCGGCACCGGTGGCGGCGAGGTGGGCGCGCACGCCGAGGGTGTGGAAGAAGACCTGCCCCTTGTCGTCGGCCGCGCCGCGCGCGTACATCCGGCCGTCCTTGACGACGGGCTCGAAGGGCTCGGTGTGCCAGCCGTCGGCGAGGGCGGCGGGCTGGACGTCGTGGTGGCCGTAGACGAGGACGGTGGGCGCGGCCGGGTCGGCGGCCGGCCAGTGGGCGAAGACGGCGGGGGCGCCGGCGCCCGCGGCGGTCTCCCAGACCTCGGCGACCGGGAAGCCGGTCTCCTTGAGCTTCGCGGCGAGCCATTCGGCGCTGCGGCGTACGTCGTCCGCGTGCTCGGGCTGGGCCGACACGGAGGGGATGCGCAGCCACTCGGCGAGGTCGTCGAGGAAGGCCGTGCGGTGGGTGCCGATGTACGTACGGACGACGTTGTCCGGGGTTTCGCTCATGGCCACGAGCCTAGCCGTCCGCCTGGTGGGCGCCGTCCGCGCCCGTTTCGCCTTGGAGGATCCGCTCAAGGCCCTCCCGGCCGGGCAGGTCGCGGGGCCGGATGACGCGGCCGCTGCGCACGTGGAGGAAGGCCGCGGCGACCCGGTCGAGGGGGGTGCCGGTGGCTTCGGCCCAGGCCAGGCGGTAGACGGCGAGCTGGAGGGGGTCGGCCTGGGTGGTGCGGCCGGTCTTCCAGTCGACGACCTCGTACGAGCCGTCGGGGTTCCGGTAGACGGCGTCGATCCGGCCGCGGATGACGCGGCCGGCGAGGGTGAGCTGGACGGGCGCCTCCATCCGGTACGGGGTGCGCTCGGCGTACTCGCTGCGCTCGAAGGCGGCCTTGAGGGCTTCGAGGTCGGCGGCGTCGGCGATCTCCTGGTCGGTGCCGGGGAGGTCGGCGGCGGGGTCGAGGACGTCGAGGAGGGGCAGGGGCAGGGCGTCGAAGCGGGACTCGACCCAGGCGTGGAAGCGGGTGCCCTGGCGGGCGGCCGGCTGGGGGGGCTTGGGCATGGGGCGGGCGAGGTCGCGGACGAAGGCCTGCTCGTCGGCGGCGAGGCGCAGGAGCTGGCTCGCGGAGAGGGAGCCGGGCAGCTCGACGTCGCGCACGGCGGCGCGGGCGCGGAGCAGCTCGCCCTCCAGGGCGTCGAGGTCCCGGTCCCAGGAGGCGATGGTCCGGGCCTCTTCGGCCGTGAGCCGGTCGCCTGCGGCGCGCGGGGACGCGTACGGGTACGCCCGCCCGGCGGCCTCACCCCCGGGCAGCACGGCTTCCCCGGCCCACAGGCCGTCGGCGTCGGCGACCCCGGCAGGGTACGGCCCCCCGGCGGCGTCCCGCCCGGACCCGGGCGCGGGCAGCGCGGCTTCGCCCGCCCACAGGCCGTCGGCGTCGGCGGTCCCGGCAGGGTACGGCCCCCCGGCAGCCTCCCGCCCGGACCCGGGCGCGGGCAGCGCGGCTTCGCCCGCCCACAGGCCGTCGGCGTCGGCGGGCACGGCGGGGTACGGCCCCCCGGCAGCCCTCCTCCCGGACCCGGGCGCGGGCACGGCTTCCCCGGCCCAGAGGTCGTCGGCGTCGGCGGGCACGGCGGGGTACAGCCCCCCGGCAGCCCCCCGCCCGGACCCGGGCGGGGGCAGCGCGGCCTCGCCCGCCCACAGGCCGTCGGCGTCGGGGGTCTCCCGCCCGGGTGCGGGCGCGGGCTGGGTGGCTTCGGCGGCCCAGAGGGCGTCGGTGGTGTCGGGGGCCTCCGGGGCGGGGGCGGGCGGGGGTGGTGTGGCTTCGGCGGCACAGGGGTCGGTGGGGGCGGCGGGCTTCTGTTCGGCCGCCCTGGCGCTTCCCGCAGTACCGGTCTGCGGGTCCGTCGCGTGCGGGGCTCCGGTCGCGCCGGGGCGGGCCGGGGTCTCGTCGGCCCACGGGCCTTCGGCCGAGCGGGGGGCGGGCAGGGCTCCGCCGGCCCGGTCGTCCGCGGGCACGGCCTCGCCGGCCCAGAGGTCGTCGGACGCGCGGGGGGCCGGCAGGGGTTCGCCGGGCCACGGGGCGTCCGGTTCCGGTTCGTCCTCGTAGGACGGGTCGTCGCAGTCCGGGGGCCAGAGGAAGGGGTCGCCGGCCGGGTCCTGGGGGCCGGTCGGCGCCGCGTCCCGGTCCGCGTCCGGGGCGGCCGGCCCGGCCAGGGTCGTGAGGTAGGACTCGACCAGGGCCGCCGCCTCGCGGCGCAGGCTCAGGGAGTGCGGGTCCAGGGGGAGGGGCCAGGAGTGGTCCGGGGCGGCACCGGGGGCCAGGGACGGGTTCTCGGCGTCGGGCGGCGGGGCGTCCGCCCAGGCCTCGATCTCGCCGTAGCCGCGCGCGCAGTGGTCGTGGAGGGCCTGCAGGAACGCGGACGGGCCGCGGCGGCGCTTCTGGGTGGGGCCCCACCAGTGGCCCGAGGCCAGCAGGAGGGAGCGGGGGCGGGTGAAGGTCACGTAGCCCAGGCGGAGCTCCTCCGTCTCCTTGTGGGACTTCAGGGCCGCCTTGAAGGACTTCAGGCCCGCCGAGGTCCACTCCGGGTCGGCGGGGAGCGTCGCCGCGTCACCGCGCAGGGCGTACGGGAGCACCTTGGGGTACGAGGTCCAGGCCTCCGGGGCCTTCTCCTTCGGGAAGGAGCCCGCGCACAGGTCGGGCACGACCACCACGTCCCACTCCAGGCCCTTCGACTTGTGGGCCGTGAGGACCTTGACCGTGTTCTCCCCGCCGGGCAGGGCGTGGTCGAGCCCCTTCTCGTACTGGGCGGCCGTGCGCAGGAAGCCCAGGAAGGCCAGCAGCGTGGCCTCCCCGTCCAGCGCCGCGAAGCCGGCGGCGACGTCCAGGAAGTGGGAGAGGGTCTCGCGGCGGCGGGCCGCGAGGGCGTGGGGCGAGGCGGAGAGTTCCACGTCCAGGCCGGTCGTGGACAGGACGCGGTGCAGGACGTCCATCAGCGGGTCGGAGAGGGAGCGGCGCAGGTCGCGGAGCTCCTGGGCGAGGTGGGCGAAGCGGACCCGGGCGGCCGGGGAGAACGGGAGGTCCGCGGCGGCCGAGCCGTCCAGGAAGGTCTCCAGGGCGTCGGCCAGGGAGACGACCTCGGCCGGGTCGACGCCCTCGACCGCGGCGGCGAGGCGCCCGTCGGGGCCGTCGGAGGCTCCGGGGCGGGTCACCAGCTGCCGGGCGAGGCGCCCGAGCAGCGCCAGGTCGCGGGCGCCGATCCGCCAGCGCGGGCCGATCAGGAGGCGGACCAGGGCGGCGTTGGCGCCGGGGTCCTGGAGCACCTCGCAGACCGAGACCAGGTCGGCGACCTCGGGGAGGTGGAGGAGCCCGGACAGGCCCACGACCTCGACCGGGACGTCCCGGGCCACCAGGACCGCCTGGATGCTCGCGAAGTCGGCGGCCGACCGGCACAGAACGGCGATCTCACCCGGTTCCCGGCCCGTGCGCACCAGGTGGGCCACGGAGTCGCCGAGCCACTCCAGCTCCTCGGCGTGCGTGGGCAGCAGGGCGCAGCGGACCAGGCCGTCGCGCTCGGCGCCCGGGGCGGGGCGCAGGGCCTCGACGCCCTCGTGCATCGCGCGCAGCGGGGCGGCGAGGCCGTTGGCCAGGTCCAGCAGGCGGCCGCCGCTGCGCCGGTTCTCGCTGAGGGAGAGCCGGGTCGCGGGGCGTCCGTCGGCGTGCGGGAAGTGCTCGGGAAAGTCGTCGAGGTTGGCGACGGACGCGCCGCGCCAGCCGTAGATGGCCTGGCAGGGGTCGCCGACGGCGGTCACGGCGTGCCCGGTGCCGCCGCCGAAGAGGCCGGACAGCAGCAGCCGCTGGGCGACGGAGGTGTCCTGGTACTCGTCGAGGAGGACGACGCGGAACTCCTCGCGCAGCAGCGCGCCGACCTCGGGGCGGGTGGTGGCGAGCCGCGCGGAGAGGGCTATCTGGTCGCCGAAGTCGAACAGGTCGCGGGAGCGCTTGGCCTCGCGGTAGCGGACGACGAGCTCCAGCAGCTCCAGGCGGCCGCGGACCGCCTCGGGGGCCTTGCGCAGGTCGTCGTTGGTGAGCCTGGTGTCGGCGAGGACGCCGAGGAGCTCCGTGTCGTACGCCCGCAGCTCCGCCGGCTCGACCAGGTGCTCGGAGAGTTCCGCGTCGAGCGCGAGAAGGTCGCTGACCAGGTCGGGGACGGATTTGGTGAGGGCGGGGTAAGGGCCGGGGGCCTCGCGGAGCACCTTCGCGGCGAGCTGGAAGCGGGTGGCGTCGGCGAGGAGGCGGGCGCTGGGCTCCAGGCCGATGCGCAGGCCGTGGTCCTTGAGGAGCTGGCCGGCGAAGGCGTGGTACGTGGAGATGCGGGGCTCGCCGCCGGCCGCTCCGGGCTCGGCGCCGGCCGGGGCCGGGGCTGCGCCGGCGGGGCCGGGGAGGGGGTCGGGATCGGTGATCCCGGCCCGTGCGAGGGCTTTGCGTACGCGTTCGGCCAGCTCCCCGGCGGCCTTGTTGGTGAACGTCAGACCGAGGACCTGTTCGGGGGCGACGGCCCCGGTGCCCACGAGCCAGACGACGCGGGCGGCCATCACGGTCGTCTTGCCGGAGCCGGCGCCCGCGACGATGACCTGGGGGGCCGGCGGGGCGGTGACGCAGGCCAGCTGTTCGGGCGTGAAGGGGATCCCGAGGAGCTCCTTGAGCTGCTCGGGATCGTCGAGGACGGGGTCGCGCCCGGACACGTACGCGGTCACCTCAAAAGGCTAGCCGCCCCCACGGACACTCCCGTCCGGCGTCTCATTCCACGGTCTGGCGGCCCTCGGGGAGGGCGCTGCAGGAGCTGCGGAAGGAGCAGCGCTTGCAGTGTTCGCCGGTGGCGGGTGCGAAGCGTTCGTCCAGGACGCGGCCGGCGGCGGTGGCCAGCAGGTCGCCGACCCACTCGCCGGAGCTGCCGGGGGACAGCGCGTCCTGCGCCTGGATCCTCGGGACCTCGTCGCCGCCGTCGCGCTTGGCGGCGCCCTGGCGCAGCTGGACGAGTTCGGCGCCGCCCGGCTCGGGACGGCGGCCGTCGAAGACCTCGTCGACGGCCCCCTCGCGGACGGCGAGCTGGTAGACGGCGAGCTGGGGGTGGCGGGCGACCTCGTCGCGGGTGGGGGCGCCCTTGCCGGTCTTGAAGTCGACGACGTACGCGCGGCCCTGCGGGTCGGCCTCGACGCGGTCCATGGAGCCGCGGATGCGGACGGCGTACTCGCCGGCGTCGAGGGTGACGTCGAAGTCGTGCTCGGTGGCGACGGCGGTGCGGCCGCCGCGGTCGGTGGTGTGCCAGCGCAGGAAGCGTTCCAGGGCGGCGCGGGCGTTGTCCTTCTCCTGGCGGGACTTCCAGGGGGCGTCGAAGGCGAGGGCGTCCCAGACGGAGTCCAGGCGCTCCATGAGGACGGCCAGGTCGGCGGGGGTGCGGCCGGAGGCGACCTCGTCGGCGAGGACGTGGACGACGTTGCCGAAGCCCTGGGCGGCCGTGGAGGGGGCGTCGGCCTTGACCTCGCGGCCCAGGAACCACTGGAGGGAGCAGGTGTTGGCGAGCTGGTCCAGGGCGCTGCCGGAGAGGGTGACGGGACGGTCCCGGTCGCGCAGGGGAACGGCGGAGGCGGTGGGCTCGTACAGGCCCCACCAGCGCTGGGGGTGCGCGGCGGGGACCAGGGGGCGGTCCTCGTCGTCGGTGAGCGCGGCGAGCCGGGCCAGGCGCCGGGCGGCGGCGTCGCGCAGGGCGGGTGAGGCGTCGGGGTCGACGGTGGTGGCGCGGAGCTCGGCGACGAGCGCCGGGACGGCGAGGGGGCGGCGGGGGCGCCCGGTGACGTCCTTGGGGGTGACGCCGAGTTCGGTGAGGAAGCGGGAGGGCTGGTCGCCGTCCTCGGCGGGCGCCTTGACGGCGGTGACGACGAGGCGGTGGCGGGCGCGGGTGGCGGCGACGTAGAACAGCCGGCGCTCCTCGGCGAGGAGGGCGCCGGGGGTGAGGGGTTCGGCGAGGCCGTCGCGGCCGATGCGGTCGGCCTCCAGGAGGGAGCCGCGGCGGCGCAGGTCGGGCCAGAGCCCTTCCTGTACCCCGGCGACGACGACGAGACCCCACTCCAGGCCCTTGGAGCGGTGGGCGGTCATCAGGCGTACGGCGTCGGAGCGGACGGTCCTGCCGGCGAGGGTGTCGGCGGCGATGTCCTCGGCCTCCAGCTGCTCCAGGAAGTTGAGCGCGCCGCGGCCGCCGGTGCGCTCCTCCGCGCGGGCGGCGTTGTCGAAGAGGGCGCACACGGCGTCGAGGTCGCGGTCGGCGTTGCGGCCCGCGGGGCCGCCGCGGCGGGCCTGGCGTTCGAGGCGCTGCGGCCAGGGGGTGCCGTCCCAGAGGGTCCAGAGGGCCTCTTCGGCGGTGCCGCCGCCCTGGAGGAGCTCGCGGGTCTTGCGCAGGAGCAGGCCGAGGCGCTGCGCGCCGCGGGCGTACGCGGGGTCGTGCGCGGTGAGGCGTTCGGGCTCGGCGAGGGCGCGGGCCAGCAGGACGTCGGAGGGCGCGGGGACGGCGACCCCGGCGGCCCGCTCCTCGTCCCGCAGGGCGCGCCCCAGCCGGCGCAGGTCGGCGGCGTCCATCCCGCCGAGGGGCGAGGAGAGCAGCTCGACGGCGGCCTCGACCCCGACCCACCCTTCGCCTCCGGCGGTTCCGGTGGGGGGCGCGGCCTCGCCGGGGGCGGTCGGGACGGTGGCCGTCTCCGCGTCGGCCGGTTCGGGGGCGGCAGGCACCGGGGCGGCAAGGGCGGTGGCCGCCTCCGCGTCGGCCGGTTCGGGGGTGGTGGGGGCGGCTGCGGCCTCGGCCGTGGTGCGGAGGGCCGTCAGGAGGGGGGCTATCGCCGGTTCGTGGCGCAGGGCCGTCGCCGTGGTGTCCGTCTCCGCCGGGACGCCCGCCGCGATCAGGGCGCGCCGCATCGCCGGGAGGGTGCGGCCGCCGGAGCGGACCAGGACGGCCATGTCCTGCCAGGGGACGCCGTCCTCCAGGTGGGCCCGGCGGAGGATGTCGGCGATGTTGTCCAGTTCGGCCCCGGCGGTGGGGTACGTGTACACCTCCACGCTGCCGCCCCCGCGGGCCGGCGTCAGGTCGCGGTGGGCCCGTACGGCGGCGGCCGGCAGGCGCGGGACCGGCATGCGGGTGGTCAGGAGGCGGGTCGCGGCCAGGAGGTTCGCGCCCGAACGGCGGCCGACGGTGAGGGCGCGGACCCGTGCGCCGGGGAAGGACGCCTCGAAGTCGAGGGTGTTGTTGATGTCGGCGCCCCGGAAGGCGTAGATCGACTGGTCGGGGTCGCCGAAGGCGACCAGCGTCCCCGCCGGGCCGTTGAGCGCGCGCAGCAGCCGCAGCTGGGAGGCGTCCGTGTCCTGGTACTCGTCCACGTAGATCACGTCGTAGGAGGACGACAGGGACGGGGTCTCCTCGGCGAGGAGGACGGCGCGGTGGACCAGCTCGGCGTAGTCCAGGGAGCCCTGGAGGTCCAGGACGTCGAGGTACTCGGAGAGGAAGGCGGCGGCCGCCTTCCAGTCGGGGCGCCCGATGCGGTCGGCGAAGGCGGCGAGGGCGGTCGGGCCCAGGCCCAGCTCGCGGGCGCGGGCCAGGACGGCGCGCACCTCGTCCGCGAACCCGCGCGTGGTCAGCGCGGCCCGGAGGTCCTCCGGCCAGCGGATCGAGCGCAGCCGGCGCTGGCCCTCCAGCAGGGTGCGGACCATCACGTCCTGCTCCGGACCGGACAGCAGGCGCAGCGGGTCCGCGAACAGCTCGTGGTCCTGGTGGGCGCGGACCAGGCCGTAGCAGAAGGAGTGGAAGGTGGTGGCCTGCGGGGCGCGGGCGCCGCCGAGCCGCAGGGCGGCGCGGTCGCGCAGTTCGACGGCCGCCTTCCGGCTGAAGGTGAGGACCAGGATGCGGGCCGGGTCCGTCCCGGCCTCGACGCGGGCGGCGGCCGCCTCCACGAGGGTCGTGGTCTTGCCGGTGCCGGGGCCGGCCAGGACGAGCAGCGGTCCGCCGGTGTGATCAACCACCGCCTGCTGGGCCGCGTCCAGAACAGGGGGAGCCACCTGCCGCGGGCCGGTGCGCACCAGGCGGTACGCGTCGGGCGTACGCGTACGCCGCTCCGAGCGGCCGGGAGAAGAGGTGATCACGTGGGGTGCCGGTCCTGGTGGGTCTGCGGGTGCTGTCAGCGGGACGGACGGCGCGGGCGCCGAAGCCGAAGAGGCAACGCTACGGCAACCGGCGGGGCCGCCGCAGTTCCTCCCGGTGGGCCCGGACGTCGCCCCGCAGGGCCCGCGGGCCGTCCCCCGTACGGG
This sequence comes from Streptomyces racemochromogenes, assembly GCF_044129415.1. Lineage (GTDB taxonomy): Bacteria > Actinomycetota > Actinomycetes > Streptomycetales > Streptomycetaceae > Streptomyces > Streptomyces racemochromogenes_A. The sequence continues at coordinate 97,813 of NZ_JBBDHD010000012.1, forward strand.
CCTTCGGGTGCCCGTCCGGATTCCGGATGGCCGAAGCTGTCAGGTGTGAGCCTCGTCGCCTCCGGAGCCCTGCCCGCGCCCGTCCCAGCGTGCCCGCCGCATGGCCAGCCGGGGTTCGCCGGAGGGCGTCTCGCGCAGCGGGGTGCCCTCGGTGCGGTAGTGCTCCAGCGCCCGCCGCTCGTGCCCGGGCAGGGGGACGCCGTCGGCGCGCACCACCCGCCACCAGGGCACGGCTCCTCCGTACAGGGCCATGACGCGCCCGACTTGGCGCGGTCCGCCCTCGCCGAGCCACTCGGCGACGTCGCCGTACGTCATCACCCGGCCGGGCGGAATCCGCTCGGCCACCTCCAGTACCCGCTCCGCGTACGCGGGCAGCTCTCCGCTCATTCCGCCCATGGTGCCGGACGCTCCGGGCGGCACGTCGGAAGCTTCGGTTCCATACCGCCGCGCACCCTGATGCCCCGCTGGGCCGCCGGTCCGTGCCACCATCTTCCGGGCGGTGACTGGTGATACGTGATCAAGAAGAGACGGAAGTGACGGCGAAGGAGCGGGGTGTGAGCCCTCCGGACAGTGCGGGAACGGGCGGGGACGCCCGCCCGGACAAGGACGCGCCCGACGGTGCGCGGCCCGCCGGGGACGCACACGCGCGCCCCGCCGGGGACCCGCCCCCCGCGGAGCGGCGCCCGCACGACCCGCACCCCGACGACCCGCCCGGTCACACCCCGACCGCGGCCGACCGCGTCCAGGTGGACGAGCCGCTGCTCGCCGCCCGCGTGCACCGCCCCTCCGACCTCGTACGCCTCCTCGTCGGCCTCCTCGGCATCGCGGTCGTCCTCGGCATCGCCGCCTTCGCGCACGGCACGACGGTGGGCCTGGAGGCCGACATCAGCAAGGGCACCGGCCAGGCGCCGGACGTGCTGATCAAGGTCGCGGGTCTGGTGTCGAGCATCGCGGTGCTCCTCGTCCCCGTCGCCTTCGCCATCGAGCGGCTGGTCAAACGCGACGGGCTGCGCATCGCCGACGGGGTCCTGGCCGCCGTCCTCGCGCACGGGGTCACCCTCGGGATCGACCTGTGGGTCTCCCAGGGCGCCGCCGACACCATCCAGGAGGCGTTGACCCGCTCCGCCGGAGACGGGGCGCTCACCGACCCGGTGCACGGCTACCTCGCGCCGGTGATCGCGTATATGACGGCCGTCGGGATGACGCGGCGGCCGCGCTGGCGGGTCGCGCTGTGGGTGGTGCTGCTGCTGGACGCCTTCGCGATGCTGGTCGGCGGCTACACCACCCCCTTCTCGATCATCCTGACCGTGCTGATCGGCTGGAGCGTCGCGTACGGGACCCTGTACGCGGTCGGCTCGCCGAACGTCCGCCCCACCGGGCAGCACCTCCTCGCCGGGCTGCGGCGGGTCGGCTTCCAGCCGGTCAGCGCGATGCGCGCGGAGGCGCCCGAAGGGGACGCCGCCGAGACCGGCGACCGGGGCAGGCGCTACCACGTCACGCTGGAGGACGGCCCGCCGCTGGACGTCACCGTCGTGGACCGCGAGCAGCAGGCGCAGGGGTTCTTCTACCGGGTCTGGCGGCGGCTGACCCTGCGCGGGATCACCACCCGGCGCAGCATCCAGTCGCTGCGGCAGGCCCTGGAGCAGGAGGCCCTCCTCGCGTACGCGGCGATCGCGGCCGGGGCGAACGCGCCGAAGCTGATCGCCACGTCCGAGCTGGGCCCGGACGCCGTGATGCTGGTCTACGAGCACCTGGGCGGGCGCACCCTCGACGCCCTGTCCGACGAGGAGATCACCGACGACCTGAGCCGCAACGCGTGGGAGCAGGTACGGGCCCTCCAGTCCCGCCGGATCGCGCACCGCCGGCTCACGGGTGACGCACTGGTGGTGGATCGTTCCGGCAAGGTCGTCCTGACCGACCTGCGGGGCGGTGAGATCGCGGCCGGCGACCTGGTGCTGCGGATGGACGTGGCCCAGCTGCTGACCACGCTGGGCCTGCGGGTCGGCGCGGAGCGGTCGGTGGCCTCGGCGGTGTCGGTACTCGGCCCGGACACGGTCGCGGACTGTCTGCCGCTGCTCCAGCCGATCGCGCTGAGCCGCTCCACCCGGGCGACGCTGCGCAAGCTGGCCCGGGAGCGGGCCGACCGGCAGCGGGAGGCCGTACTGGAGTCCTCGCGGGCGGCGAAGGCGGCCCGCGAGGCGGCGGCGGGCACGGCCGGGGCCTCCGGGACCTCGGCGGCGGCGGAGCGCAAGGCGGAGAAGAAGGCGCTGGACGACGCGCTGGAAGGGGCGCGGGAGGAGGACCTGCTGAGCCAGATCCGCAAGCAGGTGCTGCTGATCCGCCCGCAGGCGCCGGTGGAGCCGGCCCGGCTGGAGCGGATCCGGCCGCGGACGCTGGTGTCGTTCATCGCCGGGGCCTTCGGCGCGTACTTCCTGCTCACACAGCTGGCCCACGTCGACTTCGCGACGATCGTCGGCGAGGCGCAGTGGGGCTGGGTGGGGGCCGCGCTGGCGTTCTCCGCGCTGACGTACGTGGCGGCGGCGATGAGCCTGCTGGGGTTCGTCCCCGAGCGGGTGTCGTTCCTGCGGACGGTCGTCGCGCAGGTGGCGGGGTCCTTCGTGAAGCTGGTGGCCCCGGCGGCGGTCGGCGGCGTCGCGCTGAACACGCGGTTCCTCCAGCGGGCGGGGGTGCGGCCGGGGCTGGCGGTGGCGAGCGTCGGCGCCTCGCAGCTGTTCGGGCTGGCCAGCCACATTCTGCTGCTGCTGTCGTTCGGCTACCTGACGGGCACCGAGAAGACCCCGGAGATGACCCCGTCGAGGACGGTCATCGCGGGTCTGCTGACGGTGGCGGTGCTGGTGCTGGTCGTCACGGCGGTGCCGTTCCTGCGGAAGTTCGTGGTGACGCGGGTCCGGGCGCTGTTCGCGGGTGTGGTGCCGCGCATGCTGGACGTGCTCCAGCGGCCGCAGAAGCTGATGACGGGCATCGGCGGGATGCTGCTGCTGACCGGCTGCTTCGTGATGTGCCTGGACGCGTCGATCCGTGCCTTCGGGGGCGGCGACACGCTGAGCTACGCGAGCATCGCGGTGGTCTTCCTGGCGGGCAACGCGCTGGGTTCGGCGGCGCCGACGCCCGGCGGCATCGGGGCGGTCGAGACGACGCTGACGCTGGGGCTGATCGCGGCGGGGCTGGAGAAGGAGGTGGCCATCTCCGCGGTGCTGTTGTTCCGGCTGATGACGTTCTGGCTGCCGGTGCTGCCGGGGTGGGTTTCGTTCAACTACCTGACGCGCAAGGAAGCGATCTAGCTCCGCGGGGTTGCGGGGGGGCGCTGCGCGGAACCCGTCCCCGCACGCGGGCGGGGCCGCGAAACCCGGGGCTCCGCCCCGGACCCCGTACGCGCGCCTTCTCCCGCGCCCGCGCGCACCGACTCCCGGAGGGCGACGGTTTCCTCGTCCCGCCCGTGGACGGCCGCACGCTGCGTTCGTACTGCGGGCCTCGGTCGGCCGGATCGGCGACGAGGCGCGCCGGGAGCTCCCCGACGGCGAGCCGGTCCGCCGCGCCGCCGGCGAACCCCACCGGGCGGCGGGGCCGCTGGGCGAGCCCGTCGCGGCCCGGGTCACCCGCCGGGACCGGGGACTGCTCCAGTACACCGTCGGCCACCGGGACCGCGTCGCCCGCATCCGCCGGGCCGCCGCGCAGCTCCCCCGCCTCTGCCTGTGCGGAGCCGCCTACGAGGGCGGCGGCCCGGGGCGTCCCGGAGGTGGCGTAGATCCCTCCGGGCGCCCCGGAGGGGAGCCGGGCCGGGCGCGTCAGTCACCCGCCTGGACCGTCAGCGGGCGGCGCACGGGCCGGGCGCCCACGATGGGGACATGCCCACGATCGCCTCGCGGACCACCGCCGCCGCCGCCCTCGCCGCCGCGCTGCTCACCACCAGCGCCTGTTCCGCCGGCAGCGGCGGTACGAAGCAGGCCCCGGCCGGGGCGACCGCGGAGACCAAACCCCTGGTGTGGGGGGAGTGCGCGGCCCCCGACGCCGCCGAGGGCGGAGGGCAGGCGCCGCCCCCGGACTGGCAGTGCGCGACCCTCGACGTGCCGCTCGACTACGCCAAGCCCGAGGGGGAGACGATCCCCCTCGCCCTGATCCGGGCGAAGGCGAGGAAGCCGAAGGAGCGGCTCGGCTCGCTGGTGTTCAACTTCGGCGGCCCCGGCGGCTCCGGGATCACCACCCTGCCCGGCGCCGCGAAGGACTACGCCGCCCTGCGGGACCGCTACGACCTGGTGAGCTTCGACCCGCGCGGCGTCGGCCGCAGCGCGCCGGTGCTCTGCGAGAACGACAGGCAGCTGGACGCCTACTACGCCCAGGACTCCTCCCCCGCCACCCCCGAGCAGGAGAAGGCCTTCACCGACGCCCTGCGCACGTACCAGCGGGCCTGCCAGGCGAACTCCGGCAAGGTGCTCCCGTACGTCGGCACCGAGAACGCCGCCCGCGACCTGGACCGGATCCGCCAGGCCCTCGGCGACCCGAAGCTGAACTACTTCGGCATCTCCTACGGCACCGAGCTGGGCGGGGTCTACGCGCACCTCTTCCCGAAGAACGTCGGCCGGGCCGTCTTCGACGCGGTCGTGGACCCGACGAAGGACTCTGAGCAGGGCGCGCTCGGCCAGGCGAAGGGCTTCCAGCTGGCCCTCGGCAACTGGGCCCAGGACTGCGTGGACCGGGGGGAGCAGTGCCGGATCCAGGGCACCACCGCCAAGGAGATCGAGGACAACATCGTCAAGCTGCAGAAGCAGCTGGCGGCCAAGCCCATCCCCGGCATCGGCGACCGGATGCTCACCGAGACGATGGCGACGAACGGCATCGCCCAGGCCCTGTACTCGAAGGAGCTCTGGCCGCTGCTGGAGCAGGGTCTGGACGAGGCGGAGGGCGGCCAGGGGCAGCTGCTGATGGCGCTGTCCGACGCCCTCAACGGCCGGGACCAGCAGGGCCGTTACAGCAACATCGGCGCCGCCAACACGGCCATCAACTGCGCCGACTCGAAGGACCGTTACAGCCTGGAGGAGACCAAGGCGAAGCTGCCGGAGTTCCGCAAGGCCTCCCCGGTCTTCGGGGACTTCCTGGGCTGGGCACTGATGAGCTGCACGGGCTGGCCGGTGGCCGGGGCCTGGCAGACGCCGGACGTCTCCGCCCCCGGTTCGGCGCCGATCCTGGTGGTCGGCAACACCGGCGACCCGGCGACCCCGTACGAGGGCGCGCGGAAGATGGTGGAGCGGTTGGGCAAGGGCGTGGGCGTGGAGCTCACGTTCAAGGGGCAGGGGCACGGCGCGTACAACAGCGGCGACGCGTGCGTGCAGCGGGCGGTGAACGCGTACCTGCTGGACGGGAAGGTGCCGGGCGCGAACGCCGTGTGCACCCCCGGCGCGAACGACGGAGGGGCCGTACCGCCGAGCGGTACGACCCCTCCGGGACAGGCCTAGTAGACCGGCTTCTCGGGCTCGATCTGGTGGACCCAGCCGATCACGCCGCCGCCGACGTGGACGGCGTCCGCGAAGCCCGCGTTCTTCAGGACCGCGAGGACTTCCGCACTGCGGACACCCGTCTTGCAGTGCAAGACGATCCGCTTGTCCTGCGGCAGGTCCTGGAGGGCGGTGCCCATCAGGAACTCGCCCTTGGGGATCAGCTTCGCGCCGGGGATCGAGACGATCTCGTACTCGTTCTTCTCGCGGACGTCGATGATCTCGATGTTCTCGCCCTCGTCGATCCACTCCTTGAGCTGCTTGGGAGTGATCGTCGACCCGGCGGCGGCCTCCTGGGCCTCCTCCGAGACGACGCCGCAGAAGGCTTCGTAGTCGATGAGTTCGGTGACGGTGGCGTTCGGGCCGCAGACCGCGCAGTCGGGGTCCTTGCGGACCTTGACCTGGCGGTACTGCATCTCCAGGGCGTCGTAGATCATCAGGCGGCCGACGAGCGGCTCGCCGACGCCGGTGAGGACCTTGATGGCCTCGGTGACCTGGATGGAGCCGATGGACGCGCAGAGCACGCCGAGGACGCCGCCCTCGGCGCAGCTCGGGACCATGCCCGGCGGCGGGGGCTCCGGGTAGAGGCAGCGGTAGCAGGGGCCGTGCTCGGACCAGAAGACGGAGGCCTGGCCGTCGAAGCGGTAGATCGAACCCCACACGTACGGCTTGTTCAGCAGCACGCAGGCGTCGTTGACCAGGTAGCGCGTGGCGAAGTTGTCCGTGCCGTCGACGATGAGGTCGTACTGGCTGAAGATCTCCATCACGTTCTCGGCTTCGAGCCGCTCTTCGTGAAGGACCACGTTGACGTACGGGTTGATGCCCAGGACGCTGTCGCGAGCCGACTCGGCCTTGGAGCGGCCGATGTCCGACTGGCTGTGGATGATCTGGCGCTGCAGGTTCGACTCGTCGACCTCGTCGAACTCCACGATGCCCAGGGTGCCGACGCCGGCCGCGGCCAGGTACATGAGGGCGGGCGAGCCGAGGCCGCCCGCGCCCACGGCCAGCACCTTGGCGTTCTTCAGGCGCTTCTGGCCGTCCATCCCGACGTCCGGGATGATCAGGTGGCGGGAGTACCGACGGACCTCGTCAACGGTGAGCTCAGCAGCTGGCTCGACCAGGGGTGGCAGCGACACGGGGACTCCGTAGATGGGTAAGTCTGAACGGTGGTTCTTTCCGTAACACTGCCACGCCCTTCTTCATTCCGAGACACCCGGTCCGATACGTGAGACGAATTCGTCCCAGTAGGCGGGCATCGACTCCCACGGGTCCCGGTCGGGCGTCGCGCGCCGGTCGGTGAACCAGATGGTCCCGGCGCCCTGCCAGCGGGCGATGCGGACCGCCTCGTCCAGGTGCGTGCGGGGCACCCCGTGGACCAGGTGGCAGAACCGCTCCGGCGGGTGGTCGGCCGTCCACTCCGCCACCTGCGACCAGCGGTAGTCGGCCCAGGCCCCGGCGAAGGTGACCAGCTGGTCGGCGGCCTCCAGGTAGGCCTCGCAGGGATGGGTGCCGTGTCCGAGCACGATCCGCAGCTCGTGGCCGAGCCCGCGCAGGGCGTCGGTGAGCCGGCGGACCCCGGCGAGTTCGGAGCGGTCCGCGGGGGCTTCGGCCAGGTAGAAGCCGCCGACGCCGTACCAGTCCCGGAAGCGGTGGGCGTCGGAGACCAGCTCCCCGAACGGCCGGGTGCCGCGCCGCAGGGCGAGGTGGCCCAGGACCGTCCCGCCCGCCCCGCGGAGCTTCGCGGCCGCCTCGGTGCAGTGCGGGTCGGGGCGGCCGCCGGGGCCTGCGGAGACGTTGAGCACGGCCCAGTGCAGGGGGGTGCCGGGGCGGGTGAGCTCGGCCCACTCCACCGGGGCGAGCAGCGGGTGCGCGTAGCCGGGGATGCCCAGGCCCAGGCGGCCGGACTCGGTCGCGGCGGCCGCCGTGGCCCCGGGCGGGGTGGTCAGATGCGGCACGCCGCCTCCATCCAGATGTCCGCGAGGGACTCCTCCAGGTTGATCCGGGGCCGCCAGCCGAGCCGGTCCCGGGCGGTGCGGACGTCCGCCTGCTGCCAGGCGCCGCAGCCGTCGGGGTACGGGAACGGCTGCGGGGCCGCGGTGGCCAGCTGTTCGGCGGTGGCCTCCGAGCGGGGGGAGCCGATGCCGGCGAGGCCCTGCGGGCGGCCGGGGTGGCCGTGCTGCGGGGTGTTGTGCGGGCCGCCGTGCGGGACGTCGAGCTCGTTGAGGGCGCCGCCGTACCCGGCGACCCGGGCGAGCACGGCCGCGGCGTCGCGCAGCCGGACCGCGCGGCCGGTGCCGATGTTGACGACGCCCTGGGCGGCGGACAGCGAGGCGGCGTGCACGGCCCGGGCCACGTCCCGCACGTCGACGAAGTCGCGCTGCACGCCGAGCCCGCTGAGCTTGAGCTCGCCGTCCCCGGACTGCATGGCGCGCCGCATGGCCTCGGCGAGCCGGCCGAGGGGGGACCCGGCCGGGGTGCCGGGGCCGACGGGCGAGAACACCCGCAGCACGACGGCGTCCAGTCCGGAGCCGAGCACCAGCTCGGTGGCGGCGAGCTTGCTGACCCCGTACGGTCCGCCGGGTCTCGGGACGGCGTCCTCGGCCGTGGACGATCCGGGCTGGCTGGGCCCGTACTCGGCGGCGCAGCCGAGCTGGACGAGCCGGGCCCCGCAGCCGCTGCGGCGCAGGGACTCGCAGATGGTGGCGACCGCGACGGTGTTGTGGCGGGTCAGTTCGCGGGCCCCGCCGCGGGTGGCGCCCGCGCAGTTGATGACGACGCCGGGGTGGACGGCGTCCAGGAACCGGGTGAGGGCGCCGGGACTGCCGGTGGCGAGGTCGAAGCGGACGTCGGCGTCGTCGCCCCGGCCCAGCGCGGTGAGCTGGACGGCGGGGTCGGCGAGCAGCCGGTCCGCGACGTAGCGGCCGAGGTAACCGTTGGCTCCGATCAGCAGCACCCTCATCGCGCGGCCCCTCGGTTGGTTGGCTGGCCGGTCATCCTTTTCTCCTTGGTGAGTTGTCGTTGTGCAGGGGTACGGCGCTCAGGGACGCGCGTGTGCGGAGGCACGGGACAGCGCGAGGAAGGCGTGTACGAGGAGTGCCGCGACGGCCGCGTACACCGCGGCCGGGGCGGGGACCAGGGCGAGCGCCAGGGCCGCGGCCACCGGTGCGCGGTGGGCGCCGTGGCGCAGGAGGAGCCGGGCCAGGAACAGCAGCACCGCGAGCGGTACCGCCGTCGCCCGGCCGGCTCCGGCGAGCGCGGCGGCCCCCGTGGCGGCCGCGGTGAACAGCAGGAGGGCTCCGGCCAGCAGGGGCCGGGCCCCGGCGCCGAACTCGTCCAGTGCCCGGCTCCCGGCGAGCCGCCGCCGGGCCCGGGCGGCGTAGAGGGCGGCGGTGAGGTGGCCGGGGGCCACGGCCAGGGCGAGGGCCGCGCCGAGGGCCGGCCCGTGCCGGTGGGCGGCCCAGCCGGCGGCGGCCGCGGCGAGCAGGTGGGCGGTGGCGGGGAACCGCCCGCCGGCGACCCGCCCGGGCCACACCAGCG
>NZ_JBBDHD010000120.1:0-19869 GCF_044129415.1 Streptomyces racemochromogenes
CCCCCCCCCCCCCCCCCCCCCCCCCCCCCCCCCCCCCCCCGCCCCCCCCCCCCCCCCCCCCCCCCCCCCCCCCCCCCTTCGGCGTGTGTACGGGTCTCAGCGCGTGAACAGCGGCTCACCCGGCGGGACCGGGGCGTCGGCCGGCAGCAGGGCCAGGTCCAGGCCGCGCACGAGGCGGCCGCGCAGGGTCTCGTCCGCCGCCAGGGCCTCGGCGACCCGGCGGGCGGCGGGGGCGACCGGCGCCCCCGCGGACAGCACGATGGCGAGGGTGCCGTCGGCGGTGGTCCCGCCGGGGCCGAGGTGGGCGCGGAGCACGGCCGGCTCGGCGGCGACCGCGGCCCGTACCGCCTCGCGCACCGCGGGGTCGGCCAGCGGGTCGGCGTCGGTGCGGCCCTCGGCCAGCGCGAGCAGCGCGGAGCCGGTCAGCTGGTACGGGACGGGGCCGGCCAGGTCGAGGACGACCGTGTCCGCCTTCTCGTGCGCGGCGGCGGCCAGGGCCTGGTGCAGCGGGACCGCCACCGGGCGGGCCGCCGGGTCCCACAGGGCCAGCGAGGCAATGGAGGTGAAGGCGGGCAGGGCCCGCCGGTTCCCGGCGGTCAGGGTGGGAACGGCCATGTCGCTGGTCTTCTCGCGCTTGAGGCCGGTCTCCGGGTCGGTCTCGACCTCGCCGAGCACCGCCACGACGGGCACCAGCAGCCGGGCGCCCTTCAGGGCCGCCAGCAGCTCCGGCTCCCGGGAGCGGTCCTCGGCCCAGGCGGCCAGGGCCGCGCTCAGCCGGGGATCGGCGGTGCCGTCGTCGTCGGAGAAACCGGGGTCTGGAATGTTCTTGGTCGCCACAATGACCCGACCCTATCCCGCCGGGGCCGCGGACCCGTCCTCCGCGTCCCGGCGTCCTGCGCGCGGCCGCCGGGCCAGTACGGCGGCCAGCACCAGCAGCGCCGCTCCCCCGGCGGCGGCGGCCGGGGCGGTCCGGCGGGAGCCCCGGTCGGCGGCGCGGACCGGGTCGGGCCCGGGGCCGAAGAAGCGCCGGCCGGCCGGGGCGGCGACGGGGAGCGGGGACTCGGGGCGAAGCGCCCCGGCGGCCTGGAGGGCGGCGACCGGGTCCACCGTGCCGTGGCCGCGGGCGTCGTCGCGGCCGCCGGGCGGGCGGGCGGTGGCGGTGTCCTCCAGCAGCTTCTTGACCTGCGCCGGGGAGAGGCCCGGGTGGGCGGCCTTGACGAGGGCCACGGCGCCGGAGACGAAGGCGGCGGCGGCGCTGGTGCCCCAGCCCTCGTAGTAGGCCCGGTCCGGGTCGGCGATGACCACGTCGACGCCGGGGGCGCTGACGGTGGCGTACCAGTGGCGGGTGGAGAAGGGGGCCTTGCGGCCCTGGCGGTCGACGGCGGCGACGGCGATGACGCCGGGGTAGGCCGCTGGGTAGGAGGTGTGGTCGCCGCGTTCACCGCCGTTGCCGGCGGAGGCGACGACGACCACGCCCTTGCCGAGGGCGTACTGGACGGCCTCGTCCTCGGCGGGCTCGTGGTGGGCGGAGTCGCTGTCGTCGCCGAGCGACATGTTGATCACGTCGGCGCCGTGGTCGGCGGCCCAGCGGATGCCTTCGGCGAGGGCGCCGGACTTGCTGTCGCGGGCCTTGGCGCGGCCCGGGTCGCCCTCTTCCAGGATCACCCGGACCGGGAGGATCCTGGCGTGGGGTGCCATGCCGAGGACCCCCTGCGAGCGGTCGGGGCCGTGTCCGTGGCCCGCGATGATGCCGGCCATGGCCGTGCCGTGGCGGGCCCAGGCGCGGTCGCCCCGGCCGGCGCCCATGCCGACGAGGTCGGTGCCGTCGAGGACCTGGCCGTCGAGGTCGGGGTGGCTGGAGTCCACGCCGGTGTCGAGGACGGCGACGGTGATCCCGTCGCCCTGGGTGATGCCCCAGGCCTCCTCGGCGCGCAGGGCGAGCAGGCCCCACTGCCGGTCGCGGATGGTGTCGGCGGCGGCGGGCGGGGCCGCGACGGCCACCAGCAGCGCGGCGAGGGCGGTGACCGCACCGGCGGCCCGGCGGCCACCCCGGCCCCACCCCTGCCGTGAAGGCCCGGCGGGCACCGGGGCCGGGGCGGGATCCGGCGCCGGGACGGGGTTCGGGGCCCGGGGCGGGAGCGGGGCCGGGGCGGACGCACCGGATGCGACGGGGCTCGCGGGCGTGGCGGGCACCGGGGGCGGGGCGGGGGTCGGCTCGGGGGTGGGGGCCGGGGTGGCGGTGCGGTTCATCGGGCGGGCTCCTGGCGCGGCTGCCGTGCGGCGGCGGCCCGTGCGGTGGGGTCGGTGCCGGGGGGCGCGGCGAGGGCGCCGAGGGTGCGTTCGACGCGGACCGCGAGGGCCTTGGCCTCGTGGCCCAGGCCCGCTTCGGCGACGGTGCCGGTGGCGCCCTGGCGGGCGCCCTCCTCGGCCGGGACCGGGGCGTCCATGGTGCGGCCGTCGGCGAAGGCCGAGACGGCGTAGACGACGGCGGGGGCCTCGGCGACGACGCCGGCCGTCCAGGCGGCCCGGCGGGAGTCGGCGTACTCGTAGGCGGGCGGGGCGGGGAGGCGGCCGCGCAGCCCGTCCATGGTCCGGGCGTCGGCGGGGGTGAAGACCAGGCCGACGGTGATCAGGCTGCTGCGGGTGGAGTCCGTGTAGGTGGCGCGGAGCACGCGGGTGCAGCCGGTGGCGGTCAGCGCGGCGCGCCAGTCGTCGGGGAGGGCCGCGGCGCAGTCGGCGTCGGGGGCGAGGGCCAGCCGGGTCCAGGTGCGGCTCGCGCCGCCGGGGCCCGCCTCGCGGTCCTCCAGTACGGGGGGCAGGAGGGCGTCGGCGGGGGCCGTGTGCCACAGGGACGCGGCCGCGCGGTAGGCGGCGTCGGGGGGCAGCGGGCGGTGGTCGGCCCGGTACTGGCTCCACGTGGTGGCGGCGCCCCCGGCGAGCAGGGCGGAGCCGAGCAGGGCGCAGAGGACGGCGGCGGCGGTGCGGGCCGGGTGGCGGCGGGGCAGGGGGTCCGGCGGTGGCGGCTGCCAGGGGTCCTCCAGGACCTCGGTCCGCGGTGTCGTCGTGGTCATGCGGCGGCTCCGCCCCCCGTTCCGTACGGCTGCCTGCCCGTACTCTACGGGGCCTCCGCCCCGGCCGTGCCGGGGCAGGGGCGGCGTTACCCCTACCCGTCGGTACGGCCGTCTGGCAAGCTGCCGCCCATGACTTCGGACCGGGCCCGGTACGACCGGGCGACCGCGCGTCTCGACGCGCCCCTGGCCATCGTGGACCTGGACGCCTTCGACGCGAACGCCGACGATCTGGTGCGCAGGGCCGGCGGGAAGCCGGTGCGGGTGGCCAGCAAGTCCGTGCGCTGCCGGGCGCTGCTCGAACGGGTGCTGGCCCGGCCCGGGTTCGCGGGGATCATGTCGTACACCCTCGCCGAGTCGCTGTGGCTGGCGCGGTCCGGGTTCGAGGACGTGCTGCTGGCGTATCCGTCCGCGGACCGGTCCGGGTTCGGGGAGCTGGCCGCGGACCCGAAGCTCGCCGCCTCCGTCACCGTCATGGTCGACGATCCCGCGCAGCTGGACCTGATCGAGCGGTCGCGGTCAGGCGGGGCCGAGGAGATCCGGGTCTGCCTGGAACTGGACACCTCCCTGCGGCTGTTGGGCGGCCGGGTACGGGTCGGGGCGCGGCGCTCGCCGCTGCGCGAGCCGGGGCAGCTGGCGGAGCTGGCGCGGACGGTGGCCGCCCGGCCGGGCTTCCGGGTGGTGGGGCTGATGGCGTACGAGGGCCACGTGGCCGGGGTCGGCGACGCGGTGGCCGGGCGGCCGGTGCGTTCGCGGATGATCCGGCTGATGCAGGGCGCGGCGCGCAGGGAACTGGCGGCGCGGCGGGGCGAGGTGGTGCGGGCCGTGCGGTCGGTGGTGCCGGACCTGGAGTTCGTCAACGGCGGTGGTACGGGGAGCGTGGCGGAGACGGCCGCCGAGGAGGCGGTGACGGAGATCGCGGCCGGTTCGGGGCTGTACGTGCCGAGGCTGTTCGACAACTACACCTCGTTCCGGGGGCGTCCGGCGGCGCTGTTCGCCCAGCCGGTGGTGCGCCGGCCGGGGGTGGGGGTGGTGACCGTGCTGGGCGGCGGCTATCCGGCGTCGGGGGCGCCCGGGGCCGACCGGCTCCCGGTGCCGTACCTGCCCGCGGGGCTGCGCTACGACCCGCAGGAGGGAGCGGGCGAGGTGCAGACCCCGCTGCTGGGCGGCCCGGCCGACGACCTGCTGATCGGCGACCGGGTCTGGTTCCGGCACGCGAAGGCCGGGGAGCTGTGCGAGCGGTTCGACACCCTGCACCTGGTGGAGGGCGACCGGGTCACGGCGTCCGTCCCGACGTACCGGGGCGAGGGGCTGACCTTCCTTTAGCGGACGGTCCTTCAGTAGACGGTGTCCGTCTGGTCCGGGACGACGCTGGTGTCGGCCCGGCGGACGGGGGCCGGCGTGCCGTCGTGGTCGGTGTAGCCGGTGGTGGAGCAGGGGTAGGGGGTCGTCTTCTGCTTCTTCGGCTGGATGAACATCGGGTTCACGATCCACTTGCCGTCGCTGTTGTCGTAGGCGCGGCACATGAGTTCGTTCTTGTTGCGGTTGACCACCAGCCGCAGGGCGGTGGCGTCGCGCAGGAAGGTGACGTCGGTGTCGGAGTCGCCGGCGGCGAAGACCTGGCGGCGGGCGGCGGGGCGGACCTTCTCGGCGGCCGCGCCGCGGACGCCGAAGACCTCCTGGTTGATCCAGCAGCGCTTGCCGTCCACGTAGGTGATCATCGTGTCGGCGCCGTCGGCGACGGATCCGCAGCCCTGGAGGTGGGCGGTCAGCTTCCCGTCGCGGGTGGTGTTGCGGATGCCGATGACGTGGTCGGCGGCGACGCCGGCGCCCTGGGCCCATACCTCGACGACGGGCTGCGGGGAGGCGGAGCTGATCCAGACGTCGAAGCCGGCGCTCTGGAGGTTCTTGATCAGGTCGCGCTGCTGGTCGTAGTAGCGGACCCAGCCGGTTGCGGTGCCGGTGCCGACCCGCTGCTCGGCGCCGACGGGTGCGGCGAGGTTCTCGGTGCGGGCGGCGGCGGCGAAGGAGCGGACCTGGCCGGGGGTCCAGCCCTGGAGGAGCTGGGGCAGCCAGGCGTAGGCGGGTTCGATGGTGCGGTGGTCCCAGCCGGTGAAGGCGGGGGCACCGGTGCGGGTGGCGGCGGTGCCGTAGACGGCGTTGATCTCGTCGGCGCAGGCCGCGCCCTCGGGGGTGCCGGTGGGCAGGGGGCTGCCGGGGCGGGCGAGGGGGTCGCAGGCGGTGGCGAGGGCCTGGGCGGCGGCGGGGGTGAGGTAGCGGCTGGTGGTCTTCCAGTCGGCGGGCCGGCGGATCTTGCCGTTGCGCAGGAGCCAGAACATGGTGGCGTCGCCGACGTCGTTCTTGACGACGGTGTTGTCCCAGTCGAAGACGGCGACGGGCTTGTCACTGCCGGGCCGGTGGGGGTTGCAGCTGCCGTAGCGGTCGATGAGCTGCTGGAGGCGGGCCTGGTTGTCGCCGTACCAGCCGGCGGCGAGCTGCGGGGTGGTGCAGGCGTGGTGTGCGGCCTGGGCGGGGGCGGCGGCGGTGAGGGTCGCGGCGGCCATCGCGGCGGCGGCGCCGGCCGCCTGGAGCCGGCGGCGGGTGCGGGGTCGGGTCACGGGGGTGTTCGCTCCTGGTTCTCGTACAAGATCGTCGGGGACGGTAGAGCACGACAGCCGGGCGTCGTGCGACGCCCGGCTGTCGTGGAGGTGGTGCCCAGGTGAACGTTGGGTGTTTACAGGGGGGTGACGTACGCGCCGGAGATGCCGCCGTCGACCAGGAAGTCGGTGGCGTTGATGAAGGAGGAGTCGTCGCTGGCGAGGAAGGCGACGGCGGCGGCGATCTCGGTGGGTTCGGCGAAGCGGCCGAGCGGGATGTGCACCAGGCGGCGGGCGGCCCGCTCGGGGTCCTTGGCGAACAGCTCCTGGAGCAGCGGGGTGTTGACGGGTCCCGGGCACAGGGCGTTGACGCGGATGCCCTCGCGGGCGAACTGGACGCCGAGTTCGCGGGACATGGCCAGGACGCCGCCCTTGGAGGCGGTGTAGGAGATCTGGGAGGTGGCGGCGCCCATGATGGCGACGAAGGAGGCGGTGTTGATGATGGAGCCGCGGCCCTGGCGCTGCATGTAGGGGAGGGCGGCCTTGCAGCAGAGGTAGACGGAGGTGAGGTTGACGTCCTGGACGCGGCGCCAGGCGTCGAGCTCGGTGGTGAGGATGGAGTCGTC
Organism: Streptomyces racemochromogenes; assembly: GCF_044129415.1. Lineage (GTDB taxonomy): Bacteria > Actinomycetota > Actinomycetes > Streptomycetales > Streptomycetaceae > Streptomyces > Streptomyces racemochromogenes_A. The sequence goes on from NZ_JBBDHD010000120.1 coordinate 6,292, forward strand.
GTCCGGGGGCGAGATGCCGGCGTTGTTGAAGGCGATGTCGACGGAGCCGTAGGTGTCGAAGGCCGTCTTGAACAGGGCGTCGACCTGCTCCTTGTCGGTGACGTCGACCTGGACGAAGGTGCCGCCGACCTCCTCGGCGGCGGCCTTGCCGGCGAGGGGGTCGATGTCGGCGCAGACGACGTTGGCGCCCTCGGAGGCCAGGCGGCGGGCGGTGGCGAGGCCGATGCCGCTGCCGGCTCCGGTGATGACGGCGGTGCGGCCGACCAGGCGGCGGCAGACGATCTCTTCGGTGCGGTCGGTCATGGGGTTCAGGCCTCCGTGCTGATGAAGACGTTCTTGGTTTCGGTGAACGCGGTGAGGGCGTCGGGTCCGAGCTCACGGCCGAGTCCGGACTGCTTGTATCCGCCGAAGGGGGTCCAGTAGCGGACGCTGCTGTGGGAGTTGACGGAGAGGTTCCCGGCCTGGACGGCGCGGGAGACGCGCAGGGCGCGGCCGACGTCGCGGGTCCAGAGGGAGCCGGAGAGGCCGTACTCGGTGGCGTTGGCGAGGCGTACGGCGTCCTCCTCGTCCTCGAAGGGGATGAGGACGGCGACCGGCCCGAAGACCTCCTCGGCGGCCACGGGGGCGGTGGGGTCCACGTCCGTGACCAGGGTCGGCGGGTACCAGAAGCCGGGGCCCTCGGGCGCGGTGCCGCGGACGGTCTTGAGGTCGTCGGTGACGTACGCGCGGACGCGGTCCAGCTGGGCGGCGGAGATGAGCGGGCCCATCTGGGTCTTCTCGTCGAGCGGGTCGCCGACGACCACCGAGGTGAGGGCCGGGGTGAGCAGGTCGAGGAAGCGGTCGTGGACGGAGCGCTGGACGAGGATGCGGGTGCGGGCGCAGCAGTCCTGGCCGGTGTTGTCGAGGAAGGCCATGGGGGCGGCGGCCGCCGCGGTTTCGAGGTCGGCGTCGGCAAAGACGATGTTGGGGCTCTTGCCGCCGAGTTCGAGGGTGACCCGCTTCACCCGGTCGGCGCACTTGGCCATGATCTGCTTGCCGACCCGGGTGGAGCCGGTGAAGACGATCTTCGCGACTCCGGGGTGTTCGACGAGGGCGTCGCCGGTGACCGCTCCGTGGCCGGGGAGCACCTGGAAGAGGTGTTCGGGGATCCCGGCTTCGAGGGCGAGTTCGGCGAGGCGCAGGGCGGTGAGGGGGGTGGTCTCGGCGGGCTTGAGGATGACGGCGTTGCCGGCGGCGAGGGCGGGGGCCAGGCCCCAGGCGGCGATCGGCAGGGGGAAGTTCCAGGGGGCGATCACGCCGATGACGCCGAGGGGTTCGAGGAAGGTGACGTCGATGCCCCCCGCGACGGGGATCTGGCGTCCGGAGAGGCGTTCCACTCCCCCGGCGGCGAAGTCCAGCAGGTCACGGACGTTGCCGGCCTCCCAGCGGGCGTTGCCGAGGGTGTGGCCGGCCTCGCGGACCTCCAGGCGGGCCAGTTCCTCGATGTGGCCGTCGACGACCGCGGCGAAGCGGCGCAGGATGCGGGCCCGGTCGGCGGGGGCGGCGGCGGCCCAGCCGCGCTGGGCGGCCGTGGCGCGTGCGACGGCGGTGTCGACGTCGTCCCGTGTGGCGGCCGGGACGGTGGCGACGAGTTCCTCGGTGGCCGGGTTGAGCACCCTCAGGTGGGAGGGGTCCAGCGCTTCGGACACGTGGTGCCTTTCTGAGGTGGGTGCGCGGGTGCGGTGCGGGCTCCAGGGCTACAGGCGTTCGAAGGAACGGCGGCGCTCCCAGTCGGTGACCGCGGAGTCGTAGGCGTCGAGTTCGACGCGGGCCATGTTGCGGTAGTGGGCGACGACCTCGGGGCCGAAGGCGGCCTTGGCGATCTCGCTGTTCTCCCAGAGCTCCGCGGCCTCGCGCAGGGTGGTGGGGACGTGGGCGAAGTCGGCCGTGTAGGCGTTGCCGGCGCAGGCCTCGGGGAGTTCGAGGCGGTTCTCGACGCCGTAGAGCCCGGCCGCGACCAGGCCCGCGACGGCGAGGTAGGGGTTGACGTCGCCTCCGGGGAGGCGGTTCTCGAAGCGCATGGAGCGGCCGTGGCCTACCACGCGCAGGGCGCAGGTCCGGTTGTCGACGCCCCAGGCGACGGCGGTGGGCGCGAAGGAACCCGGGCGGAAACGCTTGTACGAGTTGATGTTGGGGGCGTAGAGAAGGGAGAAGTCGCGCAGCGCCGCCAGTTGGCCGGCCAGGAAGTGCCGCATCAGCGGTGACATGCCGCCCGGTTCGTCCCCGGCCATGGCGTTGCGCCCGTCGGCGTCGGTGAGCGAGAGGTGGATGTGACAGGAGTTGCCCTCGCGCTCGTCGAACTTGGCCATGAAGGTGAGGGAGACGCCTTCCTGGGAGGCGATCTCCTTGGCCCCGGTCTTGTAGACGGAGTGCTGGTCGCAGGTGGTGAGCGCCTCGTCGTAGCGGAAGGCGATCTCGTGCTGGCCGAGGTTGCACTCGCCCTTGGCGGACTCGACGGTCAGTCCGGCGGCCTGCATCTCGTTGCGGATCCGGCGCAGCAGGGGTTCGACGCGGCCGGTGCCGAGGACGGAGTAGTCGATGTTGTACTGGTTGGCGGGGGTCAGGGCCCGGTAGTCGGCGTTCCAGGCCTGTTCGTAGGTGTCCTGGAAGACCATGAACTCCAGCTCCGTGCCGACCATCGCGGTGTAGCCCTGTTCGGCGAGGCGGTCGAGCTGGCGGCGCAGGATCTGGCGGGGCGCGGCGACGACGGGCGTGCCGTCGTGCCAGGCGAGGTCCGCGAGGACGAAGGCGCTGCCGGGGTTCCAGGGGATGCGGCGGAGGGTGGCGAGGTCGGGGTGCATGGCGAAGTCGCCGTAGCCGCGGTCCCAGGAGGACATCTCGTATCCGTCGACGGTGTTCATGTCGGTGTCGACGGCGAGCAGGTAGTTGCAGCCCTCGGTGCCGTGGTCGAGGACCTCGTCGAGGAAGAACTGAGCGGCGAACCGCTTGCCCTGGAGGCGTCCCTGCATGTCGGGAAAGGCGAGGACGACGGTGTCGATCTCGCCGCCGGCGACGAGGGCACGGAGCTCCTCGGGCGCGAGCGGCGGCTTGCGGTCTACCACGGGGATCTCTCCTTCGGTGAGCCGAGGAGGCCTAAGGTATTGAACAGAACCATTGCTTGGGAAGGGGAGGAGCCGAGATGACCGGATCGACGGGCGACGGGGGCGCGATCGAGCGACTGAATCCCGTGCTGCGGCAGGTGCGGGCGGGCAACGGTTTCGAGGAGGCGCTCGAACAGATCCTGCAGGTGGTCCGGCTGGGTCTGGTGCCGGGCGGGGAACGGCTGCCGCCCGAGCGGGAGCTGGCGGAGCGGATGGGGATCAGCCGGGTCACCCTGCGCGAGGTGCTGAAGGTGCTCCAGGACCAGGGCCTGGTCGAGGCCCGGCGCGGCCGGTACGGCGGCACGTTCGTACTGGCCCGCCCCGACACCCCGGCCGGCGGGGCCGAGGAGGAGCTGCGGCGGCGCGTGGCGGGGGTGGACATCGAGGACGTGCTGCGCTTCCGCGAGGTCCTGGAGATGGGGGCGGCCGGCCTGTGCGCCTCGCAGGGCCTCTCCGAGGAGGGTGCCGAGAGGCTGCTGGGCGCGCTCGCCGCCACCCACGACGCCCCGCTCGCCGAGTACCGCCGCCAGGACACCCTCTTCCACCTGACGCTCTGCGAGCTGGCCGGGTCGGCCAGCCTGACGGCCCAGTACGCGGCCGTCCGGGCCCGGGTCAACGACCTGCTGGACTGCATCCCGCTGCTGGTGCGCAACCTGGAGCACTCCCAGCAGCAGCACAGCGCCCTGGTGGAGGCGGTGCTGGAGCGCGACGCGGAGGCGGCGCGGGCGGTGATGCGCGAACACTGCTGCGGGACCGCGGCCCTGCTGCGCGGGTTCCTGGCCTGAGACGGGTGAGGTTCTCGTTACCTCTGTTTTACGCAGGGGTCTTGCGCGCCCCCCGCCCTTGACGCAAAGGTACGCAGCGAAACCTTTTCCCCCGGGCAGGAGCGCACATGGCCGAAGACCTTTCCACCGCGCCCGCATCACCCGGCGTCGGGGACGCCGAGGCGGAGTACCTCCAGCGCAGGACCCTACGCCGCGGCAGCGCCGGCTGGCTGCTGCTGACCGGCCTCGGCGTCGCCTACGTCGTCTCCGGCGACTTCTCCGGCTGGAACGTGGGCCTGTCCAAGGGCGGGTTCGGCGGCCTGGCCGTCGCCACGGCGCTCATGGGCGCCATGTACGCCTGCCTCGTCTTCTCCCTCGCCGAACTGTCCACCATCCTCCCGACGGCGGGCGGCGGCTACGGCTTCGCCCGCCGCGCGCTGGGCCCCTGGGGCGGTTTCCTCACCGGAACCGCCATCCTCATCGAGTACGTGCTCGCCCCGGCGGCGATCGTCATCTTCATCGGCGACTACGTCGAATCCCTGGGCCTGTTCGGCCTGACCTCCGGCTGGCCGGTCTACCTCGGCTGCTTCGTCCTCTTCATCGGCGTCCACCTGTGGGGCGTCGGGGAGGCCCTGCGCTTCAGCCTCGTCGTCACCGCCGTCGCCGTCGCCGCCCTGCTGATCTTCGCCGTCGGCGCCCTCACGGACTTCGACGCGGGCTCGCTCGACAACATCCCCGTGGACCCCGGCGCGTTCGGCTCCAACTCCTGGCTGCCCTTCGGCGTCCTCGGCATCTGGGCCGCGTTCCCCTTCGGCATGTGGTTCTTCCTCGGCGTCGAGGGCGTGCCGCTCGCCGCCGAAGAGGCCAAGGACCCGGTCCGCTCCATGCCGAAGGCCCTGGCCATCTCCATGGGCATCCTCGCCCTGCTCGCCCTGGTCACCTTCTTCGCCGCCACCGGCGCCCAGGGCGCCGACGCCGTGAAGTCCGCCGGGAACCCCCTGGTCGTGGCCCTGGAGGGGGACGGCGGCCCCACCGCCCTCAGCCGCTTCGTCAACTACGCGGGCCTGGCGGGCCTGGTCGCCTCCTTCTTCTCCCTCATCTATGCCGGCTCCCGCCAGCTGTTCGCCCTCTCCCGGGCGGGGTACCTGCCGCGCTTCCTGTCGCTGACCTCGAAGCGCAAGGCCCCGTACCTCGGACTGGTGATCCCGGGTGCCATCGGTTTCGCCCTCGCGGCGGCCACCGGCAACGGGGCGCGGATGCTGAACATCGCCGTGTTCGGGGCGACCATCTCCTACGCCCTGATGGCCCTCTCCCACATCGTGCTGCGCCGCCGCGAACCCGGACTGGAGCGCCCGTACCGCACCCCCGGAGGGGTCCTGACCTCGTCCGTCGCCTTCGTCCTCGCCCTTTCGGCCCTGGTCGCCACCTTCCTGGTCGACATCGACGCGGCCCTCATCGCCCTCGCCGTGTACGCCGTGGCCCTCGCCTACTTCGCCTTCTACAGCCGCCACCGTCTGGTTGCCTCGGCGCCCGAGGAAGAGTTCGCCGCGCTTGCGGAAGCCGAGGCGGAGTTGACCCGCGACTGAAATCCTGACCGCGCACGCCCTCTCCACCGTCCGGCACCACCCTGGAGGTATCACCGTGCCCAGGCCGCTCATCGGCATCACCACCTATGTCGAGGCATCCACCCGCTACGGGGTGTGGGACCTGCCCACGTCCCTCGTCCCGTCCGCTTACCACGAGCTGGTCCAGGCGGCGGGCGGCGCGGCCGTCCTGCTGCCGCCGGACGAACCGGACCGGGCGGCGGAGGTGCTGGGGCGGCTCGACGGACTCGTCGTCTCCGGCGGCCCGGACGTGGACCCGATCCGGTACGGGGCCCCGCGCGACCCCCGTACGGGCGCCCCCGCGACGGTCCGCGACGAGTGGGAACTGGCCCTGATCGGGGCGGCCCTGGACGGCGGGCTCCCGCTGCTGGGCATCTGCCGGGGCATGCAGGCGCTGAACGTGGCCCTCGGCGGCACCCTCATCCAGCACATCGACGGCCACGTCCACACGCCGGGCGTCACCTCCTGGCACCCCGTCACCCCGGTGGCGGGCACCCGGTACGCCGAGTTGGTCCCGGAGGTCGCGGACGTCCCGACGTACCACCACCAGGCGGTGGACCGCCTGGGACGCGGGCTGGTCGTCTCGGCGTACGCGGAGGACGGGACGGTCGAGGCCATCGAACTCCCGGACCGGGAGCGGTGGGTGGTGGGCGTGCAGTGGCACCCCGAACGGGACAAGGACACCCGGGTGATGGACTCCCTGGTCGAGGCGGCCGCCACCCTCCGGGCGGTACCGGTCGCCTGACGCGGCGCGGGCCACGCGGGGCGACCCCGCGCGTGGCCCGCGGACACGAATGGCCCTCCGGGCGCGGGGGGCGCACGCTGGAAGGATGCGGACCGAAGCCAACGGAACGGCCACCGGCCCGGTCGCCCGGTTCCTGGAGAACCCGGTCGTCGGGATGGCCCCGTGGATCGTCTTCTCCCTGCTGGCCGGCCCGGGACGGTTCGAGATCGCGGTCGGGATCGCCCTGGGGATCACCGTCGCCCTCGTCGTGGCGGGCCGGGTGGTGCACCGGGGCAGCTCCTGGAAGCTGCTGGAACTGGCCGACGTGGTGTTCTTCGCCGCCCTCGCCGTCATCGGCGCCCTGGCGGACGACGGCACGCTGCGCTGGCTGGAGACGTACGCGGGAGAGGTGGCCAGCCTGACGCTGACGGCGATCGCCTTCGGCTCGATGGCGTTCCGGATGCCGTTCACCCTCCAGTACGCCCGGGAGCGGACCGACCCCTCACTGTGGCACTCTCCCGCCTTCCTCCGCACCAATTACATGATCACCGGGGTGTGGGGGCTGGCCTTCCTGGTGTCGGCCCTCGCGGGCGGCTTCGGGGACCTGGTGCTGCACGAGCCCGACAACATCTGGACGGCCTGGATCGTCCCGGTCCTGGCCATCGTCGCCGCCCTGCGGTTCACCGCCTGGTACCCGGACGTCGTCCGGGCCCGTGCCCGCGGCGAGCCCGGACCGGGCCCGGCGTCCCTGCTGCTGCCGCTGGCGGGGCTGCTGGTGCCGGTCGGGATCGCGGTACTGGTCTTCGACGGCGGGGTGTGGTGGCTGGGCGTGGCCCTGATCGTGGCGGGCGTCCTCCTGACGAAGGCGCTCCAGGCCCGCGCCTGACCCGGGCCACGCCCGGCCCCGGATCAGCTGAAGACGACCGAACGGAACTTCATGTCGGCGTTGCCGCGGCCCACGAGCGGGCGCAGGGCGTAGAACTCACCGTCGCACTCGATGTCGGAGAACACCGTGGCCGTCGTGTTGGTCCGGTTGCGCGGGGAGTGCGCGGGCTGGCTGAGGTCGGGGTCGGCGGCCTCGGGGAGGGTGATGCACTCGCGGCTCAGGGGGTCGAGCAGGAGCCGGACGTGCGGCTTTCCGTCCAGGCCGATGTAGGTGTACTGGAACTCGCCGATCGCGGCGGAGGCCGACTGCGGGACGGCCAGCAGGAGGGTGAAGGCGCCGAGGGCGGCGATGGAGGCGCGGCGGAGTCGCATGGGGATCCTCTCGGAAGGTCAACCAAACGTGCGGGAGCCAGCTTTCCGCGGACCGGGCCCACGTCACCGCCGCCTCGCGCCGCATCGATTCCCCTTCACCCGAACGGCCCGGCGGGGAGGGGACCGCTGCGCGGAGCCGGTCCCCTACCCTCCCCCAGACTCCGTCCGGGGGACCCCCACTTCCCCGGTTCTCCCCCAGCTACCACTGGAAGGTGCCCCCAGGCGAGGCTGAAAGACCCGGGGCTCCGCCCCGGCCCCCCTTCCGGACGCTCCGCGCCCGGTGCGCTCAAACACCCCCGGCTACCGCTGGGAGGTGCGCCCAGCGGCCTGGATATTGCCGCTCCGCGGCAATCCCGGCCGCAGGCGACGAGCCGCGGATGAACGCTGGGCCTCGCCGAAATCCAGGCCGCGGGCGACCAGCCGCAGACGACCGGCGGGGCCGGGCCAAAATCCAGCCCCGCCGGCGTTTGAGGCGCGGGGGTGTGGGGGCGGAGCCCCCCTGGGGGCACCCCCAGCGGGGAACGGCGGGGAGGGTTACCGTCGGGTCAGCGACAGCAGGTCACGGGCCGGCCCCGCCGGGCGGGCCCCCGTGGGCCAGACGGCGCGCAGCGCGCGGGCCAGGGCGGCGCCCGGGACCGGGACCTCCACCAGCCGGCGGGACGCCAGCTCGTCGACCAGCGCCAGCTCCGACAGCACGCACGGACCCGCCCCGCTCACCGCCGCCGCCTTGACGGCGGTGGTGGAGGCCAGCTCCAGCAACGGCACCGCCAGCCCCCCGGACGGGGCCAGGGCGGCGTCCAGGACCTGACGCGTCCCCGAGCCCCGCTCCCGCAGGATCAGCGGCGCGGACGCCAGCTCCGCCGGCTCCACCCCGCGCGAGCGCCGCGCCCACGGGTGCGCCGGGGCCACCGCCACCACCAGACGGTCCTGGGCGATGACGGCCGAGTCCAGCCCGTCCGGGACCGTCAGCCCCTCCACGAAGCCCAGGTCGGCCTCGTGCGCGAGGACGCGCTGGGCGACGTCCGCCGAGTTCCCCGCGTGCAGCGAGACGGCCGTCCCGGGCCGCTCCCCGCGCAGGGCGATCAGCCACCCCGGCAGCAGGTACTCGGCGATGGTCATGCTGGCCGCGACCCGCAGCCGCGAGTCCCGCCGCCCGCGCAGCGCCTGCGCGCCCGCGTCGAAGGCCTCGGCCGCCTCCACCACCCGCCGGGCCCAGTCCGTGACCAGCGCGCCCTCGGCCGTGAGGGTCGAACCGCGGGGGGAGCGGTCCACCAGGGCGACCCCCAGCCGGGTCTCCATGGCCCGGATCCGGCTGCTCGCCGCCGGCTGCGTGATGCCCAGGCGGCGGGCGGCGCCGCTCAGGCTGCCGACCCGCGCCACCGTGAGCAGCAGCTCCAGCGCGCCCAGGTCCGGCACGCGGTGCGCGAGCGGAACCGTCTCCTCGTTACCCATAACGTCAGTTTATGGCCTTATAGACCTACGACCTCTGCCGTCCGGCCCTGGACGACGGGACGCTGGACCCATGGCCACCACCGCCTCCGTGCACCTGCGAACCACCGCCCCCGCCGCTCCCCGGGCCCACAAGGCCCCGCGGCTGAGGGAGCTCGGCCCCAACTGGTACGCCTCCGTCATGGGCACGGCGATCATCGCCAACGCCGGCGCGGGCCTCCCGTACCAGCCCCCGGGCCTGCGCGGCGCCTGCGAGCTGCTCTGGGCGCTGTCCGCCGTGACCCTCGCCGTCCTGCTCGCCGCCCGCGCCGGGCACTGGCGCCACCACCGCGACCGGGCCCGCGCCCACCTCCTCGACCCCGCCGTGGCCCCGTTCTACGGGTGCCTGTCGATGGCCCTGCTGGCCGTCGGCGCCGGCACCCTGCTCGTCGGCAGGGACCTGATCGGCACCGGTGCCGCCGTCGCCGTCGACGCCGTGCTGTTCACCGCCGGCACCGCCGTCGGCCTGGTCATGGCGGTCGTGGTGCCCTACCTGATGGTGGTCCGCCACCAGGTCGGGGCCTCGCAGGCCAGCCCCGTCTGGCTGCTGCCGGTGGTCTCCCCCATGGTGTCCGCCGCCGTCGGCCCCCTGCTCGTCCCCCACCTGCCCGCCGGGCAGCCCCGCGAGGCCCTGCTGCTGGCCTGCTACGCGCTGTTCGGGATCAGCCTGCTGGCCGTCCTGCTGCTGCTCCCCCTGGTCCTCGGCCGGCTGATCACCCACGGGCCCCTGCCCCTGGCGCTGACCCCCGCCCTGTTCCTGGTGCTCGGCCCGCTCGGCCAGTCCACCACCGCCGTCAACCAGCTGGCCGACGTGGCACCCGGAGCCATCGACGCCCCCTACGCCGGGGCGCTCGGCGCCTTCGCCGTCGTCTACGGGGTGCCCGTCATGGGGTTCGCCCTGCTGTGGCTGGCCCTGGCGGCGGCGATGCTGGTCCGGGCGGCCCGGCAGGGCATGGGCTTCGCGATGACCTGGTGGGCCCTGACCTTCCCCGTCGGCACCTGCGTCACCGGCGCCGCCGGACTGGCCCGCCACACCGGGCTGGAAGCCTTCGCCTGGCTGGCCGCGGCCCTGTTCCTGGGTCTGGTCACCGCCTGGCTGCTCGCCGCCGTCCACACGCTGCGGGGCCTGTGCGCCGGCCGGCTGCTCCCCGCCGCCGAATGAACCCCTACAGCGCCGCCCGCACGGCCGCCGCCAGCACCTGCGGGGCTTCCGCCAGCGAAGGCCCGTACCAGGTGAGGTGGCGGCCGCTGACGAGCGCGGCGGGCAGGCCGGGGAAGGCCTCCGGGCCGTCACCGGCGGTGAAGCGGTAGGGCTCGTCGGGGAGCACCACCAGATCGCATCCGCTCCCCGCGAGCTCGTCGACCGGCACCCGCGGGTACCGCTCGGGGTGTCCGGCGTACGCGTTGCGCACCCCCAGCCGGGCCAGGAGGTCGCCCGCGAAGGTGTCCCGGCCCAGCACCATCCACGGCCGCCGCCAGATCGGCACGAAGGCGGTGAGGTCCCCGAGGGGCTCCACCGCCGCCCACGCCTCCTCGGCCCGGTCCAGCCACTCGGGCCGCTCCAGCCCCAGTGCTCCCACCAGTACCCGGTCCAGCTCGGCGAACGCCTGCGGCAGGTCCCGGATCTCGGTCACCAGCACCTCCAGCCCGGCCGCGCGCAGCGCCTCCAGGTCGGGGGCCCGGTTCTCCTCCTCGTTGGCGATCACCAGGTCCGGCCGCAGCTCCACGACGGCCCCGACGTCGGGGTTCTTGGTCCCGCCGATCCGCACCGCCTCCCCCAGGCCGGCCGGGTGCGTGCACCAGTCGGTCACCCCGGCCAGCAGGCCCGGACCGCTCACCGCGACCGCTTCCGTCAGGGACGGTACGAGCGAGACGACGCGCACCGGCTCAGCGTCCCGGCGAGGGCGGCTCGGAGGTGGCGTGGATGTGGTCGCCGACGGCCACGACCAGCAGCCGGGTGTCGTCGCTGACGGCCCTCCAGCGGTGGCGCACCCCGCCGGAGAGGAAGAGGGCGTCGCCTTCCTCCAGCCGGTAGGCGCGGCCCTCGGCCTCCACCTGGCAGGCGCCGGAGACCACGTACATCAGCTCGTCGTTGCGGTGCTGGTACTCGCGTCCGGCGTCCTGGTCCCCGTTGAACTCCAGGGCGTGCAGCTGGTGGTGGCCCCGTACGAGGGGACGCACCCCGTTGACGGGCGCAAGCCCGGAGTCGTCGCCGGCCCGCACCAGGTCCACCGTGCGGGCCGTGTCGGAGGCGGCGAGCAGGTCGACCGCCGTGGTCTCCAGGGCGTCCGCGACGCGCTCCAGGGAGCGCATGCTGGGGCGGGCGCGCTCGTTCTCTATCTGGCTGAGGAAGGGCACGGACAGCCCGCTGCGCGCCGACACCGCGGCCAGCGTGAGGTGGAGGGCGCGCCGGCGCTTGCGCACGGCCACGCCCACTCTCAGCGGCTGGTCCTTGGCGTCCTTCTCCTTGTCGTGCGTGTGCGGGTCATCGGCGTCGGGCGCGCCCGCCCGGGCGAAGCCGTATTCCGTGCCGTCCGTGGCGTCCGTGGCGTCCGCGATGCTTCCGTCTTCCTTGCCGTTCATGTCGGGGCTGCCCTCCCCTACCCGTCGTCGCACATCGGTGTGCTGTAAGCACCTTACGCAGCAACCGCCCCCGGATTCGCGCGCAAGGGCTCTCCGGGCCGTTCCCCGGCCGATTCCCGCGCCCGCACCGTCACGCTGCGTGGTCGCGGGCGGCGCGCCACAGCACGCGGTCGCCGTCGAGGATCACCGCGTCCCCGTCCGGTCGGACCAGCAGCCGGGCGGCGGGGTGGCCGGCGGTGCCGCTGCTCCAGGCGGCCGTGCCGTCGTCGGTGCGGACGGTGAGCTCCCCGTCGGAGTAGGCGGCCTCGCTGCCCCGGCCCGCGGTGCCGGCGCTCCAGAGGCGGTCGCCCGAGGGGTCGAGGAGGGCGAGGTCCCCGTCGGCGCCGAGGGTCAGGCGGGCGGCGCCGGCGTCGAGGACGTCGCCGGCGCGCAGGACGGTCCCGGGGTGCACCTCCACGGAGACGTCGAGCCGGCCTTCGGCCAGGGCCCGCAGGGTGGGGATGGAGGGGGTGAAGGCGTAGAGGGCGCCCTCGGTGCGGATGAACCGGCCGAAGCGCAGGGTGGTGGCGCGGCTGCCGGCCTCGGACTCGCTCTCGAAGGCGACGGGTGAGCCGGGGCCCAGGAGGGGGTCGGCGCCGGTGCGCGGGGTGCGGCCGGCCGGGAAGTCGGCCTCGTTGATCCACTGCCGGGCGACGAACTCGAACTGCTGGACCAGGTCGGCCTGGTAGCCGATGAAGACCAGCCCGCGCGAGGCCCCGTTCGTGCCCCGGCCGGGCTCCTGGGCCGGGTCGTACGCGGGTCCGTACGGGATGCCGCGGCGGATGATGCGGTGGGCGTCGGTGACGGCGGGGTCCAGCGGGGGGCGGCCGGGGGCGGGGACGAGGCCGTCGCGCGGGTTGCCCTTGCGGATGTGCGCGAACAGCGGGGTGTGCCAGCCCTGCGGGTCGTCGCGGTACGAGAGGGCCCCGGGGCCGGTGCCGGCGGGGCAGGTCTGTTCGGCGAGCGGGCAGCCCGCTACGGCGGTGCCGCCGGGCCAGCGGCCCACGAGCCGGGCGGCGAGCCAGGTGTCGGTCGCGTCGGCGGGCGCGGCCCCGGCCCGCTTGAGGTCGGCGAGCCGCTCCCGGGCCTGGGCCCACCAGCCGGGTACGTCCTGGGCGAGGCGGCGCAGTACCTGGAAGGAGCCCCCGGTGGCCCAGGCGGGCAGCCCGGCGGGCCGCTTGCCGGCCTTCTCCTGTCCGACGAGGAACTCCCCGGCCGGGACCAGCCGGGCACCGGGCTTGCCGAGGACGGTGTTCCCGGTCGCCGGGTCGGGGGCGTGGAAGCCGCGGACCCCGGGCTGGCTGATGCCGTCGGTGAACCCGAAGTGCTCGTGCCCGCGCAGCGCACCGGGCAGGGTGGCGCCGTCCTGCCGGAAGACCAGCACGCCCTGGGCGGGCCCCAGGGCGTGCAGGTGGCGGTCGACGGCCTCGGCGAGCCTCCTGGGGTCGTCGGCCGAGAGGTTGAGGACCGCGTGGACGGCGCGGTGCGGCCCCTCTCCGCCGAACAGCCAGGAGTCGGGGGAGCTGTCACCGGTGTCCCCGAGCTCCTCGGCCCGCAGGGCCGGCCCCTGGGCGAAGGCCTCGGCGGTGCTCCCGGGCGGCAGCGCGGGGAAGGGGTCACGGCCGGCGAGGAAGCGGAGACCGGCGTGGGTGAGGGAGAGCCCGGTCCACTGGGCGGACAGGGAGGCGGGGTCGGTGCCGCCCGCCTTGACCCGGGCTGCGCTGAAGGCGGCGTTGAACTTCGCCATCTCCTCGGTGGTGGAGATCTCCGGCAGCAGCCGGCGCAGCCAGCGGCGGGCCAGGACCGGGTCGCGGAAGCGCAGCAGGAGGAGGCAGGCGTGGTCCTTGCGGGAGCCCGCCAGAATGTCGCCCTGGGTGCTGCGGTCGGCGCGCAGCGGCAGCTCCGCGGCGTCGGCGGGAGCGGGGGCCGGTGCGGGAGCGGGGGCCGGCGGTGCGGGAGCGGGCGGCGGGGCCGTCGCC
>NZ_JBBDHD010000121.1:0-19628 GCF_044129415.1 Streptomyces racemochromogenes
GGGGGGGGGGGGGGGGGGGGGGTGGTGGGGGGGCGGGGGGGGGGGGCCGGGGGCGGGGCCGGGGGGGGGGTTTTTCGCTCTGGGTATGTTGGGTGGGCCGTTGTCCGGGCCGGGCCGGGACACGTCCACGGAGCGAAGTCCCTCCGGCTCTCACCCGTATGGCGCGGCGCCCGGGGAGCGCGTCCCGCGTTCAGGGCCGGCCGGTGGCTTCGGTGACGGTGAAGGGGGTGCCGGCCCAGTCGCTCAGGGTCACCCGCCGCTCCGTGGGCGAGGTGCTGACGGGGCGCAGGACGCCGCCTCCGGCCCGTACGGCCCGGTCGGCGGTCTCGTCGAGGTCGGGCACGGAGAAGTGGACCTCCCAGCGCGGCCGTGCGTGGGGGTCGGGGGCCGCTTCCACGGCGCCGGCGTCGATCCGCGCCACGGTGTGGTGGTGGCGCCGCACCACGACGTGGTCCTGTTCGTAGGCGACGTCCAGGGAGCCGGGCAGGTCCGTGGCCCAGTCGAGGACCTCGCCGTAGAAGACGGCCGCGGCGAACGCGTCGCGCGCCTTCAGCTCGACCCACACCGGGCCGTCGCTGTCGGGCCGGCGCTCGGGCCCGACCTCGCCCTCCCAGAACCCGAAGACGGCGCCGTCGCGGTCCGCCGCCAGTCCGGCGCGTCCGGTCGCGAAGGCCAGCGGGCCCACGGCCGTCGTCGCGCCCCGCTCGCGGATCCGTGCCGCGGCGACGTCGGCGTCCGCGACGGCGAAGTAGGGGGTCCAGGCCGTGGGTACGCCCAGCCGGGGGACGACGGCGGCGATGCCGGCCACGGGGACGTCGTCGGCGCACGCCACCCGGAACTCCTCCCCGAGCCGGCTGCGGCGGAACCGCCATCCGAGGACGTCCCCGTAGAACGCCTCGGCCGCCGCGAGGTCGTGCGTGGCCAGGCTCACGCAGACCGGCGCCCCGAACACCTCACCACTGGACCTGGACATCGCACGCCTCCGTTCCTCCGGCCGTCGTCTACCCCGGACCTCCACGGTCCACCGCCGACGGGCCGGCCGCCCGTTTCCGTCCGGCGGATCCGGGCAGCCGCCCCGACAGGTATCCCTGGTGAGGAAGGAGCTCCCCGATGGCACGAGAGAGCGGAACGGGCTCGGCGGGCCGGCCCGAGGGCCGTCCCGGTCCCGACGAAGGGCGCCCGACCCCGCCGTCGCGGGCCCCGGGCGAAGCGGGCGACCGCGAGGAGCGCGAGCGGGCCGAGGAGGCCGTGAAGGGTGAGGCCGGGAACGCGGCGAACGGGGGCGGGGAGGAAGGGAGCGGGCCTGATACCGCCGTCCCGGCCACTCCCCCGCCGGCGGAGCCCCCGGACTGACGGCCGCCGCTCACGCGGTGCGCCCGGCGCCCAGGGCGTCGAGGGCACTCCCGAGCGTGGGGTGGACGGGCAGCAGTCCCCCGGCGCCGGTCATCTCCAGGAGCCGCAGCAGTTGCGGGCCCGGGTCGGCCAGGGCCATGCCCAGGCCGGCCGCGGTCGCCTGCCGGCGGAGTCTCAGCAGGGCGTTGAGCAGGGTGGAGTCGCAGAAGGCGAGGCGCCGGCAGTCGACCACGACGGCCGTGGTGGCCCGGGCGGTGGCCCGGGCGAAGGCCTCGATCACCTCGGACCTGTCGTCGATGTCGATCTCGCCGGCCAGCCGGCACACGACCACCCCGCCGGGCCGGGCCGGATGGTCGAGCGTGACGGGCGTCGAAGCCGGAACGAGCATGCGAGGCCTTCCGTGAAGCGGTCCGGCGCCGTCGTCCGGGGGCGGGCGCGGGGCTCGGGCCGGGCGGGGGGATTCCGCTGCTGCCAGGGTCCGCCACCCGGCGGGCCCGCTGCTGCCCCCCGGACGAAGTCCACGGTCCGCGAAACGAAGCGCCGCCGGGCCCGGCCGCCGGGCGGCCGCCGAGGGGGCAGGCATGGACGGGCCCGCCAGGGGCAGGCGCGCAGGGACCCGAACGCGGGACACCTACGAACGGAAGGACGCGGAACCATGGGACACGGCGGCGACGTGGTGGCGGAACTGACCGCGGACCACGACGAGGTCAAGGACTACTTCCAGCGGCTGGGCCGGACCACCTCGGCGGAGGAGCGGCGCAACCTCGCCGACCTCCTCACGATCGAACTGGTACGCCACTCGGTCGCCGAGGAGCAGTACCTCTACCCGGCGGTGCGCGAACACCTCCAGGACGGTGACGTCATCGCCGACAAGGAGCTCGCCGACCACGGACGGGCGGAACGCCTGATGAAGCAGCTCCAGGAGGAGGACACGACCGGTACCCGGTTCACCTCCGTCCTGCGCGAGCTGGAGGCGGACGTACTGGCCCACATCCACGACGAGGAGCAGAACCTCTTCCCGGCGCTGCGCCACGCCTGCACGCAGGACGTGCTCGACGAGCTGGGCGACAAGACCCGCCGGGCCAAGAAGACGGCGCCGACGCGTCCGCACCCGGGCGCGCCCTCCACGCCCCCGGCGAACAAGCTGCTGGCCCCGGGGATGGGGCTGGTCGACCGGGCCCGTGACCTGCTCACGGGGCGCGGCAAGGACGACAGGGCCGCCTGAGCCATGAAGGTCGTCGTCACCGGGGCCACCGGCAACGCCGGCACCAGTGTGGTGCGCTGCCTGGCCGCCGATCCGCACGTGACGGAAGTCCTGGGGCTGGCCCGGCGGGTGCCCCGGTGGCGGCAGCCGGGCGTCCGGTGGGCCGCGGCCGACGTCGACCCGGGCGGCACGCCCCTGGGCCCGCTCTTCGCGGGCGCGGGGGCCGTGCTGCACCTGGCGTGGAAGTTCCAGCCCACGCACGATCCGCTGGAGACCTGGCGGACCAACGTGCTCGGTTCGCTGCGGGTGTTCGAGGAGGCCGCGGCGGCCGGGGTGCCGGCCCTGGTGCACGCCTCCTCGGTGGGTGCGTACGCGCCGGGGCCGCCGTACGACCGCATGGTGGACGAGTCCTGGCCGACCCACGGCTGGCCGGGGGCCGCCTACACGCGGGAGAAGGCGTACCTGGAACGGTGTCTGGACGGGTTCGAGGCCCGGTATCCGGACGTACGGGTGGTGCGGATGCGCCCCGCGTTCCTGTTCAAGGAGGTCTCGGCGTCCGAGCAGCGCCGGATCTTCGCAGGCCCGCTGCTCCCGGGCCGGCTGGTGCGGCCCGGTCTGCTGCCCGCCCTGCCCGACCTGCCGGGGCTGCGCTTCCAGGCGCTGCACACGGACGACGCGGCGGCCGCCTACGCAGCCGCCGTACGGATGCCGGTGCGCGGGGCGTTCAACCTGGCGGCGGAGCCGGTGCTGGACGTCGCCGCCCTGGCCCGGCTGCTGGAGACCCGGGTGGTGCGGCTGCCGCTGCGGCCGGCCCGGGCGGCGCTGGCCGCGGCCTGGCGGATGCACCTGGTGCCGGCCCCGCCCGGACTGCTCGACGCCCTGCTGCGGCTCCCGCTGATGAGCGCGGACCGGGCCCGGCGGGAACTCGGCTGGGAGCCGCGCCACTCGTCGGGGGAGGCGATGACCGCCTTCCTGCGGGGGCTGCGCGAGGGGGCGGGGCTGCCCACTCCCCCGCTGGCCGGCGACCGGGCTCCGCGTGCGGCCGACGTGGCCGACGCGGCGGAGGCCGAGGCGGTGGCCGAGCCCGCGGCCGAACGCCTGCGCCGGGCCGGCTGATCCTGCTGTGATCCGGCTTCCGGACCGGCGCACCCGCCGGCCGGCCGGGGCGGCTCCTCAGCCGGCCGGGTCCTGCCCCGACAGGAGGGCCAGTACGGCGGCCTCCACCGCGCCGTGCGTGGCCGGATGGCCGAACGCCACGTCCTTGCCGAGCCGGCCGAGGGCCGGGGCGATCGTGACGCCCTCCTCGTAGAGTTCGAAGAGGCGGGGGTTGATGTACGAGGCCCGGCAGACGGCGGGCGTGTTGCCCAGGTAGGCGCTGACCTCGCGCACCGCCCGGCTGATCGCCCTGCCGCGCCGGGCCGTGGAGTCGCCGGCGGCCTCCACGGAGACCGCGAGGGCGACGGCGGCGAGGACGGTGGCGTGCCAGGTGCGGAAGTCCTTCGCCGTGATCGCGGTTCCGGAGCACCGGCGGAGGTAGTCGTTGACGTCGTCGGCGTGGACGTCGTGCCAGCGCCGCGCCTCCCAGTAGACGAACAGCTGCTGTTCGCGGCCCCGGCGGCGCAGCAGCGCGCGGACCACCTCGTAGGCGGCCGGGTCGACCAGGGCGCGCGTCTGGTCCTGCCCCGCTTTGCCCGGGTAGCTGAAGCAGACCTCGCCGCGGCCGCACCGCGCGTGTTCGGGCAGCAGGGTGGTCAGTCCGTACGCGCCGTGGTCCCTGCGGTAGCCCGCCCCGCCGACACGGAAGAAGCCCAGGTCGAGGAGGCGGGCGGTACAGGCCAGGACCCGGTCGCGGGGGAGGCCGCGGGCGGTGAGGTCCCGGGCGACGGCCTCGCGCAGCCGGGGCAGCCGGGCTCCGACGTCGAGGACGTGCGCGTGCTTGGCGGCTTCCTGCCGTTCGCGGAACCGCTCGTGGTACAGGTACTGGCGGCGTCCCGCGTCGTCCGTGCCCATGGCCTGGATGTGGCCGCTCGGCCAGGGGCAGATCCAGACGTCGCGCCATGCGGGCGGGATCACGAGCGCGCGGATGCGGGCGCGCTCGGCCCCGTCGGTGAGGGGTCGTCCCGTCGCGTCGAGGTAGCGGAATCCCCGGCCGTGACGGACCCGGGTGTAGCCGGGGCGGTCGGGCCGGCTGGTGCGCAGCCGCATGGCCCTCCTCGGTCCTCGGTGGTGCGCGCGGAGGGTTCAGTCGTCGTCTGGGTGGGCGTCGGTGTCGAGGGTCCAGGCGGTGCCGGGGCATCCGGCCGGCAGCGGCGGAAAACGGTGCCCCTTGACGTCGGTGCTCCAGTGGTGGCCGGCGCCGCAGTCGCAGGTGTAGATCCCGCTGGCGGGCACGACCCGGCCCGGGTGGAACCATTCCTTGGTCTCGGTCATGCGCTGCGCCTACCCGGGCGGGTCCCGCTCACCCCTGGGGCGGCGGGGCCTGCCCGGCCAGGGGGCTGGAGTCGAGGGCGCGCAGCAGCTCGGGCGGGCCGCGGTAGACGGTCACCGGCCCCGCCGCGGTCAGTTCGGCCTCGGAGATGCCGCCGGTCAGGAGGCCGATGCAGGGGACGCCGGCGCGGGCGGCGGCCTCGACGTCCCAGACGGTGTCGCCGACGAACACGGCTTCCTCCGGTGCGGCGC
This sequence comes from Streptomyces racemochromogenes, assembly GCF_044129415.1. Taxonomy (GTDB): domain Bacteria; phylum Actinomycetota; class Actinomycetes; order Streptomycetales; family Streptomycetaceae; genus Streptomyces; species Streptomyces racemochromogenes_A. Next base: position 5,237 of record NZ_JBBDHD010000121.1, read on the forward strand.
CGATGAGGGCGAGCGCCTGGTGGACCAGGTCGGGGGCGGGTTTGGAGCGGTCGACGTCGTCCGCGGAAGTGGCCCCGGAGATGACCTCGTCCGCGCCGAGCGCCGCGCGGATCGCCTTGACCTCGTCGGCGGAGGCCGAGCTCGCCAGGACGATGCGCAGCCCCCGCGCGGCGATCGCGCGCAGCAGGTCCGCGGCCCGGTCCAGGACGGGCAGGGAGTCGAACCAGGCGGCGTACAGGGCGTGGTGGGCGTCGCGCAGCCGCTGGTCCTGGCGGTGGTCGCGTTCGGCGCCCAGCAGGTGGCCGAGGATGCGGTCGCCGCCCATGCCGATGGCGCGGTGGATGCGGGCCATCGGAACGTCGTGGCCGTTCTGGTGCAGCGCCTGCCACCAGGTCAGGGCGTGCAGGTAGTTGGTGTCGACGAGGGTTCCGTCGAGGTCGAAGAGGGCGGCCCGGGGCCGGTGGTCGGTGCTGGGGGTCATGGTGGGCACCCCGTCCTTCCGTTCGTGCGCGTGCCTTTGCGGTGGTGCGCGGCCGCGTCGCGGCCGGGGGCGGCCGCACGCTCGCGGACGTCGCCGGCGCGTCTTCCCCGGCCCCCGCCGGGCAAACGGGGGGCCGGGGCCCGGCGCAGGGCGGCGTTTCGGGTGTACCGCCCAGGGCAGGCGCAGCCCGGGGCCGGCAGGGCCGTCGCGTCCCCGGCGCCCCCGAGGGAGCCGGTGCGCGGGCCGCCGTCCGCCGGGGCCCGACCGCGACGGCAGCGAGCAGGAGGGAACAGGACGATGAAGGTAGCCGACCACGTGTTGCAGCGCCTGCGGGAGTGGGACGTCGAGCACGTCTTCGCCTATCCCGGTGACGGGATCAACGGGCTCCTCGCCGCCTGGGGGCGGGCGAAGGAAGCACCTCGGTTCATCCAGGCCCGGCACGAGGAGATGGCCGCCTTCGAGGCCGTCGGCTACGCGAAGTTCTCCGGCCGGACCGGAGTCTGCGCGGCGACGTCCGGGCCCGGGGCGATCCACCTGCTCAACGGCCTGTACGACGCGAAGCTCGACCACGTCCCGGTGGTGGCGATCGTCGGGCAGACCGACCGCAGCGCGATGGGCGGCTCGTACCAGCAGGAGGTGGACCTGCTGTCCCTCTACAAGGACGTGGCGTCCGAGTTCTGCCAGATGGTCACCGTGCCCGAGCAGCTGCCCAACGTGCTGGACCGGGCCCTGCGCATCGCCGCGACCCGCCGCACCGTGACCGCCGTGATCATCCCGGCGGACGTGCAGGACCTCGACTACGAGCCGCCCGCCCACGTCTTCAAGCAGGTCCCGTCCAGTCTCGGCGTGGGGCACTACGCCCCCGTCCCGGCCGACGAGGAGCTGCACCGGGCGGCGCGGATCCTCAACGCCGGGGAACGGCCGGCGATCCTCATCGGGCAGGGCGCCCGGCAGGCAAGTGCGGAGGTCCGGCAGGTCGCCGAACTCCTCGGCGCCGGGGTCGCGAAGGCCCTGCTCGGCAAGGACGCGCTGCCCGACACCCTGCCGTACGTCACCGGGTCCATCGGCCTGCTGGGGACGCGCCCCTCGTACGAGATGATGCGCGACTGCGACACCCTGCTCGTGGTCGGCTCCAGCTTCCCCTACACGCAGTTCCTGCCGGAGTTCGGGCAGGCCCGCGCGGTACAGATCGACATCGAGCCGACGATGGTGGGGCTGCGCTATCCGTTCGAGCTCAACCTCGTCGGTGACGCGGCCGAGACGCTGCGCCGGCTGCTGCCGCTGCTGGAGCCGTCCCGGGACGGCTCCTGGCGCGACGGCATCGAGGCCGGGACCGAGCGCTGGTGGGAGGTCATGGAACGGCGGGCCGGCGTGGCCGCCGACCCGATCAACCCCGAGTACGTGGTCCACGAGCTGGACGGGCTGCTCCCGGAGAACGCGATCGTCACGGCGGACTCCGGGTCGGCGGCCAACTGGTACGCCCGGCACCTGCGGATGCGGGACGGCATGCGCGGTTCGCTCTCGGGCACGCTCGCCACGATGGGTCCGGGCGTGCCGTACCTGATCGGCGCCAAGTTCGCCCATCCCGACCGTCCCGGCATCGCGCTCGTCGGTGACGGGGCCATGCAGATGAACGGCATGGCGGAGCTGATCACGGCCGCGAAGTACTACCCGCAGTGGTCGGACCCGCGGCTGGTGGTGGCGGTGCTGAACAACCAGGACCTCAACCAGGTCACCTGGGAGATGCGCGCCATGCAGGGCGCCCCGCAGTTCGAGGACTCGCAGTTCATCCCGGACGTGCGCTACGCCGACGCGGCCGCCCTGTTCGGCCTGGGCGGGGTGCGGGTGGAACGGCCCGAGGACGTGGGGCCGGCCTGGCGCCAGGCCCTGGCTGCGGACCGTCCGTTCGTCATCGACTTCCGCACGGACCCGGCGGTGCCGCCGATCCCGCCGCACGCCACCTGGGAGCAGATCAAGGACTCCGCCTCGGCGGTGCTGCACGGGGACAGCGACCGCGCTTCCGTCGTGCGCCAGGGACTGAAGGCGAAGATCCAGGACTTCCTGCCCGGAGGGGCGGGCTGATGGCGGTGTCCACCGGCCCGGGAGCCCCCGCCCCGGTGGATCGGGCGGGGCTGGAACGCGCGCTGCGGGCCGAGGTGGACGGGGAGGTCCGCTTCGACGCCGGCAGCCGCGGCGCGTACTCCACCGACGCCTCCAACTACCGCCAGGTTCCGCTCGGGGTGGTCGTGCCCCGGTCGGTGGAGGCCGGCGCGCGGGCGGTGGCCGTCTGCGCGCGCTTCTGCGCGCCCGTCCTGTCGCGGGGCGGCGGGACGAGCCTGGGCGGGCAGTGCACCAACGCGGCCGTGGTCGTCGACTGGACCAAGTACTGCAACCGCCTCGTCTCGGTGGATCCGGAGGCGCGCAGCTGCGTGGTCGAGCCGGGGATCGCCCTCGACGAGCTCAACCGGCAGCTGGAGCCGTACGGGCTGGAGTTCGGCCCCAAACCGGCGACGCACAGCCATTGCACGCTGGGCGGGATGATCGGCAACAACAGCTGCGGGGCATCGGCCCAGGCGTACGGCAAGACCGTCGACAACATCCGCCGCCTGGAGGTCCTCACGTACGCCGGGGACCGCTTCTGGGCCGGCCCCACCGACGGGGAGGAGTACGAGCGGATCGTCGCCGCGGGCGGCGGGCGGGCCCGGCTCCACCGGGGGCTCAAGGACATCGCCGCACGCCACCTCGCCGAGATCCGCCGCGGCTACCCGAGGATCCCGCGGCGGGTGTCGGGGTACAACCTGGACTCCCTGCTGCCGGAGAACGGCTTCGACGTGGCCCGGGCCCTGGTGGGCAGCGAGGGCACGCTGGTGACGGTGCTGCGGGCGGAGCTCGCGCTGGTGGAGGTCCCCGCCGCGGAGGCCCTGCTGGTGCTCGGGTACGAGGACGTGTACGCCGCCGCGGACGCCGTCCCGGCCCTGCTGGAGCACAGCCGGCCCGCCCAGCTCGAAGCCGTCGACGGCCGCATGGCGCAGCTGATGCGCGAGGAGGGGGTCCACCTGCACTCGCTGGACCTGCTGCCCGAGGGCGGTGCCTGGCTCCTCGTCCAGTTCACCGCCGCGAGCAAGGAGGAGGCGGACCGGCAGGCGTACGGGTTGCTGCGCGCCCTGGGCCGTGCCGAGGACGACGCCTCGGTGGCGTTCTCCGACGACCCGCCCCGGGAGCAGGAGTTCCTCAAGGCCCGGGAGGCGGGCCTCGGGGTGACGGCCCGGCCGCCGGACGGCTCGGAGACCTGGGAGGGCTGGGAGGACTCGGCCGTCGCCCCGGAGCGGCTGGGCGGCTACCTGCGCGACCTGGAGCGGCTCTACGAACGGTACGGCTACCAGCAGGCCTCCCTGTACGGGCACTTCGGCCAGGGCTGCGTGCACACCCGGATCCCCTTCGGGCTGCGCGACGCCGAGGGCGTGCGGGCGTTCCGGTCGTTCCTGGAGGACGCCGCCGACCTGGTGTCCTCGTACGGCGGGTCGCTGTCGGGCGAGCACGGCGACGGGCAGGCCCGGGGCGAGCTGCTGCCGCGGATGTTCGGCCAGGAGCTCGTGGCGGCGATGGGCGAGGTCAAGGCGCTCTTCGACCCGGGGAACCGGATGAACCCCGGCAAGGTGGTCGACCCCCGTCCGGTGGACTCGGACCTGCGGCTGGGCCCGGGCTGGCGGCCGCGGTCGCAGCACGGGACGTTCTTCGCGTACTCCGAGGACGGGCACGACTTCACCCGGGCGGTGCAGCGGTGCGTGGGCGTCGGCAACTGCCGTACGCACGAGGGCGGGGTGATGTGCCCCTCGTACCGGGCCACCCTGGAGGAGGAGCACTCCACCCGGGGCCGGGCGCGGCTCCTGTTCGAGATGCTGGACGGGCACGGGGACTCCCCCGTCGCCGACGGCTGGCGCTCGGCCGAGGTGCGCGACGCGCTCGACCTGTGCCTGTCCTGCAAGGGCTGCAAGTCCGACTGTCCGGTCGGGGTGGACATGGCCACGTACAAGGCCGAGTTCCTCGCCCAGCACTACCGGTGGCGGCCGCGGCCGCCCGCGCACTACTCCCTGGGCTGGCTGCCGCTGTGGGCGCGGCTGGCGCGCACGAGCCCGGGCCTGGCCAACGCCGCTCTGCGGGCTCCGGTGCTGGGCCGGCTGGGGAAGCTCGCGGCGGGCGTGGATCCGCGGCGGGCCGCGCCGCCGTTCGCGGCGGTGTCCTTCCAGGAGGCGTGGCGGCGCTCGCGCCGTCCCGCGCCCCGGCCGGACGACCCGCGCACGGTGCTGCTGTGGCCGGACACGTTCACGAACCACTTCCATCCGCACATCGCCGGTGCGGCCGTCCGTGTCCTGGAGGACGCCGGCTTCCGCGTGGCGGTACCGGCAGCGCCGGTGTGCTGCGGGCTGACCTGGATCTCCACCGGGCAGCTGGGCACCGCGCGCCGGGTGCTGGAGCGCACCACGCGGCGGCTGCGCCCGTGGCTGGAGGCGGGCACGCCGGTCGTGGCGCTGGAGCCCTCCTGCGCGGCCGCGCTGCGGTCGGACGCGCCCGAGCTGCTGGCCGGGGACGAGGAGGTCCGGCGGCTGGCCGCGCGGACGCGCACGTTCGCCGAGCAGCTCGTCCACCACGCCCCCGGGGCCTGGCGGGCCCCGCCGGCCGCGCGGGCGGCGACCGTGCAGACGCACTGCCACCAGTACGCCGAGCTGGGCACCGGGCCGGACCGCGAGCTGATGCGCCGGGCGGGGCTCGACGCCGACGTGCTCGACGCGGGCTGCTGCGGTCTGGCCGGCAACTTCGGTTTCGAGCGCGGGCATTACGACGTGTCGATGGCGATCGCCGAACAGGGCGTCCTGCCGGCCGTCCGCGCCGCCGCCCCCGACGCCTTCGTACTTGCGGACGGTTTCAGCTGCCGGACCCAGATCGAGCAGGCCGGCACCGGGCGCCGGGCCCTGCACCTGGCCGAGGCCCTCGCCCTGGCCCTGGACGGCCCGCTGCCCGAGGGCCCCCCGGAGCGCGTCGCGCCGGAGGCCCTGCGCGGCGGTGCGCGGAGCGCCTCACCGGGGCCTCGGCGGTCCCGCCTGCGCCGCTGACCGGTGCCGCCGGGGTGTCGCGGGGCCTTCTCAGCGGTGCCCGGTCCCGCGGTGGCGCAGGGCCGCCAGGGCGAGGCCGGCCGCCGTCGCGGCGCCGGCCCACAGCAGACGCGGGCGGCGGGCCACCCAGGCCTCGGGGGACCGCGCGTGGGAGCGGTCGTCGAAGCTGCCGTGCGTCCCGAAGTCGCGGCCGTCCTCGCCGTCGAGGGGGTGCCACAGGTTGTGCGGGCGCTCCCCGCGGTCCGGTTCGGAGGTCTGCTGGGAGGAGAACCCGGTGCGGGCGAGGTAGCGGTCCAGCAGGCCCGGTACCAGCCGGTTGGCGATCACGGTGGCCAGGGCCCGGCCGCCGACGCAGTAGACGCGGCGCCCCGGGTGGTCGGCCGCGTGGACGACGGCCCGGGCGGCCACCTCCGGCTGGTAGATCGGCGGTACGGGCTGCGGGCGGCGCGGCAGCCGCGAGAGGCCCCATTCGAACTGCGGGGTGTTGACGGCCGGCAGCTGGACCACGGTCACCCGCACCCGGCTGCCGCGGTGCATCAGCTCGGTGCGCACGGCGGAGGTGAAGCCCCGGATGGCGTGCTTGGCCCCGCAGTACGCCGACTGGAGCGGGATGGCGCGTTCGGCGAGGACGGAGCCGACCTGCACGATCGTCCCCGAGTCCCGGGGCAGCATCCGGTCCAGCGCGGCCCGCGTGCCGTGGACGTAGCCGAGGTAGGTGACCTCGGTGACCCGCCGGAACTCCTCGGGGCGGATCTCCGTGAAGGGTGCGAAGACGGTGGCGAAGGCCACGTTGACCCAGACGTCGACGGGCCCGAACACGGCCTCCACCCGGTCGGCGGCCGCCGCGACCTGCCCGGGGTCGGAGACGTCGGCGGGCAGCACGAGCGGGGTGCCGCCCGCCTGCGCCACCTCGTTGGCCGCGGCCTCCAGCCCGGCGCGGCCGCGGGCGATCAGCGCCACCCGCGCGCCGCGCGCGGCGAACGCGAGGGCGGTGGCGCGGCCGACGCCGGCGCTGGCTCCCGTGACGACGACGGTCTGGCGGGGGCGGCGGGAGTGCCCACCGCGGATCCTGACCATGCTCTCGGGCCTCCCGGTTCCCTGAGGTGCTGTGGGCCTGCGCGGTGTCTAGCGCGCCGAGGTCACGGCGTCGGCGAGCTTGCGCAGCAGGGGACGATGGGGGGCCTGCGGTGCGCGCTCGCGGGCCTCCGCCATCCGTACGCCGATGCCCTGGAGCTCCTTGCGGCCTACGGCCCCGCGGACCCGGGGGAACCATGCGCCCTCCTCCGCGGCCATGTGCCGTTCGACGGCGTCCATCAGGACCCTGGCCTTGGCGTCGTACGCCTCGTCCCCGGGGTCCATGCCCGCCAGTTCGCCGGCGAGGACGTCCGCGACGTGGTGCTCCTCGTGGAAGGCGAGGACCTCGTCCCCCGTTTCGGGCAGCAGTCTGCGGACGCGCGGGTACATGACCTCGTCCTCGATGTAGGTGTGGACGCTCAGCAGGTGCAGCAGTTCGCCGACCGCGTCCGCCTTGGCCGCGGGGTCGGCGGCCGTGTGCCGGGTCCCGGCCGGCGTCGCGGGGCCGGCGTCGCCCGCGGCCCGGTAGGCGCGGATGAGCTTCCTGATCTGCCGGTGGTCGTCCCTGAGCATCACGATGGCGTCGGTGGACATGGCTGGCTCCTGTGCCTTCGTCGTCCCTCTGGTTGGTGCGGTGGCCCCGCCGGACCGGACGGCCCGGCGGGCCCGACGTCGTGCGCCTGCCCGCCACGGCGGGGGCCATGCCCGGGCGCGGCGCCCTCACTCGTCGTCGGTGTGCCGGTCCCGTGCCCACAGGGGCAGCGCGAACCAGCAGAGCAGGTACCAGGCCGCCACGGCGCTGACCAGGCACGGGACGAGCACTCCGTGGGTGGCCACCCGCAGGACGAGCAGCAGCGCGGAGGTGAAGGTGGCCAGGAGCAGCACGATGCCGGTGAAGGTCAGGCGCGAGGCCCAGAGCACGGCCTCCGGTTTGATGCGGCGCCCCGAGACGATGCGGTGGAAGGACACCGGGCCGATGAGCGCGCCCGCGGCCAGGGAGCCGGCCACCACCGTGACGACGTAGATGGCCCGGTCGGTCCCGGAGAGCGTCTGGAAGTGCTGGGTGAAGGCGACCGTGAGCAGGAAGCCGAAGAGGATCTGCACGCCCGTCTGGGCGACCCGGATCTCCTGCAGCAGCTCCTGCCACTGCCGGTCGGCCCGTTCCTCGGTGCTCTCGTCGCGGCCCGGGTCGGTTCGCCTCCCGGCGTCCCGCCGCGCGGGATCGCGCCCCTCGTCCATTCCTGCCGGTCCTCCCGTCCGGGCTGGTGCCTTCCCGCCGCGCGCCTACCCCGTCGTCCCGCCCGTACACGCGCGGGACCCGGGACTGCGGGCGGCCGGGCGGGGGTAGGCGCGGGGCGTCTACGGCGAGGAGGCTCCGGATGCGTGCGCGGGTGGACTGCGGGGACGTTCCGGTCCGGGGGATCGAGGCGGGTGCGTACACCGTGCCGACCGATGCCCCCGAGGGGGACGGCACGCTGGCCTGGGCGTCCACGACCGTGGTGGTCGTGGAGGTGGAAGGCGGCGGTGCGCGCGGGCTCGGCTGGACGTACGCCCCGGCCGCGGCAGCCGGGGTGGTGCGGGAGCTGCTGGCGGACGTGGTGACGGGCCGCGACGCGTTCGGGGTGCCGGGGCTGCACGAGTCGATGTGCCGGGCGGTGCGCAACGCGGGACGGCCCGGCATCGCCTCGTGCGCGATCTCGGCGGTGGACGTCGCCCTGTGGGACCTCAAGGCCCGTCTGGTGGGGCTGCCGCTGGTAGACCTGCTCGGGGCGGCCTGCCCGGACGTGCCGGTGTACGGCAGCGGTGGTTTCACCACGGCACCGGACGCGGGGCTGCGGGCGCAGCTGGAGAGCTGGGTGCACGGTCTGCACATTCCGCGCGTGAAGATCAAGATCGGGCAGGACCGGGGCCGCGCGGTGGGCCGCGACCTGTCGCGGGTGGCGCTGGCGCGGGAGGTGATCGGCCCCGGCGCGGAGCTGTACGTGGACGCCAACGGCGCCTACGCGCGCGGGCAGGCGCTGCGGGTGGGGCGCGAGCTCGGCGCGTACGGGGTGCGCTGGTTCGAGGAGCCGGTGTCCTCCGACGACCTCTCCGGGCTGCGGCTGCTGCGCGACCGCCTGGACTGCGACGTGGCGGCCGGCGAGTACGGCTACGACCTGCCGTACTTCGCCCGGATGACGGCGGCCGGGGCCGTGGACTGCCTGCAGGCCGACGCCACCCGCTGCGGCGGGATCACCGAGTGGCTCCGGGTCGCCGCGCTCGCGCGCTCGCAGGGGCTGGAGCTGTCGGCGCACTGCGCCCCGCACGTCCACGCCCATCCGGCGGCGGCCGTGCCGGACTTCCGGCACATCGAGTGGTTCCACGACCATGCCCGGCTGGAGCCGCTGCTGTTCGAGGGCGAGGGACTGCTGGACCCCTCCGGGGGCACCGTGCGGCCGGGTGCCTCGGGGGCGCCCGGGCTGGGGCTGGCGCTGCGCCGGAGCGCCGTGGAGGAGTACCGGGTCGCCTGAGCCCCGGTCGGCGGGGGCCCGGCCCCGGTTGGGCGCGTCCCGACCGGGTAGCCGCCCCGTACGAGCGAGAGGGGGTGGGCCCCACGGACCGCCGTTCCACCGGACCCCGCCCGGGGCTGCGGCACGTCCCGCGGCCGCTGCGGGACTACACGCTGCTGGCCGACGGGGAGCGCGGCGCGCTGACCGGGCCGGACGGGGACGTGGTGTGGCTGTGCGTGCCCGGCTGGGACGGCCCCGCGGTGTTCTCGGAACTGATCGGCGGCGCGGGCGCGTTCACCGTGTGTCCGGAGCACTCCTGGAAGGTGTCGGGCGGGGCGTACGCGGAGGGTTCGCTGATCTGGACCGCCCGCTGGACGCTGCCGGGGGGTGTGGTCGAGTGCCGGGAGGCCCTCGCCGCCCCGGCCGAGGCGCACCGGGTGGTGCTGCTGCGGCGGGTGCGGGCCGTGACGGGGGCCGCGCGGGTGACCGTACGGCTCTCGGCGCGCGGGGAGTACGGCACCGCGCCCGCGCCGGTGATGCGCCGGGCCGGTGAGGAGCTGTGGGAGGGGGCGCGCGGTCCGCTGCGGGTACGGCTGCGGGGGCCGGCGGCGGCGCGGAACGGGCCGGACGGGGAGCTGACCGCGGTCGTCGAGCTGGCGGAGGGCGGTGTGTGCGACCTGGTCCTGGAGATCGGCGACCGGCCGCTCGGCGCGCCGGCCGACGCGGGGGCCGCGTGGCGGCGTACGGAGGAGTTCTGGGCCGGCGCCGTGCCCGGCTGCTCCGGACTGGCGGCGGCCCGGGACGTGCGCCACGCGTACGCCGTCCTCACCGGCCTCACCTGTCCGCGGACCGGTGCGATGGTGGCGGCGGCGACCACGTCCCTGCCCGAGCACGCCGACGCGGACCGCGACTACGACTACCGCTACGCCTGGCTGCGGGACCAGTGCTACGCGGGTCAGGCGGTGGCCGTGCACGGGCCGCACCCGCTGACGGACGCCGCGGTGCGCGTGGTCACCGAACGGGTGCTCGCGGACGGCCCCGGGCTGCGGCCCGCGTACCGGACGGACGGCTCGCCCGTGCCTCCCGAGCGCCGGCTGCCGCTGTGCGGCTACCCGGGCGCGGCGGACCGGATCGGCAACCGCGCCGGGTCCCAGTTCCAGCTCGACACCTTCGGCGAGGTGCTGGAGCTCCTCGCGGCGGCCGCCCGGCACGACCGCCTGCCCGACGACGGGGTACGGGCGGCGATGGTCGCCGGGAAGGCCCTGGAGGAGCACTGGGACCGGCCGGACGCGGGGCTGTGGGAGCTGGACACGGCCTGGTGGACCCACTCGCGGCTGGCCGCCGTCACCGGGCTGCGCGCGGCCGCACGGGAGATCGGCGGTCCGGCGGCGGGCCGGTGGAGCGGGCTCGCGGAGACGGTGCTGCGGGAGACGCGGCGGCGCTGCCTGCATCCGTCGGGGCGCTGGCAGCGCTCGGCCTCGGATCCGGGCACCGACGCGGCCCTGCTGCGCCCGCTGGCCTCGCCGTACCGGCCGGGCCCGAGGGCCGTCGCGGTGGCCACGCGGGAGGCGGTGGAGCGGGAGCTGGCCGTGGACGGGTTCGTGTACCGCTTCCGGCACGGCGACGGACCGCTGGGCGAGGCGGAAGGCGCCTTCCTGCTGGGCGGTTTCCTGATGTCCTCCGCCTGCCTGGCGCACGGCCGGCCGGTGGCCGCGGCCCGCTGGTTCGAGCGGACCCGTACGGCGGTGGGCCAGGCGGGGCTGTTCGCCGAAGAGTACGACGTCCGCAACCGGCAGCTGCGCGGCAACCTGCCCCAGGCGTTCGTGCACGCGCTGCTGTTGGAGAGCGCGGTACGGCTGGACCGCGCGGCGGGCTGAGACCGACACCCGTGGCCGGATCTGACAGAAGCTGGTCATTGCGGCCATCATGCGGGGGCGGAATGATCGGCGCATGCTCCCACCGCACAAGATCGTCATCGTCGCCTTCCCGGGCGCCGAGCTCCTCGACGTCACCGGCCCGGCCGAGGTGTTCTCGGTCGCCACCCGCGTGGCCGGCCCCGGCCGTCCCGGCTACGAGCTGCGGGTGGCGACGGCGGGCGGAGGGCCGGTGGTCACCGCCGGCGGCCTGCGGGTGATGGCCGACCTGGCGCTGGAGGAGGTGGACGCGGCGGCCGTGGACACCCTGCTGGTGTCGGGCGCGGTCGAGGTGGCGGGGGACGGTGCCGAGCCGGTGGTCGACGCCGCGGTCGTCGCGTGGCTGCGCGGGGCGGCGCCCCGGGCCGGCCGCGTGGGCTCGGTCTGCGCGGGCGCCCACCTGCTGGCCGAGGCGGGCCTGTTGGACGGGGTCACCGCCACGACCCACTGGCTCACGGCCGCCCGGCTGGCGGCCGACCACCCGCGCGTCCGCGTCGATCCGGACCCGATATTCCTGCGCGCCGGCCGGCTGTGGACGTGCGCGGGGATCACCTCCGGGATGGACATGGCACTGGCGATGGTCGCCCAGGACCACGGGCCGGAACTCGCGCTCGCCACCGCCCGGATGATGGTCATGTACGTCAAACGCCCGGGCGGTCAGAGCCAGTTCAGCGTGCCGCTCGCGGCGGCGGACGCCGCAGGCGACGGCGACCGGATCGACGCGTTGCGGGTGTGGATCGGCGAACACCTCACCGAGGACCTGTCCGCGCAGGCGCTGGCCGCGCGACTGCACCTCAGCGTCCGCCACTTCTCCCGCCTCTTCCGCCGCCGCACCTCCACCACCCCCGCGGCGTACGTCGAGGCCGCTCGGCTGGAGGCCGCCCGCAGGCTCCTCCAGGACAGCGAGCACGGCCTGCCTCAGGTCGCCGCCCTCAGCGGCCTCGGCTCGGTGGAGAGCCTCCACCGTTCCTTCCGGCGCGTCCTGGGCACCACCCCCGCCGAATACCGCCGCCGCTTCCGCTGACCGCGCCGCCTTCCCCGCCCTCACGCCCCACCCGCCACCAGGGAGGACCCACCGTGTCCCGTACCACCCGCATCATCCCGATCCCCGTCCTCGGCCGCCACGGCATCAACGCCTACCTGCTGGTGGGCCGTCGCCCGGTGGTGGTCGACGCCGGCACGCCCGGCAGCGGACGGAGGATCCGCGACGCGATCGCCGCGCACGGGGTGGACCCGGCCGACCTGTCGCTGATCGTCCTGACGCACGGCCACATCGACCACTTCGGCTCCGCCGCCGAACTGCGCCGCCTGACCGGTGCCCCCGTCGCGGGCCACGTCGCCGACCTGGGCCCGTTCCGCACCGGTCGGGTCCGCGAACCCTACCTGCCCACCGGCCCGATGGGCCGTCTCATGGCCCGCAACCGGAAACTGCACGCCCAGGCCGAACCGTTCGAACCCGATGTGCTCGTCCGCGGCGAGACCGACCTGTCCGACCACGGGATCGCCGCCCGCATCATGCCCACGCCCGGGCACACCGCCGGCTCGGTCTCGGTCCTCACGGAACAGGGCGACCTGGTCGCGGGCGACCTGGTGGCGAACTCCTTCATGGGGCTCGTCCCGGGCAGACCGGCCAACCCGCCCTTCCACGACGACCCCGTGGGCAACCTCGCCAGCCTGAACCGGATGCTCGACCTGGGCGCGACCCGGCTCCACGTCGGCCACGGCAGCCCCCTCGACCCGGGCCGGGTCCGCCGCTGGGCCGCGCGGGAGGAACGGCGCCTCGCCCGGTTCCGGGCGTCCGGACGGCTGCGCGTCCGGCAGTCGGAGGACTGAGGGCCCCGCCGCCGCGCCGTGGCCCGTCGCGGCCGCCGCGGACGGGGAGGTCAGCGCGCCGGGCCGTCCTGCCCGCCGGTGTGCAGGACCCGGAAGCGGCGGGGGTCCGCCGGGTCGCGGTCGGCGACCTGGACCGGCGCACCCGGCCACTGCCAGACGCCGGTGGCCGGCACGCGGGTGAAGCGGATCTCCCCTCGGGTGCCCTCGATCCGGACCTGCGGCCAGGCCCCGGCCGTGCGCGCCCGGTCGTCCGCGCCGTGGGAGCGCAGCAGGCCGGCGAGGACGGCGCCGGTGTCATACCCCTCGAAGGCGACGAACGAGGGCGCCTCGCCCAGCCGTTGGGACAGGGTCCGCTCGACGCGCGCGCCGAGCGGGCCGAGGCGCTCGGGCAGGTAGCGCAGGAACGGGACCGCCGCGCCGTCCTCGCCCAGCAGGGCCGCCCACTCGGCGAACTCCGGCTGTCCGGCGGGCGCGCCGACGGTGATCCCGGCGAGGCGCCGGTCGCGGCGGACTGCCCGGACGAGCGGCACCGCCGGCCGCGGGTGGCCGACCAGGAGGAGGACGGCGGTCGCGCGGTGCGCGTGGAGCGCGTCGCACACCGCTTCGGGGGTGAGCGAGCGCACGTCCAGTTCGAGGAGGGCGGCGCCGTGCGGAGCGAGACGCCCGCGCAGGACCCGGGTCCCCGACTCCCAGTAGACGCCCGGGCCGGCCGCGACGGCGATGCGCCGGTGGCCCGCGCCGAGCAGGAAATCCGCGTACGTCCGCCAGCCCTGGGACTGCGGCGCGGCGAGCCGTGCGACGCCTCGCGCCGGGCGTTCGGTCAGCGCGTCGAGGACCGCCGACGAACAGAGGAACGGCAGGCCGAGGGCGTCGGCCCGGGCGGCCGCGGCGCGGGCGACGACGCTGTGGTACTCGCCCGCCAGGGCGGCCACGCCCAGCCCCGCCAGCTCGTCCACCGCCGCGGCGGCCCGCTGCGGGTCGGCGGCGGTGTCCCTGACCACCAGTTCGAGCGGCCGGCCGGCGACCCCGCCGGCGTCGTTGGCCTCCTCGACGGCCAGCCGGAGCCCGGCCAGCAGGTGCCGGCCCGCCTGGGTCCAGCCGGGCGGCGTCAGGGGGGCGAGGGTTCCGATCCGGACGGGGGCGCTGGTGTCTTCCATGGCGGCCATTCCATCCACGGCCGTCACCGGCGGGCAAACGGTTATCCGCCCGTCCGCCCCTTGACCGCACGGACCACGCGGAAGCCACCGAACCGGCCCTCCGCCCCACGCCGTTCGGAGACCGCCCCCTGCCGCTCCCGACCGCCGTACCGCGCGGGCGGGGGGGGGCGGCCCCGCCCCCCCCCCCCCCCCGGGGGGGGGGGGGGGGGGGGGGGGGGGGGGGGGGGGGGGGGGCGCGGGCGGCGGGGGGGGGGGCGGGGCGGGGGGGGGTGGGGGGGGCGTTCTAGGGGGGGTGAGCCATCCCAGAGCGGCCATGACGCGAGCATAGCCACTG
>NZ_JBBDHD010000122.1:0-19627 GCF_044129415.1 Streptomyces racemochromogenes
CCGCCACCCGGCGGGGGCGGGCGCCGCCGGCCGGCGGGCCCTCCCGCTCGGCGGCGATCCGCCGCAGCAGGCCCTCCGCCGTGTGCGCGGAACGGGCCTCGTGCGTCGGGGCCAGGCAGTCGGCGGCCAGCATCCGCCAGAACTCCGGGACCCCGCCGTCCATGCGCAGGGGCGCGCGCCCGGCCGCGTACTCCAGCACGGCGGCGCCCCGCGCCATCGGCGTGGCGCCGGGGAACAGCGGAGCACCCGAGGCGAATACCTCGTGGATCACCAGGCCCAGGGCCCGGATGTCGGCGCTCGGCCGGACCTGCACGCCCAGCTCCCCGAGCGGCGCCTTCCAGCGCTCGGGCGGGAGGTAGTCGAGGGTGCCCATCGGAGACCCGTGCCCGTGGGTGCCGGTCAGCTCGGTCGCGAGGCCGAAGTCCGGGAGCCTGACCTCCCCGTCCGCGCCGACCAGGACGTCCTCGGGTTTGAGGTCGGCGTGCACCCAGCCGCTGCGGTGCAGATGGGCCGGCCCCTCGCAGATCCCGGTGACCAGCCGGACGCCCTCGGCCTCCGTCAGCCCGGCGTCGATCCGGTCGCGCAGACTGCCCGCGACCCGCTCCATGACCAGCACGATCGCCCCGTCCAGCGCCGCCCGCTCCGGCGCGTCGAGGACCAGGCAGTCCAGCAGCCGGACCAGCCGGGGGTGCCCCGCCCGGGTTCCGAGTTCCACCTCGCGGCGCGCGGCCTCGGCCACGCTGCGGGCCTGGCGCGGCGCGAGGCCGGCCGTCGGCATCACCTTCAGGGCCACCTCGGGTTCCGCCCCGGGCCCCCGGTCCCGGTCCGCCGCCCGGCCCGCGTACACGGTCGCCCAGCCGCCGGCGCCGATCGGCTCGCCGACCACGCACGCCCCCACCCGGTGGCCGGGCAGCAGCGGTTCGGTGTCGGTGCCGTCCCCTGAAGCGCCCGTGCCGCGCAGCCTCGTCGTTCCGCTACCCCCGCACCGCCGTCCCGGCCCGCGACGGCAGCAGCCCGAGGTGCTCCTCCCGTACGATCCCGAACCTGAGCGCCAGGGCGAGCACGGCGTCCCGCTTCCCGTGGTGCCGCTCGCCCCGCCCGGCCCCCGGCGCGGCGGAGACGCCGATCCGCAGCTTCTCCTCGGCCAGGTAGTCGATGTGCGAGCTCACGGCGCGCGCCGTCAGCCGGCCGCACGCGGGATGGCCGCGCAGCCGCTCCACCACCTGCGGGGTGGTCGGCACCGAGACCGGCGACCGGTCCCGCAGCCACGGCTCGCGGAGCGCGACGAGCACCAGGAAGTACGTGGCCGTCTCGTCCAGGGAGTACGCCGTCACCGTGCGGCCCGTCAGCGCCCCGCCCGACCCGGGGGGTCCAGGTACAGGTGGTCGGGGGCGAACACCTGGAAGGAGACCGCCGTGCCGGCGCGGGTGGGCAGCACCACCCGGGAGAACTCGAACGGGATGGGCGCCCCCGCCCGGCGCGGCGGCACCCGCAGGTATTCGCCGGCCCCTTCCGGGTTCTCCACCACGTAGCTCTGGGCGCAACTGTGGTTGCTCAGCTGCCAGTGGTCGTCGGCCACCCTGATCTCCCCGGCCTGCCGGGAGATCGCCGCGTCGTCGAGGCGGAGCCCGCCCCGTCTCCCGGCAGATGGACGACGATGCCGCTCACGAATCCCCCTTGTCCGACGTGTTGACAGACGTCCGGACAGGGACGTTACCCGCTGCGTGCCGGGCCGGACCGTGCCCCTTCGGCCAATTCGGCCGCCCCGGGGGCCGCGCCCTCCCGGCGCGGGACGCGCGGGTGGGCCCGTCGGCCGACCGCGCGGGTCGCCGCAGGGTGGGGAGGCGGAGCGCCGCGGCGGGCCGGACCACCGCGGGACGACGCCGGGGTGCTTCGGACGGGGGCGGGGGTTTCGGCCGCCGTGGCGGGGGCGCGGGCCCCGCCGTACCGGGGGCCCGCGCTAGTGTGCGTACGTGAACACTCATGTCGTCATAGGTTTCGGACCCGCCGGTGCCGCCACCGCCCGGCTCCTCGCCGACCAGGGCCACACGGTGAAGGTCGTCACCACCTCGGGCCGCACCCCGGAGCCCGGGATCGAGCACGTCGCGCTCGACGCGAAGGACAGCGGACGGCTGACCGAGGCGGTACGCGGGGCGTCCGCCCTCTACGGCTGCGGCGGACCGCCCTACCACCGCTGGGCGGCGGAGTGGCCGGCGCTGGCGTCCTCCCTCTGCACGGCGGCCGAGGCGACCGGGGCCGTGCTGGTCCTGCTCGGCAACCTCTACGGGTACGGGCCCGTGGACGGCCCGCTGACCGAGGACCTTCCCCTCGCGGCGACCGGTACCAAGGGACGGGTGCGCGCCGCCGTCTGGGAACGCGCGCGGGACCTGCACCAGCAGGGCCGGATCAGGGCCGTCGAGGTGCGCGCCTCCGACTTCTTCGGGCCCGGCGTCACCGCCGGCGGGCACCTCGCGGCGCAGGTCATGCCGCCGCTGCTGCGCGGCAAGCCGGTCTCCGCGCTCGGCGACCCGGACGCCCCGCACAGCTGGACCTACGTCCCCGACGTGGCCCGGGCCCTGGCGGAGGTCGCGGGCGACGAGCGGGCCTGGGGGCGGGCCTGGCACGTCCCGACCGAACCCGCTCTGTCCGTACGGGAGATGACCCGTCTGCTCGCCGCCGAGGCGGGTACCGGACCGGTCGCGGTACGCCGCGTCCCGCCCCTGGTCCTGGGCTTGGGCGGGCTGTTCTCCCCGCTGCTGCGGGAACTGAAGGAGATCCGCTACCAGTTCGACCGTCCGTTCACGGTCGACTCCACCGCCTACGAGACCGCGTTCGCGGCCCGGGCCACCCCCCTGGACCAGCAGGTCAAGGCGACGGTGGACTGGTGGCGCGAACGGCTGGCCACCACCGGGTGACGGTTCCAGTGAGAGGGATGGATTCCACAGTGGACCCCAGGGGAGCGGGACAGGGGCAGGGGCGGGAACACGGCGGGCGCCGCGACGACATAGCCGTCGTCGGCATGGCCTGCCGGTTCCCGGGGGCGCGGAACCTGAACGAGTACTGGCGGCTCCTGACGGACCCGCGGGCCCAGTTCGGGCGCGTACCCGACACGCGCTGGCGCGCCGACGCCTTCCTCAGCGGCGACTTCCGCGACACGTCCGCCGCCTACACCGACACCATGGCGCTCCTGCCCGACGTGGACCGCTTCGACGCTGCCCATTACGGGATCCCGCCGCGCCGGGCCAAGGCCATGGACCCCCAGCACCGGCTGTTGATCGACCTCGCCCGCGAGGCCGTCCAGGACGCCGGGTGGGAGGCCGACGGCTTCGACCGCGAGGAGACGTCGGTGATCACGGCCCTCACCGACAGCGGCTACCGGGGCCTGACCACCCTTCAGATCCGCATGCGCCAACTGGGCGGAGGAGAGTTCGGGGCCCGTCCCGGCGACGCGCACTGGCGGGAGACCGTCCGCGCCGTCGACGGCATGCAGGGCACCTCCGTGGCCGGGATCCTGCTCAACATGGGCCCCAATACGATCAGTTCGGTCTTCGACCTGCACGGCGAGAGCTACGCCCTGGACTCCGCCTGCTCCGGCGGCCTGATGGCCGTGGCCAACGCCGTCCACGCGCTGCGCTCCGGCCGCACCCGCATCGCCCTCGCGGGCGGTGCCCAGCTGGTCGTCACCCCCGACCTGCTCGTCGGGCTCTGCCGGATCGGCGCCATCTCCCGCAGCGGCCGCTGCCTGCCGTTCGGCGCCGACGCCGACGGCTTCGTCCTCGGCGAGGGCGCCGGGGTACTCGTCCTGCGGCCCCTGGCCGACGCACGGGCCGCCGGCGACCGGGTGTACGCGGTGATCCGCGGCGTCGGCACCGCCAACGACGGCACCGTGCAGGGCGGCATGCACCCCCAGGCCGCCGGACAGCTGCGCGCCCTGCGCCGCGCCTACCGCGACGCCGGCCTGGCCCCCGGAGAGGTCGGCTACCTGGAGGCGCACGGCACCGGCACCACCGTCGGCGATCCCGTCGAACTCGCCGTCCTGCGCGACCTGCGCGGACCGGACGCGGCGCCCGCCCACCTGGGCGCGGTCAAGGCGGTGGTCGGGCACTCCCTGAACTCCGCGGGGCTGGCCGGGCTCATCAAGTCCGTCCTGGCCGTCCAGCGCGGGGTGATCCCCCCGCAGCCGGAGTTCGGGCTCGCCGACCCCTCCCTCCTCGACGCCGCCCGGCTGACCGTGGCCACGGCTCCGGTCCCCTGGCCCCGGGACGGCCGGCCGCGCCGGGCGGGCGTCAGCGCGTTCGGCTTCGGCGGTACCGGCGTGCACCTGGTCGTCGAGGAGCACACCGCGCCGCAGGCCCTCCCGCCGGCGACCGGGGGGCCGTACGTCCTGGCCCTCAGTGCCCGCGACCGCGCCGGGCTGGCCCGGTACGCCCGGGACCTGGCCCGTACCCTCGACGGGGAGCGGCCGCCGCTGGCCGCCGTGGCCGACACCCTGGCCCGCAGGGCCCCGCTCCCCGAACGCCTCACCGTGGAGGTCAAGGACACCGCCGACGCGGTCGCCCGGCTGACCGGCGCGGCCGAGGACGTGGAGGCGGGCCGGGCCCCCGGCCCGTCCGCCGCGGCGGACGGGCCGCCCGGAGAGCGCCTTCCCCCGTGCACCCTGCCGCCGACCCCCCTCGCCCCGCGCCGCCACTGGATCGTGGACGAGTCGGCGCGCGACACCGCCGACCCGGAGCCCGCACCCGCCCCGGACCCGTCCGCGGCGGGGCCGCAGGGGCCGCAGGAGGCGCGGTCCGGCGGGGCGAGCGCCGCGTCCGTCGTCCTCGAAGAGGTGTCGCGGACCGGCGTCTACCCCCTGTCCGACCTGCACGAGGACCAGACGCTCGTCGCCGACCTCGGCTTCGACTCCCTGATGCTGCACGAGCTGGACACGCGGATCGCGAACCGGGTCCCGGGCTTCAGGACCGAGGAGATGTTCTCCCCGGACCTCACCGTCGGCCGCCTGATCGCCCTCGTCGACCCGGACCGCACCGGCCCGAAGGCCCCCGCGCCGCAGCCGGCGCCGCCCACCGAGCCGCGGTGGAGCGCCGACACGGCGAACGTCGACGAGTTCCCGGAGGTGGGCAAGCTCGAACAGCTCCTGGGCACCATCGCCGACACCGGGGCGGCCTTCCCGTACTTCCGCGTCCACGAGGGCACCATCCGCGACACCACCGTCATCGGCGGCCGCCCGTACCTCTCCTTCGGCAGCTACAACTACCTCGGCCTCTCCGGACACCCCGCGGTCAACGAGGCCGTGCACCGGGCCGTGGACCGGTACGGCACCTCGGTCTCCGCGAGCCGCGTCCTGTCCGGCGAACGCGACCTCACCGTCCGCCTCGAACGGGCCCTGACCGAGTTCCTGGGCGTCGGCGACTGCCTGACGCTGGTCAGCGGGCACGCCACCAACGTCACCGCGATCGGGCACCTCGTCGGTCCCGGGGACCTCGTCCTCCACGACGCGCTCTCCCACGACAGCATCCTCCAGGGCTGCGCCCTGTCCGGCGCGGCGCGGCGCCCCTTCGCGCACAACGACGCGGAGCAGCTGGAGCACCTGCTGCGGCTCAACCGGTCCCGGTTCCGCCGGGTGCTGATCGCCGTCGAGGGCGCGTACAGCATGGACGGCGACCTCGTCGACCTCCCCGCCGTGATCGAATTGAAGAAACGTTACGGCGCCCTGCTGATGGTGGACGAGGCGCACAGCATCGGCACCGTCGGCGAACGGGGCCGGGGCGTCGGCGAGTTCTTCGGAGTCGCACGCTCCGACGTGGACCTGTGGATGGGCACCCTCTCCAAGGCCTTCGCCAGCTGCGGCGGCTATCTCGGCGGCTCCGTCCGGATGGTGCGGTGGCTGCGGCACACCCTCCCCGGCTTCGTCTACAGCGTCGGCCTGACCCCGCCCAACGCGGCGGCGGCCCTGGCCGCCACCGAGCTGATGGTGGCGGAGCCGCACCGGGTGGGCGCGCTGCGGCGCAACTCCGAGCTCTTCCTGGGCCTGGCCCGGGCCGCCGGCCTGGCGACCGGTTCCAGCGCCCACACGCCCATCGTGCCGTGCATCCTCGGGGACTCGGCCCGCACCCTGCGCGTCGCGGACGGGCTCTACGCCCGGGGCGTCATCGCCGACCCGATCTTCCACCCCGCCGTGGAGGAGGGGCTGTCGCGGCTGCGGTTCTTCGTCACCGGCGAGCACCGTGAGGAGGACATCCGCCGGGCCGTGGCGGTCCTGGCAGAGGAGGTGGCGTCCGCAGCGGCGCGGTAGGCGGTCCACGTCAGAAGAGGGTGCGTTCGATCCGGCTGAGCATGGCGCTCGTCCCCGGGTCGCCGTCCTCGCCCGCGTCCGCGCCGTGGGACGGGGACGGCGGCTGCTCGGCGCCCTCCATCCGCTGGGCGAGCAGGTAGGCGATGATCTCCGCCTCCTGCTCCTGGACGTCGTCGTAGGTCGCGCGCAGGAGCATGTCGCGCACGAGGTCGGGGTCGAGGTCGGGGAAGAGGAGGCGGGCGGCCGCCTCGTCCAGTCCGCCGGCCCCGCGGTGGCAGCAGATGATGTGGCCCAGCTCGTGCAAGATGATGTGCTCCTGATGCGCGCTGGTGGTGTTGGCGTCGTAGAAGATCAGGTCCTCGTCGCGGGCGGCCACCCACATGCCGCACGGGTGCGACGAGGGCATCTGCATCGGGACCAGGATGATCGGCCGCTCGCGCGCCTCGCCGAGGTGGCGGCAGAGATCGGCGACGTCGGTCACCTCGGGGAGGTCGAGTTCGGCGAGCCGCCGGGCGCCGGCCTTGCGGAGCTTCTTGAGCCGGCTGCGGCGGTCGTGATCGGCGGCCCGCTCCTTCCAGGCGCCCCTCATACGGGCTCGGAGGGGCCGGGTCCGTCGGCCGCGGGGGGTTCGGCGACGGGGGCGTCGGTGACCGGCGGGAGGCCCTGCATCTGCCGGTACTGGTCCATGATGGCCGTGATGGCCTGCAGGTTCTCCTTCTTCATCCCGGCCGCGCGCATGGCCACGGCGCGGACCCCGGACTGCCGCAGCGCCTCGATGGCGGCGACCTGACTGAGGACGGACTCGGCGACCTTGTCGTCGAAGAAGTAGGCGACCGAGACGCCGAAGAACTTGGCCAGGGCCGCGAGGAGGTCGGGTGAGGGGTTGGAGCGCTTCCCCGTCCGCAGCTGCGACAGATAGACGCCCCCGGCCTTGAGTTCGGGGTTGGCCCGCTTCAGCTCCTCCGCCACCTCGGCGTTGGTCCAGTGCTTGCCCTTGGGACGGACCGTCTTGAACAGGTCGTCGAGGCGCCTGGCGAGCAGGGGCCGGTCGTCGCACTCGGTCATGGTGAATCTTCCTCCCGTCACCTCCTCGGTATAGCCCTTGGCTATACGCCAGTTTCACAGAATAGCGGTCAGTTGACAATTGGCCGGGACTCCGCCAACGTTGGGTCTCGCCGATAGCTGCCAGCTAACTCGTCACGGGGGAAGTACGACGGGTTGGCGGGCGGTGAAATCGGACTGGCCCGGCCCTCGGGGGATGGGCCGGGCCAGTCCGGGCGGGAGCCACCCGTCCGGCCCGACGTGAAAAAACGGGGGGAACGGGGGAGACCCGCCCGGTTCGACGGGGGATACGAACCGGGCGGGAGCTTCAACTCGCGGTGCCGAGCTTACTGTAGGCGGCCGCGACTTTGGTGAGCCAGGCCACCTCCGCCGTGAAGTTGTCCGTGTCGCGGTCGTCGAAGTCGCCCGCGTCCTTGTTGTCGTGCGGCATCGTCCCGGCCTGCTTGGCCAGCAGGGCCCGCTTGATCCGCGCCGCCTCCGTGAAGGCCTGCCGGGACTCCTCGTTCTCCTCACCGCCCGACGCGCCGTCCGAACCGCCCACGGTCGTACGGTCGATGTACGGGCGCAGGTCCCGCCACCCGTCGCGTATCTCGACGACCCGGCGGTGCAGCCGGTAGTCCAGGTCCGAGACCGAGGCGCCCGGCGGCTCCAGGGCGATGTCCGGGGAGGACTCGTACAGGTCCCGCCAGAGCGGGTACAGCGCCCGGTACGAGCGGTAGCTGCGGCCCCACGCCAGCAGCCGGGAAGCCGCCGGCCCCCACGAGGAGTTGGTCAGGCCGAGCGACAGGATGACGATGCCGGCGGCGCTGAAGAGGTTCGAGGCCAGCTTCCAGGCGCCGATGTCGACCCCCGCCGCGGCCGTCAGGATGTTGACCGTCCGGCACGAGCAGTACAGGAACAGCACCACGGCCGCCACCCGCAGCATCCGCAGCGCCTGCCGCAGCGACGCGTTGTCCGTCATCCGGGCGTACGAGCCGCACTGGCGGAAGATGGTCACGCACGGCAGCGCCTGGGAGGCGATGAACGCCAGCAGGTAGACCAGGACCAGCGGCTGCCCGCTGCCCGTGTCGAAGTCCGAGGACGGCCGGGAGGTGCCGTCGGCGAGGAGGAAGAGGGCCACCAGGGCCGCGTCGAGCGCGCTCCCGGTGATCAGCCACCACCGCGTCTTGCTCCGCGCCTCCTCGTCGGACGCCGCCCACCGCAGCAGGATGATCTCCGCGGCCACGCAGAACGCCACCGCCGACAGGTGCATGAGGAGGATGGCGAGGTTGCCCACGCCCAGGAAGGCCGGGCCGCCCATGGCCACGGCGCCCATGGTGAAGGTGAAGCACTGGAGGACCAGTGTGGCGATCAGCGTCCAGTAGGCGCTGTCGTGCCGGCTGCGCCGCGCCTGGCACAGCCGGTAGATGAGCGCGGCGTACGAGGAGAGCGCCGCGATGACGAAGCAGAGGGTTCTGATGGTGTTCAAGGCCTGGTTTCCTGCAGGGTGCCGCGGGGGCGGCAGAAGGGGTCAGTCGGTGGGTTCGCCCAGCGGGACGTCGAGCCCGATGGCCTCGGCCGCCACGGCGATGGCGTAGTCGAAGTACGCGGCCTCGTCCTTGACGCTGTCGTGGGTGCGGCTGAAGACCTGGAACACCAGGAGCCCGATGAGGTTGCTCCACAGCACGATGCCGCGCTCGATGATGTCCGAGAACGGTGCCTCGGGCACCCCGCCGAACGCCTCGACGGCGGCCGGCAGCAGCAGCGGGGGACCGGGCAGCACGCGCCGCGGCGGGGTCAGTTCGCCGCCCTCCAGCGCCGCCCGGACGATCCCGGCGAGTACGGCGGGGGTCCGCGCGGCGGCCGGGACGGTGTCCTGCGGGGCGTGGTAGCCCGGTACCGGCGAACCGTAGATCAGCGTGAACTCGCCGGGGTTCGCGAAGGACCACCGGCGCAGCGCGCGCGTGACGGCCAGCAGCCGGGCCCCCGCCGGAGCACCGGCCGTGTCGGCCCGCTCCATCGCGGCGCCCGAGGCGTCGTAGGCGTCGACGACCAGTGCGGTCAGCAGGTCGTCCCGGTGCGGGAAGACGGCCTCGACCTCGGAGCGGCCGAGCCCGGCGGCCCGCGCCACGCCCTCCAGGGACAGCCCCGCCGCCCCCACTTCCACCAGCTGCCGGCGGGCGGCCTCCTTGATCGCCCCTGCCCGCGCCGACGCGTCGTCGTTCGAACTCATTGCTGAAACGTCCATGCCGGAACCGTACCCGGCACCCCGAACGGCCGTGG
This sequence comes from Streptomyces racemochromogenes, assembly GCF_044129415.1. GTDB lineage: Bacteria > Actinomycetota > Actinomycetes > Streptomycetales > Streptomycetaceae > Streptomyces > Streptomyces racemochromogenes_A. The sequence goes on from NZ_JBBDHD010000122.1 coordinate 9,620, forward strand.
TCCCGCACCGGGAGCGGTCGACGCCGACCGCCGGGATCCGGCCACGGCGGTATGGCGCGTTCTGCCCCGCGCGGGCCCGGGCGGCGTCAGGCGGCGGACCGGCGCAGGGTCAGGCGGCGGACCGGCGCAGGGTCAGGACGCGGGTGGTGCCGCCGTCCTCCTCGGTGACGTCCCGCACGTGCTCGAAGCCGATGCGCTCCAGCAGGCCCAGCGAGGCAGCGTTCTCCGCCGCCACGGTCGCGTGCACCTCGGCCAGCCCCAGGACCTCGAAGCCGTAGGCCGTCAGGGCGCCCGCCAGCTCGCTCCCCAGCCCCGCACCCCAGACCGAGGGGGCCAGCGCGTAGATGATCTCGTACCCGGCGACCGCGTCGGTCCGCTTGATCTCGGCGTGCCCGATCAGCTCGCCGGCGCGGCGGACGGCCCACACGTCGAACAGGTCCCCGGCGTAGACCTTGGTGAAGATCCGGCCGAACAGGGCCCGGTTCTCCTCCTCGGAGACGGGGCCGTCCCCCATCCACCGCGACACCCGCTCGTCCTGGAAGAGGGCCACGAAGTCCTCCTCGTCGCCGGGTACGTAGGGGGTCAGCAGCAGGCGCTCGGTGTGCAGGGGGGAGGTCATGGCCGACGACGGTAGCCAGCGGGTGCCGGGGCGGCAAACGCATATCCGGCCGGCCGGCCGGCCGGCCGGCGGGCGGGCGGCCGCCGGGTGAGCCGCATCTCACCGGTCCGGGCTTGTCTATGCAACGAGTTGCATAGAAAGATCGGAGCATGGCGCTCGACCACGCGATCCTCGTCTCCCTCCTGGAGATGCCGGGCTCCGGCTACGAACTGGCCCGGCGGTTCGACCGGTCCATCGGCTACTTCTGGACCGCCACGCACCAGCAGATCTACCGCGTCCTGGCCCGCATGGCCGGCGACGGCCTGCTCACCGTCCGGGAGGTGCCCCAGCAGGGGCGGCCGGACAAGAAGGAGTACTCCGTCGCCGCCCCCGGCCGCGCCGCCCTCTCCCGCTGGCTGCACGACCCGATCGAGCCCGAGAGCATGCGCCACGAGCTCGCGGTCAAGATCCGCGGCGCGGCCTTCGACGACCCGGCCGCCCTGATCCGCGAGGTCGAACGGCACCACCGCGCCCACACCGACCGCCTCGCCCACTACCTCGCGGGCGAGCGGCGCGACTTCACCGGGCCCGGCGCCCCCGGCCCGCTCGACGCCGGGCAGGAACTCCAGCACGTCGTGCTGCGCGGCGGCATCGCGTACGAGCGGATGACCATCGCCTGGCTGGACGACGTCCTCGCCACCCTGCACCGCCTCGGCGCGACGCCACCACCGTCCGCCTGACCGCACCCCACCCACCACCACCTCCCGGAAGGCGACCCCTCATGGCCGACTCCCTCCTCTTCAACCCGCGCACCTACGACCCGGCGCACTTCGACCCCGAGACCCGCCGTCTGCTGCGCGCCACGGTCGACTGGTTCGAAGAGCGCGGGAAGCGCCGCCTGCTGGAGGACTACCGCACCCGCGCCTGGCTCGCGGACTTCCTCGCCTTCGCCGCCAAGGAGGACCTGTTCGCCACCTTCCTCACCCCGGCCTCCGTCGCCGGCCGGGAGGACCAGCGCTGGGACACGGCCCGCATCGCCGCCCTCAACGAGATCCTCGGCTTCTACGGCCTCGACTACTGGTACGCCTGGCAGGTGACGATCCTCGGCCTCGGCCCGGTCTGGCAGAGCGACAACGCCGCCGCCCGCGCCCGCGCCGCCGAACTCCTCGCCCAGGGCGAGGTGTTCGCCTTCGGCCTGTCGGAGCGGACCCACGGCGCCGACATCTATTCCACCGACATGCTCCTGGAGCCCGACGGCGACGGAGGCTTCCTGGCGACCGGCTCCAAGTACTACATCGGCAACGGCAACGCCGCCGGTCTGGTCTCCGTCTTCGGCCGCCGCACCGACGTCGAGGGCCCGGACGGCTACGTCTTCTTCGCCGCCGACAGCCGCCACCCCGCGTACGGGCTCGTCCAGAACGTGGTCCACTCCTCGAAGTACGTCAGCGAGTTCCGCCTGGAGCGCTACCCCGTCGCCGCCGAGGACGTGCTGCACACCGGACGCGCCGCCTTCGACGCCGCCCTCAACACCGTCAACGTCGGCAAGTTCAACCTCTGCACCGCCTCCATCGGCATCTGCGAGCACGCGATGTACGAGGCCGTCACCCACGCGCAGAACCGGGTCCTCTACGGGCGCCCCGTCACCGCCTTCCCGCACGTGCGACGCGAGCTGGCCGACGCCTACGTCCGCCTCGTCGGCATGAAGCTCTTCAGCGACCGTGCCGTGGACTACTTCCGCTCCGCCGGTCCCGAGGACCGCCGCTACCTCCTCTTCAACCCGATGACGAAGATGAAGGTGACCACGGAGGGCGAGAAGGTCATCGACCTGATGTGGGACGTCATCGCCGCCAAGGGCTTCGAGAAGGACACCTACTTCGCCAACGCCGCGGTCGAGATCCGGGGCCTGCCCAAGCTCGAAGGCACCGTCCACGTCAACCTGGCGCTGATCCTCAAGTTCCTGCGCAACCACCTGCTGGAGCCGGTCGAGTACCCGGCCGTGCCCACCCGACTCGACGCGGCCGACGACGGCTTCCTCTTCCGGCAGGGCCCCGCCCGCGGCCTGGGCTCCGTCCGCTTCCACGACTGGCGGCCCGCCTACGACGCGTACGCCGACGTGCCCAACGTCGCCCGCTTCCGCGAGCAGGCCGACGCCCTGTGCGAGTTCGTCTCCACCGTCGCCCCCGACGAGGCGCAGAGCCGGGACCTGGACTTCCTGCTGTCCGTCGGCCAGCTCTTCGCCCTCGTGGTGCACGGCCAGCTGATCCTGGAGCAGGCCCGCCTGACGGACCTGGACCGCGACGTCCTCGACGAACTGTTCTCCGTCCTCGTCCGCGACTTCTCCGGCCACGCCGTCGAACTGCACGGCAAGGACTCCGCGACCGAGGCGCAGCAGGCCTGGGCGCTCGGCGCGGTGCGCCGCCCGGTCGTCGACGAGGCCCGCGCGGCCCGGGTCTGGGAGCGCGTCGAAGCGCTCTCGGGGGCGTACGAGATGGCGCCGTAACGGTGTCCCGTCCGCCGGCCGGGCCTCGGGCCCGGCCGGGCGGGTGTGCGTCCGCTCAGGCGGCGGGCTTGCCGGGCTGGTCGTGGGTGGAGCAGTGGATGCCGCCGCCGCCCGAGGCGATCGTGTCGATCTGCACCTGGACCACGTCCCGCTTCGGGAAGTGCTCCTGGAGGATGCCGCGGGCGCGGTCGTCGGCCCGTCGGTCGCCGAACCGGGGCAGGAACACCGCGCCGTTGGCCACGTAGAAGTTGGCGTAGGTGGAGACGAAGTCGTCGCCCCGGCCCGTGATCAGGTCCAGGTCGGGCTGGGGCAGGTCGATGATCTCGAAGCGCCGGCCGCGGGCGTCCGTGGTCTTCGACAGGACGGACTTCGCCTGGTCGGCGGAGCGGGACCAGGAGTCCGGCGGGGTGTTCGGGTGCGCGCGGTCCAGCAGCACCACACCGGGCGCGGCGAAGCGGACGAGGCTGTCGACGTGGGCGTCGGTGATGTCCTGGCCGCGCACCCCGGCCAGCCAGACCACCTTCTCCACCCCGAGGGTCTTCTTGAGCTCCGCCTCGATCGTGTCCCGGGACTTCCCCCGGTTGCGGTTGTCGTTGACGATCGAGCTCTCGGTGACGAGCAGGGTGCCCTCTCCGTCGGTCTCGAAAGAGCCGCCCTCCGCGACCAGCGGGGCCTGGACCCGGGGGATGCCGTACCTCTGCAGCAGGGCCCGGCCGACCCCGGCGTCGTTGCCGTGCTGCTGCTTGCCGCCCCAGCCGTTGAAGTTGAAGTCCACGCCGACGACCTTCCCGGCCTCCTCGACGAACACGGGGACGGTGTCGCGGGCCCACAGGTCGTCGACGGCCAGCGGGATGACCTCGACCCGGTCCCCGCAGGCCCGCTGGGCCGCGTCCGCCTGGTCGGGCCGGGCCATCATCACCACCGCCTCGTACGTCCCGACGGCCCGGGCGATCCGGGCGATGTCCTCGCGGACGGAGGGCAGGTCCTTGTCCCACACCCCGGCGGCGATCGCCGGCCAGGCCATGAACGTACGGGTGTGGCTCTCCCACTCCGCACCGAGCCGGCGCTTCGTGCCGCTTCCGGCGGCCCGGCCGGGAGTGCCGGCCGCGGTGCCGGGGCGCTCGCCGGCGCCGTCGGCAGGGCCGCAGCCCACGGCACCGAGCGCGAAGGCGCCGAGGCCGGCGAGGGTGCGCAGGACGGTCCGGCGGGTGGGGGGAGGGTTCGTCACGGGAACTCCGATCGTGGAATCGTCCTGCCACCATGGCACTGACTGAAAATTCAGTCAAACCGCCGCGCGGGCCGGGGCCCCGATCGGCCCAGGGCCCCCCGGGTCCCTCAGCCCAGCCGGTCGACCTCCACGCGGACCGCCTCGCGCATCAGGTGGCGGGCGTGCCCCAGCGGGAGCATGCCGCTGAGCCGGCGCACGCTCAGCCCCTCCAGCAGGGCGGTCAGCCGCTCGGCGGCGCCCGTGACCCGGGCGGGCCCCGCACCCGGGCGGACGGCGGCGATCAGCTCGGCGACCTCGGCCACCCAGGCGGCGCCGGCCGCCGCGAGCTCCTCGCGGAGCTCCGGGTCGAAGACGGTGTGGGCCCGCAGCTCCCCCCAGGCCGTGCTGTTCTCGCGGACCTCGGGCAGCTCCTGGAACTCCAGCAGCAGGGTCCGTTCCAGCAGCTCGCGGGGGTCGGCGGGGCGCTGTCCGGCGGCTCCGTCCGGGGGCTCGGTGTACCGGTCGGCCCGGTCCCCGATGAAGGCCAGGGCCTGCCGCAGGATGCCCGGCCGGTCCTTGAAGTGGTAGTAGACCAGGGCGGTGGACACCCCCGCCTCGGCCGCCAGTTCCGTCACCCGCAGCCCGCGGACCCCCCGGCGTGCGATGACGCGGGCGGCGGCCTCAAGGATGGTCCGTCTGCGGTCCGTCACGGTGTGGTCCTTCCCCGGGGGAACCCGTCGGGCGGTGTGAGGCACGTATTGTCACACGTTGACTGAAACTTTAGTTAGGGAGACGATGCGAACCGGCCACCTGATCTGCCGCATCGTGGAAAGAGCACCGCATGTCCGACCAGCTTCCCGGCGTACAGCCCGTTCCCGCGGGACTCACCGCCGACGACCCCCGCGAGATCGGCGGCTACCGCCTCCACGCCCGGCTGGGCGCGGGCGGGATGGGGGTGGTCTACCTCGCGTACACGCCCGGCGGCCGCCCGATCGCACTGAAGGCCGTGCGCGCCGAGTTCGCGGCGGATCCCGAGTTCCGCGAGCGGTTCGCCCGCGAGGTGGCCAGCGCCCGCCGGATCCACGGCCTGTTCACGGCGCAGGTGGTCGATTTCGGTGTCGACGAGCGCACCCCCTGGCTGGCCACCGCGTACGTACCCGGTCCCTCCCTGCACGAGGTGGTGCGCCGGCACGGCCCGCTGCCCGTGCGGACGGCGCTGCTGCTGGTCGCGGGCATCGCGGAGGCGCTCCAGGCCATCCACGCGGCCGGGGTCGTCCACCGGGACCTCAAGCCGGCGAACGTGCTGATCGCGGGGGACGGCCCCCGGGTGATCGACTTCGGCATCGCGCACGCGGCGGACTCCTCCGCGCTGACCGGGACCGGGCTGCGGGTCGGCACCGCCGCCTTCATGGCACCCGAGCAGGCCCTCGGCCACCGGGTCACCCCGGCCACCGACGTCTTCGCCCTGGGCGCCCTCACCGCGTACGTGGCGGGCGGCACGCCGCCCTTCGGGCCGGGGCCCGAGTCCACCGCCCTGTACCGCGTGGTCCACGAGCACCCCGACCTGACGCGGACCCCCGCCGAGCTGCGCGAGCTGGTGGCGTGGTGCCTGGCGAAGCAGCCCGGGGGCCGCCCGGCCACCGCCGAGCTGATCGCTTACGTCCACGCGCACCCCGCGGTCGGCCGGCGGCCGGAGTTCACCGACGGCTGGCTGCCCCGGCCGGTCCGGGAGGAGGTCGGCGGCCCCGGGCGGGCGCCCGCCCCGGGGGAGTCCGGGCCGGCCTCCCACGCGCCGACGGCCCTGGCGGCCACCGCCGCGGCGCCCGCCCCCGCAGCCCCCCGGCCCGGTGCGCCCGCCCCCGCGCAGCTGCCCGGCTTCCCCGGCGCGGCGCCGGTACCGGCAGCGGCGTCAGGGCCCGGCCCCGCACAGGTCCCCGGCCGCCGGTCAGCCCGGCGGGGGCGGCGGCTGCCCGCCGTGGCCGGGGCGGTGGCCTTGACCCTGCTGGTCTGCGGCGGGGCCGCGTACTACCTGGACGGAGACCCGGACGAGGGGGCCGCCGCCTCGGCCGAGGACCGGGCCCCGGCCGGCGGGGAGCCCGCCGAGCGGCCGTCCCCGTCCCCCACCCGCTATCCGGCCGGGTACACCCGGGTCGAGCTGACGGCCCCCGACACCGGCTACGAGTTCGACCTGAAGGCCGGGAAGGTGGTGCCCGCCGACTCCGCCACCTGGTTCCTCGCGCGGGAGGCCCAGTCCTTCGTGCCCTCCGAGGAGTCCGACTCCTTCGTCTCCGACGGCGAGGGGCTCACGGTCCCCGCCTGCCTCCATGGCATCGAGACCAAGCCCGTCACCACCCTGCCCTTCACCGCCCTGGCGGGGGAGCGGCCGTTCTGCGTCCGCAGCCCCGACCGGCGCGAGCTGGCCGTCGTCCGGCTGCGCAGGGCGGCCGCCGCCGGGCCCGTCACGATCGTCGTGGACCAGTACCACCTGGGCTGATCCGAAAGCACTCCCGCGGAACCCATTCCTCCCCTCCTCTTGACTGAATTTTCAGTCAGCGCAAGGATGTCGATCATTCCCCGCCCCTTCCTCATCAGGGAGCCCCCATGGAATCGCCCACCACCTCCCGCCGCCGGCTGCTCCAACTGGGCGCGGCGGCCCTGCCGCTGGCGGCCCTCGGTTCGGCCCTCCCCTCCGCCCCGGCCCGCGCCGCGGGCGCCCCGGCCGGGCTGACGATGCCCGCCGAGACCGACGCGCACGTCCGTACGTACATGGCCTGGCCCGCCCTCTCCCGTGTCTGGGGCAGCAGCGGGCTGGCCGGCGTGCGCGCGGACATCGCGAACGTCGCCCACGCCATCTCCCGCTTCGAGCCGGTCGTGGTGCTCGCCCGCCCCGGACAGGCCGCCGACGCCCGCTACCAGTGCGGCCGCGGGGCCCGCCACGCCATCGACGTCATCGAGATACCGGTCGACGACCTGTGGATCCGCGACTTCGGCCCCACCTTCCTGGCGGGCCCGGGGGCCGTGGCCGGCGTGGACACCAACTTCAACGGCTGGGGCAAGGCGGGCACCCCGTACGCCCAGCCCTACGCCAACGACGCCGCGGCCGCCGGCATCCTCCTCGGCGAGTACGCCGTGAACCGGATCCAGGCGGGCTTCACCGGCGAGGGCGGCTCGCTGGAGACCGACGGCGAGGGGACCCTGCTGGCCACCGTCAGCTCGCTGGTGAACGCCAACCGCAACCCCGGCATGACGCAGCAGCAGGTGGAGCAGGAGCTGAAGACCGCGCTCGGTATCGAGAAGGTCATCTGGGCGCCGGGCCTGGCGGGCGCGGACATCACCGACTGCCACATCGACTGCCTGGCCCGCTTCACGGCCCCGGGCAAGGTCATCCTCGACCGGCCCGGACCCGGCACGGACCCCAAGTGGGTCGCGGTCTACGAGGAGACCAGGAAGGTATTGCAGTCCGCCACCGACGCCCGGGGCCGGCGGCTGGCCGTCACCGAGCTGCCCGGCCCGGACCGCAAGAAGATCACCGGCAAGGGGGAGGAGTTCCTGTCGAGCTACACCAACTACTACACCCCGAACGGCGCGGTGATCGCTCCCCGCTTCGGCGACGCCTACGCGGACGGCGTGGCCTACGACGTCCTGCAGGCCGCCTACCCCGGCCGGGAGGTGGTCCAGGTCGTCATCGACGGCATCGCGAGCGGCGGCGGCGGCGTCCACTGCGCCACCCAGTCGCACCCGGCCGTCCCGCCGGCGGTCTGATGGCCGGCGTGCCCCGGCAGGTCCGCCGGGCCGGGGACGGGCCGCGTGCGCCCGTGGCCGAACGCCCCGGTAAGGTGCGGGGCATGGCGTCTCGCAGCACTCAGATCCTCGAAGCGGCCGCCCGGGTGATCGCCCGGCGCGGGGTGCGCGGGCTGCGCGTGGAAGAACTCGCGGCCGAGGCCGGGGTGTCCACGGCGCTGATCTACTACCACTTCAAGGACCGTACCGGGGTCCTGCGCCAGACCCTTGAGTTCATCAACGACCGGGCCGAGCGGTACACCACCGACCGTGACCCCGACGCGCCTCCCCTCACCCCGAGGGAGGAGCTGGACGAGACGCTGCTGCTGGAGCTCCAGGACACCGTGGAGGTCCGGGAGAACAGCTCGGCCTGGGGTGAGCTGCGGGCCAGCGCCGTCTTCGACGAGGTGCTGCGCGAGGACCTCGCCCGGGCCACCCTGGTGTGGGTCCAGGAGGTCGCCGCACTGCTGGGGCAGGTCCAGCCGATGGCGACGGCCTCCGCGCTCGCCGCGGCCGCCGAACGTCTCACCGCCCTGCTGGAGGGCCTGAGCATGCGCTGGCTCAGCGGCGGGATCCGGATCGGCCACGCGCGCGAGCTGATGCGCGGGGCCATCGACGCCGAGCTGGCCGGACTCCAGCGCTACTGAGGGGTCCCGCCCCGTTCCTCCCCGCCCCGTTGGGCCGCCTCCCCGGCCTGCCCGGACGCCACCGCGTGGTCACCGCGTGGTCACCGCGTCGTCCTGTCCTGCCGCAGGCCGGGGCCTTTCCTCGCCATAACCATTGACTGAATTTTCAGTCAGTGCCACAGTTCCTCGCGTCGCCCGGAGTCATCCACGGGCCGGCGCAATCCAAAGGAATAATCATGAACGTTTCCCGTAGGCGGTGGTCCCCGTGCCGCTGACACCCACCGAACGCGACCGGCTCCTGCTGTTCAGCGCCGCGGAGCTGGCCCGGGCCCGGCGTGCGCGGGGCCTGCGGCTCAACGTCCCGGAGGCCACGGCGCTGATCGCGGACACGGTGTGCGAGGCCGCCCGCGACGGGGTCCGCCTCGCCGACGCCCTCGAACGCGGACGCTCCGTCCTGGGCCCCGACGACGTGCTGCCGGGGGTGGTGGACATCGTGACCGAGGTGATGGTCGAGGCCGTCTTCGAGGACGGCACCCGCCTCGCGGCGGTCGGCGACCCCTTCGGCGCGCAGCCCCGGGACGACGCCGCCCCCGGCGCCGTCCTGCCCGGCTCCGGCACGGTCGACGAGCCGGAGCCCGCGCTCACCCTGGCCGTGCGCAACACCGCCGCCGTGCCGGTGAGCGTCACCTCGCACTTCCACTTCTTCGAGGCCAACCCCCGCCTCGACTTCGACCGGGCCGCCGCCTACGGCATGCGGCTGGCGGTCGCGGCAGGCTCCTCCACGCGTTTCGACTCCGGCGCCGTCGTCGAGGTCGGCCTGGTCCCGATCGGCGGCGACCGGATCGCGATCGGCTTCGCGGGCCTGGTCGACGGCCCGCTCGACGCCCCCGGCGCCAAGGCCGAGGCCCTGGCCCGCGCCGCCGCCTGCGGCTACCTCGGCGCGGTGGCTCCGGAAGGGAGCGCGGCATGAGCAGACCGTCCCGCCACGGCGACCACTGCGCCCCCGGCAGCCGGCACACAGACCCGTACGAGTACGCCACGGTGCACGGCCCCCGCGCGGGGGACCGGGTCCGGCTCGGCGACTCGGGACTCGTCGTCCGGGTGGAGTCGGACGCGCAGAAGCCCGGTGACGAGTTCCTGGCCGGCTTCGGCAAGACCGCCCGCGACGGCCTGCACCTCAAGGCCGCCGCCGTCCGCGAGACCTGCGACGCGGTGATCACCAACGTCCTGGTCATCGACGCGGTGCTCGGCATCAAGAAGGTCTCCATCGGCATCCGCGAGGGCCGGATCCACGCCA
>NZ_JBBDHD010000123.1:0-19598 GCF_044129415.1 Streptomyces racemochromogenes
CCCCCCGCCGCGCCCGCGCCCCCCGCGCCGCGCCCCCCCCCCCCCCCCCCCCCCCCGCCCCCCCCCCCCCCCCCCCCCCCCCCCCCCGCTTCGGTGGGCCGGGTTACGCCTTGCGGAGGCGGAACGTCAGCGCGAGGGACTCGTCCTCGAAGGGGGCGCCGTACGACGCGTCGGCCTCGCCGGAGGCGAAGTCCGTCGCCAGGACCTCGTCCGCGATCAGGGCCGCGTGGTCCGTCAGGGCCGTGACGACCTCCGGCGACGTCGAAGACCACCGCAGGGCGATGCGGTCCGCGACATCCAGGCCGGAGTTCTTCCGGGCCTCCTGGATCAGCCGGATCGCGTCACGCGCGAGCCCCGCCAGCCGCAGCTCCGCCGTGATCTCCAGGTCGAGCGCGACCGTGGCGCCGGAGTCCGAGGCCACCGACCAGCCCTCGCGCGGGGTCTCGGTGATGATGACCTCCTCGGGGGTGAGGGTGACCTCCTCCCCGTTCACCGTCACGACCGCCGAGCCGGACCGCAGGGCCAGGGACAGGGCCGCCGCGTCCGCCGCGGCCACGGCCTTCGCCACGTCCTGCACGCCCTTGCCGAACCGCTTGCCCAGCGCCCGGAAGTTCGCCTTCGCCGTCGTGTCGACCAGCGAGCCGCCCACCTCGGAGAGCGAGGCCAGCGAGGAGACGTTCAGCTCCTCCGTGATCTGCGCCTGGAGCTCCGGCGACAGCGCGTCGAAGCCCACCGCGCCGACCAGCGCGCGCGACAGCGGCTGGCGGGTCTTGACGCCCGACTCGGCGCGCGTGGCCCGGCCCAGCTCCACCAGGCGGCGGACCAGCAGCATCTGCTGGGAGAGGACCGGGTCGACCGCCGAGGCGTCCGCCGTCGGCCACGTGGACAGGTGCACCGACTCCGGCGCCCCCGGGGTGACCGGGACGACCATGTCCTGCCAGACCCGCTCCGTGATGAAGGGGGTCAGGGGCGCCATCAGCCGGGTGACCGTCTCGACGACCTCGTGCAGGGTGCGCAGGGCCGCCTTGTCGCCCTGCCAGAACCGGCGGCGCGAGCGGCGCACGTACCAGTTGGACAGGTCGTCCACGAAGGCGGACAGCAGCTTGCCGGCGCGCTGGGTGTCGTACGACTCCATCGCGTCCGTGACCTCGGTCACGAGGGTGTTCAGCTCGGACAGCAGCCACTTGTCCAGCACCGTGCGGTCCGCCGGTGCCGGGTCGGCCTCCGAGGGGGCCCACTCGGACGTCCGGGCGTACAGGGCCTGGAAGGCCACGGTGTTCCAGTACGTGAGGAGCGTCTTGCGCACGACCTCCTGGATGGTGCCGTGACCCACGCGCCGCGCCGCCCACGGGGAGCCGCCGGCCGCCATGAACCAGCGCACCGCGTCCGCGCCGTGCTGGTCCATGAGCGGGATCGGCTGGAGGATGTTGCCCAGGTGCTTGGACATCTTGCGGCCGTCCTCGGCGAGGATGTGGCCCAGGCAGACCACGTTCTCGTAGGAGGACTTGTCGAAGACCAGGGTGCCGACCGCCATCAGGGTGTAGAACCACCCGCGGGTCTGGTCGATCGCCTCCGAGATGAACTGCGCCGGGTAGCGCTTCTCGAAGATCTCCTTGTTCTTGTACGGGTAGCCCCACTGCGCGAACGGCATCGAGCCCGAGTCGTACCAGGCGTCGATGACCTCCGGCACGCGGACGGCGGTCAGGGAGCAGCCCTCGTGCGTGCACGTGAACGTGACGTCGTCGATGTAGGGGCGGTGCGGGTCCAGCTCCGAGTGGTCCTGGCCGGAGAGCTCGGACAGCTCGGCGCGCGAGCCGACGCAGGTGAGGTGGTCCTCCTCGCAGCGCCAGATCGGCAGCGGGGTGCCCCAGTAGCGGTTGCGGGAGAGCGCCCAGTCGATGTTGTTGTTCAGCCAGTCGCCGAAGCGGCCCTGCTTGACCGACTCGGGGAACCAGTTCGTCTTCTCGTTCTCCCGCAGCATCGCGTCCTTGACGGCGGTGGTGCGGATGTACCAGGACGGCTGCGCGTAGTAGAGCAGGGCCGTGTGGCAGCGCCAGCAGTGCGGGTAGCTGTGCTCGTAGGCGATGTGCTTGAAGAGCAGGCCGCGCGCGTCGAGGTCGGCGGTCAGCTTCTCGTCGGCCTTCTTGAAGAAGACGCCGCCGACGAGCGGGACGTCCTCCTCGAAGGTGCCGTCGGGACGGACCGGGTTCACGACCGGCAGGCCGTAGGCGCGGCAGACCGCGAGGTCGTCGGCGCCGAAGGCGGGGGACTGGTGGACCAGACCGGTGCCGTCCTCGGTCGTGACGTACTCGGCGTTCACGACGTAGTGGGCGGGCTCCGGGAACTCCACGAGGGAGAACGGGCGCTCGTAGGTCCAGCGCTCCATCTCCTTGCCGGTGAAGCTCTGGCCGGTGGCCTCCCAGCCCTCGCCGAGGGCCTTCTCCAGCAGCGGCTCGGCGACGACCAGGTTCTCCTCGCCGTTCGTGGCGACGACGTACGTGACGTCGGGGTGGGCGGCGACCGCCGTGTTGGACACCAGGGTCCACGGGGTGGTCGTCCACACCAGGAGCGCGGCCCCGCCCGCGAGCGGGCCGGAGGTCAGCGGGAAGCGGACGTAGACCGAGGGGTCGACGACCGTCTCGTAGCCCTGCGCCAGCTCGTGGTCCGAGAGGCCGGTGCCGCAGCGCGGGCACCAGGGGGCGACGCGGTGGTCCTGGACCAGCAGGCCCTTGTTGAAGATCTCCTTCAGCGACCACCAGACCGATTCCACGTACTCGGGGTCCATGGTCCGGTACGCGTCGTCCAGGTCGACCCAGTAGCCCATGCGGGTCGTGAGCTCGGTGAACGCGTCGGTGTGGCGGGTCACGGACTCACGGCACTTCGCGTTGAACTCGGCGATGCCGTACGCCTCGATGTCCTGCTTGCCGTTGAAGCCGAGCTCCTTCTCGACGGCGAGCTCGACCGGCAGGCCGTGGCAGTCCCAGCCGGCCTTGCGGGCCACGTGGTAGCCGCGCATGGTGCGGAAGCGGGGGAAGACGTCCTTGAAGACGCGGGCCTCGATGTGGTGCGCACCGGGCATGCCGTTCGCGGTGGGCGGGCCCTCGTAGAAGACCCACTCGGGGCGTCCCTCGGACTGCTCCAGCGTCTTGGCGAAGGTCTTGCTCTCGCGCCAGAAGTCGAGGACGGCGTGTTCGAGGGCGGGCAGGTCGACCTGGGCGGGTACCGGGCGGTACTGCGGCGGTGTGGTCATGAGGCTGAACTCTTCCTCCGGCGGGTGTGTCACTTCCGTCCGGAGGGACGAGAGCGCTGCTGCTCCCGCGGTACCACCCTCCTTGGCCTCCGGACGGGTCCGGCGGCCCCCTCATTGGGGTGCGAAGCCGGTTCTACCGGCCCCACGGGGATCCCGTGCGGGCTTTCTTCCGGCGGCTCCGGGGTGATCCTTCACGTCGCGCTCGCCCCCGGGCTCTCACCGTCCCCGGGTCGCTCCTGGCTGCGTCCGACGCTACTCGTCCCCATCCATGCCTTTCGCTGCGCCCAGTGTACGGGCCGGGGGGCGGGTCGGCAGACCGGTTAAAGGGCGGGCCGCGGGCGGGCCGCGGAGGGCTCGGGGGTGACCCGGACGGCCCGATGGGCCGTCCGGGGATCCGCCGGGGGCGGCGGGGCGGATTACGGGGGCCTGCGCTGGGCACAACGGATGCAGGTTGACCTCGATGGACGCGTGCCCCGTTGCCGTGGGGTCGGAGGCGATTTATCGTTCCGGCACGATTTGGCTAAAAAGGCCACATCCGGTGAAAAGGGGCCGCGGCCATGGTGGCGAAGAAGACGGCGACACGGGAGGTGGCTGCTGTGCCGGGCTCCACGGCTGCCGCCGAACGGGCCGCTCCGCAGAAGGCGACCCCGGCGAAGAAGGCTGCCGCGGCGAAGAAGACCACGGCGAAGAAGGCCGCGGCGAAGAAGACCGTGGCCAAGAAGGCCGTGGCGAAGAAGGCGGCCCCGGCCAGGAAGACCGTGGCGAAGAAGGCCGCGGCGAAGAAGGCCGTGGACGGGCGGCCCCCGGGCGAGGAGGCCGCCGTGAAGAAGGCGGCGGCCCTGAAGAAGACGGCGGCCAGGAAGGCTCCGGCCGAGGCGGCCCCCGCCGCTTCGGGCGGGCGCAGTACGGGAAGGGGCCCGGCCGGGACGGCCGCGGCCGAGGGGGCGGCCCCGGCCGCGCAGAAGACGGGAGCTCGGAAAGTGGTTGCCAAGAAGACCGCGGGTACGGCCCGCAAGACGGCCGACGACACGGCCGGCGGCGCCGTGGCCGCGAACCCCGGCGAGCTCGCCGTACGCCCCGGGGAGGAGCCCTGGACCCCCACGGAGGTCGCGGAGGCCCGTACGGAGCTGCTCTCGGAGGTGATGCGGCTGCGCGTGGAGCTGGAGGCCTCCGAGATGGCCATCTCCGGTCTGATGCGGGACTCGGGCGACGGCGCGGGCGACGACCAGGCCGACACCGGCACCAAGAACATCACCCGGGAGTCCGAGCTGGCCCTCGCCGCGAACGCCACCTCCATGCTGGAGCAGACCGAGCGGGCCCTGGAACGGCTGGAGGCGGGCACGTACGGGCTGTGCGAGAACTGCGGCAAGCCCATCGGCAAGGCCAGGATGCAGGCCTTCCCGCGGGCGACGCTGTGCGTGGACTGCAAGCAGAAGCAGGAGCGAAGGCACTAGCCAGGACGTACGGACACTGACGTACTCTCGTGTCTCGTCGGGATCGGGCTAGTTCGAGGGACTCACGTGGCAGAGGCGGAGCGCATCATCGGTACGCCGGAAGTCGGAGACGACGCCGAGCCGCAGTCGGAGCCCGCGGCCCGCCGGGGGCGCAGGCGGATCACGGCGCTGCTCGTGGTCGCGGTGCTGGCGTACCTGCTCGACCTCGGCAGCAAGATGCTGGTCGTGGCCAGGCTGGAGCACCAGCCCCCGATCGAGATCGTCGGGGACCTGCTGAAGTTCGACGCGATCCGCAACCCGGGCGCGGCCTTCGGCTTCGGCGAGGCCTTCACGATCATCTTCACCCTGATCGCGGCGACCGTGATCGTGGTGATCGTCCGGCTGGCCCGCAAGCTGTACAGCCTGCCGTGGGCGATCGCCCTGGGCCTGCTGCTGGGCGGCGCGCTGGGCAACCTGACCGACCGGATCTTCCGCTCGCCGGGCGTGTTCCGTGGGGCCGTGGTCGACTTCATCGCGCCCGCCCACTTCGCCGTCTTCAACCTCGCCGACTCGGCGATCGTGTGCGGCGGGATCCTGATCGTCCTGCTGTCCTTCAAGGGTCTGGACCCGGACGGCACCGTCCACAAGGACTGACCTCGGGGACGCGCGCGGGAATGGTCCTCCGCCGGGTCCGGCATACTCGACGGGTGAGTACGATTCCCGAGATCCGCACCCTGCCCGTTCCCGATGGCCTGGAAGGCGAGCGCGTCGACGCCGCCATCGCCCGTATGTTCGGTTTTTCCCGGACGAAGGCGGCCGAACTGGCGGCGGAGGGGAAGGTCTCGGTCGACGGCAGCGTCGTCGGCAAGTCCGAGCGCGTGCACGGCGGCGCCTGGCTGGAAGTCGAGATGCCCGCCCCGCCGCGGCCGGTCGAGCTCGTGGCCGAGCCGGTGCCCGGCATGGAGATCATCCACGACGACGACGACGTCGTGGTCATCATGAAGCCGGTCGGCGTCGCCGCCCACCCGAGCCCCGGCTGGACCGGCACCACCGTCATCGGCGGCCTCGCCGCGGCCGGCTACCGGATCTCCACCTCGGGCGCCTCCGAGCGCCAGGGCATCGTGCACCGCCTCGACGTCGGCACGTCCGGCCTGATGGCGGTGGCCAAGTCGGAGCGGGCGTACACCTCGCTGAAGAACCAGTTCCGCGAGCGGGTCGTGGACAAGCGGTACCACGCGCTGGTGCAGGGGCACCCTGACCCGATGAGCGGCACCATCGACGCGCCGATCGGGCGGCACCCGAGCGCGGACTACAAGTGGGCGGTCACCCAGGACGGCAAGCCGTCCGTCACGCACTACGACCTGATCGAGGCCTTCCGGGCTGCGTCGCTGCTGGACATCAAGCTGGAGACGGGGCGTACGCACCAGATCCGCGTGCACATGTCGGCGCACCGGCACCCGTGCGTCGGCGACCTGACGTACGGGGCCGACCCGACGGTCGCCAAGCGGCTGGGACTGACCCGTCAGTGGCTGCACGCGGTGCGTCTGGGCTTCGAGCACCCGGCGGACGGGCAGTGGGTGGAGTTCGAGAGCGGCTACCCCGCCGACCTCCAGCACGCCCTCGACGTGATCCGCGCCGAAAGCCAGTAGGGGCCCGGGGAGTCCAATCCCCGGAAGCGGCGCGGCCTCCTGGCAGGGTAGGGGAGTGGATCAGCTCGCTCTGCTCTTCGTCCTGCTGCTCGGGGCCGTGGTCACCGTGCCCCTCGGCGACCGGCTGGGGCTGCCCGCGCCCGTGCTGATGACCCTCGGCGGGGTGGTGCTGGCGCTGGTGCCTGCCGTGCCCAACGTGAACATCCCGCCCGAGTACATCCTCCCCCTGCTGCTGCCGCCCCTGCTGTACGCCTCCGCGCAACGCACCTCGTGGCGGCAGTTCGCGGCGAACGTCCGGCCGATCCTGCTGCTGGCCGTGGCCCTGGTCTTCGTGACCACCGCCGCCGTGGCCGCCGTCGCGAACGCCGTCGTCCCCGGGCTGCCCATCGCGGCGGCCGTCGCGCTCGGCGCGCTCGTCGCCCCGCCCGACCCCGTCGCGGCCACCGCCGTGGCCGGATCGCTCGGGCTGCCGCGCCGCATGGTGTCGATCCTGGAGGGCGAGGGGCTCTTCAACGACGTCACCGCCATCGTGCTGTACCACGTGGCCGTCGCCGCCGCGGTGAGCGGCAGCTTCTCCTGGCCCGACGCGCTCGGGGAGTTCGTCCTGTCCGCGGTGGTGGCCGTGGCCGTCGGGCTCGCGCTCGGCTGGGCCACCAACCGGCTGATGGGCCGGCTCGACGACGCCACCCTCCAGATCGGGCTGACGCTGCTGGTGCCGTTCGTCTCGTACGTGGTGGCCGAGGAGCTGCTCGGGTCGGGGGTGCTGGCCGTGCTGACCACCGCCCTGTTCCTCGCCGAGTACGCGACCGACGCCGACGACGTGCTGGGCCGGCTCGCGGGGCACACCTTCTGGGAGGTCATCGACGTCCTCGTCACCGGCGTGGCCTTCGGCCTGATCGGGCTGGAGCTGCACAACGTCTTCGGCGTCGCCAAGGGCCGCGAGGGGGAGATGGCCGGCTGGGCGGCGGCCGTGGTCGCCGTGGTGGTGGGGGTGCGGCTGGCGTGGCTGCTGCCGGCGGGCTGGCTCGCGAAGAAGCTGCACGGCCGGCGCGACTACGCCGAGGAGATCCCGCTGAGCTGGCGGGAGAGCGTGGTGATGTGGTGGGCGGGGATGCGCGGGGTCGCCTCCGTCGCGCTGGCCCTGGCCCTCCCGCTGCGGACCGACGCGGGGGACGCCTTCCCGGACCGCGACGAGATCATCTTCATCGCCTTCGCCGTGATCATGGCGACCCTGGTGTTCCAGGGGCTGACCCTGCCGTGGCTGGTGCGGCGTCTGGGGGTGGAGCCCGACACGGACGCCGAACGGGAGACCGAGCGGGCGCTCGCCCTGCGCGCGGCGAAGGCGGCGAAGCGGCGGCTCAGGGAGATCGAGCAGGTCGAGGACCTCCCGGAGGACCTGGTCGAGGTCCTGTACCGGCGCGCGTACGACGTGGGGGCGAGGATCAGCCCCGACCTGGTCGACGAGGAGCGGCGGGAGGCGTACGCGAAGCGGGTCGAGCGGATCCGCCAGGTCCAGCGGATCCAGCGCGAGATGATGTCCGCCGCCCGCCACGAGGTCCTGTCGGCCCGCAGTGAACCGGGGGCCGACCCGGAGATCGTCGACCGCGTCCTGCGCCACCTGGACGTCCGCAGCCTGCGGAGCGCGTAGGCGCGCAGGAGCGTGGCGCCTCTCCGGCGACGGCGGCGCGGGTCAGGCCCGTAGCGGTGGCTCCGCCGGGGTGACGCGGGGGAGGGCGTACGGGTGGTGCGCCGCCAGCCAGGTGATCAGTTGCTCGCGGACCGCGCAGCGCAGGGTCCACACGTCGTCGGCGTCCTTCGCGGTGACCACCGCGCGGACCACGATGGTGGTCGGGGTGGTGTCCGTGACCGCCAGGCCGGCCGTGCGGCCGTCCCACTCGGGGATGTCCCCGAGGAGCTCCGCGAGCTTGTCCCGCATCAGCGCGACGGGGGCCGAGTGGTCCAGGTGCCAGATGACGGTGCCGGTCATCTGGGCGCCGCCGCGCGACCAGTTCTCGTACGGCTTGCTCGTGAAGTACGACACCGGCATCGTGATCCGGCGCTCGTCCCAGGTGCGGACCACCAGGGAGGTCAGGGTGATCTCCTCGACCTTGCCCCACTCCTTGTCCACGACCACCGTGTCCCCGATGCGCACGGTGTCGCCGAAGGCGATCTGGAGCCCGGCGAAGAGGTTGCCGAGGGTGGCCTGGGCGGCGATGCCGGCCACGATGCCGAGCACCCCGGCCGAGGCCAGCACCGAGGCCCCGACGGTGCGCATCGCGGGGAAGGTCAGCAGCATCGCGGCGGCGGCGACCACGACGGCCACGGCGGTGAGCGCCCGCTGGATCAGGGTGACCTGGGTGCGCACCCGCCGTACCCGGGCGTCGTCCGGCGCGGAGGCGGCGTAGCGGGTGTACGCGGAGTCGACGACGGCGGTGGCGACGCCGACGAGCAGCCAGGCGGTGGAGGCGATCTGCACCAGGGTCAGGACGTGGCCCAGACCGTCCGCCCGGCCGGGCAGGATGTGCGCCGGCCGGTACCCGGTCTGGAGCGCGGCCGTGGCCAGCACCAGCCGGAACGGCGGGACGCAGCGGCGCAGCAGGCCCCACAGGGGTGTCTCGGAGTGCCGGGCGTCGGCCCGGCGCAGCAGCAGGTCGAGGAGCCGGCCGGCGGGCAGGGTGAGGAGCAGGACGGCGCAGACGGCGGCGGCGGGGCGCAGGACGTTCTCCATCTCCATGCGGGAGAACCTATCCACGGGGCGCCGCCGGACTCCTCCCTTTCCGGGCAATGGCACGATGGGAGGCATGAACATCATGCTCTTCCACTCGACGTACGGGCTGCGGCCCGCGGTGCACGCGGCGGCCGACCGGCTGCGTGCCGCCGGACACCAGGTGCAGGTGCCCGACCTCTTCGAGGGCCGTACGTTCGAGACGTTCGAGGAGGGCGTGGCCCACCTGGAGGAGGTGGGCCGCGACGAGCTGCTCAAGCGGGCGGTGCTGGCCTCGGCGCCCTTCTCCGACCAGGGCCTGGTCTACGCCGGGTTCGACTTCGGCGGCTCCGTCGCCCAGCACCTGGCACTGGCCGACGACAAGGCGCGCGGGCTGCTGCTCCTGCACGGCACGGCGGACCTGGAGGAAGACGCCTCGGCCGACGAGCTGCCGGTGCAGCTGCACATGGCCGACCCCGACCCCTTCGAGACGCACGACTGGCTGACGGCCTGGTACCTGCGGATGCGGCGGGCCGGGGCGGACGTCGAGATCCACAGCTACCCGGGTGCCGGGCACCTGTTCACGGACCCCGGCCTCGACGACTACGACGCGGACGCCGCCGAGGAGGTCTGGCGGATCGCGCTGGCGTTCCTCGACAGCCTGTAGGGGAACGGGGAGCGAACGGGCCGGGGCCCGGCGCGTGCTGCGCCGGGCCCCGCCGTGCGTGGTGTGTGGAGCGCTGAGCGCGATCAGGCGCGGTAGGCGGTCCACATGCTCTTCATGCGGGCCACCTGGCCGGCGGTGAACTGGTACATGCAGGAGTCGTACGTGTAGTCCATGAAGTTGTGGATCGGGTCCACGCCCGCCTTCGTGGTGCAGGAGTCACGGCCGGTCGGGCACTCGAAGGCCGCGCTCTTCTCGGCCGGGGTGTCGGAGACGGAGTCGCCGCTGCCCGAGCAGCCGCCCTGGAAGGTGTGGTACAGGCCCATCCAGTGGCCGACCTCGTGGGTGGCGGTGTCGCCCTCGTTGTAGTTGGCGGCGGAGCCGCCGGGCAGCGAGGTGTTGAGGATGACCACGCCGTCCATCGCCGGGGCGGAGGCGTAGGAGCTCGGGAAGGTCGCCCAGCCGAGGAGGCCGCCGCCGAGGTTGGCGGTGTAGAGGTTGAGCGCGTTCTTGCCGCCCTTGCGCAGGGCGTTCTTCATGTCCTTCTCGGCCTGGGTGCCGTCCGAGACGTTGTACCAGGCGTCGTTGTCGGTGTAGTCGGTGCCGGCCAGGGAGAACTGGAAGCCGGAGTCGACGTTGCCGTTGCCCTTGCCGCTGTAGGCGGCGTTGAGGACGTTGATCTGGTTGGTGATGTCCGTGGCGGTCAGCTTGCCCTGGGTGCCGGACGTGATCACGTGGACGTACACCGGGATGGTCGTGGCGGCGGCCAGGGAGCTGACGCCCTCGCGCGCGCCGAAGACCTGCTGCGGCGACAGCTGCATCTGGCCGAGCTTCTTCTTGAGGTCCGCGTCCATGGCCTTGGTCTGGGCCTCGGACAGCTCGTTGGGCTCGGCCGCGTGGCTGTCCTTGGGCTTGGCGACACGGGCGTTGGCAGGGGCGGAGCCCTGCTCGGCACAGGCCTCGGCACCGGTCTTCGGGGCGGCGGCGACGGTGGTGGGGGCCGTCAGCGGGGCGAACGCCAGGGTGGAGGCCAGGACGGCCGTACCCATGAGGCGGCGGCGGAGAAGGGGGGATATGCGGGCAACGGCGCGCACGGTGACTCCTCGGCAAGCGTGGTGGGGGGTGAGGTATTTCCTCACGCTGGCCGGAAGTTTATGTGTGCATGTCATTCATTTCGCAAGTACCCGGAAGTTAAAGATTTGTTGCCCGGGGTACATCCGGGGCTCCTGGTCTGCACCAGGAGCCCCGTTCCGCAACAGATTTGACGGTATGTCAGAAAGATCAGCGGACGGGCTGGTCGACCCGCTCCACCTTCTGCGTTCCGTTCAGGGTGCGGTACGAGCGGGCCCAGGAGGAGGTCGCGTCCTGGCGCCGCTTGTCCGAGACCACGTAGTAGTCCATCTGCGAGCGCTCGGCCGTCACGTCCAGCACGCCGTAGCCGTGCGAGTCCATGTCCAGCCACTTCACGTGCCAGTTCGCGGCCTTGATGGCCGATTCCGCCACCACCGACACGGTGTGCGGCAGTACGTGCAGGGTGTCGTCTATGTTGTCCGAGGTCACCGAGGTGACCACGAACTCGGTGCCCACCGTGCCCGATCCCGGGTACGTGGCCATGTTCACCGGGACGTCGTTCGCCCAGGCCATGTGGATGTCACCGGTCAGGAACACCGTGTTCTTGATGTTCCGGTCCTTCAAGTGGCCCAGGAGCTCCTTGCGATCGTCCGTGTAGCCGTCCCACTGGTCCGTGTTGACCGCGAGACCGCCCTCGGGCAGGCCCAGGAGGTGCGTGAGCGGCTGGAGCAGCTGCGCGGGCAGCGAGCCGAAGGCCACCGGCGAGATCATCACCGAGGTGCCGACCAGCTTCCAGGTCGCCGTCGAGCCCGCCAGGCCGGCCTTGAGCCAGTCCAGCTGCGCCCGCCCGGTGATGGTGCGCTCCGGGTCGTCCACCGCGCCGCTGCCGGCCTTGACCTGCTCCGAGCGGAACGAGCGCAGGTCCAGCAGGTGCAGGTCGGCCAGGTTGCCGAAGCGCAGGCGGCGGTACACGGTACCCGCGATGGAGGCGCGCACGGGCATCCACTCGAAGTACGCCTGCTTGGCCGCGGCCGCGCGGGCCGCCCAGTCGCCCTCGGTCGCGGGGGTGTGGTTGGTGGCGCCGCCGGACCAGGCGTTGTCGGCGAACTCGTGGTCGTCCCAGATGGCCACGATGGGGTGGGCCGCGTGCAGCGCCTGGGCGTCGCGGTCCGTCTTGTACTGGCCGTGCCGGATCCGGTAGTCGGCCAGCGAGACGATCTCGTTCTTCGGCTCGTGCGGGCGTACGACGTACTTCGCGGCCGGGTACTCGCCGGTCTGGTACTCGTAGATGTAGTCGCCCAGGTGCAGCACCGCGTCCAGGTCGGTGCGGGCGGCCAGGTGCCGGTACGCCGAGAAGTAGCCGGACTCCCAGTTGGAGCAGGAGACCACGCCGAAGCGCACGCCCGCGGTGGCCGCGTCGGCCGCGGGGGCGGTCAGGGTGCGGGCGGCGGGGGAGACGGTGGCGCCGGCGGTGAAGCGGTACCAGTACGGGGTGTGCGGGCGCAGGCCGCGCACGTCCACCTTGACGGTGTGGTCGGAGGCGGCGCTCGCGGTGACGGAGCCGCGCGCGACGACGCGGGAGAAGGCCTTGTCCTCGGCCACCTCCCAGCCCACGGCGGTGTCCGGGCCCAGACCGGAGCCGGGGACGGCCTCGGGGGCGGGGGTGACGCGGGTCCACAGCAGGACGCCGTCCGGCAGCGGGTCGCCGGAGGCGACGCCGTGCAGGAAGGCGGGGGCGGTTTCCGCCGCCCGGGCGGCGGAGGCGCCGAGGGCGATCGGCGCGAGGGCGGCCGTGGCGGCGGCGGCCAGGACGACCGTGCGACGGCGCGGGTTCGCCGCGCCCGCGGCGGAATCCGCCGCGGGAGAGAGGGGGGTGAGATGACTGGTCACGGGTGGTCATATTACTGATCGGTATGTGGCCGGGAACAGTCACCGGACGACAACGGGCGGGCGAACTCTGGGAGTTCGCCCGCCCGTTATGGCGGTATTGCTGACGGTTCAGCCGGCGAGCGCCTTGTCGATCGCGGCGGTGAACGCCTCCGGCGTGGCCGGGGTGTCGATCTTCTTGCCGTCCATCTTCAGCGTCGGAGTGCCCGTCACCCCCGACTTGTTGAAGGCGTTCGACATGTCCATCGCCCACCGGTCGTACGTGCCGTCCTCGACGGCCTTCTTGAACTCGGCGTTGCCCTTGAGCGCCGGGACCGTGTCCGCGACCTTCAGCAGGTACTCGTCCTTGGCGAAGCTGTCGACGGTCTCGTCGGGGTGCAGCGCCTTGGAGTAGAGGGCCGCCTTGTAGTCGAGGAAGGCCTCCGGGCTGACGTTCAGCGCCGCGCCCAGCGCGCTGAGCGCGTTCTTCGAGCCCTCGCCCTTGGCGCCGTTGTCGATGAAGGTGGCGCCGATGTAACGGAGCTTGAACTTGCCCGCGTCCACGTCCTTCTTGACCTGCTCGCCGACCGACTGCTCGAAGGCGGCGCAGGCGGGGCAGCGCGGGTCCTCGTACAGCTCCAGGGTCTTCTTCGCCTCGGGCTTGCCGATGACCACGGTCAGGCCGTCCGCGCCCTCGGTGTTCTTGGGCTTGACCAGGGTGGCCTCGGCGGCCTTCTCCCAGTAGCCGGGCTGGTTGGACTGCACGACCGCGTAGCCGACGCCCCCGGCCAGCGCGAGGACGGCGACCACGCCGCCGGCCACGAACACCTGGCGGCGGGCCTTGTCCTTCTTCGCCTGCTTCTCGCGCTCGGCGCGCAGCTTCTCGCGGGCGGCGGCCTTGTTCTGCTGGCTGTTGCGGGAACTCATGGTGATCTCCGTGGGAGGTGGAAGAGGGGGGACTGTCCGTACGTACGCGTCAGACGCTCGCGAGCGTCGCCGTCCGTACGGGAGGTCCCCGCCGGCCCACCGAATGCGCGGGGAAACGGGTACGGGCCACCGCGCCCGGAAGCGCCGCCGGAAGCGCCCGCCGGACCCGGCCGGGACCCGCCGCCACCGAGGCCGCCGCCAGCAGCAGCGGCCGGAAGGCGAAGGCGGCCACGGCCCGCAGCAGCCGGGCCAGCGCCCGCTCGCCGCGGCGCAGCCAGGCGGCGGCGATCAGCCCGACCCCGACGTGGGCGCCGAGCAGCAGCCAGGGCGTCCACGGCCCCGGCGCGGACAGCAGCGCGGCCGGGTCGCCCACGGGCCCGGCCACCTCGGCCAGCGGCGCGCCCACGGGGGTCCCGCCGCACAGCCCGTCCAGGCCCAGGGCGTGCAGCGGCCCGGCCACCGGCCCGCCGGCGGGGCCGTAGCAGACGCGCTGCCCGGCGGTGAAGACGGTGTCGGCCGCCAGCTCCAGCGGGACCAGCAGGCCGGCGATCGGTCCGAAGCCCCGCTCGCGGCCGGCCAGGGCGTAGGCGATCACGAACACCCCGGCGAAGGCGCCGCCCAGCAGGGCGGGAGGCAGCGGCACCCGGGACAGGAGCACGTGGGAGCCGGCCGAGAGCAGCACGACGAGCGCGCTGAACAGCGCGGCCCGCAGCCCTCGGATCCTCACCCCTGATATGTCCATCGTCGCGAGTCTGCCACGGCTTCCTGTGAGGGACGGATCACGGGGTGCCTTCTCGGCCGCTCCGGGGCCCGCCGCCGGGCCCCGGAGCCGTGGTCTACGCGGTGATCCGGCCGTTCCTGAAGAGGTCCACGAAGATCTGGTGGTCGGCGCGGGCCCGGGCCCCGTAGGCGTGGGCGAAGTCGACCAGGAGCTTCGGGAAGCCCTCCTCGTCGGCGGCGATGGCCGCGTCGATGGCCCGCTCCGTGGAGAAGGGCACCAGGGACTGGCCGCTCTCCGCCTCGTCGGCCGAGGCGTGCATGGTGGCGGTGGCCCGGCCGAGGTCCGCGACGACCGCCGCGATCTCCTCCGGGTCGTCCAGGTCCGACCAGTCCAGGTCCACCGCGTACGGGGAGACCTCCGCGACCAGCTGCCCGGCGCCGTCCAGCTCGGTCCAGCCCAGCCAGGGGTCGGCGTGCGCCTGGAGGGCCCGCTGGGAGATCACCGTGCGGTGGCCCTCGTGCTGGAAGTACTCGCGGACCGCCCGGTCGGTGATGTGGCGGGAGACGGCCGGGGTCTGCGCCTGCTTGAGGTAGATCACGACGTCGTTCTCCAGGGCGTCGCTGTGCCCCTCCAGCAGGATGTTGTACGAGGGCAGCCCGGCCGAGCCTATGCCCACGCCCCGGCGGCCCACCACGTCCTTGACCCGGTAGGAGTCCGGGCGGACCAGGGACTCCTCCGGGAGGGTCTCCAGGTACCCGTCGAAGGCGGCGAGCACCTTGTAGCGGGTCGCGGCGTCCAGCTCGATGGCCCCGCCGCCCTCCGAGAAGCGGCGCTCGTGGTCGCGGATCTCGGTCATCGAGTCCAGCAGGGCGAAGCGGGTGCGCGAGCGGGCGTCGCGCAGGGCGCCCAGCAGGGGGCCCTCGGCGGTGTCCAGGGTGAAGGAGGGCACCTCCTCGTTCTTGGCCCCGGTCGCCAGGAGGTGGATCCGTTCGCGGTAGGCGGCCGCGTACGTCCGCACCAGGTCGCTGATCTGCCCGTCGCTGAGCGCCTTGGTGTAGCCGATCAGGGCCACGGAGGCGGCGAAGCGCTTGAGGTCCCAGGTGAAGGGGCCCACGTACGCCTCGTCGAAGTCGTTGACGTTGAAGACGAGCCGGCCGTTGGAGTCCATGTACGTGCCGAAGTTCTCGGCGTGGAGGTCGCCGTGGATCCAGACCCGGCCGGTGCGCTCGTCCAGGAAGGGGCCGCCGTGCCGGTCGCGCTCCAGGTCGGCGTAGAAGAGGCAGGCCGTGCCCCGGTAGAAGGCGAAGGCCGAGGCGGCCATCTTCCGGAACTTGACCTGGAAGGCGGCGGGGTCGGCGGCGAGCAGCTCACCGAAGGCGGTGTCGAACACATCGAGTATCTGCTCGGCGCGCTGCTCGTCGGTCGTCTCGGGAACCGCCATGGCGGATGCCTCCTGGTGCACGGGGTGGTACGGGTTCTGACCGACTGGACGTCGGACACGTGTTCCTGGTTCTGCAACGCCCGACCGTATCGCTCCGTGCCCCGGATGTGTCACCCGCTCGACGTAGGATTCATAGCTGCCGCCCCTCTCTCCCCCGGAGGCCCACACCGTGTCCAAGACGCCGTTCACGCACCTGCACGTCCACACCCAGTACTCGCTGCTGGACGGTGCCGCTCGGCTGAAGGACATGTTCGCCGCCTGCAATGAAATGGGCATGACGCACATCGCCATGTCCGACCACGGCAACCTCCACGGTGCGTACGATTTCTTCCACTCCGCCCAGAAGGCCGGGATCACGCCGATCATCGGTATCGAGGCGTACGTGGCCCCCGAGTCCCGGCGCAACAAACGGCGCATCCAGTGGGGCCAGCCGCACCAGAAGCGGGACGACGTCTCCGGTTCCGGCGGTTACACGCACAAGACGATCTGGGCGGCGAACAGCACCGGCCTCCACAACCTCTTCCGTCTCTCCTCCGACGCCTACGCCGAGGGCTGGCTGACCAAGTGGCCCCGGATGGACAAGGAGACCATCGCCCAGTGGTCGGAGGGCCTGATCGCCTCCACCGGCTGCCCCTCCGGCGAGGTCCAGACGCGACTGCGCCTCGGACAGTTCGACGAGGCGATCAAGGCGGCCTCGGACTACAAGGACATCTTCGGAGAGGGCCGCTACTTCCTGGAGCTGATGGACCACGGCATCGAGATCGAGCGCCGGGTCCGCGACGGCCTGCTGGAGATCGGCAAGAAGCTCGGCATCCCGCCGCTGGTCACGAACGACTCCCACTACACGTACGCGCACGAGGCCGCCGCCCACGACGCCCTGCTCTGCATCCAGACCGGCAAGAACCTCTCGGACCCCGACCGCTTCCGCTTCGACGGCTCCGGCTACTACCTGAAGTCCACGGACGAGATGTACGCCATCGACTCCTCGGACGCCTGGCAGGAGGGCTGCGCCAACACCAGGCTGGTGGCGGAGCAGGTCGACACCGAGGGCATGTTCAAGTTCCGGAACCTGATGCCGAAGTTCGACATCCCGGAGGGCTACACCGAGGTCACCTGGTTCCGCGAGGAGACCATGCGGGGCATGCACCGCCGCTTCCCCGGCGGGATCCCCGAGGACCGCATGAAGCAGGTCGAGTACGAGATGGACACGATCATCTCGATGGGCTTCCCGGGCTACTTCCTCGTGGTCGCCGACTTCATCATGTGGGCCAAGAACCAGGGCATCGCGGTCGGCCCCGGCCGTGGCTCCGCGGCCGGCTCGATCGTCGCGTACGCCATGGGCATCACCGACCTCGACCCCATCCCGCACGGCCTGATCTTCGAGCGCTTCCTCAACCCCGAGCGCGTCTCCATGCCCGACGTCGACATCGACTTCGACGAGCGCCGGCGCGTCGAGGTGATCAGGTACGTGACCGAGAAGTACGGCGCCGACAAGGTCGCCATGATCGGCACCTACGGCACCATCAAGGCCAAGAACGCGATCAAGGACTCCGCCCGCGTCCTCGGCTACCCGTACGCCATGGGCGACCGCCTCACCAAGGCCATGCCCGCCGACGTCCTCGGCAAGGGCATCCCGCTCTCCGGCATCCTCGACCCCTCGCACCCCCGCTACAGCGAGGCCGGCGAGATCCGCAGCATGTACGAGAACGAGCCCGACGTGAAGAAGGTCATCGACACCGCCCGCGGCGTCGAGGGCCTGGTCCGCCAGATGGGCGTGCACGCCGCCGGCGTCATCATGTCCAGCGAGAAGATCACCGACCACGTGCCCGTCTGGGTGCGGCACACCGACGGCGTCACCATCACCCAGTGGGACTACCCGAGCTGCGAGTCGCTCGGCCTGCTGAAGATGGACTTCCTCGGCCTGCGCAACCTCACGATCATGGACGACGCCGTCAAGATGGTGAAGGCCAACAAGGGGATCGACATCGACCTCCTGGCCCTGCCGCTCGACGACCCCAAGACCTTCGAGCTGCTCCAGCGGGGCGACACCCTCGGCGTCTTCCAGTTCGACGGCGGGCCCATGCGCTCCCTGCTGCGCCTGATGAAGCCTGACAACTTCGAAGACATCTCCGCCGTGTCCGCGCTCTACCGCCCGGGCCCGATGGGCATGAACTCGCACACGAACTACGCCCTGCGCAAGAACAAGCAGCAGGAGATCACCCCGATCCACCCCGAGCTGGAGAAGCCGCTCGAAGAGGTGCTCGCGGTCACCTACGGCCTGATCGTCTACCAGGAGCAGGTGCAGAAGGCCGCCCAGATCATCGCCGGCTACTCGCTCGGCGAGGCCGACATCCTGCGCCGCGTGATGGGCAAGAAGAAGCCCGAGGAGCTCGCCAAGAACTTCACCATCTTCCAGGCCGGTGCCCGCAAGAACGGCTACTCCGACCAGGCCATCCAGGCCCTCTGGGACGTCCTGGTCCCCTTCGCCGGCTACGCCTTCAACAAGGCCCACTCGGCCGCGTACGGACTCGTCTCCTACTGGACCGCCTACCTCAAGGCGAACTACCCCGCCGAGTACATGGCGGGCCTGCTCACCTCGGTCAAGGACGACAAGGACAAGTCCGCGATCTACCTGAACGAGTGCCGGCGCATGGGCATCAAGGTCCTCCCGCCCAACGTCAACGAGTCCGAGTCCAACTTCGCCGCCCAGGGCGACGACGTGATCCTCTTCGGCCTCACCGCCGTCCGCAACGTCGGCCAGAACGTCGTCGACTCGATCATCAAGACCCGGAAGTCCAAGGGCAAGTACTCCTCCTTCCCCGACTTCCTCGACAAGGTCGAGGCCGTCGTCTGCAACAAGCGCACCATCGAGTCGCTGATCAAGGCCGGCGCCTACGACGAGATGGGCCACACCCGCAAGGGCCTGGTCGCCCACCACGAATCGATGATCGACAACGTGGTCGCGGTCAAGCGCAAGGAAGCCGAGGGACAGTTCGACCTCTTCGGCGGAATGGGTGACGAGGAGAGCAGCGAGCCCGGCTTCGGCCTGGACGTGGAGTTCTCCGACGTCGAGTGGGAGAAGTCCTACCTGCTCGCCCAGGAGCGCGAGATGCTCGGCCTCTACGTCTCCGACCACCCGCTCTTCGGCCTCGAACACGTCCTCTCCGACAAGACGGACGCCGGCATCTCCCAGCTCACCGGCGGCGAGCACGCCGACGGCGCCGTCGTCACCATCGGCGGCATCATCTCCGGCCTCCAGCGCAAGATGACCAAGCAGGGCAACGCCTGGGCCATCGCCACCGTCGAGGACCTCGCCGGCTCCATCGAGTGCATGTTCTTCCCCGCCACCTACCAGCTCGTCTCCACCCAGCTGGTCGAGGACACCGTCGTCTTCGTCAAGGGCCGCCTCGACAAGCGCGAGGACGTCCCCCGTCTGGTCGCGATGGAGATGATGGTCCCCGACCTCTCCTCCGCCGGCACCAACGCCCCCGTCGTCCTCACCATCCCCACCGTCAAGGTCACCCCGCCGATGGTCACCCGACTGGGCGAGATCCTGCGCCACCACAAGGGCAACACCGAGGTGCGGATCAAGCTCCAGGGGCCGCGCACCACCACCGTGCTGCGCCTCGACCGGCACCGGGTCCAGCCCGACCCGGCGCTCTTCGGCGACCTCAAGGTGCTCCTCGGCCCCTCCTGCCTGGCCGGCTAGCCCGGACGGGCCGCGCGCCCGCCGTACGCACGGGAAGGGGGGGGGGGGGGGGGGGGGGAGCGGCTCCGCGCAGCGGCACCGGCCCGGGGCCCGCCCCTACCGCACCGGCAGCGGCACCGGCACCGGTCCTAGAACACCACCAGGGAGCGCCCGCCCTTGCCGG
>NZ_JBBDHD010000338.1:0-432 GCF_044129415.1 Streptomyces racemochromogenes
GACCCGGACCGCCGGGACGGCCCGCGCCGCCCGGACCGGGGCGGGGACCGCCGCCGGGACGGGGACCGGGACCGCCGGCAGCGGGACGCTGCGGCATCATGCCGGGGTTCGGACGGTTGCCGCCCGGGGCCGGACGCGGAGCGCCGCCCTGCGGACGGGGCATGCCGCCCGGGGTCGGACGGGCGCCGCCGGGACCCTGCGGACGCGGGGCGCCGCCGGGACCGGCCTGCGGACGCGGGGCACCCTGGCCGCCGGCGCCGGGGGCACCGGGACGCGGGGCACCGGCCGGACGGGGCGCCTGCGGGCGCGCCATGCCGGTGGAGCCGCCGGACGTGAACGGGTTGTTGCCCGGACGGGGACCCGCCGGACGGGCGCCCTGCGGACGCGGGGCCGGAGCACCGGGGCGCGGGGCCTGGGCACCGGGGGTGGCGC
>NZ_JBBDHD010000124.1:0-19294 GCF_044129415.1 Streptomyces racemochromogenes
GGGGGGGGGGGGGGGGGGGGGGGGGGGGGGGGGGGGGGGGGGGGGGGGGGGGGGGGGGGGGGGGGGGGGGGGGCGCGGGGGGGGCGGGGGGGGGGGGGGGGGGGGGGGGGGCCCCCCCCCCCCCACCGGGGATGGGACCTGCGCCGCCCGTGAGCACGCCGGAAGCGATCGTTTGTCATGGCACGCTCACCACAGTGTTGCGGTGAGACTAGAAAGGTCTGTACCAAGCGTCAAGAGGTCCAGACCTCCTCTCCGGTGGTGCTCTACAGCCCCAACTCCCGCGCCAGGACGGCTGCTTGCACGCGGCTGCGCAGCTCCAGCTTCGCCAGCAGCCTGCTGACGTGCGTCTTCGCGGTGGCCTCCGCCATCTCCAGCCGGACGGCGATCTCCGCGTTCGACAGCCCCTCGCCCAGCGCCGCCAGCACCTCCCGTTCGCGCCGCGTCAGCGACTCCACCGCCGCGGCGGTCGCCGGACGTACGGACGCCCGTACCGGCTTCGGCGCGGCGAACTCGGCGATCAGCCGCCGGGTCACCGCCGGGGCGATCAGCCCCTCGCCGCGCGCCACCGTCCGCACCGCCGCGATCAGCTCGCCCGCGTCCGTGTCCTTCAGCAGGAAGCCCGCCGCCCCCGCCCGCAGCGCCCCGAACACGTACTCGTCCAGGTCGAAGGTGGTCAGCACGAGCACGTCGGCCAGCCCCTCCCCGACCACCCGCCGGGTGGCCTCGACCCCGTCGAGGAGGGGCATCTGCACGTCCATCAGCACCAGGTCCGGCCGCAGCTCCCGGGCCAGGCGCACCGCCTCCTCGCCGTCGGCCGCCTCCCCGACCACCTCGATGTCGCCCGCACTGCGCAGGATCAGCACCAGCCCCGCCCGTACCGCCCGCTGGTCCTCGGCCACCACGACCCTGATGCTCACTCCGCCACCGTCCCCTCCTGCGCGGGCAGCTCCGCCCGCACCTGCCATACGGGCCCCCGCGGGCCCGCCGTGAACCTTCCGCCGAGCAGCTGCGCCCGCTCGCGCATGCCGACCAGTCCCGCCCCCGAGCCCGGGGCGCGCGGCCCCGGACGGTCCCCGTACGGGGAGTCCACCGCCACGGTCAGCAGGCCGCCCTCCCGGGCCACGCGAACGGCGACCGAACCGGCTGCGGCGTGTTTGAGGGCGTTGGTCAGGGACTCCTGGACGATCCGGTACGCCGCCAGCTCCACCGGCGCCGGAAGCGGAGGCCCGGCCGGGCGTGCGTCGTGCAGGACGAACTCCAGCCCGCTCGCGGCGCCGTTCGTCCGGGCCTGCTCCAGCAGGGCCTCCAGCCCGTCGAGCGAGGGGACGGGCACGGCCTCCTGCCCGGCGCCCGCCTCCCGCAGCAGCCCGATCAGCCGGCGCATCTCGGCCAGCCCCTGCACGCTGTTCTCGCGGATCACCCCGAGCGCCTCGCGGCTGGTGGCGGGGGAGTCGATGGAGAGCGCGGCGGTGGAGTGGATGGCGATGGCGGACAGGTGGTTGGCGACCATGTCGTGCAGCTCGCGGGCCATCCGGGCGCGCTCGGCGGCCACGGCCTGCGTCCGGTCCATCTCGGCCAGCAGGGCCGTCTGCCCGGCGCGCAGCCGCGCGGCCTCGGCGGCCTCGCGGTGGTTGCGCAGGGTGGCACCGGTCAGGGCCGGGCCGAAGCACACGATGCCGGTGACGATGCCGATCATCAGGGACTGCGGGGTGCGCAGCCAGGCCACGGCGGCGACGGTGACGACGACCGTGATCAGGCCGGTGGAGACCGGCAGCCGCCGCGCCATGGCCGGTGTGCCGTAGACGACGGCCGCGTACATCAGGTCCGTGAAGACGATCACGGTGCCCAGATTGCCCACGGTGAACTGGTCCGCGACCACCGCGACGGTGCCGACGGCCAGGGTGAGGCGGGGGGCGGTGCGGCGCAGCAGCTCCATCGGCCCGATGGCCAGCAGCGGGACGAGGGCCGCCCAGGCGGGGAAGAAGTGCCGGTTGCCGGTGCTGTAGACCCCCACGGTCCACAGCAGCACACCGGCGAGCACGCTGACGACCGCGAGGAGCACGTCGTCGCGGTGCGGGCTGAAGGTCCTGGACTGCACGGTCCCATCCAACACGGGGCGCGGCGGCGCGGCGTCGGCGGTGGGGCGGAGCCGCGGCTACATCGAAGGATGCAGCGCGGATTCGTCACCGGTGACGAGGTGGCGGGGCGTGGCCGCCGGAATCCTGGAAGGGAGTCCACGAGGGGAAGGAGGGCGGGCCGTGCTCGTCGCACTGATCGCCGCCTGCGAGATCGGGTTCTGGGTGCTGCTGGCCGGAGGCCTGGCGCTGCGCTACCTGGCCGGGATGCCGAGGCTCGGCGCCGCCGTCCTGCTGTGCGAGCCGCTGCTGGAGCTGGCGCTGCTGGTGGTGTCCTTCGTCGACCTGAGGAACGGCGGCGAGCCGAGCTGGAGGCACGGGCTCGCGGCCTTCTACATCGGCTACACCGTCGGCTACGGGCACTACACCGTGAAGTGGCTGGACCGGCACGCCGCCCACCGCCTCGCCGGGGGCCCGAAGCCGCCCGGGACGAAGTACGGCAAGGCCCGCGCCGTCCACGAGTGGAAGCTGTGGACGCGTACCCTCGTCGGCGCGGCGGTCGCGCTCGGGCTGCTCCAGGCCGGGATCTGGTACGTCGGCGACGCCGCCGACACCGGCGGCCTCCAGGCGTGGCAGTTCGCCGCCCTGCGGGTGCTCGGCATCCAGGCCGTGGTCGCCGCGACCTACTCGATCTGGCCGCGCAAGGCCCCGGCCGGCGCGGACGCCCAGGGGGAAGCGGCCGGCAGCGGCCGCTAGCGTTCGCCCCCCGGGACCCACAGGACGTCGCCGAGTTCCTTGTTGGCCGTGCGGGCCAGGATGAACAGGAGGTCCGACAGGCGGTTGAGGTAGGTGGCCGTCAGCGGGTTCATCACCTCGCCGTGCACCTCCAGTGCCGCCCACGTCGAGCGCTCCGCCCGACGGACCACCGTGCAGGCCTGGTGCAGGAGCGCGGCGCCGGGGGTGCCGCCCGGGAGGATGAAGCTGCGGAGCTTCTCCAGCCGCTCGTTGAAGACGTCGCAGTCCGCCTCCAGCCGGTCGACGTAGAACTGCTCCACCCGCAGCGGCGGGTACTGCGGGTCCTCCACCACCGGGGTGCACAGGTCGGCGCCCACGTCGAACAGGTCGTTCTGGACGCGGACCAGGACCTTGACGACCTCCTCCGGCAGCGCCCCCAGCGCGATCGCCGTCCCGATGGCGGCGTTGGCCTCGTTGGCGTCGGCGTACGCGGAGATCCGCAGGTCCGTCTTGCGCGTACGGCTCATGTCGCCCAGGGCGGTCGTGCCCTGGTCGCCGGTGCGGGTGTAGATGCGCGTGAGGTTCACCATGCCGCCAGGGTAGTGCGGGCCAACTGCGGGCGGCCCGCGCACTGCTGGGCCGTGTCGGTGTGATGTCCGTCATCTGAGACGTGACGCGTGTTACTTCGCGGTCACTGGGCCCCTCACGGACGCTAGTCTCCGCCGGAGAGGCTACGAGGCCGGGTCGTACTGAGAACAACGAGGGGTGTGCAGTGGCTGGGAAGCTCGCCGTCATCGGCGCGGGACTGATGGGTTCCGGGATCGCTCAGGTCTCCGCTCAGGCGGGTTGGGACGTCGTCCTGCGGGACGTCACCGACGCCGCGCTGACCCGGGGCACCGACGGGATCAAGGCCTCGTACGACAAGTTCGTCTCCAAGGGCAAGATGACGGCGGAGGACGCCGAGGCGGCCCTCGCCCGCATCACCACGACCACCGACTTCGACGCGGTCGCCGACGTGGACATCGTCGTCGAGGCCGTCTTCGAGAAGATCGAGGTCAAGCACGAGATCTTCCGCACCCTGGACGAGCTGGTCCGCGAGGACACCGTCCTGGCCTCCAACACCTCCGCCATCCCGATCACCAAGATCGCCGCGGTCACCAAGCGCCCGGAGCGGGTGGTCGGTGCGCACTTCTTCTCGCCCGTCCCGATGATGCAGCTCTGCGAGCTGGTCCGCGGCTACAAGACGAGCGACGAAACCCTCGCGGCCGCCCGGGCGTTCGCCGAGTCGGTCGGCAAGACCTGCATCGTCGTCAACCGCGACGTCGCCGGCTTCGTCACCACCCGCCTGATCTCCGCCCTCGTCGTCGAGGCCGCGAAGCTCTACGAATCGGGCGTGGCCACCGCCGAGGACATCGACATCGCCTGCAAGCTGGGCTTCGGGCACGCCATGGGCCCGCTGGCCACGGCCGACCTCACGGGCGTGGACATCCTGCTGCACGCCACCAGCAACATCTACACCGAGTCGCAGGACGAGAAGTTCGCCGCGCCGGAGCTCATGCGCCGCATGGTCGACGCGGGCGACATCGGCCGCAAGAGCGGCCAGGGCTTCTACAAGCACTGAGCACGGCCGTTCGAATCCCCGCACCCTACGGGGTGAATTAGGTATCGGTTCGCTCACGGTCGGCAACTTCACCGCCCGCGCGGCAGTCAGTTGCGGTGAGAGTTGCCGACCACGAGCCGACGCCGACCATGAGCCGCCACGGACCCGTCGGACCACAAGCACGCAGTACAGCCGGGGAGCACACATGCACATCAGGGGCGACCACGCCGAACTCGCTGTCGGGGGCCGCCTCGACGTGCGCAGCGCGGCGGACGCCCGTACGGCCCTCCACACCGCCCTCGACGACGGCCACGGCGACCTCGTGCTCGACCTGACCGGACTCGACTCCTGGGACGCGACCGGACTCGGCGTGATCATGGGAGCCCACCGGCGGGCCGGCCGGACCGGCCGGCGGCTGGTCCTGCGCGGGGTGCCCGACCGGATGCAGAGGCTGCTCGTCGCCACCCGGCTGCACCGCATCCTCGCGATCGAGGGCGGGCTGGAAGCGGAGTCCCTGCCCCGGGTCTGATCCGGGGCGGGCCCGGCGCCGGTGGGCGTGCGGCGGGGCGCGGGCTGCGCGGGCTGCGGGGCTGGGGAAAAAGGGGCTGCGGGGGCGGACCGGCCTCGGTTTACATGGACGCATGGTGTCCACCGACAGACTGCCGGCCTTCGCGGCCATGTCGTTCCTGCTGATCGTCATCCCCGGCCCGAGCGTGCTCTTCGTGATCGGCCGGGCCCTCGCGCAGGGTCGCCGGGCCGCGCTGACGACGGTGGCCGGGAACACGCTGGGCGCGTACGTGCTCGTGGTGGCCGTGGCCCTCGGGGTCGGGTCGGTCGTCGAGCGTTCGGTCCTCGTCTTCACCGCGCTGAAGCTGGTCGGCGCCGCCTACCTGGTGTACCTGGGCGTCAAGGCCGTGCGTCGGCGCGGCTCCCTCCAGGCGGCCCTCGCCGAGACGGCCCCGGTCGCGCACGGCGGGCTGCGGACGCTGGGGGAGGGGTTCGTGGTCGGCGTGGCCAACCCCAAGACGATCGTCTTCTTCGCCGCCGTGCTGCCGCAGTTCGTGGACCGGGAGCGGGGCGGTGTGGTCCTCCAGATGCTCCTGCTCGGCCTGGTCTTCAACCTCATCGCGATCGTGTCCGACAGCGTGTGGGGGCTGGTCGCCGCCACCACCCGGAGCTGGTTCACCGGCTCGCCGCGCCGGCTCTCCCTCGTCGGCGGGGTCGGCGGGCTGACGATGATCGGCCTCGGCGTCGCCGTCGCCGCGACCGGCCGCAAGGACTGAGCGCGGATACCGCCCGAAGGTCGCGGAGTTCCGGATTCCGCACGGACGGGCGGGAAACGTAACGGTCCTATGGTGGAGGCACCCCTGCGGTACCGACGCGACCCGGCAGCGTTTAGGGTCGGGCGGAAACCGGACCAGTGGCGACGAGCGGCGCGAGCGAGGCCGGGCGGCAGGGAAGACGGCGACGGAGCGCGCGACGCGAGGCGGGGGGACGTGGTCATGGACCGTACACAGGGGAAGCCCGGGGAGGGCCTCCGGCCCGGAGCCGAGGCCGCTGCGGCAGCCGCGAGGCGCACCCCGGCCGACCGCCGCCGTTCGCCCCGGCCCCCGACGGCCGACGCCCCCGGCACGGCCCCCCTCGGCCCCGCCGCCCCCGACGCCGGCGCTCCCGGCCCCGACGCCGGCACGGAGGCCCTGACCGGCGGCCGGCCGGCCGCCGGTACGCCCTCCGACCGCTCACCCGCCGGTACGCCGGCCGTCGGCGGGCGGGCCGACCGGTCGTCCGCCGGGGCCTCGGCTGCCGGCGCGCCTCCCGGCCCGGCGGCCGCCGGTACGGGCGCGGATGCGTCCCCCGCCGGGCCGTCAGCCGGTGCCCCTGCCGTCGGCGGGTCCGGCGACGGCACCTCGGCCGGGGGAACACCGGTGGGCGGTGCGGCCATAGCCGGCGGGGCCGTCGGCGGGGGGCCGGGGCTTCCCGCCGCGCCCGCACGGGTCGTCACCCTGACCGCCGGGGAGTTCACCGTCACCGTCAACCCCGTCGACGGCAGCGAGATCGAGCCCCACCGGCCCGGCGCCGACGCCGGCCGCCGCCCCGGGAAGCGCGACGCCGCCTCCCGCGCCGCCCGTGACGCCGCCGCACGGCCCCCCGTTGCGCCCGTCACCCGCCGCCCGCTCCTGGAGCGCGACGAGGAGCAGGAGCGGCTCGTACGGATGCTCCAGCGCGGCCGCTCCGTACGGCTGACCGGGCCCGCCGGATCCGGCCGCACCGCCCTGCTCGACGAAGTCGCCCGGGCCTGCGCCGGCCTCGCGCCCGACGGCGTGGTCCGGCTCAGCGGGTACGGCCGCCAGCAGCCGGCCGAGCTGCTCCACGCCCTCTACTCGGCCGTGTACGCCACCGAGGGCCGCCGCCCCGACCGTACGGCCCTGCTCGCACGGGTCCGTGAGATCGGAGCCATCGTGCTCCTCGACGACCTGGAGCTGAGCGGCCCCGCGCTGGACGAGCTGCTGCGCGCCACCCCCGAGTGCGCCTACGTCCTGGCCGCCACCCCCGACGCCAAGTCCCCCTCCGACGACTCCCCCCTGGAGGAGGTCGTCCTCGGCGGCCTCGGCCGCACCGGATGCACCCGGCTGCTGGAGCGGCTCACCGGGCGGCCCCTCACCGAGGCGGAGACCGCATGGGCCGGGGACCTGCGCTTCGCCTCCGAGGGGCTGCCGCTGCGCTTCGTCCAGGCGGCCGCGCTGCTGCGGCAGCGCGACGAGCTGAACGCGACCGCCGCCGGGGACGAGGACGAGGAGCCCGGGGTCTTCGAGGAGCGCCCCCGCGACGCCGCCCCCGTGCCGCTGCCCACCCTGGCCCAGGCGGCGGCCCCCGCCGAGCTGTTGGCCTCCCGGGTGAGCGAGTCGGCCCGCGCCGCCCTGCGGATCGCCTGCGCGCTGGGCGGGGAACTCCCGCACCCCGCGCACCTGCCGGCGCTGGTCGGCGACACCCACGCCGACGCGGCCGTCGCCGAACTGCTCGGCTGCGGGCTGATCACACCCGTCGGACCGCGCTACCGCCTCGCCGAGGGGGTGGCCCGGCAGCTGGAGGAGGCCGGGTACGGAGGCGCCGGCGCCGAGGAGGCCCGTACCGCCGCCCGGCACTACGCCTGGTGGACCGGGCACGCCTCGGTCACCCCGGAGCGGGTCGCGGCCGAGGCCGACGCGGTGCTCGCCGCGCTGGCCGGGGCCGATGTGGTGGCCGCCGTACTCCTGGCCCGGGCGGCCGCTCCGGCGTTCGCGGCGTCGCTGCACTGGGACGCGTGGGAACGGGTGCTGCGCGCGGGGGCGGAGGCCGCGCGGAAGGCGGGGGAGGTCGCCGAACAGGCGTACTTCCACCACGAGCTGGGTGTGCTCGCCCTGTGCGAGGGCCGGCTGGACCGGGCGCGGGCCGAGCTGGAGGCCTCGATCGGGCTGCGCGGCGCGCTCGCGGACAAGCGCGGGACGGTCGCCGGGCGGCGGGCGCTGGCGCTGGTCACCGACCGGGAGGCGCTGGGCTCGCGGCCCTCCCCGCCCCTGCGCCTGGAGGCCCCGCCGGCCCCGGTTCTGTCGGCGACGGCGGCCCTGGACGGGCCCCGCCCGTCGGCCCTCGGCGTCACCGGCCCCTCGGCGACGGCCGCGACGGCCGCGACGGTTCGGCTGGACCTGGAGGGGACGGCCCCGTCCGCCCCGGGCACGGATGCCCCGTCGGCCGGGGGCGTACCGGCCCTGTCGGCGACGGCGGTGACGGTGCCCCTGGACCTGGAGGGGGCGGTCCCGTCCGACCCCGCTACGGGTGGCCGGGCGGCCGCGGGTGCGAAGGCCTCGCCGAGCCGGCGCGAGGCCGCTCCGCCGGCCTCGCGGACGGCCGGTGCGACGGCCGCGGGTGTACCGGGCCTGTCGGCGACGGCCGCGACGGTGCCGCTGGACCTGGACGGGGCGGTCCCGTCCGCCCCGGGCACGGGCGCCAAGCCGTCGCCGGCGTCCGGTGCGGCGGTTCCGTCAGCCCCCTCGGGTGTGCCGGGTCCGGCGGTGACGGCTGCGACGGTTCGGCTGGGCCCGGACGGCGCGGTCGCGTCCGGTGCGGGCGCTCCCTCGACGGCGGGCGCCGCCGGCTCATCGGCTCCGTCGACGCCTGGGGCGGCCGCGGCGCTTCCGCGGAGGCGGGGCGGGGCGGTCGCGTCCGGCCCGGCTGCGGGTGCCCCGGAGGCTTCGGGCGTGGAGCCTTCGGCGGCTCGGGGGGCGGCGGGCTCGGCGGCGGCCGGGGCCGGTCCCGGTGCGGGGAGCCCGGCGGCGCCGTCGGTGTGGGGTGCGAAGCTTCCGGCGGGGTCGGTCCCGCCGGCCACGGCGAAGCCGGGCACGGCCGGGTCCGCGCGGAAGGCCTCCGGCGCCCCGCTCGGGGAGACGGCCCGCCGCGGGCCCGGGTCGGAGGCCGTCACGCAGGTCAACCCGGTGATCCGCCGGGCCCAGCTGCCACCCCCGCAGACCCCGGAGAACCTCTCGGCGGTGTTCGGGAACGCCTTCCCGCCGCCCGCACCCGCCCCCGCACCCGTGCCGCCGCGCCCCGCCCGCCCGCACCCGGCGGCCGGCCTGGCGGGCCGCCGCCGCGCGGCGCTGCTCGGGGCGGCCGGGGCGCTCACCGTGGCGGCCCTCGGCACGGTCATCGGTCTGACGCTGGCCCCGGGCGGTACGGAGACCCCCCAGACCCCGTCGGTGTCGTCGAGTCCCTCGGCGAAGGTCTCCCCGCGCGTCCCCCAGGTCCCCGGGACCGGCGCCGGCGACCCCGCGGCCGAACCGGTCACCCCGCCCGGGCCCGGCCGGACGCCCGGCCCGCAGCCCGGGCGCGGTGGGGCGGCTTCCACGTCTGCGACACCGTCGGGGACACCCGTTCCGCAGCCCCCGGGCACCTCGCCCGCTCCCGAGCCGCCGACCACCCCGCCCGCCACGACCCCGTCGACGCCGGTCGGCTCTCCGACGGCCCCGACCCCGTCGAAGACCCCGTCCGACCCCTCTCCGTCGGACCCGGCCCCGTCGAAACCGTCGACTCCGACCACGCCGGGCCCCCAGTCCCCGACGGCCACGAACTGACGCCCGCCCGGCGCTCAAAAAAACGCCGGCGGGGCTGGATGGATCCAGCCCCGCCGGCGTTCGGTCCCCGCGCGCGTCAGAACAGGCGCAGCTTGTCGTCCTCGATGCCGCGGAGGGCGTCGTAGTCCAGGACCACGCAGTCCATCCCCCGGTCAGTGGCCAGGACCCGCGCCTGCGGCTTGATCTCCTGCGCCGCGAAGACGCCCCGCACCGGCGCCAGGTGCGGATCGCGGTTCAGCAGCTCCAGGTAGCGGGTCAGCTGCTCGACGCCGTCGATCTCCCCGCGCCGCTTGATCTCCACCGCCACCGTCGCGCCCGAGGCGTCGCGGCACAGGATGTCCACGGGACCGATCGCCGTCATGTACTCACGGCGGATCAGGGTGTAGCCCTCGCCCAGCGTCTCGATGCGGTCGGCCAGCAGCTCCTGGAGGTGCGCCTCCACGCCGTCCTTGATGAGGCCCGGGTCGGTGCCCAGCTCGTGGGAGGAGTCGTGGAGGACCTCCTCCATGGTGATGATGAGCTTCTCGCCCGCCTTGTTGACGACGGTCCAGACGTTCACATCGTCCCCGCTCCCCTCCTTGAGGGTGCACGGAGGCGACATCCAGTTGAGCGGTTTGTACGCCCGGTCGTCCGCGTGGATCGAGACACTGCCGTCGGCCTTCACGAGGATCAGACGGGGTGCCGAGGGCAGATGGGCGGTGAGCCGACCCGCGTAGTCGACGGAGCAGCGGGCAATGACGAGACGCATGGTCGGCAACGCTACTCGACCGACGGGCCTTCACGCGATTCGCCCCTGAAAGCCCCGTTCGCCGATGGCGCGTTGTATGCGCATTCTCCTGGTGCGCCACCCGGCGGGCGCCTACCGTGGTGAGCAGGAGGTTGCCGAGCGTGCACACTGCGTCGCGGCCTCCTTCCCTGCCCGTAGGACTCCGGCGACCCAAGACGCCGGGGTCACGAGAGGAGAACCCATGTCGCTCGACGTCTCACCGGCCCTACTCGAACAGGCCGAGCGAGGCGAGGTCGACGAAGCCGCCTTCGTCGACTGCGTCCGGACCTCCCTGCCTTACGCATGGGAGATGATCAGCTCGTTGACGGCCCAGCTGGAGGTTGAGGGCGGAGAGTTCGCCGACAACCAGACGCCGCCGCCGGACGAGCAGGCGCGCGGCCAGCTGCTGCGCGCGCTCGCGAGTGACGCGATACGGGGTGCGCTGCAGAGGCACTTCGGGGTGCGCCTGGCCTTCCAGAACTGCCACCGCGTGGCGGTCTTCCCGCTGGACCCCTCGGTGGACGACCGACTGGCCAAGTTCACCTCGATCCGCGGCCAGCTGCTCAACCAGTCGCCCGAACTGCGCGACTGCTAGCAGGACCGGTACTCCGCTGCCGCTCCGTGTCGCGGGAGGTGCGACTGACACAGGAGCGGCAGCCCAGGCCGTACGGGCCGGCGATCAGGCCGACGGTCGGGCGAGCAGGGGGAGTACCTCCGCGCCGAGACGCCGGACGTTCTCCTCCGTCGCGGCAAGGTCTCCGGAGCCCTCCGCCAGCAGGGCGAAGCGCGTGATGCCCGTGCGCTCGGCGGTGGCCGCCAGCCGGTCCGCCGCCAGCTCGGGCGTGCCGACCGGGTGCAGGTCGCACAACAGCTCCGTATAGGCGTGGGGGTCGCGCATCGCGCGGTGCCGGCCGTCCACCGTCACGTGCGCGTCGAGGCCCTGCCGCAGCCAGCCGGGCATGGCCTTCAACAGGGTCTCGCGGGCGTCCTCCGTTCGGTCCGCCAGCTGGCACACCCCGGCCGACACGTGCCCGGCCGCCCGTACGGCCTCCGGGGCGTGCCCCGCCGCCAGCGCGGTCTCGCGCCAGAGCGCGACCATCCCCGCCTTGTCCTCGTCCCCGCAGTGCATGCCCAGCAGCATCGGCAGCCCGCGCCGCGCGGCCGTCCGCACCGACTCGGGGGAGGTGCAGGCGACGATCACTTCCGGCCCCGTCCCGTCGCCGTCCAGCGCCTGCGCCGGGCGCGGTACGACGGCCACCTCGCGGAAGCCGTACCGCTCGCCCGCCGCCCCCACCCGGGGCTCGGCCAGCCAGCGCCGCAGCAGGTCGAGGTCCTCCGGGAACCGGTTCTCGTACGCGTCGAGCCCGCCGCCGAACACCTCCAGGTCCACCCAGGGGCCGCCCCGCCCCACCCCCAGGGTGAACCGGCCCCCGGAGGTGACGTGGAGCAGGGCCGCCTGCTCCCCGAGGGCCACCGGGTGCGTGTTCGGCAGCACGCTCACCGCCGTCCCCACCCGCAGCCGCCGGGTCCGGCCCAGCAGCAGCGCCGCCAGCGTCACCGCCGACGGGCAGACCCCGTACGGGACGAAGTGGTGCTCGGCGAGCCAGGCCGAGTCGAGCCCGGCCTCCTCCGCCACCTCGGCGGTCCGCACCGCCCGGTGCAGCGCCTCCCCCTGTCCCTGGCCCGGGAACTGGGCCGCCAGTACAAACGCTCCTACGCGCATCGCCCTTAGCCTCCTCGCGGCTGGCGCGGCCTCCCCCAGGTGGACCGGCTCGTTGCTCGTTGATGGCATCAACGTCTGCTGGCAACAACGTCTGACACGTGCCAAAGGCACGGCCTGACAGGAAAGTTATTGAGATAGTCGGGCCAGTTCCGTTCGGATGAGAACCTCCACCGGACACCCTGCGGGTACCCCGTCTCCCGGCGCGTAGTCTGGGGGAAAGTCACTGCCCGCCGCCCCTTCGTGAGGTATACGTGTCACCGCGCCACAACCGCCCCCGGGGCGGAGAGACCCCGGACGAACGGCCCGGCTCCGGATACGACCGGTACGGACTGGAGCGCACCGAGGAGTACCTGGGCGAGGAGTGGAAGGTCCGGCACGTCGCGGGGGCCAGCGCGGCGGGCAAGCGCTACCGCTGCCCGGGCTGCGACCAGGAGATCCCCTCGGGCACCCCGCACCTGGTGGCGTGGCCCGAGTACGGCGGCGTCGACGACCGCCGGCACTGGCACAAGGCCTGCTGGAACGCGAAGGACCGCCGCACCTCCAAGGTGCAGCGGTCCCGCAACGCCCCGCGGTACTGACCCGCCGGCGCTCAGACGTCCCGGCGGCCGACGACGGCGTAGGAGGCGGTGACGGCGCCCGCCGTCACCACGACCAGCAGCGCGACCTGGGCCAGGGCGCT
This sequence comes from Streptomyces racemochromogenes, assembly GCF_044129415.1. GTDB lineage: Bacteria > Actinomycetota > Actinomycetes > Streptomycetales > Streptomycetaceae > Streptomyces > Streptomyces racemochromogenes_A. The sequence continues at coordinate 12,684 of NZ_JBBDHD010000124.1, forward strand.
CGGCATCGTCGTCCCGTTGATGCCGCCGTCCTGCACGCCGAAGAGCTGGAACAGCCCGACCGGCGCGTTGTAGCGCAGGACCACCCCGCCGACCGCGTTCGTCACGGGCCAGACCATCAGTATCGACCCGAGCACCGGGGGCATGGTGACCACACCGAGCATCACCGCGATGGCGCCCGCCGAGTGCCGCACCAGCGCCCCGACGGCCAGCGCGAGCAGGCCCAGCAGGGTCACGTAGAAGCAGCCGGCCAGTGCGCCCGCCCACTCGGCGAGGCCGTGCGGCCCGGCGGCGGGCCCGTCGTGCAGGATCGCCGCCCAGAGGCCGACGAACCCCACCGAGCAGGCGATGGTGGTGAAGGCGACGGCGCCGAACACCAGGTACTTCGCGGTGAGCACCCGCAGCCGGTCGGGGGCGGCGGTGAGCGTGGTGCGGATCAGGCCCGTGCCGTACTCGGAGGAGATCGTCAGCACGCCGAGCACGATCACGGCGATCTGCCCGACCATCAGCCCGAAGAGGGCCGGCGCCGGGTAAGGAAGGTTCTCGTAGTCCCGGGACGCGGTCTGGAACACGGCCAGCATCCCGACGCCGACGACCAGGCCCACGAGGGAGCCGAGCGTCCACAGGGTGGAGCGCACGGAGGTCAGCTTGGTCCACTCCGAGGCCAGCGCGTGCCCCAGGTGCGGCCGGGGGGTGGGCAGCGGCGAGCTGTAGGGGCCGGGCCCGTCCGGCGCGTGCCCCTCGGGCGCGGCCCCGTCCGGCGCGGTCGTGCTCGCCGTCGGCTTCCCGGCGGGGGTGGTGGTCATCGGGGGTCCTCGGGGGTGGGCTGGGGGGAGGGGGCCAGATCGGCGGCGGTGCCCGGCATCAGGAAGGGCCGCCGCTCGGATCCCGGGGGCGGGGGAGCGAAGAAGCTCGCCGCCGTCTCGGGAGCGACGGCCGCCGGGGTCTCGTCCTCCCACGCGGGGACGGTCAGCGGCTCGGGCTCCCACAGCTCGGCGCGCGGATCGTCGGTCGAGGTGTACTCGACGGAGGCCTGGGTCATCCGCATGTAGGCCTCCTCCAGCGAGGCCCGGTGCGGGGACAGCTCCCACAGCCGTATGCCGGCCGTGTGCGCCAGCTCGCTGATCCGCGGGAGCTCCAGCCCGGTGACGCGCAGTGCCCCGTCGGGCTCCTGGAGCACCCGGCCGCCCGCCCCGGTCAGGGCGGTCGCCAGGGTCCGGCTGTCGCCGGGGTCCCCGCCGGCGGCGCGGACCCGCGCGAATCCGGCCGAGTTGTGCGTGATGAAGTCCTGCGTGCTCATGTCGGCCAGGAGCCGGCCCCGGCCGATGACGATCAGGTGGTCGGCGGTCAGGGCCATCTCGCTCATCAGGTGCGAGGAGACGAAGACGGTGCGGCCCTCGGCGGCGAGCTGCCGCATCAGGTTGCGGGCCCAGAGGATGCCCTCGGGGTCGAGACCGTTGACCGGTTCGTCGAAGAGCAGCACCTGGGGGTCGCCGAGCAGGGCGGCGGCGATGCCGAGCCGCTGGCCCATGCCGAGCGAGAAGCCCTTGGTCCGCTGGCGGGCCGCGGCCTGGAGGCCGACCACGCCGAGGACCTCGTCCACCCGCTTCTCGGGGATCCCGGAGAGCTGGGCGATGGACAGCAGGTGCGTACGGGCGCGGCGGCCGCCGTGCACGGCTTTGGCGTCGAGCAGGGCGCCGACGTGCCGCTGGGCGTTGGGCAGCTCCCGGAAGGGGAGGCCGTTGATCGTGACCCGGCCCGAGGTGGGCCGGTCCAGTCCGAGGATCATGCGCATGGTGGTCGACTTGCCGGAGCCGTTGGGCCCGAGGAAGCCGGTCACATGCCCGGGTTTGACCTGGAAGGACAGCTCGTCGACCGCGGTCTTGGCGCCGAAACGCTTCGTCAGGCCGACTGCCTCGATCATCCTGCTGCCCCTTGCCGGCCCCGGACGGCTCTCGCCCGTCTGTCTCCTAAGAGGATATCGAGCCGTGTCCGGTTCCCGCCGGGGCCGGATCCCTGAGCTGTCCCTGAGATCCGGCCCGGGGTTTTCCCGTAGTACGTGCGGCGTCCGCCTCGCGACGGACCCGCGCGTCAGGCGTCCCGCTTCCGCAGGACGAGGTAGCCGCCGGCGACGGCGGCGAGGACCCACAGGAGCATGATGCCGAGCCCGCCCCACGGGCCGTAGGGGGCCTGGACCTGGTTCACGGCGTCCGGGACGGTTTCCATGATCTTGGAGCCGGCCTGGTCCGGGAAGTACTGGGCGACCTTCCGGGTCGAGGCGAAGGCGTGGAGGATGTTCGAGATCAGGAAGAAGAACGGCATCAGGATGCCCAGGGCCAGGATCGAGCTGCGCAGGACGGTGGTGACGCCCATCGAGAAGAGCGCGATCAGGGCCATGTAGAGGCCGGCGCCGATCACCGCGCGCAGGGCGTGCTCCCGGCCGAGGCCGGCGCCGTGGTCGCCCAGGATCGCCTGGCCGAGGAAGAAGGACAGGAAGCTGGTGGCCAGGCCGACGGCCAGGGCGAGGGCGGTGGCGGCGGTGAGCTTGCCGAGCAGGAGGCTCCCGCGGCGCGGCACGGCGGCCAGCGAGGTGCGGATCATGCCCGTGCCGTACTCGGTGCCGACGACCAGGACACCGAAGACGATCATGGCGAGCTGGCCGAGGGACATTCCCGCGAAGCTGATCATGATCGGGTCGAAGGTGAGCTTCTCGGCGGGGGTCATGTCCGTGAAGCGGGAGGCGGTGAAGGAGCACAGCAGTGCGCCGAGCCCGACCGTGACGACCAGGGCCGAGGCCAGGGTCCAGGTGGTCGAGGCCACGGTGCGGATCTTCGTCCACTCCGACCGCAGGACGGCGGGGAAGGAGGCCACGGTCACTCACCGCCCTGTCGGGGCGCGTGGGCGTGGTATTCGACGGAGTCCGCCGTCATGCGCATGAACGCTTCCTCCAGTGAAGCCCGTTGGGGGCTGAGTTCGTGCAGCACGATCTGGTGCTGGGCGGCGAGTTCGCCGAGGCGCTCGCTCGGGACGCCGTCGATTTCCAGGGCGCCCGTGGCGGGGACGCTGATCGCGTCGATGCCGGCCTCGTGCAGGACGTCCTTGAGGCGTTCCTGCTGCGGCGAGCGCAGGCGTACGTAACTGCGGGAGTTCCGGTGGATGAAATCGGCCATGGACAAGTCGGCGAGGAGCTTTCCCTGTCCGATGACCACCAAATGGTCTGCGGTGAGCGCCATTTCGCTCATCAGATGGGAGGAGACGAAGATCGTCCTTCCCTCTGACGCCAGACCCTTCATAAGATTGCGGATCCAGAGAATTCCCTCGGGGTCCAGACCATTGACGGGTTCGTCGAACATGAGGATCTGTGGATCGCCCAGCAGCGCGGCGGCGATTCCCAGCCGCTGGCCCATTCCGAGCGAAAATCCTTTCGACTTCTTCCGTGCCACCGGGGTCAGTCCGACCAGGTCCAGCACCTCGCCCACCCGGCTCGTGGGGATCCGGTTCGACTGGGCGAGGCAGAGCAGGTTGTTGTAGGCGCTGCGGCCGCCGTGCATGGCCTTGGCGTCCAGCAGCGCTCCGATGTGTTTCAGCGGTTCCTTGAGGTCCCGGTAGTGCTTCCCGTCGATCCGCACCGTGCCGCTGGTCGGATGGTCGAGGTCGAGCATCATGCGCATGGTGGTCGATTTCCCCGCCCCGTTCGGGCCGAGGAAGCCGGTCACCGCCCCCGGTTTGACCTGGAAGCTGAGGTGGTCCACGGCGGTTTTCGCGCCGAATCGTTTCGTGAGGCCCTCTAGCTCGATCATGCGGCCACGCTAGAACGCCGCAGGGCCGTACGCCACCTCGAAAGGTGATGTACGGCCCGGGATGCCCGATTTGGGGCTACCAGCGAGTAGGTCCGCGTGCGTACGGGGGTGTATCCGCACGCGGGCGTACGGGAGTTGCTAGCGGCTCTGCTGCGCCGGCACTCCGCGGGTGACCGGCTCGTCGTCGATCGGGGAGCCGGCGGCGGCCACGGCCGCACCGGTCAGCGTCGCCAGCATCTCGCGGACGTTGGTCAGCTGGGCGTTGATGGAGTCGCGGCGGTTGGTGAGCGCCGCCAGCTCGCGCTCGGACTCGCTGCGGATGCGGTCGGCCTTGGCGTTGGCGTCGGCGACGATGTCCTCGGCCTGGCGCTGCGCGGTCTCCACGGTCTGACGGGCCCGGCGCTCGGCGTCCGTACGGAGCTTCTCGGCCTCCAGGCGCAGCTGTTCGGCGCGGTGCTCGATCTCCGCAAGGCGCTTTTCGGCCTTCTGCTGACGCGAGGCCAGGTCGCGCTCGGACTGCTCGCGACGCTTGGCCAGGTTGGTCTCGAAGTCCGCGGCGGCCTGGGCCGCCTTGGCGCGGGTCTCCTCGAAGAGCGCGTCGGCCTCCTCGCGCTTGGAGGCGGCGTCCTTCTGGGCCTCGGCGCGCAGGGTGGCGGCGTCCCCCTTCGCCTTCTCGACGATGCGGACGCCCTCGTCCTCCGCCTTCGACTTCCGGTCCGCCGCGAACGACTCGGCGTCGTTGCGCACCTGCTGCGCGGCGGACTCGGCCAGCTCACGGTGCTGCTCGGCCGCGCGACGGGCCTCCTCGCGCAGGTCCTTCGCCTCCTCCTCGGCCAGCCGCAGGATCTTCTCGACGCGGGCGCCGAGCCCGGCGTACGACGGCTCCGCGTCGCTCACCTGGGCCTGCGCGTTCTGCGTTTCGAGGTGCAGCTCCTCGATCCGCTTTTCCAGGGCGTTGATACGGCCGAGGGCGCTGTCGCGGTCGGAGACCAGCTTGGTAATGCGGTCGTCCACCTGACCGCGGTCGTAACCACGCCGCACGAGCTCGAAGCCGAAGGGGGAGGAAGTGTCGCTCATGGGGTTCCTGTCGAATGAGACCGATGAGGTGCTACGTGAGGTGTTGAGGGGAATCCTAGGCGCCCGGACGGCGTGTCATCGAGTCAATCCGCATTTGCCCTGGACAATGACACCCCTTTTGAGTGGCAAGGCGACGGAATGATTGTCACTCCTTCGACTGAACCTCCCTCAGAAGCACACGTCCTGCGTTCTGACTACCCCTCCGACGCCTTGCCACCCGAACGGGTGGACCCCGCCGATGCGCCGGCCTTCACGCCCCCCGCGCCCTGGCCGCCCAAAGCGGGCTTCCCGCCACCCGAAGGTGCCTCGAATGATTCCAACGCCTCAAGAACGTCCTGGACACGGGAGATCTCGGCCTGAATGTCCTCGCGCCTGCGCACCAGCACCTCCAGCTCGCGCCGGCCCTCGTCGACCAGCCGCTCGGCCTCGGCCTGGGCCTCCGCCAGCACGTTCTCGGCCTGCCGCGACAGCTCCGCCTTCTTCTGCTCGGCCTCCTTGAGCAGCGTCTCGGCCTTGCGCACGGCCGCGATGCGGACCTTGCTCGCCTCGCTGCTCGCGTCCGACACCAGCTCCTTGGCCTTCGCCTCCGCCTCGGCGCTCTGCTCGGTCGCCGCACGGACCAGCTTGTCCACGCGCTCCCCGGCCGACTTCATCTGCTCCGCCGACTCCCGGCGGGCACGCTCGTGCAGCTCCTCGACCTCGGACTCGACGCGAGCCCGCAGCTCCTCCGCCCGCTCCCTTATCGCCGCGGCGTCGCTGCGCGCCCCGACCAGCAACTCGTCGGCGTCCGTACGGGCCTTCTCCACCAGGGAGTTCCCCTCGACGGTCGCCTCGGAGGTGATCCGCGCGGCCTCCTTGCGCGCCGCGTCCACCATCGCGTCGGCCTGCTCCTCGGCCGCCGTCGTGGCGGCCAGGGCCTGCCGGCCCGCGTCGGAGGTCAGCTTGTCGGCCTCCGCCGCCGCCTCCGTGATGAGCCGGTCCACCTGCTCCGCGGCCTCGCGGCGGCGCTTGTTGGCCTCCTCGCGCGCCTCGTCCAGCGCCCGCTCGGCCTCCTCGCGGGCCTGCGTACGGGTACGGTCCGCCTCGGTCGCGGCCTCCGCCTTGACCCGCTCCGCCTCGGAACGGGTGCGCGTCGCGTGCTCCTGCGCCGAAGCCAGTGCCTCGGCCGCCTCCGCGCGCAGCCGCTCGGCCTCGCCCGCCGCCTCGCCGACCGTGCGCTCGTTGTCCTTGCGGGTCTGCTCGGTGAGCTTCTCCGACTCCGACACCGCCTCGGTGATGAGCCGGTCCGCCTGTTCGGCGGCCTCCGTGCGCAGCCGGTTGCCCTCCGCGCGCGCCTCGTCGAGGGTCTGCTCCGCCTCCCGCTCGGCGCTCGCGAGGGTCTCGTTGGCCGCCGCCGTGACGCGCTCCGCCTCCGCGGTCGCCTCGCCGATGATCCGGCCGCCCTCCGCGCGGGCCTCGTCCAGGGTCTGCGCGGCCTCGGCGCGCAGCCGGTCCGCCTCCGCCGCGGCCTCGCCGACCGTCAGCTCGTTGGCCGCACGGGTCTCCTCGATCAGCCGGTCGCCCTCCGCGCGGGAGTCCACCAGGATCTTGGCCGAATCCCGCTCCGCCGCGGCCAGCGTCGCCGCGGCCTGTGCCGTCAGCTTCTCCGCCTCGGCGGCGGCCTCGGTGATGAGCCGGTCCGCCTGCTCGGCCGCCTCGGTACGCAGCCGGTTGGCCTCGGCGCGGGCCTCGTCCAG
>NZ_JBBDHD010000125.1:0-19291 GCF_044129415.1 Streptomyces racemochromogenes
GGGGGGGGCGCGGCAGCCGCGGGGGCGGCAGCCGCGCGCCAGCGGCGCGTGCGCCGTCTGCACGCCGGCCGGGCCGTGGCCCGGGCGGGTGCTGACGGAGGGGCGGGAGGGGGCCATGGGAGTGGTCAGCTCCGCCCGTGCCGCAGGGCGGGGTGGGCGCCGGCGGCGACCAGGTCGGCCACGGCCGCCTTCGGGTCGCGGCCGGTGACCAGGGACTCTCCGACGAGGACGGCGTCGGCGCCCTCGTTGGCGTAGGCGATCAGGTCGTGGGGTCCACGGATACCGGACTCGGCGACCTTCACGATGTGCGGCGGGATCTCTCCGACGACGCGCTCGAAGGTGGAGCGGTCGACCTTGAGGTCCTTCAGGTTGCGCGCGTTGACGCCGATGATCTTGGCACCGGCGGCGACGGCCCGCTCGATCTCCTCCTCGTCGTGGACCTCGACGAGCGGGGTGAGCCCGATGGACTCCGCCCGCTCGATGAGGGAGACGAGGGCTTCCTGGTCCAGCGCCGCCACGATCAGCAGTACGAGGTCGGCGCCGTAGGCGCGGGCCTCCCACAGCTGGTACGCCGTGACGATGAAGTCCTTGCGCAGGATCGGGATGTCGACGCGGGCGCGGACGGCCTCCAGGTCGGCCAGGGAGCCGCCGAAACGACGCTGCTCGGTGAGGACGGAGATGACCGCCGCACCGCCCGCCTCGTAGTCGGCGGCGAGCCCGGCCGGGTCGGCGATCGCGGCCAGCGCGCCCTTGGAGGGGCTGGAGCGCTTGACCTCACAGATCACCTTGACGCCGTCGCCGCGCAGGGCCGCGACGCCGTCCTTGGCCTGGGGCGCCTTGGCGGCACGCTCCTTGAGCTCGTCGAGGCTGACGCGCGCCTGCCGTTCGGCAAGGTCTTCGCGGACCCCTTCGATGATCTCGTCGAGCACACTCACGCGAGCGGCCCCCTTCCGGGTCGATGACGTTCGGCCGCCTTGCGGACACGTACTACTGCAAGGTCAGCACTCAAATGGTATCCGCAGGTCTGCGCCGTCTCCGCACGGACTCCGGGGTTTCCCAGGGTCTGGACATATGGAATAAGAGGTTCCTATGGCCCATCCCTCGAAACCGCCCGAGTTCAGGGGGCCAAAGCGGATCCGATCGGCAGGTTCCGGACAATCGAAAATCCCAGCACCGAAACACCGATCAGCCACCACCAGACCGGTTTCAAGACGATCCGCGGCACCGGACCGCCGCGGAAGGCCCGAAGGAGCCACAGCGCCGTGAAGGCCGCGAAGACCAGGTAGCCGACGACCGCCACGGCGTTGTCGCCGAGGGCCGTGGCCAGGTCCCCGCGCGCGAAGGCGTGCGCACTGCGCAGCCCGCCGCAGCCGGGGCACAGGACGCCCGTCAGCCGGAACAGCGGGCAGACCGGGTAGTGGCCGGGCTCGTTGGGGTCGACCGCGCCCACGTACGCGAAGGCGGCCACGGCCCCGGCCAGGGTGAGCGCCGGAGCGGCCAGCCGGCGCGCCCGGGAGGCCCCCGCGGGGGCCGGGGCGGTCACCGGGGGCCGCCGGGGCGGCGCGGCCGGACCGGGGGGAGTACTGGAGGCTTCCACCCGCTGATTCTCTCCGCTCATGACGGAAGGCGCAGCCCTGCCGGGCTGCGCCTTCCGTACGCCGGGGGCCTGGCTCAGGCCTTCGCGGCGAGCTGCCTGGCGGCGATGACCTCGGCGAGGTCCTCGTGGGCCGGCTTCGGCATGCCCATGCCCGCGGCCTTCATCGCGAGGCCGACGACACCGCCGAGCGCGACGACGCCCATGCCCACCCAGAACCCGACCGGGTTCGCGATCACCATGAAGGCGCCGGCGACGCAGAAACCGATGAAGGAAATGACGACACCGGTCCAGGCGGCCGGGGTGTGTCCGTGGCTCGTGCCCGCCATGAGTTGCTCCTCGTTGATCTGTCGGGCGTGACGTCTCGCACGCTCGATGTCATTGTCCCGCACGCGGCGTGCGGAGTCCCCGGCGGGTGGCCCGTCCCGGGGCGGGGTGTGCGCCGGGCGGGGCGCCCGGCGCGGAAGGCGGCCTCAGCCGGTGGGGTCCTCCCCCCGGTCCAGGGCCTTCCACAGGTCCTCGGGCCGGTCGGGGTCCACCGCCGCGGGCGTACGCCGGCGGGGGCTGCCGTCCCGTTCGTAGCGGCCCCCCATCGCGGGCCAGCTCCGGCCGAAGCGCAGCGCCAGCAGCCCGGCGAGCAGGATCAGGGCCGCTCCCGCGGCCGTGATGTAGGGCCAGGCCGTGTGGCTGAGCTCCACCACCCGTGCGGCGGTGTCGGCGGTCGCCACGGCGGCCCGCTCGTCCAGCGCCCGGCGGTCGTCGGCGGCGGCCACGGCCGACAGCGCGGCGCCCAGACCGCTCAGCGCGAGCAGCGCCGAGACCAGCAGCCGCCCCCGGCCCCGGACCGCGAACACCGCGACGAGGGCGGCGAGGCCGACGATGGCCAGGGCCGCGGGCAGACCGGTGACGGCCCGCCCGTCGGCGGTCAGCGGGAGCGAACCGCCCCCGACGGCGGCGCTGCCCCGGGCCCAGACGCGGCCGGAGGCGAGCAGGACGACGGTGGCGCCGAGCGCGCCGAGCAGCAGGGCGACGGCCACCGTGCGGCGGCCGGCCCCGCTCTCGGGGGCGTCGGCGTTCGGGGACAGGGGTACGGCACTCACGTACCCCACTATCCCCTACGCCCTCAGCCGCGGTGGAGGCGGTTCGCCGCTCCGACCGCGCGGAGCACCGCGGCGGCCTTGTTGCGGCACTCCAGGTCCTCCAGCTCGGGCACCGAGTCGGCGACCACGCCGGCCCCGGCCTGCACGTACGCCGTGCCGTCGCGCAGCAGGGCCGTACGGATGGCGATGGCCGTGTCGGAGTCCCCGGCGAAGTCCAGGTAGCCGACGCAGCCGCCGTACAGGCCGCGGCGGGAGGGCTCCAGCTCCTCGATGATCTGCATGGCGCGCGGCTTGGGCGCGCCGGAGAGGGTGCCCGCGGGGAAGCAGGCGGTGAGCACGTCGAAGGCGGTCTTCCCCTCCGCGACCCGTCCGGTGACGGTGGAGACGATGTGCATGACGTGCGAGTACCGCTCGATCGACATGAAGTCGACGACCTCCACCGAGCCCGGCTCGCAGACCCGGCCGAGGTCGTTGCGGCCGAGGTCGACGAGCATCAGGTGCTCGGCGCGCTCCTTGGGGTCGGCCAGCAGTTCCTCGGCGAGGTCGTTGTCCTCCTGCGGGGTGGCGCCGCGGTGGCGGGTGCCGGCGATGGGGTGGACCATGGCCCGGCCGTCCTCGACCTTCACCAGTGCCTCGGGGCTGGAGCCGACCACGTCGAAGCCGTTCTCGAAGCGGAAGAGGTACATGTACGGGGACGGGTTGGTGGCCCGCAGGACCCGGTACACGTCCAGCGCGGAGGCCTCGCAAGGGGTCTCGAACCGCTGCGAGGGAACCACCTGGAAGGCCTCTCCGGCCCGGATGCGCTCCTTGACGTCCTCGACGGCGGCCTGGTACTTCTCCCCGCCCCACAGCGCGTCGAAGGGCGGCAGTTCGGACTCGGGCAGCGCGGCGGGCGCGTACGGGGCGGGGCGCGCCAGGTCGGCCTCCATGGCGTCGAGGCGGGCCACGGCGTCCGCGTAGGCCTCGTCCACGCCGGTGTCGAGGTCGTTGTGGTTGATGGCGTTGGCGATGAGCTGGACGGTGCCGTCCCAGTGGTCGAGGACCGCCAGGTCGGAGGTGAGCAGCATGGTGAGCTCGGGGAGCTTCAGGTCGTCCTCGGTGTGGTCGCCGATGCGCTCCAGGCGGCGGACGATGTCGTAGCCCAGGTAGCCGACCATGCCACCGGTGAAGGGCGGCATGCCGCCCGCCAGGTCCCTCGGGGTGTGGAGGGCCTGGACGGTGGCGCGCAGGGCCTCCAGGGGGTCGCCGGAGGTGGGGACGCCGACGGGCGGGGTGCCGATCCAGTGGGCCTGCCCGTCCCGGACGGTGAGGGTCGAGTCGCTGCGCACGCCGACGAAGGAGTAGCGGGACCAGGAGCGGCCGTTCTCGGCGGATTCCAGCAGGAAGGTGCCGGGGCGCTCGGCGGCCAGCTTCCGGTAGAGCCCGACCGGGGTGTCACCGTCGGCGAGCAGCCGGCGGCTGACGGGGATGACACGGCGGTCCGCCGCGAGCTTGCGGAAGGTCTCAAGATCCATGGGGTGGGACCCTAACTGGCTAGTCGGCGTCGCTGAGCAGGACATCGGCGTCGAAGCAGGTGCGCGCGCCGGTGTGGCAGGCGGCCCCGACCTGGTCGACCCTGACGAGCACGGTGTCGGCGTCGCAGTCGAGGGCGACGGACTTCACGTGCTGGTAGTGGCCGGAGGTGTCGCCCTTGACCCAGTACTCCTGGCGGCTGCGGGACCAATAGGTGCAGCGGCCGGTGGTGAGGGTGCGGTGCAGGGCCTCGTCGTCCATCCAGCCGAGCATGAGCACCTCTCCGGTGTCGTACTGCTGGGCGATGGCCGGGACCAGGCCGTCCGCTGAGCGCTTGAGGCGGGCGGCGACGGCGGGGTCGAGGGGGGACGTACTCATGGGGCCCATTGTGCCGCGCCGCGGTGCCCCTCATTGATCTCCGTCCGCCTGATGGGCAGCCGCGGAGCGGGTTCCGGTCGTAGGCTGGCCGGTATGTCTACCCATGCGAAGCGCGAACGCCTGCTCCTGGCCGATCTGTTGGAGGCGGCCGGGCCGCAGGCCCCGACGCTGTGCGAAGGCTGGACCTGCCGGGACCTGGCCGCGCACGTGGTGGTCCGCGAGCGCAGGCCGGACGCCGCCGGGGGCCTGCTGCTGAAGGTCCTCAAGGAGCGCCTGGACCGGGCGATGGCCGAGTACACGGCGAAGCCGTACGAGGAACTGGTCCAGCTCATCCGGACCGGCCCGCCGCGGCTGTCGGTGTACGCGCTCAAGCAGGTCGACGAGGCTGCGAACGCGGTGGAGTTCTACGTGCACGCGGAGGACGTGCGGCGGGCGCAGCCGGACTGGTCGCCGCGGGCGCTGGACCCGGTGTTCTCGGACGCGCTCTGGTCCCGGCTGGAGAGGCTGGCCCGGCTGACGGGGCGGCGTTCGCCGGTGGGCCTGGTGCTGCGCCGCCCGGACGGGCGTACGGCGGTGGCGCACAAGGGGCTGCCGGTGGTGACGGTGACCGGCGAACCGGGTGAGCTGACCCTGTTCTGCTTCGGCCGCCAGGCCGCCGCCGAGGTGGACCTGGAGGGCGAGAAGGAGGCCGTGTCCCGCCTGACGGTGGCCCAGCTGGGCATCTGAGCCCCGCCCCGCAGGGGGGTGCCCGGTATACCGCCGGGCCGGTGAAATCGGGCATGGCGGGGCCTGCGAAAAGGTTTCCGCTGCCCGCCCCGTCCCTACGCTCCGTCACGGATACCGACCGATTCGGTGTCGTCACCGTGGAAGGAACGGAACCCCCATGCGTCTTCGCACCACCGCCGCCGCCCTCGCCGGAGCGCTCGCGCTGGTCCTCCCCGCCGGAGCCCAGGCGTTCGCCGACGACGGCAAGGCCCTGAACTACGTGTACGTGGACCAGAACAACACCGAGAAGAACGGCCAGCTCAAGGACATGGGCGCGGACAAATGCCATGCCCTGCCCTCCGCCGCGTCGGAGGTCGTCGAAGCGGTGAACGAGACCGACTCGGTGGCCCTGATCTTCGAGGAGGCGGACTGCGGCGGCGCCCCGGTCGCCACGCTCCAGCCGGGTGAGAAGGCCGGCGACTTCCACGCCGCCTCGGTGGTCTTCCAGCAGGCCCACCGGGAAGACCAGCAGCAGGCGGACAAGCAGCAGGGCGACAAGCAGCAGAAGCAGGAGCAGCAGGACGACTTCGACTCCGTCGACGACTTCCGCTGAGCCCGCCGGACGGACGGGGGCACCCGGGGTCGGTTCCCCGGGTGCCCCCGTCCGGTACGTGCGCGCCGGCGGTCAGCGGACCGGGTGGCCGGCCTCGCGCAGCGCCGTCTTGACCTCGGAGATCCGCAGGTCGCCGAAGTGGAACACGGACGCCGCGAGCACCGCGTCGGCGCCCGCCGCGATGGCGGGCGGGAAGTGCTCCAGCTTCCCGGCGCCGCCGGAGGCGATCACCGGGACGGTGACGTGCTTGCGGACGGCGGCGATCATCTCGGTGTCGTAGCCGTCCTTGGTGCCGTCGGCGTCCATCGAGTTGAGCAGGATCTCCCCGGCGCCCAGCTCGGCCGCGCGGTGCGCCCACTCGACGGCGTCGATGCCGGTCCCCCGGCGGCCCCCGTGGGTGGTGACCTCGAAGGAACCGGTCCCGGTGCGGCGGGCGTCGACCGACAGCACCAGCACCTGGCGGCCGAAGCGCTCGGCGATCTCCTGGATGAGCTCGGGGCGGGCGATGGCGGCCGTGTTCACGCCCACCTTGTCCGCGCCGGCCCGCAGCAGCTTGTCCACGTCCTCGGCGGTGCGCACGCCGCCGCCGACCGTGAGCGGGATGAAGACCTGCTCGGCGGTGCGCCGGACCACGTCGTAGGTGGTCTCGCGGTTGCCGGAGGAGGCGGTGATGTCGAGGAAGGTCAGCTCGTCGGCGCCCTCGGCGTCGTACAGCTTGGCCATCTCCACCGGGTCGCCGGCGTCGCGCAGGTTCTGGAAGTTGACGCCCTTGACGACGCGGCCGTTGTCCACGTCCAGGCAGGGGATCACCCGTACGGCGAGGGTCATCGCGTGACCTCCTTGAAGGCCTCGACCTCCACCTCGACGACCATGTTCGGGTCGACGAAGCCATTGACGATGATCATGGAGGCGGCGGGGCGGACGGCGTCGAAGAGGGTCTTGTGGGCGCGGCCCACCTCGTCGACGTCACGGGCGTGGGTGAGGTACAGGCGGGTGCGGACCACGTGCTCGGGGCCCATCCCGGCCTCGGCGAGCGCCTTGAAGGCGACCTCGAAGGCCTTGACCGTCTGGTCGTACGGGCCGCCCGCGTCGGCGGCCGTGCAGCCGGAGACGAGGACCAGGCCGGTGGGCAGGGCGACGGCGCGGGAGTAGCCGATCACGTCCTCGTACGGGCCGCCGGAGGAGATCCGGCGGACCCCGGGGTCGGGTGAGCTCATGCGCGGACCGCCTCCAGGGCCTCTTCCAGGGTGAAGGCCTTGGCGTACAGGGCCTTGCCGACGATGGCGCCCTCGACGCCCAGCGGGACCAGCTCGGACAGGGCCCGCAGGTCGTCCAGGGAGGAGACGCCGCCGGAGGCGACGACGGGCCGGTCGGTGGCGGCGCAGACGTTCCTCAGCAGCTCCAGGTTGGGGCCGGTGAGGGTGCCGTCCTTGCCGATGTCGGTGACGACGTAGCGGGCGCAGCCCTCGGAGTCCAGGCGGGCCAGGGTCTCGTAGAGGTCGCCGCCCTCGCTGGTCCAGCCGCGGCCCTTGAGGGTGGTGCCGCGCACGTCCAGGCCGATGGCGATCCGGTCGCCGTGCTCGGCGATGGCCTTGGCGGCCCACTCGGGGGTCTCCAGGGCGGCGGTGCCGAGGTTGACGCGGGTGCAGCCGGTGGCGAGGGCCGCGGCGAGCGTGGCGTCGTCGCGGATGCCGCCGGACAGCTCGACCTTGATGTCCATGGCGCGGGTGATCTCGGCGACCAGGGAGCGGTTGTCGCCGGTGCCGAAGGCGGCGTCCAGGTCGACGAGGTGCAGCCACTCGGCGCCGGAGGCCTGCCAGGCGAGGGCCGCCTCCAGCGGGGAGCCGTAGGAGGTCTCGCTGCCGGAGACGCCGTGCACGAGGCGTACGGCCTGGCCGTCGCGGACGTCGACCGCGGGGAGGAGTTCGAGCGTGGGTGCGGTCATCACAGGGTCTCGATCCAGTTGGTGAGGAGCTGGGCGCCGGCGTCGCCGGACTTCTCGGGGTGGAACTGGGTGGCCCACAGGGCCCCGTTCTCCACCGCCGCGACGAAGCGCTCGCCGTGCGTGGCCCAGGTGACCCTGGGGCCCCTGATCCTGGGGTTGGTGACCTCCAGGGTCCAGTCGTGGGCCGCGTAGGAGTGGACGAAGTAGAAGCGGGCGTCAGCGTCCAGGCCGGCGAAGGCCTGGCTGTCGGCGGGTGCCTCGACGGTGTTCCAGCCCATGTGGGGGACGACGGGGGCCTTCAGCGGGCCGACCGTGCCGGGCCACTCGTCCAGGCCCTCGGTCTCCACGCCGTGCTCGATGCCGCGCTCGAAGAGGATCTGCATGCCGACGCAGATGCCCATGACGGGGCGGCCCCCGGAGAGCCGGCGGCCGATGATCCAGTCGCCGCGGGCGTCCTTGAGGCCCTGCATGCAGGCGGAGTACGCGCCCACGCCGGGCACCAGGAGGCCGTCGGCGTCCATGGCCTTGTCGTAGTCGCGGGTGATCTCGACGTCCGCGCCGACGCGCGCGAGGGCGCGCTCGGCGGAGCGGACGTTGCCGAAGCCGTAGTCGAAGACCACGACGTTCTTCGTTGCGGTCATGCCCAGAGTCCTTGGATTCGCAGGATCCCCGCGGCCAGGCACATGCCGGAGCCGAGGGCGAGCAGAACGATCACCGACTTGGGCATCTTCTGCTTCTGGAAGGAGTAGACGCCCCCGGCCAGGAACAGGCCGAGGACGATCAGGACGGTGTTGAGCCCGTTCACGTCTAGAGGGCGCCCTTCGTGGAGGGCAGGATGCCGGCCGCGCGCGGGTCGAACTCGGACGCGTAGCGCAGGGCGCGGGCCAGCGCCTTGAACTGGCACTCCACGATGTGGTGGGCGTTGCGGCCGTACGGGACGTGGACGTGCAGGGCGATCTGGGCCTGCGCGACGAAGGACTCCAGGATGTGCCGGGTCATCGTCGTGTCGTACTCGCCGATCATCGGCGCCATGTTCTCGGGCTCGGTGTGCACGAGGTAGGGGCGGCCGGAGAGGTCGACGGTGACCTGGGCGAGGGACTCGTCCAGGGGGACGGTGCAGTTGCCGAAGCGGTAGATGCCGACCTTGTCGCCAAGGGCCTGCTTGAAGGCGGCGCCCAGCGCGAGGGCGGTGTCCTCGATCGTGTGGTGGCTGTCGATGTGCAGGTCGCCGTCCGTCTTGACCGTGAGGTCGAAGAGGCCGTGGCGGCCGAGCTGGTCGAGCATGTGGTCGTAGAAGCCGACGCCCGTCGAGACGTCGACCCGTCCGGTGCCGTCGAGGTTTATCTCGACCAGAACCGAGGTCTCCTTCGTGGTGCGCTCGACCCGTCCGATGCGGCTCATGCCTGCTGCTCCTTCTTGAGTGCGCGAACCGCTTCCAGGAACGCGTCGTTCTCGGCCGGGGTGCCCGCGGTGACCCGCAGCCGGCCCGGTACGCCGTTGTCCCGGACCAGGACACCCTGGTCGAGGATCTTCTGCCAGGCGGTGTGGGAGTCCTCGAACTTCCCGAACTGGATGAAGTTCGCGTCGGACTCGGTGACCTCGTAGCCGAGGGCTCGCAGCTCGGTGACGAGGCGGTCCCGCTCGGCCTTGAGCTGCTCGACGTAGCCGAGCAGGGTGTCGGTGTGCTCCAGGGCGGCCAGCGCGGTCGCCTGGGTGACGGCGGACAGGTGGTACGGCAGGCGCACCAGCTGGACGGCGTCGACCACGGCGGGGTGCGCGGCGAGGTAGCCCAGGCGCAGGCCGGCGGCGCCGAAGGCCTTCGACATGGTCCGGGAGACCACCAGGTGGGGGCGGCCCTCGATCAGCGGGAGGAGCGAGTCGCGGTGGCTGAACTCCACGTACGCCTCGTCGACGACCACCAGGGACGGCTTGGCCGCCTGGGCGGCCTCGTAGAGGGCGAGGACCGTCTCCGCCTCGACCGCGGTGCCGGTGGGGTTGTTGGGCGAGGTGATGAAGACGACGTCGGGGGCGTGTTCGGCGATGGCCCGCTCGGCGGCCTCCACGTCGATGGTGAAGTCCTCCCGGCGGGGGCCGGAGATCCAGCCGGTGCCGGTGCCCCGGGCGATCAGGGCGTGCATCGAGTACGAGGGCTCGAAGCCGATCGCCGTGCGCCCCGGGCCGCCGAAGGTCTGGAGGAGCTGCTGGAGGACCTCGTTGGAGCCGTTGGCGGCCCAGACGTTCTCCAGGGCGACCGGGTGCTTGCCGGTGCGGGTGAGGTACTTCGCGAGCTCCGTGCGCAGCTCGACCGCGTCCCGGTCGGGGTAGCGGTTGAGGGTGCGGGCGGCGTCGGCGACGCGCTCGGCGATGCGCCGGACCAGCGGCTCGGGGAGCTCGTAGGGGTTCTCGTTGGTGTTCAGCTGGACGGGGACGTCCAGCTGGGGGGCGCCGTAGGGGGTCTTGCCGCGGAGCTCGTCGCGGATGGGGAGGTCGTCGATGCCGATGGTGCTCACTGGCCGGGGACCTTCCATCCGCTGGGCCGGTCCTGTTCGCCTCCGGCAAAACGGGCCTTGATGGCCGCGCCGTGCGCGGGCAGGTCCTCGGCCTCGGCGAGGGTCACCACGTGGTGGGCCACGTCCGCGAGGGCGTCGCGGGTGTAGTCGACGATGTGGATGCCGCGCAGGAAGGACTGCACCGACAGGCCCGAGGAGTGGCAGGCGCAGCCGCCGGTGGGCAGGACGTGGTTGGACCCGGCGCAGTAGTCGCCGAGGGAGACCGGCGCCCAGGGGCCGACGAAGACCGCACCGGCGTTGCGGACGCGGGCGGCCCAGGCGGCGGCGTCGGCGGTCTGGATCTCCAGGTGCTCGGCGCCGTACGCGTCGACGACCTTCAGGCCCGCCTCCAGGTCGTCGACCAGGACGATCGCCGACTGCTTGCCGGCGAGGGCGGGCTTGATCCGGTCCTCGACGTGCTTGGTCGCGGCGACCTGGGGCTCCAGCTCCTTCTGCACGGCGTCCGCGAGCTCGGCAGAGTCCGTGACGAGCACGGCGGCGGCCAGCGGGTCGTGCTCGGCCTGGCTGATCAGGTCGGCGGCGACGTGCACCGGGTCGGCCGTGGAGTCGGCGAGGACGGCGATCTCGGTCGGGCCGGCCTCGGTGTCGATGCCGATCTTCCCGGTGAAGTAGCGCTTGGCGGCGGCGACCCAGATGTTGCCGGGGCCGGTGACCATGTTGGCGGGGGCGCACTCGTCGGTGCCGTACGCGAACATCGCGACGGCCTGGGCGCCGCCGGCCGCGTACACCTCGTCCACGCCGAGCAGCGCGCACGCGGCCAGGATGGTCGGGTGCGGCAGCCCGCCGAACTCCTTCTGCGGCGGTGAGGCCAGCGCGACGGACTCGACGCCTGCCTCCTGGGCGGGGACGACGTTCATGACCACGGACGAGGGGTACACGGACCGGCCGCCGGGCGCGTACAGGCCGACGCGCTCGACCGGAACCCACTTCTCGGTCACGGTGCCGCCGGGGACCACCTGGGTGGTGTGCTCGGCGCGGCGCTGGTTGCGGTGGACGATCCGGGCCCGCCGGATGGACTCCTCCAGGGCGGCGCGGACGGCCGGGTCCAGCTGCTCCAGGGCGGCCGTGAGGGCCTCCGCGGGCACCCGGACCTGCGTGAGCTCGACCCCGTCGAACTTCCGCGCGTACTCGATCAGCGCCGCCGTGCCACGATGATGGACGTCCTCGCAGATGGGCCGCACCTTCTCCAGGGCGGCTTCCACGTCGAACTCGGCACGGGGCAGCAGATCGCGCAGGGCGCCACCCTCGGGGAGGGCGTCACCGCGCAGGTCGATACGAGAGATCACCCCCCAATTCTCTCAGACCGGCTCCCACCACCGTCCGCCCGTATCACTGGCTGATACACGCCCCGGACGTCACGGCCTGCCTCTAGCGTTCCCGTACACGGAGATGACGGCGGGGGGCTGCCATGGCAGAAGCGCACGCACGGGTGCACGCGGACGGGCGTCCGGACGACCTGACCGGGCCCGAGGGGCTCATGTGGGAGGCCTTCCGCGCGGGCACCGTCTGCGACCTGGGCGACCGTTCCGCCGAACGGGACGACCCGCACGGGGACCGGCCGTGGGGGCCCGAGCGGCGGGTACGGGCGGAAGTGGTGGCCCTCCTGCTGCTCGCCGGGCCGCCGCCGCTGCCCGGCCGGGTCGGCTGTCTGAAGCTGCGGGGCGCGCAGATCACCGGCCGCCTCGACCTCTCCGGCGGCACGGTCGCCCCGTACGTGGAGATCCGCTCCTGCCGCTTCGACGGCGAGATCCAGCTCTCGGAGACGCGCTTCGGCACCCTGCGGCTCGACAACTGCGCGGTTCCCCGGCTGGAGGGGGCGCGCCTGCACACCGAAGGCGACCTGCACCTGGCGCGCTGCCGGGTGGCGCGCGGGATCCGGCTGACCGACGCACAGATCGGCACCGACCTGCTGATCAGCAGCTCCGTCGTGCAGCGCGACGGACGCGGGCGGGCCATCGCCGCGGACGGGCTGGTGGTGGCCCAGGACTTCCAGGCCGAGCTGGTGGAGACGAACGGCGAGGTCAGCCTGCGCGGGGCCCGGGTCGGCGCCTCGATGAGCCTGCGCGGGGCCCGGCTGCGCAACCCGTACGGCAGGCGGGCCCTGAACGCGCCGACCCTCACCGTCGAGCGCACCCTCTACCTGACCTCCGCCGCCCTGGGGTCGGCGTCCGGGGACCCGGGGCGCCCGTACGACTGGAGCCGGACCCCGACCCGGGGCGTGCCGACGCGGCCGTTCGAGTGCCGGGGCGGGCTGCGCCTGGACGACGGCCGGTTCGGGGACTCCGTCGACTTCTACTCCGCCCGCTTCGAGCTCCAGCCGGACCAGGAGCTCTCGCTGCGGCGGATCCAGACCCCCGAGCTGCGGTTCGTCGGGGACGCCCCGGAGCAGGGCCGGGTGGTGCTGTCCGGGGCGAAGGTGGTGCGGCTGGTGGACCGCTCCACGAGCTGGCCGGGCCCGGGCCGGCTGTCCATGGAGGGCTTCTCCTACGAGACCCTCGCACCGCGGGGGCACTTCCCGCTGGAGCGCCGGCTGGAATGGGTGGGGGCGGCCAGCCCCGACTACTCTCCGGAGCCGTACGAGCGGCTCGCCGCCGTCCTGCGGGCCCGCGGGGAGGACGCGGACGCCCGCGAGGTGCTGCTGGCCAAGGAGCGGCGCCGGCGGGCCACGCTGTCCCCGGCCGGGCGGGCCTGGGGGTACCTCCAGGACTGGACGGTGCTCTACGGGTACCGGCCGGGGCGGGCCGCGCTGTGGATGGCGGTGCTGTGGGCGGCGGGCACCCTGCTGTTCCTGCGGCACCGCCCGGAGCCGCTCAAGGCGGACGAGCACCCCGTCTGGAACGCCCCCCTGTACGCGCTCGACCTCCTCCTGCCGGTGATCGACCTCGGCCAGGAGGGGCAGTGGAAGACGGAGGGCGTCTGGCAGTGGGGGTCGGCGGCGCTGGTCCTGCTGGGGTGGATCCTGGCCACGACGGTGGCCGCGGGCGCGTCCCGCCTGCTGCGGCGGGGGTGACGGCCCGGCCGCCGCGGCCACTACCCTGTGGGTCGTGACCACCGTTCGCCTGCCCCTCTTCCCCCTGAACTCGGTGCTGTTCCCCGGCCTCGTGCTGCCGCTGAACGTCTTCGAGGAGCGGTATCGCGCCATGATGCGCGAGCTGCTGAAGCTCGGTGAGGACGAGCCGCGCCGGTTCGCCGTCGTCGCGATCCGCGACGGCCGCGAGGTGGCGCCGACCGCGCCCGGGCTGCCCGACCCGACGTCCGTGCCCGAGAAGGGCCCGGCGGCGGGGTTCGGCGCGGACCCGATCCAGGCGTTCCACCGGGTGGGCTGCATCGCGGACGCGGCGACGATCCGCGAGCGGGAGGACGGCAGCTTCGAGGTCCTCGCCACCGGTACGACCCGGGTGCGGCTGCTGTCGGTGGACGCCTCGGGCCCCTTCCTCGTCGCCGAGCTGGAGGAGCTCCCCGAGGACGCCGGGGACGGGGCGGGCGCCCTGTCCGAGGGCGTCCTGCGGGCCTTCCGCAGCTACCAGAAGCGGCTGGCCGGGGCGCGGGAGCGGTCCCTGGCGTCGGCGCCGGACCTGCCGGACGAGCCGTCGGTGGTGTCGTACCTGGTGGCGGCCGCGGCCGTGCTGGACATCCCGTCGAAGCAGCGGCTGCTCCAGGCGCCGGACACCGCGACGCGGCTGGCGGAGGAGCTGAAGCTGCTGCGCACCGAGACGGCGGTGATCCGCCACCTGCCGTCCCTCCCGGCGGTGGAACTGACCCGAGCCCCGACGAGCCCGAACTGAGGCCGGCCATGGCCAAGAAGAAGCAGCAGGCGGCGGGCACGCCCGCCATCACCTCCCTGACCGCGTCCGGTGTCGCGTTCACCACCCACGCCTACGAGCACGACCCGGCGCACCCCTCCTACGGGGAGGAGGCGGCCGAGGCCCTCGGGGTCTCCCCGGAGCAGGTGTTCAAGACCCTGGTCGCGGAGGTGGACGGCGCCCTCACGGTGGCGGTGGTCCCGGTCTCGGGCTCCCTGGACCTGAAGGCCCTCGCCGCTGCGGTGGGCGGCAAGCGGGCGGCGATGGCGGACCCGGCGCTGGCGGAGCGGACGACGGGGTACGTGCGGGGCGGCATCTCGCCGCTGGGCCAGCGCCGCCGTCTGCCGACGGTGCTCGACGCCTCGGCCTCCGGCCACCCCACGATCTGCGTCTCGGCGGGCCGCCGCGGCCTGGAGGTCGAACTGGCCCCCGCCGCGCTGGCGACCCTCACCGGGGCGGTCCTCGCCCCGATCGCCCGCCCGTAACGCCTCCCGCCGCGCGGGGCCCCCGGGGCTCCGCCCCGGACCCCGCGCCTCAAACGCCGGCGAGGCTGCATACGGCGCGGCACGCCGACCCCTGCGTCCGCAAGCCCGCGCTGGACGCCGACGGCTGGATTCCGCGCAGCGAAACTCCGGCCCGCGCGGCGTTCGAGCGCACGGGCGCGGAGCGCGCTTACGGGGTCCGGGGCGGAGCCACGGGGAACGGAGAAAGGGCGGGGCGGGGAGACGGCCCCGCGCAGCGGCCCCGCGGCCGGCGTCAGCCCTGCGGCGGCCGCGCGTCCGCGTGGACGTGCGGCGGGGGGTAGGTGCCCTCCGGCGGAGCGTCCGGGGCCGGGTCCCGGGGCCCGAAGGCCGCCGTCAGGCACAGGTGCACGAAGGCGGCGGCCATCGGCCACCCCAGCAGCACCCCGTACGCCAGCAACTGCATCGGCGCGTCGAACGGCACCCCCTGGCCCGCCTTGGCCGCCGCGGCGGCGATGTCGGAGCCGGGTCCGAGCCACAGCCCCATCCGCCAGCCCAGCAGCGCGGCGAAGCACGCCCCGACCGTGAGGCCGACCACCAGCGCGACGCCCCCGCGCCGCCGCCACAGGAAGACGGCGAGCGCGCTCAGCGCCCCCAGCCCCAGCGACAGCAGGAAGAAGGTTCCGTCGGCGCCGATCCGCGACTCGCCCTCGGTGTTCTTCAGGAAGACGGCCGGGCCGTTGGCCACGTACTGGACGCGCGGCGCCAGCCACACCCACAGCAGCGCGAGGAGCGCCCCGGACACGCCCACCAGCAGGGCGACGGCGGCCCCGTCGCGGATGTCCGCCGGGGTGACGGCGGGCTCCTGGTCGGGGAGGCCGTCGGACGGCGGAGGCGGCGGCAGCGGCGGGGTCACGGCGTCGGTCACCCCCACATCGTGCCAGGTGGTGCCGGCGGCCGCGTCAGCGGACCGCCGCCCGCCGGTACGCCCACGTGGCGACGGCCAGGGAGAGGACACCCACCGCCGCGCACACGCCGAGGTCGGCGACGACCGCCGCCCAGTCCGGGTGCGGGGCGAAGGTCCGCGCGAACGCCTCCACCCCGTACGTGGAGGGCAGCAGGTCCCGCGCCCACGCGATCGGCTCCGGCATCCGTTCCGCCGGCAGCACCCCCAGCAGCAGCGCCGCCGACATGCCCAGCTGCCCGGCCAGCGTGGCGAGCTCCTGCCGGGGCGCCAGGAGGCCCAGCGCCGCGCCGAGCCCGGCCAGCGCGGCCCCGGCCAGCGGCACCACCGCGGCCAGGATCCACAGCCCGCCCATCGGCAGCCCGAACAGCACGCACCCGAACACGGCCGTCACCAGCGTGCCCGGCAGGGTGAAGGAGGCGTACGCGGCGGCCGCGCCCAGCACCACGGAGGCGGGCGGCACCGGGAGGGTGGCGTAGTGGTCGAGCCCGCCGCCGGCCCGGAGCTGGCCGAAGTACTGGGCCAGGAGGTTGAGCGCGACGAAGGCGACGACCAGCACCGAGGAGCCGGCCACGACCGCCCGGGCCTCGGAGCCGCCGTCGACCACGCCCCGCATCAGGATCATGATCCCGACGGACTGGAAGGTCGCCACGAAGAGCAGCGGTATGCGGGCCACCCGGGCCCGGGACAGCTGGGCCCGGTAGACGGCGGCGAGGGCGGGGAACAGCCGGGCCCGGGGGGCCAGGACGGCGGCGGGGGCGGCAGCGGTGGTCACGACTTGACCAGACCCTTCATCCGGCCGCCCAGCGCGAGGTAGACGTCCTCCAGGCTCGGCGTGGCCAACGTGAAATCGTCGAGGGCGGCGAAGGCCGGTCCGCCGGTGACGGCGGCGACGGCGGCGCGGGCCTCGTCCTGGCCCAGCCGCAGCACCCAGCGGCGCCCGGACTCGGCGGCGAGCGGCGCCAGCGCGGCGACCTCGGGGGCCTCCAGCGGCGGGGCGGTGCGCCAGACCAGCTCCAGGCGGACCTCGTCGGAGACCCTCGCCTTGAGCCCGGCCGGGGTGTCGCAGGCGATGACCCTGCCCTGGTCGATGACGGCGACCCGGTCGAGGACGGTCTCCGCCTCGATGACGTTGTGGGTGACGAGCAGCACCGTGGCGCCGTGCCGGTCGCGGCGCCGGTCCACGGCCGCCCAGACGGCGCGCCGGGCGACGGGGTCCATCCCGGTGGTGGGCTCGTCGAGGACGAGCACGGGCCGCTCCCCCACGAGCGCCGCGGCGAAGCAGGCGAGCCGCCGCTGGCCGCCGGAGAGCTTCTTGAGGGGGCGGCCGGCGATCGCGGTGAGCCCGAGTTCCTCCAGCACCTCGTCGCGGGCGGTCCGTGCGGCCCGGGCGTGGAGTCCGCGCAGCCGGCCGGTGGTCTCGGCGGCGAGGGCGACGGTGAGCTCGTCGAGGGCGGTGGACTCCTGGCCGAGGTAGGCCAGGAGGCGCGAGGCCCGCTCGGGGTGGCGTACGAGGTCGTGGCCGAGCAGGGTCACGGAGCCCGCGTCGGGGCGCAGCAGACCGGTCAGCTGGCGGACCAGGGTGGACTTGCCGGCGCCGTTGGGGCCGAGGAGTCCGAAGATCTCGCCGCGCCGGACGTCGAGGGAGATGCCGTCGGTGGCGCGGGTCTCGGGCAGGGCGGGCGCGCCGCGCCGGCCGCGTACCGCGGGATAGGTCTTGACGAGGTCACGCACCGCGCAGACCACCGCGGAAGCCGCCCCTGCGGCCTCGGCCGTGGTGTGCCCTGCCTGTGCTGTGCCCGTACTCACGAGGGAGCAGCCTACGCGGCTTCCGCCCCTACTCGGCCGCCGGGGTCATCGGGGCCGCGGATGCGGAGGCTGCCGCTCCGCCCACGTGCTCGGCCGCGGCGCGTACGTCGATCTCCCTCCAGAACCCGGCGCGGATGGCGTAGCGGTCGTGCTCGTCGATCTGGTCGTCCTTGTGCGCGAGGAGTCCGAAGCGGGCGGCGTAGCGCAGCAGCTCGCCGTCGATCCGGTGCGGGACGCGGGGGTACATGGTGGCGAGCTTCTGCAGGTGGGCGTTGTCCGGGAGGCGTTCCATCCAGCGGCGGGCGAAGACCTGGCCGACCTCGAAGGGGTCGCCGCCGACGGTGGTGATGTCCTCCTCGCGGTCGGCCCAGCGCTGTTCGGCGCTGGTGAGCTGGGCGAGGGTGGGCAGGGAGGCGGTCTCGGCGGGTTCGCCGAGGGGACCCGGGCGGTCGATCCAGCCCTTGTCGGAGGACCAGCGCAGGGCGCTGCCCGCCGGGGTGGGGGCGTTGTGGCCGTGGGCCGCGGCGGCGGGGCCCGGGCCGGGGGCGCGCAGGGCGGCGAGGTCCTTGGGGGTGGGGACGGAGGGCTTGGGGCCTTCGGTGGCGGGGGCGGGTACGGCCGCTCCGTTGGAGGGGGGTTCGGGGGCGGCCGGGGTGCCGTTGCGGGCGGCCTCGGCGAGGGCGGCCTCGGGCAGCGGGGCCGAGAGGATGGCGGCGATCTCGGGGCGCGGCGCGGGCGGCGGGGCGCAGAGTCCGGCGAGGTCGCGGGCGCGGACGGCGCGGGTGATCCAGGTCCGGTCGAGGACGCGGCGTTCGTCGGCCTCGGCGACGAGGTCCTCGGACTGGTTGTAGTCCCCGTCGGCGGCCTGGACGGCCCACAGGTGGACGGCGACCCCGTGTTCCTTGGCGGACATCAGGCCGGGCAGCAGGTCGCCGTCGCCGGTGACGAGGACCACGTCGGAGCAGGCCCGGTTGCGGGCGAGTTCGGTGAGCTCGGCGTGCATGGCGGCGTCGACGCCCTTCTGGGCCCAGCGGCCGTCGCTGCGGGTCAGGGCGCCCAGGCGGACGGTCACGCGGGGCATGACGCGCAGCCGGCGGTGCTCGGGCTGGGGCACCCGGTCGGGGGCGCCGTCGAACCAGTAGATCCGCAGCAGGGGCTGCTGGGTGTCGGCCTCGGCGCGCTCGCGCAGGCCCTGGATGAGGGCCGAGTGGTCGACGGTGATGCGGGAGCGCGAGGGTTCTCCAGCGAGGAGGCTCGCGGCCGCGCCCAGCAGGTATCCGGCATCCACCAGGACGACGCAGCGGTCCACGCGTTCCACCCTCTTCCGTGGGGGTCCTCGACAGGTTTTCCCCGAGTCTGCCCGACCGCAAGGACGTTGACGGCCGGAACTGGATCACCGGCGTGGCGTATCTCGCGGAAGACCCGGCGGCGGACACCGCTACGCACGGCAATGATCCAAAATGCGCGCTTTGTTGCGGTGTGTGAGGGTGAAGGCGGCCCTGGCCCCTACACCCCCCACGGAGGCATTCCATGGCCAAGAACAAGAACCAGAAGCAGCCGGCGAAGCAGCAGGCACGCTCGGGCGGGCAGGACATGCCCAAGGGCTCGACGGAGACCTCCGGCGACCGCCCCTCGCAGTCGCCCAGTCCGCTGGACATGGCCCACAAGAGCAAGTCGAAGCGCTTCGGCCACAACTGACGCCTCCGCGCGAGCGGTGAGGGCGAAGGGGGCCCGCCCCCCCCCCCGCCCGGGGGGCCGGGGGGGCGCGGGCGTGCCGGTACCTGGGGGCCCCCCCGCAGCGGCGTCGGGGGCCCCCCCCCCACGGGGGTGGTCCCGG
>NZ_JBBDHD010000126.1:0-18963 GCF_044129415.1 Streptomyces racemochromogenes
CCCCACCGCCCCCCGCGGGGGGGGCGCCCCCCCCCCCGCGGCGCCCCCCCCCCCCCGCGGGGGGGGGGGGGGCGGGCCGGGCCTGGCGGTCACGGGTCAGAAGCCGCAGTTCGTGACCCACTTGTGGGAGGAGATGCGGTCGTTCCACTCCCACGGGATGTTCCCCGCGGAGCCGTTCGGGGCACAGGTGGAGGCCCCGCCGTAGTTGATGTCCTCGTAGACCCGGACGTCGCCCAGCGCGCCCGAGTAGCCGTTGTTCCACCAGGAGGAGGCCCGGTCGTTCATGTTGTAGTCGTTGCCGGCGCCACAGGTGCGCCAGTCGGCGTCGTTGCCGCTCCAGCCGCAGGCCGGACCGCCCCGGTTGGTGTCCGCCCAGACCCAGTAGTTGCCGTCGGCGGCCACGCCGGCCGGGTCCGCCGGGGCGGCGGTGGCGGTCAGGGCGCCGGGGAAGGCCAGCAGGGGCAGCGCGAGCGCGCAGGCCAGCATCGTCGTGCGGAACTTAACCACGGGAACCTCCGGAAGGTGTCGGTCGGTCGTACTGGGACACGACGCGCTCCGCGAGCGGGAGCGCGGCGTTCTGGAGCCGGTGGGCGAGGGTGATGTCCTCGCGGTGGCGCGCGCGGACCTCCTCCCCGTAGTCCCGGTCCAGAGCTCGGGAGACCCGGCCCAGCGGGGTGCTGGTCGCGCAGGTCGCTTCGGTGACCGCGAGGGCCGTCTCGGCTGCGTCGGCCCGCTCGGGCGGCAGTCCCTCGCCGAGGGAGGCCGCCGCCTGGCGGGACTCGGCGGGGGAGGCGTACGGCCGGCCCGCCTCCTTCATGCAGGCCGCCCACCGGCCGACCGCCTCCGCGTAGCGGGCGTCGCCGCGCACCCGCTCCTCCTGGACGGGGCGCAGGTTCATCGTGACGACCTTGGCGCGGAACCAGGAGGCCAGATCGCCGTAGAGGGTGCGCTGCGCCCGGGCGATGCACCCGTCGGTGCTGGCGGTCAGCGTCATGCCGGTCGGGGCGGTGGCCGACAGGCCCGTCGGGGAGGCGCCCATCAGCGCGCTGCGGGCGGCCGCGCGCTCGCGGGCCGGCAGCCGGTGGAAGTAGCGCTGGTTGGGATCGGCCGCCCGGGCCTCGGCCGCGGCCCGCTCCGCCCGGCCGCCGTAGCCGTGGGCGCGGGCCCAGGCCACGTCGTCCAGCCCGTACGGGAAGGAGCGCGCGGCCCCCTCCTCCCGGACGGGCTCCGTCACGGCGTACGCGAAGCCCCGCGCGGACATGCAGCGGCTGATCAGGATCTGCTCGGCCCGGGCCAGGACGCGGGACTGGCCGGCGGTCGGCTCCGCCCCCGAAGCCCCGGCGCGCTGCCCCGCCGAGGCTCCGGGGAGCTGCCCCTCCGGCGTGCCGGCCGCACCGCAGCCGGCCGTTGCCAGGGTCAGCGCCGCCGCCACGGCGGCCGCGGCCGGGACCGTTCGTACGCGCCTCATCCGTCCGGACCCCCTTCGAGAGTGTGTGCGCCGCTGCCTGCCGCCCGCGGCCCGCTGTCCGGACACAGGTGTAACCGCCGGACGTTGTTCGGCGTCGGCGCCCTGGAACTGAACAAACAATTGCTGAACAATCCACCCCGGCAGGTCGAAAACGGGCCCGGGGGAAGGGGCGGCGCATGGCACGCAAGGAACGTCCGCTGGAAGGGGAGGACGGGCCCCTGCGGGAATTCGCCACCGCCCTGCGCCGGCTGCGCCACGAGGCCGGATCACCCCCGTACCGCGACATGTCCGCCCGCGCCCACTACTCCGTCGCGACCCTCTCCGGCGCCGCCGCCGGGCGGCGGCTGCCCAGCCTGGACGTGACCCTCTCCTACGTCCGCGCCTGCGGCGGGGACCCGGGGGAGTGGGAACGCCGCTGGCACGCCGCGGCGGCGGAACTGGCCGCCGCCGGATCCGGCCCGCCGGAGGCCGCCCCGACCGGGGCGGGGGCCGCGCAGGGGCTCCCGTACGTCGGTCTCGCGCCCTTCCGCACCGAGGACGCCGGCCTCTTCTTCGGCCGCGAACGGCTCGTCGAGGACCTCTTCACCGCCCTGACCCGGCACCGGGTGGTCGCCCTCGTCGGCGCCTCCGGGGCCGGCAAGTCCTCCCTCCTGCACGCCGGACTGCTGCCCCGGCTGCACGCCGACGCCCCCGCCCCCTCGGTCACCGTCCTCACCCCCGGCCCGCACCCCCTGGACCGGGCCCGGGCAGCCCTCGCCGAGGACGGCGGCGCGGGGGCCGTGGCGGCGGGCGAACGGGTGCTGGTCGTCGACCAGTTCGAGGAGGTCTTCACCGTCTGCGCCGACCCCGCCGAACGCTCCCGCTTCGTCACCGGGCTCGTCGGTGCCGCCCGGCGCCCCGGCTCCGGCCTCCGGGTGGTCCTCGGCGTCCGAGCCGACTTCTACGCCCACTGCACCCGCCACCCCGAACTCGTCGACGTGCTCCGCGAGGCCCAGGTCGTCGTCGGCCCGATGAGCGCCGCCGAACTGCGCCGGGCCGTCGTGGAACCCGCCCGCCGGGCCGGGCTCACCGTCGAGGGCGGCCTCCAGGCCACGCTCGTCGCCCACGCGCACGGCCAGGTCGGCGTCCTGCCCCTGCTCTCACACTCCCTGCTGGAGACCTGGCGCCGGCGCCGGGGCGCCGCCCTCACCCTGGACGGGTTCCACGCCGCCGGCGGCTTCGAGGGCGCCCTCGCCCAGTCCGCCGAAGCCCTGTACGACTCCCTCTCCGTGGCCCAGCAGCGCCTCGCCCGGCAGGTGTTCGTCCACCTCATCGCCCTCGGTGAGGGCACCGAGGACACCAAACGGCCGGTCGCCCGCGCGGAACTCGGCCAGGACGCCGACACCCGCACCGTCCTCGCCCGCGCGGCCGCCCTCCGCCTGCTCACCCTCGACCACGGGGCCGTCGAGCTCACCCACGAGGCGCTCATCCGGGCCTGGCCCCGGCTGCGCGGGTGGCTCGGCGACGACCGCGAACGGCTGCGCCGCCACCGGCAGCTCGCCGAGGCCGCCCGCGCCTGGGAGGCGGTGGGGCGCGACCCCGGAGCCCTGCTGCGCGGTGCCCCGCTCGCCCTGGCCCGCGAGCTCACCGCGGGCGGCGACGGCGCCGTCCTCACCGCCGGGGAAGCCCGGTTCCTGGCCGCCTGCACCGCCGCCGAGGCGGCCGCCGGGGACTCCGCCCGCCGCCGCACCCGCCGGCTGCGGCTGCTGGTCGGCGCGCTCGCCGCCCTCGTCGTGGTGGCCGCCGTCGCCACCGGCAGCGCGGTGCGCGCCGAGGACGAGGTCACCCGGCAGCGCAACGACGCGGTCGCCGTGAACCTCGCCGAGACCTCGGCCGCCGTGGCCGCCGCCGAGCCCGGCCTGGCCGTCCAGCTGGGCCTGACGGCCTACCGCCTGTCGCCCACCGCCCGGACCCGCGACGGCCTCCTGTCCGCCCTGATGACCTCGTTCTCCGCGCACGACAAGGAGGTCGTCGCGGTCGCCTACCGCCCCGACGGCCGCCAGCTCGCCACCGCGAGCGGGGACCGCACCGCCCGGCTGTGGCGGACCGGGGGGACCGGGCGTCCCACCCCGGTGGCCACCCTCACCGGGCACGGCGCCCCCCTGCGCGCCCTCGCCTACCGGCCGGACGGCCGCACCCTGGCCACCGCCGCCGCCGACGGCGGGGTCCGGCTCTGGGACGTCTCCGACCCGGCCCGCGCGGCCCTCGCGGCCGAGCTGCCCGCGCGGGAGGCGGACGTCCGCGCCCTCGCCTTCAGCCCCGACGGCCGCACCCTCGCCACCGCCGGGTCGGCCGGCGGCGTCCACCTGTGGGACATCAGCCCCGCCCCCGCCACCCCGGGGCCTTCCGACGCCTGGGCCGCCGACAGGCCCTCCGGCGCCTCGGCCGCCGACAGGCCCTCCGGCGCCTGGGCCGCCGACGGGGCCTCCGGCACCTCCGCCACCGGCGGCCCTTCCGGTGCCTGGGCCGCCGACGGGCCTTCCGGCGCCTCGGCTGCCGGTGGAACCAGCGCGCCCACGCGACTCGGCGGTCCCGGGGCGCCCACCGGCCCCAGGGCCCCGTCGGGCCCCACGGCACCCACCGGCCTCACGGCCCCGGCCGGCCCCACGGCGCCCACCGGCCCCGCGGGTCCGGCCTCGGCCGCCGCCGGGACCCCCGCCGTCGGGCCCGGCGCGCCCGACGGCGCCACCGCCACCGCGGGGGCCTCCGGCGCCGGCGGACCCCGGGCCGCCCCCGAGGCCCCCGCCCCCCGGGTCGCCGAGGCCGGCGTGGTCACCGGGCACCGGGACACCGTCCGCGCGGTGGCCTTCAGTCCCGACGGGCGGGTCCTCGCCACCGGCGGGGAGGACGCAACCGTCCGGCTGACCGACGTGAGCGACCGCGCCCGCCCCGCCCCGCTCGCGGTGCTGGGGGGCCACGACCCCGCCGCCTTCTCCGTCGCCTTCGCCCCCGACGGCCGCACCCTGGCCACCGCCTCCGGCGGCCGTACCCCCGTCCGGCTGTGGGACCTGGCCGATCCGCACCGGCCCGCGCCGCTCGCGACCCTGACCGGGCACACCGACGTCGTCGGCGCGGTGGCCTTCAGCCCCGACGGCCGCTCCCTCGCCAGCGCGAGCGACGACCGCACGGTCCGGCTGTGGGGCGTGGTCCGCGGCGCCCGCCCCGCCGCGCTCGTCACCCTGACCGGGCACGTCACCGCCGTCGGCTCCGTCGCCTTCAGTCCCGACGGCGCGGTGCTCGCCTCCGGGGGCTACGACACCACCCTCCGGCTGGCCGACACCGGCCTCGACCGGGCCCTCGCCGGGGCCTGCGCGCACACCGGCCCGCGGATCACCCGCGCGCAGTGGGCCTCGTACATGCCCTATCTGGACTACTCGCCGCCGTGCAGCGGCCTCGAACGCCCCCCGAGCCCCGACCCCGCCCCCTGACGTCGTGACACCCCTCCCGGAAGGCAGGTCCCCATGGACAGTTCCCGTTCGCAGGTCCCCGTCATCGATCTCGGAGCGTGGCGCTCCGGCACCGCCGCCACCCGCGCCCGGATCGCGGGCCGGGTGGACGAGGCCCTCCAGGCGGCCGGCTTCCTGCTGGTCACCGGGCACGGCGTGGACCCGTCCCTGCCGGCCCGGATCCGGGAGGCGGCCCGCTCCTTCTTCCGGCTGCCGCCCGAGGTCAAACAGCCGTACGCGGTCGGTGTCGGCGGACACGGCTGGCTCGGACCGGGCGCCGAGGCGAACGCCTACGCCGAGGGGACGCCCTCGCCGCCGGACCTCAAGGAGTCCTGGTCCTTCGCGGCCGACGAGCCGACCGGCGTGCCCTCGGTGGACGCCGAATGGTTCCGGCCGAACGCCTGGCCCGCCGAGGTACCGGGCCTGCGGGAGCCGGTGACCGCGTACCTGGCGGCCATGCGGGCCCTCTCCGACGAGCTGCTGGAGCTGCTCGCGGTGGCGCTGGCCCAGCCCGAGGACCTCTTCACCCGCCACACCGGCCACCCCACCTGGGGGTTCAACCTCAACTGGTACCCGGGTGCCGAGACCGTCGGGGACCCCCTGCCCGGACAGTTCCGCATCGGTCCGCACACGGACTTCGGCACGGTCACCGTCCTGGACCGCGAGCCGGGCGCGGGCGGCCTCCAGATCCACACCGACGCCGACGGCTGGCAGGACGCCCCCTGGGACCCGGCCGCGCTCACCGTCAACATCGGCGACCTGCTGGCCCGCTGGACCGGCGACCGCTGGCGCGCGGGCCGCCACCGGGTCCTGCCGCCGCCCGCGCACGCCCCGGCGGAGGAGCTCGTGTCGCTGGTCTACTTCTACGAGTGCGACGCCCACACCCGCGTCGAGCCGCTGCCCGCCCCGGTCGGCCGGGTGGCGCACGAGCCGGTGGACTCGCACGCCTACCTGCGCGCGAAGCTGGACCAGATCAGCGTCGCCTGACGCCCCCCGGCGCCGGGCGCCCGGCCCCGATTACCCCCGGCCGGGCCGGGTTCGGCAGGATGTGGGCATGACCGAGATCCGCACCCCCCGCCTGCTCCTGCGCCGCTGGACCGACGACGACCTCGTACCCCTCTCGGAGATCACCTCGGACCCGGACGTGATGCGCTGGATCGGCGATGGTTCCGTGCTCGACATCGACGGGACCGCCGAGGCCATCGAGCTGTGGGAGGAGGAGTGGGACGACGAGGGCTTCGGCGTCTTCGCCGTCGAGCTCCTCGCCTCCGGAGAGCTGATCGGGGCCGTCGGGCTGTCCGCCGCCGACGAGCTCCCCGAGACGCGGCACCAGGTGCAGGTCGTCTGGCGCCTCGGCCGGCCCTTCTGGGGCCAGGGCTACGCCTCCGAAGCGGCCCAGGCCGTCCTGGAGTTCGCCCTCCAGGACCGCGGGCTCGACCGGGTCGTCGCCGTCAACCGGGTCGGCAACGAGGAGTCCGCCAACGTGCTCCGCAAGCTCGGCATGGAGCGGGAGGGCGACGCCGTCGACCCCGTCAGCGGAGCCCCCGTCACCCTCCACGGCATCGACCTCACCGAGTACACCGCCTGAATCCGCCAGAAGCGGGGCTTTGGCTTGCCATAAGATTGTCTTATGGGGGTATAAGCGGGAGGCGGGTACGGGGTTAGGGTGGCCTTAGTTTAGGGTTTCCTTGATCAGTCAGATTGTCGGTCGAAGGGAACCCATTCATGCCTCGCCCTCTGCGGGTAGCAATCGTCGGTGCCGGCCCCGCCGGGATCTACGCGGCCGACGCGCTGCTGAAGTCCGAGGCGGCCGCCGACCCCGGCGTCTCCATCGACGTCTTCGAGCGCATGCCCGCCCCCTTCGGCCTGATCCGCTACGGGGTCGCCCCCGACCACCCCCGCATCAAGGGCATCATCACCGCCCTGCACCAGGTCCTCGACAAGCCGCAGGTCCGCCTCTTCGGCAACGTCGACTACCCCGGCGACATCTCGCTGGACGAGCTGCGCTCCTTCTACGACGCCGTGATCTTCTCCACCGGCGCCACCGCCGACCGCGCCCTCGGCATCCCCGGCATCGAGCTCGACGGCTCCTACGGCGCCGCCGACTTCGTCTCCTGGTACGACGGCCACCCGGACGTGCCGCGCACCTGGCCGCTGGAGGCGGAGAAGGTCGCCGTCCTCGGTGTCGGCAACGTCGCCCTGGACGTCGCCCGCATCCTCGCCAAGACCGCCGACGAGCTCCTGCCCACCGAGATCCCGCCGAACGTCTACGACGGACTCAAGGCCAACAAGGCCCTGGAGGTCCACGTCTTCGGCCGCCGCGGCCCGGCGCAGGCGAAGTTCAGCCCGATGGAGCTGCGCGAGCTCGACCACTCGCCCAACATCGAGGTCATCGTCAACCCCGAGGACATCGACTACGACGAGGGTTCGATCGCCACCCGCCGCTCCAACAAGCAGGCGGACATGGTCGCCAAGACCCTGGAGAACTGGGCGATCCGGGACACCGGCGAGCGCCCGCACAAGCTGTTCCTGCACTTCTTCGAGTCCCCGGCCGAGATCCTCGGCGAGGACGGCAAGGTCGTCGGCCTGCGCACCGAGCGCACCGAGCTGGACGGCACGGGGAACGTCAAGGGCACCGGCCGGTTCACCACCTGGGACGTCCAGTCCGTCTACCGGGCCGTCGGCTACCTCTCCGACGAGCTGCCCAAGCTCCCCTGGGACGTCGAGTCCGGCACGGTGCCGGACGAGGGCGGCCGCGTCATCGAGGGCGGGGAGCACATGGCCTCGACGTACGTCACCGGCTGGATCCGGCGCGGGCCCATCGGCCTGATCGGCCACACCAAGGGCGACGCCAACGAGACCGTCGCCAACCTCCTCGAAGACCACGCCCTGGGGCGCCTGCTCACCCCCGCCGCCCCCGAGCCGGAGGCGGTCGAGGCCTTCCTCGCCGAGCGGCAGGTCCGCTACACCACCTGGGAGGGCTGGTACCGGCTCGACGCCGCCGAGAAGGCGCTGGGCGAGCCGCAGGGCCGCGAGCGCGTGAAGATCGTGGAGCGCGAGGAGATGCTCGGGGCCAGCGGCGCCTGAGGCATCGGACGGGGCCCGCCGGCGGCGGGCCCCGTCTCCGCGTACCCGGGGTCAGTCCCGGATCGCGGTGATCTTCCTGGTCGCCAGGTCGGCCTGGACGTGGACGGTGGTCGTGGTGCTGCCGCTCCAGGTGAGGGTGACCGCGGCGTTGGTCTTGCCCATCCCGCTGTCGACGGAGGTCACCTTCCACTTCAGCGGCACGTTCTGGGCGCGCAGCACGCCGTCGGCGTGGTTGGCCTCCTCCCACTGCCCCAGCTCCCGCCGGAGGGGCTCGGAGAGGTAGAAGGCGCGCAGCTGGTCCGCGGTCCGGCCGTCGCCGTCGTAGACCGCGTCGATGTAGGAGCCGTAGAAGTCGGCGATCCGGGTGAACGCCCCCTCCGGGCTGCCGGAGACGGACGGCGGCGCGGCGGCCGTGGCCGAGGTGCCGGAAACGAGGGCGAAGGAGAGGGCGGCCGCACCCGCGGTGGCCGCGAGTGCGACGGACGTGGTGCGCTTGGACGGGAACTGGAGCATCGGTCGGTACCTTTCCCCTGATCACGTGCTGCCGGTACGGTCCCCGGCTGCCCCGGAAGACGGTCGGTCACCGCCAAGAGGTTCTCCTTGTCCGGGAAATGGCGAGATTTCGCTCGTACGGGCGATCTGTGCGCCCGAGTCCGCGTCCGGCGGAATGCGGCGGAGCGGCCGGAGGTTGCGAGGGACGCGACATCCACTCCGCACGCACTGGAGAGCTCATGAAGATCGGCATCATCGGCGCCGGCAACATCGGCGGCAACCTCACGCGCCGGCTCACCGCCCTCGGACACGAGGTCCGCGTCGCCAACTCCCGCGGCCCGCACACGCTGACCGGCCTCGCCGAGGAGACCGGGGCCGTCCCCGTGACGGTCGCCGAGGCGGCCTGCGGCGCCGAGGTCGTCGTGGTCACCGTCCCCTTCAAGAACGTGCCCGACCTGCCCGCGGGGCTCTTCGACGGCGCCGCCGAGGGCTTCGCCGTCATCGACACCAACAACTACTACCCGCGCGAGCGCGACGGCCGCATCGCCGCCGTCGAGGACGAGGGCCTGACCGAGAGCCGCTGGACCGAACGGCAGCTGGGGCACCCGGTGGTGAAGGCCTTCAACGGCACCTACGCCGCCGACATCCTCGACCGGCCCCGCCCGGCGGGCGACCCGGACCGCATGGCGCTGCCCGTCGCCGGTGACGACGAGGCGGCGAAGAAGACCGTCCGCGCCCTGATCGACGAGCTCGGGTTCGACACCGTCGACGCGGGCGGGATCGACGACTCCTGGCGCCAGCAGCCCGCCACCCCCGTCTACGGGCTGCGCGCGGGCGTCGAGGCGGTCACCCGCGCCCTGGCCGAGGCCTCGCCCGTCCGCACGCCGGAGTTCCGCGGCTGAGCGCGCGGCGGCGGCCCGGCGCGGGGGACGGCGCTCCGGGCCGCCGCCGACCGCGTTCGGCTGCCCGCGCAGACGCCCACCGGGCAGACTGTCCGGCGTGACGACAATGAGCAAAGGTGCCAATCTGCCGGTCGGGGCGTCCTCCGTGAGAGCCGTGCTCGGCTGGTCCGCCGCACCGGGCGTGCCCGACGTGGACGCCTCCGCCCTCCTGCTGGCCGGCGGCGGACGGGTGCGCTCCGACGGCGACTTCGTCTTCTACAACCAGCCGCGGCACGCCTCCGGTGCCGTTCGCCATGTCGGCAAGCGGCCCGGCGCCGACACGCTCGACGTCGACCTGGCCGCCCTGGAGCCGGGGATCGAGCGGGTCCTGCTCTGCGCCTCCGCCGACGGCGGCCCCTTCGGGCAGGTCCCCGGACTCCACCTGCGGCTGCTCGACGCGGTGTCCGGGGCCGAGGTGGCCCACTTCGCCATGGAGGCCGGGCCGGAGACCGCCCTGATCGGCGGGGAGCTCTACCGTCGGGCCGGCGTCTGGAAGTTCCGGGCCGTGGGGCAGGGGTACGCGAGCGGGCTCGCCGGACTGGCCACGGACTACGGCATCACGGTGGACGACACCCCGCCCCCGCCGACCCGTGCGGCCGCACCGGCCCCCGCGCCCGTCGGCCCTTCCGCCCCGGCCCCCGCGCCCGTCCGGCCCGCGGCGCCCGCGCCTTCCGTCCCGGCGCCCGTCCCCGCTCCCGCCCCCGAGCCCGCCGAGGCGGTCGTACGGCTGGTCAAGGGCGAGGAGTGGCTGCCCCCGGAGATGCGCGGGCGCCTCTCGCTGCGCAAGGAGCAGGTGGCCGTCAGCCTCCGCAAGGCCGGCGCCTCCGACGTCACGGCCCGCGTCGTCCTCGTCCTCGACGCCTCCGGCTCGATGAGCACCCTCTACGCCCGCGGCACGGTGGCGGGCGTGGTGGAGCGGATGGCCGCCGTCGCCGCGCAGCTGGACGACGACGGCGAGATGCAGGCCTGGACCTTCGCCACCAACCCCGCGCGGCTGCCCGACCTGGCCGTCGGCGACCTCCCCGCGTGGCTGCGCCTGCACGTGCGCGTCGGCCAGATGAGTCTCTTCGGCAGAAGGAAACCGGCCCGGGGCCTGCTCCCCGGCCAGGTCGACATGCGGCAGGTGGGCTTCCAGAACGAGGAGCAGAAGGTCATCGCCGAGGTGCGCGCCTTCGTACGGGCCCACCCGGTGCCCGCGCCCACCCTCGTCCTGTTCTTCTCCGACGGCGGGGTCTACCGCAACGCCGAGATCGAGCGGGAGCTGCGGGAAGCCGTCGAGGAGCCGGTGTTCTGGCAGTTCGTCGGCCTCGGCCGGGCCGGGTTCGGGGTGCTGGAGCGCTTCGACACCATGCCCGGCCGCCGGGTCGACAACGTCGGCTTCTTCGCCGTCGACGACATCGACCGGATCTCGGACCCCGACCTGTACGACCGGCTCCTGTCGGAGTTCCCCTCCTGGATCCGCGCCGCCCGGCAGGCGGGCATCCTGCGCTGAACCCCCCGGCTCCCGGCGGGGCGCGGATCGGCCGGCCCCCTTGACCCGAACCTGGTCCAGACCAATCATGAGGCGTCCGCCCGTTCGCTCGCGCCCCACCGGGAGCCTTCGTTGAGACTGCGTCCGCATGCCCTCCGCCGCTTGGCGGCGGCCTGCGCCACCCTCGCCACCTCCGCCGGACTGCTCGCCGCCGCCGGCGCCGGGCCCGCCACGGCGGCCACCCCCTACGCGGCCACCCCGCTGCCCGCGCACGTCTTCGCCCCCTACTTCGAGGCCTACTCCTCCGACAGCCCCGCCGACCTCGCGCAGAAGTCCGGCGCGAAGTACCTGACGATGGCCTTCGTGCAGACCGAGGCCAAGGGCTCCTGCACCCCGTACTGGAACGGCTCCACCGGACAGCCCGTCGCCGACTCCGTCTTCGGCGCCGACTTCGCCGCGATCCGCGCGCGCGGCGGCGACGTCATCCCCTCCTTCGGCGGCTACGCGGCCGACAGCGGGGGCACCGAGATCGCCGACAGCTGCACCAGCGTCGACTCGATCGCCGCCGCCTACCAGAAGCTCGTCACCACCTACGACGTCAGCCGCCTCGACATGGACATCGAGGACAAGTCCCTGACCGACAAGGCCGGTGTCGACCGCCGCAACCAGGCGATCAAGAAGCTCCAGGACTGGGCCGCCGCCTCCGGGCGCCCCCTCCAGATCTCCTACACCCTCCCCACCACCACGAGCGGACTCGCGAGCAGCGGACTGGCGGTCCTCAAGAGCGCCAAGGCCGCCGGAGCCCGGGTCGACGTGGTGAACCTGATGACCTTCGACTACTACGACGGCGCCGCCCACGACATGGCCGCCGACACCCGCACCGCCGCCACGGGCCTCTACGACCAGCTGGCCGCCCTCTACCCGGACCGGACCCCGGCCCGGCTCTGGGGCATGATCGGCGTCACCGAGATGCCCGGCATCGACGACTACGGGGCCGCCGAGACCTTCACCACCGCCAACGCCACGGCGGTCCGCGACTGGGCGGTCTCCAAGGGGATCAACACCCTCTCCTTCTGGGCCCTCCAGCGCGACAACGGCGGCTGCCCCGGCACCGGGGGCTCCGACACCTGCTCCGGCATCGCCCAGGACCCCTGGTACTTCACCCACACCTTCGCCCCGTTCACCGGCGGCGGACCGGCCGCCGACGACTTCTCGGTATCCGTGGCCCCCGGCTCCGCTTCCGTGGCCCCCGGTGCGAGCACCACCGCCACCGTCTCCACCCAGGTCACCTCCGGCGCGGCCCAGCCCCTGGCCCTGACGGTCTCCGGCGCCCCCGCCGGGGTCACGGCCACCCTCGCCCCCGACTCCGTCACCGCCGGCGCCACCGCCCGGCTCACGGTCGCGGCCTCGGCCAACGCAACGCCCGGCACCTATCCGCTCACCGTCACCGCCGCCGGCACGTCCCGCCACACCACCGGGTTCACCCTCACGGTCTCCGGCCCGGGCGGCGACAGCGGCGCCCTCGTCAACGGCGGTTTCGAGAGCGGCGCGCCGGCCCCCTGGACCTGCGAGAACGGCGGCTCCGTCGTCACGGCGCCGGTCCACACGGGCACATACGCCGTCCAGGGCAACCCGGACTCCGCCCACACCGGCGAATGCGCCCAGAACCTCACCCTCGCCCCCAACACCGCCTACACCCTCAGCGGCTGGGTCCAGGGCGCCTACGCCTACCTGGGCGTCCGGGGCGGCGCGAACGCCAGTACGTGGACCGGCTCCACGGGCTGGACCAGGCTGACGGTGCCCTTCACCACCGGAGCCTCCGGAACCGTCACCGTCTACCTCCACGGCTGGTACGGGCAGGGCCCCGTGCGCGGCGACGACTTCGCCGTGAGCCGGCCGCAGACGGCCGGTTAGGCTCGGACCACCGTCCGGCGGCGCAGCGCTCCGCCGGACGGTACGCACCCGAGGAGAGGAAACCCCGCATGCCCGGCCCCGCCGCCCTACGGATCCTGCGCGCCGCCGACCGTACGGCGGTGCCCTGGAAGAACGGCGGCGGGGTCACCCGCGAGATCGCCGCGGAGCCCGAGGGCGCGGGGACGGAGGACTTCGCCTGGCGGGTCAGCCTCGCCGAAGTCGCCGCCGACGGGCCCTTCTCGGAGTTCCCCGGGGTCGACCGCACCCTGACCCTCGCCGAGGGCGCCGGCATGGACCTCACGGTCGCGGGCCGGCCCCGGCGCGTCGACGAGCGGTACGCGCCCTGCGACTTCCCCGGCGACGAGCCGACCGGCTGCCGGCTGCTGGGCGGGCCCGTCGTGAACTTCAACGTGATGTACCGGCGCGGCCGGACCGCAGCGGACACCGCCGTCGTCCGGGGCGCCCTCGCCCTGGCACCCGCGCCGGACGCCGTCCTGCTGATCGTCTCCCTGGACGGACCGGCCCGCCTCGGCCATTCCGGCGGGAGCGTCGAACTCGGCCCGTACGACGCGGCCTTGCTGGAGGGTCCGACCGAGCAGTGCCGGGTGCGCGCCGCAGGCCGGACGGCCGTCGTCGCACTGCGGACGATCACCCCGCGTCATTGAGCCGGTCACCCGGCTCTTTCGGACAACCGTCCACGCCCGCTTGGGTCAAGGACGGGTAAAGCGTCATGCTGGCGCGCATGTTGTCGAACACGCGCACGTCGAACACCGTTCCGGTACGCGAGGGGGTCGCGCCCAGCCGGCGCGCCCTGCTGCGGACCGCCGTCGCCGGCACGGCCGCCGCCGGATCCGTCCTCGCCCTCGGCTCGGCCTTCCCCGCCTCCGCCGCCCCGCCCGCGCCCGGCGGCGCCGGCCGCCCCGCCACGCCCGAGCAGGCCCTGCGCGAACTGGAGGCCGGCAACCGCCGCTGGCGCACCTACCGCCAGCAGCACCCGCACGAGTCGCCCTCGACCCGGCTGCGGCTGGCCACCGCCCAGCACCCCTTCGCCGTCGTCCTCGGCTGCGTGGACTCCCGGGTCCCGCCCGAGCTCGTCT
Organism: Streptomyces racemochromogenes; assembly: GCF_044129415.1. Taxonomy (GTDB): domain Bacteria; phylum Actinomycetota; class Actinomycetes; order Streptomycetales; family Streptomycetaceae; genus Streptomyces; species Streptomyces racemochromogenes_A. The sequence goes on from NZ_JBBDHD010000126.1 coordinate 13,956, forward strand.
TCGACCAGGGGCTCGGCGACCTGCTCACCGTCCGCTCGGCCGGCGAGGTCCTGGACGAAGCCGTGCTCGGCAGCATCGCGTACGGGGTCCTGGAACTCGCGATCCCCCTGGTGCTGGTCCTCGGCCACCAGTCCTGCGGAGCCGTCGGCGCGGCCGTCCACGCCGACGAGACCGGCGAACGGCTCCCGTCCCACATCCAGTACCTCGCCGACCAGATACGCCCGTCCATCGACCGCACCCAGCACGGCGACGCCCGCGTCAGCGCCACCATCGACGCCCACGCACGCCGCACCCGCGACCGGCTCGCCGCCGAACCCGACCTGGCCCGCGCCGTGTCCGCCGGCGCACTCGCCGTCGCCGCCGCCCGCTACGACCTGCGCGACCAGCGCGTCCGCATCCTCACGTAGCCCCAACTCCCCGCCGCCGCAGGGCCCCCGGGCCGAGGGGGTCGCGGGGGGCCGGGCAGAATCGAGCGGTGATCACGACCGAACCCGAGACGGACCCCTTCGACGCACACCGAAGGCTCCTCTTCGCCACCGCCTACCGCATGCTGGGCACCGTCAGCGACGCCGAGGACATCGTCCAGGACGCCTGGCTCACCTGGAACAAGGCCGACCGCTCGGAGGTGCGCAACCCCAGGGCGTACCTCGTGCGCACGGTCACCAACCTCTCCCTCAACCGGCTCACCTCCGCCCGCGCGACCCGCGAGGAGTACGTCGGCCCCTGGCTACCGGAACCCCTGCTGACCTCACCCGACGTGGCGCAGGACCGCGAGCTCGCCGAGAGCGTCTCCACGGCGATGCTCGTGGTCCTGGAGACCCTCTCGCCCGTGGAGCGCGCCGTGTTCGTGCTGCGCGAGGTCTTCGGCTTCTCGCACGCGGAGATCGCCGGCTTCCTGGACCGCGAGGAGCCGGCCGTCCGTCAGATCTCCTCCCGTGCGCGCAAGCACGTCGCGGCCCGCCGGCCCCGCTTCGACACGGACACCGCCCAGCGCGAGCGCGTCACCGAGCGCTTCCTGGCCGCCTGCGCCGGCGGCGACATCAACGCCGTGCTGGAGATGCTCGCCCCCGACGTCACCGCCTGGTCGGACGGCGGCGGCAAGGTGACCGCCGCGCGCCGCCCGCTGTACGGCCCCGACCACGTGGCCCGCTGGCTCTTCGGCGTCCTCGCCAAGCCCGCCAACGCCGGAGCCGTCATCACCCCGGTCGTCATCAACGGGGAGCTCGGCGTCCTCGCCGAGCTGGGCGGCAGCCCGATCGCCGCCCTCACCTACGACCTGGAGAACGGCCTCCTGCGCAACCTCCGCATCCAGGTCAACCCGGACAAGCTCGCCGGCGTCCGCCGCTGACGCCCCGCCCCGGCGGGTGGGACGGAAAAGACCTCCGCCCCACCCGTCACATCCGCGGGGCGGCGCGGGTCAGGGTGGTGTGAACAAGAACAAGATCGCCCTCGCCGCCCCGCTCGCCGCCGCCCTCCTGGCCACGGCCGTCACCACCGCCACCCCCGCCGCCGCGGACCCGGGCCCCTGGCACAGCGCCTGGAACGCCTCCCCGCAGCCCCCCACCCACACCGACTGGTTCCCCAACTGGTCCGAGGAGGGTTTCCGCGACCAGTCCGTGCGCCAGGTGGTCCGGGCCGGAGCCCAGGGCGGCGAACTGCGCGTGCGCCTGACCAACGCCTACGGGAAGACCCCGCTGAGGCTTACCGGCGCGACCGTCGCCAAGAGCGCCGGCGGCGCCGCGGTCCGGCCGGAGACCCTGCGCCCGCTGCGCTTCTCGGGCGCCGGCCCGGTGACCGTCCCGGCCGGCGGGGAACGGGCCAGCGACGCCGTCGCGCTGCCCGTCCGGGCCTTCGAACAGCTCACCGTCACCCTCTACTTCCAGGGACCCACCGGCCCCGCCACCTTCCACAACGTCGCCATGGCCACCTCCTACCGAGCCGAAGGCGACCACCGCCGCGACGCCGCCGGAGAGGCCTTCTCCGCCCCGGGCGGCCAGAGCTCCTCCTGGTACCACCTGGCCGGGATCGACGTGTCGGACCCCGCCGCCCCCGGCCCGCGCCGGAGTGCGGTCGTCACCTTCGGGGACTCCCTCACGGACGGCTTCGGCGCCACCCCCGGCGCGGACCGCCGCTACTCCGACGCCCTCGCCGACCGCCTCGCCGACCGGGGCACGCCGCGCCCGGTCCTCAACGCGGGCATCGGCGGGAACAAGGTGCTCACCGACTCGCCCTGCTTCGGGGAGAGCGCACTGAACCGCTTCCGGCGCGACGCCCTCGGCCGGCCCGACACCGGCACCGTGCTCGTCCTGGAGGGCACCAACGACATCGTCCAGCCCGACGGCACCCAGGACCGCTGCACCACCGGCCCCCGGGTCACCGCACAGCAGATCATCGCCGGATACCGGGAGCTGATCCGCGAGGCCCACGCCCGCGGCGTCAGGATCGTGGGCGGCACGATCCCCCCGTACGGGGACTCCGGCTACTGGACCGCGCACGGCGAGGAGGTGCGGGACGAGGTCAACCGGTGGATCCGCACCGGCGGCGCGTACGACGCCGTCGTGGACTTCGACCGCGCCGTCGCCGACCCGCAGGACCCGCGCAGGCTCAAGACCGAACTCGCCTTCGCGGACCGCCTCCACCTCAACGACGCCGGCTACCGGGCGTTGGCGGACGCCGTGGACCTCAACACCCTCTAGGGAGTGGCAGCGGCACGCCGGTCACGGCCGTGCGTGGCGCGCGAACGGGGCTCAAGCCGCCTTCGAGCCGGGCACCAACCGCGCACCACCCCGGCTGTCTACCTTTCGAAAGACCGACCGCACGTCCAGCACCAAAGGGGGAGCCACGTGAACAACGCGCTCACCACCGGCCGCATCGCGTCATCGTTCGAGGATCTCGTCGGCGACACACCGCTGCTCCAGCTCCGGCTCGACGGCCTGCCCGACACCGCCCGGGTCCTGGCCAAGCTGGAGGCGGCCAACCCGCTGTCCAGCATCAAGGACCGGGCCGCGCTCTTCATGCTGCGGGCCGCGGAGGAGTCGGGCGCGCTCCTGCCCGGAGCCACCGTCATCGAGTCGACCTCCGGCAACACCGGCATCGCCCTGGCCGCGCTCGCCGCCTCCCGCGGCTACCGCTGTCTGATCGTCCTGCCCTCCAACGCCTCGCGCGAACGCGTCCTGACCCTGCGCATGCTGGGCGCCGAGGTCGAGTTCACCGACCACGCCCTCGGCTTCCGGGCCTGCGTCGACCGGGCCGAAGAACTGCACGCGGCGATGCCCGGTTCCTGGTACGCCCGCCAGCACGAGAACCCCGACAACGTCCGCGCCCACTACACGACGACCGGCCCCGAGATCTGGCGCGACGCCGGCGGCCGCGTCGACTACCTGGTGTGCGGGATCGGGACCGGCGGCACCCTCACCGGCACCGCCCGCTACCTGCGCGAGCGCAACCCCGACCTCAGGGTGGTCGCCGTCGAGCCCGCCGGCTCCGCGCTCCTCTCCGGCGGCGAGCCCGGCCCCCACCGCGTCCCCGGCCTCAACGGCGGCTTCATCAGCCCCGTCACCGACGTGCACCTCATCGACGAGGTGATCGCGGTCGAGGACGAGGACGCCGCGGCGACCACGCGTGCCATCGCCGCGAGCTCCGGACTCCTCGTCGGGATCTCCGCGGGCGCGGCCGCCTACGGCTGCCTGGAACTCGCCCGCCGTCACGACCTGTCCGACACGGTCGTGGCGACCGTGTTCCCCGACAGCGGTGAGCGCTACCTCAGCTGGTGGCCGGAGGCCGGCTCCGACGACCGGCACTGAACGCGAACCGGGCCCCGCACCACGGCGGTCCCGGCCCGTCCCCTCCCTCCCCACCCCCACGACTGCCCGAGTACGAGCCTGAAATTCCCTGCCGCCGCAGGGGGAGAAGAGAGCGAATGAACCCCGAGCGCACCCTGCTGCTCGTCGGTGGAACCGACGAGACCGTGCAGAAGGCCCATGACCTGGGGCTGAACGTGCTGCTCCTCCAGCACCCGACCAAGGTGAGCGAGGCGCAGAACCGGCTCGCCGCGGCCGTCGAGGTCGTCGACTTCACCGACTGGTCCCTGGTCGAGCCCCTGGTGCGGGCCTGGCACGAGAGCCCCGGCTTCGCCGCCGTCGTCTCCCTCACCGAGCCGGGACTGGAGAACGCGGGCCGGATCAACGACCTGTACGGGCTCGGGGGCACCGGCTACGAGGTCACCGCCCGCATCCGGGACAAGGCCGCCATGCGCCGCTACGTCGCCGAGCACGACCCGGAGCACGCGGTCGGGGCCCGCTCCCTGAAGACCCGTGAGGACCTGGACGCCTTCGGCGCCTCGTACGGGTTCCCCTTCATCGTCAAGCCCGTCGACGCCACCGCCAGCATCGGCGTCATGCGCGTGGAGGGCCCCGAGGACGCCGACCGCGTCTGGGGCGAGGTCACCCGGCTCTCCGGCACCCGCACCGACCGGGTCTCCTCCCTCTTCGTCCTCAAGGACTTCCTCATGGAGGAGTTCCTCGACGGCCCCGAGTTCAGCGTCGAGTCCTTCAGCTTCGCCGGCCGCCACGTGATCGTCACCATCACCGAGAAGTTCACCTCGGACGGCCACTTCGCCGAACTGGGCCACGCGGTCCCGGCCCGCCTCTCCGAGGCCGACGACGCGGCGATACGCGAGGGCATACGCGGCTTCCTCGACGTCATGGGCATGCGCGACGGCGTCTGCCACACCGAGGTCCGCCTCACCGCCAAGGGCCCGCGCGTCATCGAGGGCCACAACCGCATCGGCGGCGACTCCATCCCCGAGCTGGTGCTCAGCGCCTTCGGCGTCGACCTGGTCACCCTCGCCGTCGGCCACCCGTTCGGCCTGGTCGAGGAGCTGCCCGACCGGCCGCGGGGGGGGGGGGGGGGGGGGGGGGGGGGGGGGGGGGGGGGGGGGGGCCGCCCCCGCCCCCCCCCCCCCCCGCCCCCCCCCCGCCCCCCCCCCCCCCCGCCCCCCCCCCCCCCC
>NZ_JBBDHD010000127.1:0-18787 GCF_044129415.1 Streptomyces racemochromogenes
CCCCACCAGAACAAATATATTTATAAAGATAACCTTATTAAGATATTGAGGTTTGGTTCTCTTGTTGATGATAAGGCCCCCCCCCCCCCCCCCCCCCCCCCCCCCCCCCCCCCGACCCCGGCCGGGACCACCCGCGGGTCGCCGCCGCGCCCGACGAACCCGGGCCGCCCGTAACGGGGCCCGGGGCCGCCGGGCCGGCCGGTGCCGGGGCGCGAGAGCCCCTCCCCGCCCCGGTGGCGGCCCTCCGGCCGCGCGGCCCCGGTGGCGGGGGGACCCGTACCGCTCGGCCCTCCGCACCGGCCCCCGCCGGCCCGGTGACCGAACTGCCGCGCCGGGTGCGCCAGGCCAGCCTGGTCCCGCAGCTGCGCGAGGTCCCCGCCGCGCAGGCCCCGGCGGGAGAGCGGCCCCCCGAGGAGCTCCCGGGCCGGAGCCCGGAGCAGGCGCGGGACCGGATGGCGGCCTACCGGGCCGGCTGGGCGCGCGGCTCCCAGGACGAATCCCCCCACGCAGGCAGCGAAGGAGAAGCGTGATGATCGAACACCACAGACCCGGCTCCGTCCCCGGCTCCGAAGGAGTCCGCCGGACCGGCGAACTGGACTGGCTGCTCGACGACCTGGTGGTACGCGTCCGCGAGGTCCGGCACGCGGTGGTCCTGTCCGGCGACGGACTGCCGGTCGGCTCCTCCACGGCGTTGAGCAGGGAGGACGCCGAGCACCTGGCCGCCGTGGCCTCCGGTTTCCACAGCCTCGCCAAGGGCGCGGGCCGGCATTTCCACGCCGGGGGCGTGCGCCAGACCATGGTCGAGATGGACGAGGGGTTCCTCTTCGTCGCGGCCGCCGGGGAGGGCTCCTGCCTGGCCGTCCTCAGTACGGCCGGCGCGGACATCGGCCTGATCGCCTACGAGATGGCCCGGCTGGTCAAGCGGGTCGGCGAACACCTGCACACCCCGCCGCGGTTCGCGGCCCACCACCCGCCGGCCGCCGGGTGAGGACGGCGGCCCGGCAGGCGGAGGGCAGGCCCGACGGGCCGGTGGGCGGGCGGTGGTACGACGCCGACGCCGGCCCGCTCGTCCGCCCGTACGCCATGACCGGAGGGCGTACGGAACCGGCGGCCCACGGGGTCCGCTTCGACCTGATCGCCCTGGTCCTGGTCGACGACGCCGGTGGCGGCGCGGCGGACGGGGCCCTGCTGGGGCCCGAACACCGGGCCCTGCTGGAGCTCTGCCGCGGCGAGTTCCGCTCGGTCGCGGAGCTCGCCGCCGGAACGGACCTCCCGGTGGGCGTGGTGCGGGTGCTGCTGGGGGACCTGCTGGAGGCGGGGCACGTACGGGTCAGACGTCCGGTACCGCCCGCCCGGCTGCCGGAACTGCGGATTCTGCGGGAAGTCATCGAGGGATTGCGAGCACTGTGATGGGACTGTACGACGACGGACCGGCCGAGACGGGGGGCCCGGGGAGCGACGCGGAACTGGCCGCGCTCGCGCTCAAGATCCTCGTGGCGGGCGGGTTCGGCGTGGGCAAGACCACGCTGGTCGGCGCGGTCAGCGAGATCCGTCCGCTGCGGACGGAGGAGGTGCTGAGCGAGGCGGGCGAGCTGGTCGACGACACCGACGGGGTCGAGCGGAAGACCACGACCACCGTGGCCATGGACTTCGGGCGGATCACCATTCGCTCCGGGCTCTCCCTGTACCTGTTCGGGACGCCCGGCCAGGACCGCTTCTGGTTCCTGTGGGACGAGCTCGCGCAGGGCGCGCTGGGGGCGGTGGTGCTCGCCGACACCCGCCGGCTGGAGGACTGCTTCCCGGCGGTGGACTACTTCGAGCACCGGCGGATCCCCTTCGTGGTCGCGGTCAACTGCTTCGCGGGGGCCGGGCGTTACGGGGCGAACGAGGTGGCGCGGGCGCTGGACCTGGAGCAGGGGACGCCGGTGGTGCTGTGCGACGCGCGGGACAGGGACTCCGGGAAGGAAGTGCTGATCCGGCTGGTCGAGTACGCGGGGCGGGTGCACACCGCGCGGCTGCTGGACTCGGTGGGCCCGCAGGCCGGTTCGGTGTGAGGGGCCGGATTCCGCCTCTTGACGGTGGTGTCGCCGGGCGTGGACGCGTGGTGGCCACCGCCGGGAACGGACCGGATGGGCGCGATGTGCGCGCTTCGTCCTTTTGGGTGGGGACGGCCGTCCGGCGCGGGCGGAGCAGGGGTGGGGTGCGCGAGGGGCCCCGCCATTCCTCTTGAGTCATCTTGTGTGCCATGCGTCCCTGCTCCTTGCCGGAAAGCCCCTGCTGGGGAAGGCTTGCGGCACGACCACGCGGGGAGGGCGCGGCCACGTCGGCCGGGTCAACGGGGAGGGGCTGGAAATGGCACTGGACAAGCAGCTCGACTGGTTGCTGGACGACCTGACGCGCAGGGTCCCGCAGGTCCGCCATGCGGTGGTGCTGTCGAACGACGGGCTGGTGACGGCGGCCAGCGCGGGCCTGGCGCGGGAGGACGCCGAGCACCTCGCCGCCGTCGCGGCGGGGCTCCAGAGTCTGGCGAAGGGCTCCGGGCGGCACTTCAGGGCCGGAGAGGTGCGCCAGACGATGGTCGAGTACGACGAGGGCTTCCTGTTCGTGGTCGCGGCCGGCTCGGGCAGCAGCCTCTGCGCGCTGAGCGCCGCCGAGGCGGACATCGTGCAGGTCGCGTACGAGATGACGCTGCTGGTCAACCGGGTGGGGGAACACCTGGGCGTCGCCGAGCGGCGGATCACCGGGGGCTAGCGGACCCCGGGTTATCCACAGGTCGGGCGCGATGTCGTGGCGTTCGGTTACGGTCTTCACACAGAGTGATCACCAGGGGTGGTCGCCGGACGTGGGGGAGATCGTGATGAACGTGGAACGGGGCGCGTGTGTGTCCGCCGGGACGGCTCTACGGGAGGACGCGCGGCCGCAGGTGCTGCTCGGCGGGGTCCGGGCGGCGGCGGAACTGGGGCTGGGGCGGGGGGAGTTCGCCCGGGCCGTCCAGCTGGGCCTGGTGCGCCGGGGTCCCCGTGCGCCGGGCGGCGCCGCCCGCTTCACCCGGACCGAGCTGGAACGGGTCAAGGCGGAGCGGGGATTCCCCGAGGCGCTGCGTGCGCGGGTCGAGACCGTGGCCGGCGCGGACCACGGGGCGCGGGTGCTGGGCACCGGGCCGACCCGGTTCACCCGGCTCGCCCGCTGCGGGCGCCTGAGCCCCGTCGGCTACCGGGTCAACCGCTACCGGGCCCTCGTCTGGCTCTACCTGGCGGCGGAGCTGCGGGAGTTCGCCACCCGGGAGCCGGGGCTGCTGAGGGGGGCGGCACCTCCCGGGGACCGGGAGCTGATGGCGGCGGGGGTGGACCTGCGCCCGAGCCGGTGGCGGGAGCGGCACGTGGGACTGCTGCTGGGGCGTGCCGCGGGCCCCTGGGAGCGTGCGGCCGTGCTGGCCTCCGTCCTCCCGGACGAGGAGGTGCTGGCCGCCGTCCCCGATCCGGCGGAGCGGATCGTGCTCGCCGCGCTCGCCCCGCCCCCGCCCTACGGCCACCCACAGGTCCCGGCGGCCGCGGCGGTGGCCCGCCCGCTGCTGGTCGCCCAGCCGCCGGAGGAGACCGGCCGCTACCGCGCCGGTCTGGAGCTCGCCCTGGCCGGGGCGCGGGATCAGTCGAACTCGACGGGGGAGAGGGGGCCGACGTAGACCCAGGCGCCGCCCTCGCGGGAGAAGGAGCTGTGCTCGTGCAGCGATCCGGTGTGGCCGCCCTCGCGGTAGTGGGCGCGGAACTCCACCGACCCCTCGGTCTCGAACATCCCGCCGCGCTCGGTGGAGAGGATCTCCAGCCGCTCCCAGCGCTGGTCCGGATCGAGGTCGAGCCGGCCCGGGCGGGTCGAGGGATGCCAGGAGCGCAGCAGGTAGGCGGTGTCGCCGACCGCGAAGGCGCTGAAGCGCGAACGCATCAGCAGCTCGGCGGTGGGCGCCTGCCGGGCACCGGAGTGGAAGCGGCCGCAGCAGTCCGGGTAGGCGGCGGGCAGCCCGCAGGGGCAGGGGAGGACCGGGGTGGTCATGGGAGCGCTCAGTTCTTCGGGACGGACGGAACGGGACCGGACGGACCCGGACCGGAGGGGACGGAGGAGGGCGGGCCCGGTGACCGGGCCCGCCGGGAGGACCGGGTGGTGGTCCGGGTCTACTGGGGGGACACGGCCGGGCGTGCCTTCTCGGCCGGGTACGGGCGGAAGAGCCCCTCCTGGACCACGGAGACCAGCAGCCGGCCCTCCAGGTCGTAGATGCGGCCGCGGGCCAGACCACGGCCGCCGTGGGCGATGGGCGACTCCTGGTCGTACAGGAACCACTCGTCCGCCCGGAACGGCCGGTGGAACCACATCGCGTGGTCCAGGGAGGCCATGTCGAAACCGCGCATGCCCCACAGCGGCTCCACGGGGATGCGCACGGCGTCGAGGAGGGTCATGTCACTGGCGTAGGTGAGGGCGCAGGTGTGCACGAGCGGGTCGTCGCCCAGCGGGCCGACCGCCCGCATCCACACCGCGCTGCGCGGATCGGCGTCCTTGAGCTCCTCGGGGGTCCAGCGGAGCCGGTCCACGTACCGGATGTCGAAGGGCTGGCGGCGGGCCATCCGCTCCAGGGCCTCGGGCAGTGCGCCCAGGTGCTCGCGGATCTCGTCCACGACCTTCGGGAGGGCGTCCGGGTGGGGGAAGTCGAGGCGGGGAGGCAGCTGGTGCTCGATGCTGCCCTCCTCCGGGTGATGGAAGGAGGCGGTCAGATTGAAGATGGTCTTGCCCTGCTGGACGGCGGTGACCCGGCGCGTGGTGAAGGAGCGCCCGTCACGCACCCGTTCCACCTGGTACACGATGGGTACGCCGGGGATCCCCGGGCGCAGGAAGTACGCGTGGAGTGAGTGCACCGGGCGGTCGCTCTCGGTGGTCCGGCCGGCCGCCACCAGCGCCTGGCCGGCGACCTGTCCGCCGAACACGCGCTGGAGGGACTCCTGGGGGCTGGCCCCCCGGAAGATGTTGACCTCGATCTGCTCCAGGTCGAGCAGGTCGACCAGTCTCTCGGCGGGGTTGGTCATCGCGGGTTCTCCACTGTCGGGTCCGGGGGGGCCAACGGGTCCGGCGGGCCGGGCGGGTCCGCCCGGCCGGGCGGCTTGCGGGTCGGGGCCTCCCCCCGACGGCGTCCGGGGGAGCTCAGAGCGCGCCGAGCTCGCCGACCGAGGTGACCCGGATGACGGCCCGGCCCTCCTCGTCGGACGCGGCGAGGTCCACCTCCGCGCTGATGCCCCAGCCATGGTCGCCGTTCGGGTCGGCGAACGTCTGGCGGACGCGCCACAGCCCGTGCGCCGGGTCCTCCTCGATCTGCAGCAGCTTGGGGCCGCGCGCGTCGGGGCCGGTGCCCAGGTCGTCGTACTCGTCCCAGTAGGCGTCCATGGCCTCGCCCCAGGCGTCGGCGTCCCAGCCGGAGTCGGCGTCCAGCTCGCCCAGCTGGTCGACGTGGTCCAGGGCCGCCAGCTCCACCCGGCGGAACATCGCGTTGCGGACCAGGACGCGGAAGGCGCGGGCGTTGGCCGTGACCGGCTTGACCTGGTCGGCCTTCTCCTGGGCCTGCTCCGCGGTCTCCACCTCCGGGTTCGCCAGCTGCTCCCACTCGTCGAGCAGGCTGGAGTCGACCTGGCGCACCAGCTCGCCCAGCCAGGCGATCAGGTCCTCCAGGTCCTCGGACTTCAGGTCGTCGGGGATGGTGTGGTCGAGGGCCTTGTACGCGCTCGCCAGGTAGCGCAGCACGATGCCCTCGGTGCGGGCCAGCTCGTAGAAGGAGGTGAACTCCGTGAAGGTCATCGCCCGCTCGTACATGTCGCGGATGATCGACTTCGGCGAGACGGGGTGGTCGCGGACCCACGGGTGGCTCTTGCTGTACACGTCGTAGGCGTGGACCAGCAGCTCTTCCAGGGGCTTGGGATAGGTGACCTCCTGGAGCCGCTCCATCCGCTCCTCGTACTCGATCCCGTCGGCCTTCATCGCGCCGACCGCGATGCCGCGCTCCTTGTTCTGCTGGGCGGCCAGGATCTGGCGCGGGTCGTCCAGGGTGGACTCCACGACCGAGACCATGTCGAGCGCGTAGGACGGGGACTCGGGGTCCAGCAGGTCGAAGGAGGCCAGCGCGAAGGTGGACAGCGGCTGATTCAGCGCGAAGTCCTGCTGGAGGTCGACCGTGAGCCGGATGGTGCGGCCCTCGGCGTCCGGGGTGTCGAGCTTCTCCACGACGCCGCCGTCCAGCAGCGACCGGTAGATCGCGATGGCCCGGCGGATGTGCCGCAGCTGGGCCTTGCGCGGCTCGTGGTTGTCCTCCAGGAGGCTGCGCATCGCCTTGAAGGCGTCGCCCGGCCGGGCGATCACCGACAGCAGCATGATGTTGGTGACCTTGAAGCGGGAGGTCAGCGGTTCCGGGTCGGCGGCGATCAGCTTCTCGAAGGTGGTGTCCGACCAGGCGACGAAGCCCTCGGGCGCCTTCTTGCGCACCACCTTGCGCCGCTTCTTCGGGTCGTCGCCGGCCTTCGCGAGGGCCTTCTCGTTCTCGATGACGTGCTCGGGCGCCTGCGCGACCACGAACCCGGCCGTGTCGAAGCCGGCGCGGCCCGCGCGTCCGGCGATCTGGTGGAACTCGCGGGCGCGCAGCGTGCGGACGCGGTTGCCGTCGTACTTGGTCAGCGCGGTGAACAGCACCGTGCGGATCGGGACGTTCACGCCGACGCCGAGGGTGTCGGTACCGCAGATCACCTTCAGCAGGCCGGCCTGGGCCAGCTTCTCGACCAGCCGCCGGTACTTCGGCAGCATGCCCGCGTGGTGCACGCCGATGCCGTGGCGGACGTACCGGGAGAGGTTCTGGCCGAACTTCGTGGTGAAGCGGAAGTTGCCGATCAGCTCCGCGATCTTGTCCTTCTCCTCGCGGGTGCACATGTTGATGCTCATCAGCGACTGCGCCCGCTCGACCGCCTGGGCCTGCGTGAAGTGCACGATGTAGACCGGCGCCTGCCGGGTCTCCAGCAGCTCGGTGATGGTGTCGGTGATCGGCGTGGTCACGTACTCGTAGGAGAGCGGGACGGGCCGGGTCGCCGAGCGGACCACGGAGGTGGGGCGGCCGGTGCGCCGGGTGAGGTCCTCCTCGAACCGCTTCACGTCGCCGAGGGTGGCCGACATCAGCACGAACTGGGCCTGCGGCAGCTCCAGCAGCGGGATCTGCCACGCCCAGCCGCGGTCCGGCTCCGCGTAGAAGTGGAACTCGTCCATCACGACCTGGCCGATGTCGGCGTACTTGCCGTCGCGCAGGGCGATGGAGGCCAGCACCTCGGCGGTGCAGCAGATCACCGGGGCGTCCGCGTTCACGGAGGCGTCGCCGGTCAGCATGCCGACGTTCTCGGTGCCGAAGATCTTGCAGAGGTCGAAGAACTTCTCCGACACCAGCGCCTTGATCGGGGCGGTGTAGAAGGTGACCTTGTCCTGGGCCAGGGCGGTGAAGTGCGCGCCCGCCGCGACGAGGCTCTTGCCGGAGCCGGTCGGGGTCGACAGGATCACGTTCGCCCCGGAGACGACCTCGATCAGCGCCTCCTCCTGCGCCGGGTACAGGGTGATGCCCCGCTCCTCCGCCCACGAGGAGAAAGCCTCGAAGAGGGCGTCGGGGTCGGCGGTCGGCGGGAGCTGATCAATGAGGGTCACGCCCCCATCTTGCCTGGCTTCCCGCCGGAAGAGGGAACCGGCGGACGGGAAGAAGATCATCGCGGGTACTCTGGGCCGCTGAGGCGGCCCGACCGAAGACGTCGACGGGGCCGCACCACGACAGGACCGGGGCGGGAAACGAGCATGATGGGTCCGGCGCACTCGCTGTCCGGGGCGGCGGCCTGGCTGGGGGTGGGCGCCGCGACCGCGGCCGCCGGACACCCGATGCCCTGGCCCGTACTGGTCGTCGGCGCGCTGATCTGCGCCGGCGCGGCACTCGCCCCCGACCTCGACCACAAGTCGGCGACGATCTCCCGGGCCTTCGGTCCGCTGTCCCGGGGCCTGTGCGAGGTGGTCGACAAGATCTCGTACGCCGTCTACAAGGCGACCCGCTCCCCGCGCGACGCCCGCCGCAGCGGCGGCCACCGCACCCTGACCCACACCTGGCTGTGGGCGGTCCTCATAGGCGCCGGCTCGTCCGCGCTCGCGGTGAGCTTCGACCGCTGGGGCGTCCTGGTGCTCCTCTTCGTCCACCTGGTGCTGGCCGTCGAGGGTCTGCTGTGGCGGGCGGCGCGGATGTCCAGCGACGTCCTGGTCTGGCTGCTCGGCGCGACCAGCGCCTGGATCCTGGCCGGCGTCCTCGACGAGCCGGGCAACGGCGCCGGCTGGCTGTTCACCGGCCCCGGGCAGGAGTACCTCTGGCTGGGCCTGCCGATCCTGCTCGGCGCCCTCGTCCACGACATCGGCGACGCGCTGACCGTCTCCGGCTGCCCGATCCTGTGGCCCCTCCCGGTCAAGGGCAAGCGCTGGTACCCCGTCGGCCCGCCGAAGGCGATGCGCTTCCGGGCCGGCAGCTGGGTGGAGCTGAAGGTCCTCATGCCGGTGTTCATGCTCCTGGGCGGCGTCGGCGGCGCCTCGGCACTGGGCTTCATCTAGCGCCCGGACCGGGGCGCCCGCCGGCCTCCGTCAGCCGTGCCAGGAGCGCCACAGGGCCGCGTACGCCCCGTCGGCGGCCACCAGCTCGTCGTGCGAGCCGAGTTCGCTGATCCGGCCGTCCTCGACCACCGCGATCACGTCCGCGTCGTGGGCCGTGTGCAGCCGGTGGGCGATCGCGATCACCGTCCGGCCGTCCAGCACCCGCGCCAGCGACCGCTCCAGCTGCCGGGCCGCCCGCGGATCGAGCAGCGAGGTCGCCTCGTCCAGGACCAGCGTGTGCGGGTCCGCCAGCACCAGCCGGGCCAGCGCGATCTGCTGCGCCTGCGCCGGGGTCAGCGCGCTGCCGCCGGAGCCCACCTCCGTGTCCAGCCCCGACTCCAGAGCGCGCGCCCAGCCGTCGGCGTCCACCGCGCCCAGCGCCGCCCACAGCTCCGCGTCCCCCGCGCCCGTCCGGGCCAGCCGCAGGTTGTCCCGCAGGGAGCCCGTGAACACGTGGTGCTCCTGGTTCACCAGGGCCACGTGCTCGCGCACCCGCTCCGCCGGCATCCGCGACAGCCGCGCCCCACCGAGCGTGACCTCCCCGGTCCGCGGCGCGTAGATGCCCGCCAGCAGCCGGCCCAGCGTCGACTTGCCCGCGCCCGAGGGGCCGACCAGCGCCATCCGGGTGCCCGGCGGCACGGACATCGACACCCGGTGCAGGACGTCCACGCCCTCCCGGTAGCCGAACCGGACCTCGTCCGCCCGGACGTCCCGGCCCTCCGGGGCCACCGCACGGTCACCCGCGGCCGGCTCGATCTCCCGCACCCCCACCAGCCGCGCCAGCGACACCTGGGCGACCTGGAGCTCGTCGTACCAGCGCAGGATCAGCCCGATCGGGTCGACCATCATCTGCGCCAGCAGCGCGCCCGTGGTCAGCCGGCCGACCGACATCCAGCCGCGCAGCACGCAGTACCCGCCGACCAGCAGCACCGCCCCGAGGATCGTCACATAGGTGGCGTTGACCACGGGGAAGAGCACCGTCCGCAGGAACAGGGTGTACCGCTCCCAGGCCGTCCACTGCCTGATCCGCCGCTCCGACAGTGCGATCCGCCGTCCGCCCAAGCGGTGCGCCTCGACCGTCCGCCCCGCGTCCACCGTCTCCGTCAGCGCCGCCGCGACCGCCGCGTACCCGGCCGCCTCCGAGCGGTACGCCGAGGGCGCCCGCCGGAAGTACCAGCGGCATCCGGCGACCAGCAGCGGCAGGGCCACCAGCGCCGCCAGGGCCAGCTGCGGCGCGGTGACCGCGAGCGCGCCGTACAGCAGCCCCGCCCAGACCACGCCGATGGCCAGCTGCGGAACCGCCTCCCGCATCGCGTTCGCCAGCCGGTCGACGTCGGTGGTGATCCGCGACAGCAGGTCGCCGGTACCGGCCCGCTCCAGGACGCCCGGGGGCAGGCCCACCGACCGCACCAGGAAGTCCTCCCGCAGGTCGGCCAGCATCTCCTCGCCGAGCATCGCCCCGCGCAGCCGCACCAGCCGCACGAAGCAGGTCTGGACGGCCAGCGCCACCGCGAACAGCATTGCCACGCGCCCCAGGTGGAGCTCGCTCGCCCCTGCCGAGAGCTCGTCCACCACCCGCCCCAGCAGGTACGGGCCGGCCATGGAGGCGGTCACCGCGACCGCGTTGACCACGACCAGCACCGTGAAGGCCCGCCGGTGCCGCCGCAGCAGGCCGCGCACATAGTCCCGGACGGTCGCCGACGTGCCCACGGGCAGGGTCGCGGCCGTCTCGGGGGCCGCCGGGTCTCCGTCGGGCGGCGCCACGCCGATCATGCGGATTCCTCGATCTCCGTGAGTTCCCCGGCGGGTCCGACGACCCGCCCCTGTTCCCCGTCCGTCTCCCGGGTGACCACCGCCCGGTAGCGGGGTTCCGCGCGCAGCAGCTCGCGGTGGGTGCCGGCCGCCACGGCCCGGCCCCCGTGCACCAGCACCACCCGGTCGGCGCGGTCCAGCAGCAGCGGCGAGGACGCCAGCACCACCGTGGTGCGTCCGGAGCGCAGGGCGGCCACCCCGTCGGCGATCCGCGCCTCGGTGTGCGCGTCCACCGCCGAGGTCGGCTCGTCCAGCACGAGCACCTCCGGGTCGGTGACCAGCGACCGGGCCAGCGCGAGACGCTGGCGCTGCCCGCCGGACAGGGACCGGCCGCGCTCGGTGATCCGGGCGTCCATCGCGTCGTCCACCCCGTCGGGGGCGGCCTGGAGCAGCGCGTCCAGGACGTCCCCGCACTGCGCCGCCCCCAGCGCGGCCGCGGCGGTGACGGTGCCCGACGCCGGTACGTCGAACAGCTCGCGCAGGGTCCCGGACAGCAGCACCGGCTCCTTGTCCTGGACGAGGACCAGGGCGCGCGCCGTGTCCAGCGCGAGGCCGTCCAGCGCCACCCCGCCCAGCAGCACCGACGGCGGCGCGGCCCCCGGGCCGCCCGCGGCGTGCACGGCGTGGCCGCCCAGCCGTTCCGCCAGCCGGCCCGCCAGGTCCGGGTCCCCGCACACGACCGCCGTGAACCGCCCGGCCGGGGCCAGCAGCCCCGTCTCGGGGTCGTACAGGTCCCCACCCGGAGCCGGAGCCTCCACCGGCTCGGCGGCGGCGGGATCCGCCCCGCCGTCCGTGCGCGTCAGGGACAGCACCCGGGCAGCCCGCTGCGCGGAGGGCCGGGAGAAGGAGTAGGCCATGGCGATCTCCTCGACGTGCCGCAACGGGTACAGCATGGTCGCCACCGCGCTGAAGGCGGCGACGAGTTCGCCGACCGACAGCCGTCCGTCCGCGACGAGCACGGAGCCGTACCAGACCACCGTGACCATCAGCGCGCCCGGCAGCAGCACCTGCACCGCGGCGATCAGCGCCCACAGCCGGGCGCTGTGGACGGCGGCCTCGCGGACCTCCTGCGAGGCCGCCCGGTAGCGGTCGAGGAAGAGGTCCTCGCCGCCGATGCCGCGCAGCACCCGCAGGCCCGCCACCGTGTCGGAGGCCAGCTCGGTGGCCCTGCCGGCCTTCTCGCGCTGGACGTCGGCGCGCCGGGTGGCCCGCGGCAGCAGCGGCAGCACGGACAGCGCGAGCACCGGCACGCCCGCCGCGACGACCACGCCGATCGCGGGCGCGTAGAACAACAGTCCGACGCAGATGGCGACGACGGAGAAGGCGGCGGCGAGGAAGCGGGAGACCGCCTCGACGAACCAGCCGATCTTCTCCACGTCCCCCGTGGACACCGCCACCACTTCCCCCGCCGCGACCCGCCGGGTCAGGGCCGAGCCCAGCTCGGAGGTCTTGCGGGCGAGCAGCTGCTGCACCCGTGCCGCGGCGGTGATCCAGTTGGTGACGGCCGTGCGGTGGAGCATGGCGTCGCCGGTCGCGATGGCGGCGCCGACCAGCAGCAGGAGCCCGCCCACCAGCAGCAGCCGTCCGCCGTCGCGGTCGACGGCGGCCTCGACGCCCAGGCCCACCGCGTACGGCAGCCCGGCGATACCGCAGAAGTGCACCAGCCCCCAGGCCAGGCTCCGGGCCTGGCCGCCGAGTTGGCCCCGGCCCAGCCACCACAGGAATCGCGGGCCGGAGCGGGCGTCGGGTACTCCGGGATCCGCATACGGAAGGTCGCTGATCTGCATGGCGCCCCATCACGGCTCGGTGAGTGCAAACCACGCAAGGTTCGCCTTCCGGTCGCGGCCCCGGCAATCGATTTTCCGGCAGGGGGGAGCCGCCCCGCGCGCACCCGGGAAGCACCGGGGCGTGCGGTCCGCGGGGCGTGAGCGGGGCGCGCGCAACGGTTCAGGGCCGGGTGGCGCGCTCCAGTTCGAGCAGTACGGAGGCGTACGGGTGGCCGGTGGCCCGTTCCATGCCGACCTCGCACATCCGGTTCGCCGACAGGTACGCGTCGAACGGCCGCGCCGCCACCTCCTCCGCCTCCCGCCGCGTCGCCGAGGCCGTCAGCTCCGGGTGCAGCATCCCCCGGTCGCCCGCGAAGGCGCAGCAGCCCGCGTCGTCGGGGACGACCACCTCGTCCGCGCAGGCCGCGGCCACGGTACGCAGCTGCTCGACGTCTCCCAGGTGCCGCATCGAGCAGGTGGGGTGGAGGACCGCCGAACCGGTCGTGCGCCGGACCTCCAGGTGCGCCAGCAGCTCCTCGGCGGCCCAGACCACGGAGTCCACGATCCGCAGCTCCGCGTGCAGGGCCCGGTTGTCCTCGCTGAGGTACGGGACCACCTCGCGGGCCAGTCCCAGGGCGCAGGAGGACGCGTCCACCACCAGCGGCAGCCGGCCCCCGGCGGTCCAGCCCCAGGCGGCCTCCGTGATCCGGTTCGCCATCAGGCGGTTGCCGTCCCCGTACCCCTTGGAGTGCCAGATCGTCGCGCAGCAGGTGCCGCGCACGTCGCCGGGGATCCACACCGGCCTGCCCGCCCGCTCCGCCAGGGCCACCACCGCCTCCGGCAGGGATGGGCCGGACCGGCCCGCGGGACCGGCGAAGATCCTGTTGACGCAGGCCGGGTAGTACACGGCGGCCGCGCCCGCCCGCCGGGTCGGGGGCAGCCGGCGCGCGGCGGCCCCCGGGAGCCGCGGCAGCCACTGCGGCACCAGGTCGGGGCGCACGGCCCTGCGGGCGGCCCGCGTGACGGCGGCCGGCAGCCGGTCCCCGACCCGCCCCGCGGCGGCCACGGCCAGCCGGGCGGCGGCCTCCACGGCGGCGAACCGCTCGGCGGCGAAAGCGGCGGCGCGCTCCTCGGCCGGGCCGTGCCGACGGTGGCGGAACTCCCGCATCAGGGCGCCGGTGTCGATGCCGACGGGGCAGGCGAGCGCGCAGGTGGAGTCGCCGGCGCAGGTGTCGACGGCGTCGTGGCCGTAGGCGTCGAGCAGCCGGGCGAGGACGGGGGAGCCGGGTGCCTGGCGCGTCATCTCCCGGCGCAGCGCGATCCGCTGGCGCGGAGTGGTCGTCAGGTCCTGGCTGGGGCAGGTCGGTTCGCAGAACCCGCACTCGATGCAGGGGTCGGCCTCCGTCTCCACCCGGGGGATCGTCTTCAGGCCGCGCAGGTGCCCCCGCGGATCGCGGTCGAGGAGGATCCGCGGGGCGAGGATCCCCTGCGGGTCGATCAGCCGCTTGGTGCGCCACATGAGGTCGGTGGCCCGCGGCCCCCACTCCAGTTCCAGGAAGGGGGCCATGTTGCGGCCGGTGGAGTGCTCGGCCTTCAGCGAGCCGTCGAACCGCTCCACCGTGAGCCGGCAGAAGGCCTCCATGAAGGCCGCGTAACGGTCGACCTCCTCGGGCCGGGCGGCGTCGAAGGCCAGCAGGAAGTGCAGGTTGCCGTGGGCGGCGTGCCCGGCTACGGCCGCGTCGAAGCCGTGCTCCGCCTGGAGGGCCAGGAGCGCCTCGCAGGCCTCGGCCAGCCGGGACGGCGGTACGGCGAAGTCCTCCGTGATCAGGGTGGTTCCGGGCGGCCGGGCCCCGCCGACGGCGGTGACGAAGGCCTTGCGGGCCGTCCAGTGGCCGGCGATGACGGCCGGGTCGGAGGTGAAGGCGTTGGTGACGGAGGCGACCGGCGCGACCAGCTCCAGCGACGCCAGGACGGCGGCGGCCCGGCGCTCGTACGCGGCGCGTCCGGCGGCGTCCGGGGCGCGGAACTCCACCAGCAGCGCGGCCGTGTCCCGGGGCAGCCCGGCCCAGTCGGCGGGCACCCCCTCCACGCTGACCGAGGCGCGCAGGGTGTTTCCGTCCATCAGCTCCACCGCGAGGGCCCCGGCCTCGTTGAAGAGCGGGACCGCGGCGGCGGCCGCCGGGAGGGAGGGGAAGAACAGCAGGGCGCTGGTGAGCTCGCGGTCCAGGGGCAGGGTGTCGAAGACGACCTCGGCGATGAAGCCGAGGGTGCCCTCGGACCCGACCGTCAGGCCGCGCAGGATCTCGACGGGCGTGGTGCCGTCGAGGTAGGCGTCGAGCCGGTAGCCGGTGGTGTTCTTGATCTCGTACTTGGCCCGGATCCGCGCGACGAGGGCGGGGTCGGCCTCGATCTCCCGCTTGAGCTCCATCAGCCCCCGGCACAGGGCCGGCTCGGCGCGGGCCAGCTCCTCGTCGGCGAGCGGGTCGGCGGTGTCCACGACGGTGCCGGTCGGCAGGACGAGGGTGAGGGAGGACAGGGTGCGGTACGCGTTCCTCGCGGTGCCCGCCGTCATGCCGGAGGAGTTGTTGGCGACCACCCCGCCCAGGGTGCAGGCGACGGCGCTGGCCGGGTCGGGGCCCAGGACCCGGCCGTGGCGGGCGAGGGCGGCGTTGGCCCGGAAGACGGTGGTGCCGGGCCGGATCCGGGCGCGGCGGCCCCCGTCGAGGACCTCGACGCCCCGCCAGTGGCGGCGCACGTCGACCAGGATGTCCTCGCCCTGGGCCTGGCCGTTGAGCGAGGTCCCGGCGGCGCGGAAGACGACCTCGCGCTGCCTGCCGTGGGCGTAGGAGAGGACCGCGGAGATGTCGTCGACGTCCTCGGCGACCACCACGACCTGCGGGACGAACCGGTACGGCGAGGCGTCGGTGGCGTAGCGGACCAGGTCGGAGACCCTCCACAGCACCTTCTCCGGCCCGAGCAGGGCGGCCAGTTCCTCGCGCAGGGTCCGGGGGGTGCCGGAGGCCGTCCGGTCGGGTACCCGGTCGGGCGCGGGCGCGCCGGCCCGCCGCGGGCGCAGGGCGTCCGGATCCGGTTCGAACAGCGGCATGTGGCGACCCCTCGTCCGTCAGGGCGCCCGGCCCGCCGCCCCCGGAGCCCTTGTGAGGGACCGTTTCAGCAGCGGCGCTCCGCCGGGACGTCCGCGAGTGCGTTGAGCAGACCGCCGAGCACCTCGCGCTGTTCGGCGGTCAACGGAGCCAGGATCTCCTCTGCCGCGTCGGTCCGCGCGTTGCGCAGACGGCGCAGCGTGGCGCGTCCGGTCTCGGTGAGTTCGATCCGGATCACGCGCCGGTTCGCGGGGTCGGGCGCGCGGCGCACGCAGTCGGCCGCCTCCAGACCGTCCACCAGGGTCGTCACGGCACGCGGCACCACCTCAAGGCGTGTCGCCAGGTCGGCCATCCGGGGCGGCGTGCCGTCCGCGTAGTGCGCGACGATCCGCAGCAGCCGGCCCTGGGCCGGGGTGATCCCGAGCGGCTCCATGTGCCGTTTCTGGATCCGGTGGAGCCGGCGCGTGAGGCGCAGCAGCTGCTCGGCGAGGACGCCGTCGGCCGAATCGCGGGTGTCGGTTTCGGAACCGGTACTCATACTGGGAACAGTAGCAGGACCGGATTCATTGTGAGTATAGGTAACAATGAGCTAGGCTCAACGGAGTCCCCGGCGGAAGGAGGCCCATGCACAGCGACGAGCCGAAGTGGACCCCATCGAACGAAGCCCTCGACCCCAGCCGTCCGGCCCCCGCCGACCGGCCGCGCGAACTGCGCCGCATCCTCGGCCTGTTCCGGCCCTACCGCGGCCGCCTCGCCGTCGTCGGCGCCCTGGTCGGAGCCTCCTCACTGGTCGGCGTCGCCTCGCCGTTCCTGCTCAGGGAGATCCTGGACGTCGCCATCCCCCAGGGCCGGACCGGGCTGCTCAGCCTGCTGGCCCTCGGCATGATCCTCATCGCGGTCGTGACCAGCGTGTTCGGCGTGCTCCAGACGCTCATCTCCACCACGGTCGGCCAGCGCGTCATGCACGACCTGCGCACCGCCGTCTACGCCCGCCTCCAGCGGATGCCGCTGGCCTTCTTCACCCGCACCCGCACCGGCGAGGTGCAGTCCCGCATAGCCAACGACATCGGCGGCATGCAGGCCACCGTCACCTCGACGGCGACCTCGCTCGTGTCGAACCTGACCGCCGTCGTCGCCTCCGTCGTCGCGATGCTCGCGCTCGACTGGCGGCTCACCCTGGTCTCCCTGCTCCTGCTGCCCCTCTTCGTGTGGATCAGCCGCCGCGTCGGCCGCGAGCGCAAGAAGATCACCACGAAGCGGCAGAAGCAGATGGCCGCCATGGCCGCCACCGTCACCGAGTCCCTGTCGGTCAGCGGCATCCTGCTCGGCCGCACCATGGGCCGCTCCGAGTCCCTCACCGCGGCCTTCGCCGAGGAGTCGGAGAAGCTGGTCGGCCTGGAGGTGCGCTCCAGCATGGCCGGGCGCTGGCGGATGTCCACCATCGGCATCGTGATGGCGGCCATGCCCGCGCTCATCTACTGGGCGGCCGGCATCGCCCTCCAGGCGGGCGCCCCCTCCCTCTCCGTCGGCACCCTCGTCGCCTTCGTCACCCTCCAGCAGGGCCTGTTCCGGCCCGCCGTCAGCCTGCTGTCGACCGGCGTGCAGATCCAGACCTCGCTCGCCCTCTTCGCCCGGATCTTCGAGTACCTCGACCTGCCGGTGGACATCACCGAGCGCGAGGACCCGGTGCGGCTGGGCCGCGCCAAGGGCGAGATCCGCCTGGAGGACGTGCACTTCGCGTACGACGCCAAGGCCGGCCCCACCCTCACCGGCATCGACATCACCGTCCCGGCGGGCGGCTCCCTGGCCGTGGTCGGCCCGACCGGCTCCGGCAAGAGCACGCTCAGCTACCTGGTGCCCCGCCTCTACGACGTGACGGGCGGCCGGGTCGCCCTGGACGGGGTGGACGTACGCGACCTGGACTTCGACTCGCTCGCCCGTTCCATAGGCGTGGTCTCCCAGGAGACCTACCTCTTCCACGCCTCCGTCGCGGACAACCTGCGCTTCGCCAAGCCGGACGCCAGTGACGAGGAGATCGCCGACGCGGCCCGCGCCGCACAGATCCACGACCACATCGAGTCCCTGCCGGACGGGTACGACACCCTGGTCGGCGAGCGCGGCTACCGCTTCTCCGGGGGCGAGAAGCAGCGCCTGGCCATCGCGCGCACGATCCTGCGCGACCCGCCGGTGCTCATCCTGGACGAGGCCACCAGCGCCCTCGACACCCGCACCGAGCACGCCGTGCAGCGGGCCATCGACAACCTCTCCCGGGGCCGCACCACCATCACCATCGCGCACCGCCTGTCCACCGTCCGTGACGCCGACCAGATCGTGGTCCTGGACGACGGCCGCATAGCCGAACGCGGCACCCACGAGGAGCTGCTGGGGGCCGGCGGCCGCTATGCCGCGCTGGTCCGCAGGGACCGGGACGCCGCACAGGCCGCCCCCGCTCCGGTGAACGTGTGATCATGTGACCGGTAAGGGGTGTGGTGCCTGAAATCGGAACCTGTGGCCGTTAGCGTTCCGGTATGCCTCCCGCGTACCGGCCGCCGCAGCGCCATTCCCGGCTCACCCGCCGAGGCCGTCTGGTGCTCCTGTTCACCGCACTGCTCGGGATCGGACTGGGGGTGACGTTCCTGGCCCCGCTGCTGTCCCGCACGGAAGCGCCCGAGCAGCCGCGCCACCTGCTGATCCCCGAAGGCTGGCGCGCCGCACAGGTCTACGCCGCCATCGACAAGGAGCTCCGGCTCCCCGCCGGCAGCACCTCCTCGGCCGTCGCCACCGCCGGCCTGCCCCTGCCCGCCGAGGCGAAGGGCAACCCGGAGGGCTACCTGTTCCCGGCGACCTACCCGGTCACCTCGAAGTCCACCCCGGCCACCCTGCTGGCGACGATGGTGCGGACGGCGAACCAGAAGCTCGCGACCAAGGCGGTCGCCGACGGCGGCCGGGCGCACGGCATGACCCCGTACCAGACGGCCACCCTCGCCAGCATCATCGAAGCGGAGGCCGACAACCCGGCGGACATGGGCCGGGTCGCCCGCGTGGTCCACAACCGGCTCGCGCGGTCGATGCCGCTCCAGATGGACTCCACCCTCAACTACGCCCTCAACCGCACCAGTGTGGACACCAGGATCCGGGACACCCGCATCGACCACCCCTTCAACACCTACGAGAGGCAGGGACTGCCGCCCACGCCCATCGACAGCCCCGGCCTCCAGGCCATGGCGGCGGCGGTCGCGCCGACCCCCGGCGACTGGCTCTTCTTCGTCACCGTGAAGCCCGGTGACACCCGCTTCTCCGTCACCTACGAGGAACACCGCAGGCACGTCGCGGAGTTCAACCGGCTCCGCGCGGCGGCGTCCGGCACGCCCGCCGCTCCGCCGACCGGCCGGCCGGCCCCCGCCCAGGCCGGCCCCCCGGCCC
>NZ_JBBDHD010000128.1:0-18568 GCF_044129415.1 Streptomyces racemochromogenes
CGCCGGCTGACGGACGCGCACCTCCCCTTCCTCGGCCCGAGCGCCGGCCCGAGCAGGAGCCCGAGCAGGGGCACCGGCCCGAACGCGGGCGCGGGCGCCCCCCCCGGCGCCGCCCCCGGCCCGAGTGCCGCCACGGCCACCGGGTACCCCGCCGCCCCCGCCCCGGGCGCGCCCGAGGTCCCGCCGGGCAGCGCCTCCCCGTCCCCCACCGCCTCCCCCGAGCTCGGCTCGCGCGTCCTGGAGGGGCTCGGCAACGAGGGGTTCCTCGACGACAAGCTGGGCGCGGCCGGGGCCACCGCCGCACAGGCGCGCACCGTGCGGATCGTGTTCCGCACCTCGAACGTGATCGTCACCGTCGAGTACAGCGTCCAGCCCTCCGTGCCGGGCAAGGTCCCGCCGGCCGCGGAAACGCAGGACAAGGCGCGCCAGTTGGCCGAGGCCCTCGCGGAGCGGTTCGCGGAGTGAGCGCGCCGTCCCAGGGGGGCGCGCACGGCCCGCGTGACGGCGCGCACAGCAGGCGGGCTCCGGCTCGGGCTACCGTTGCGGGGGTCCCACACCCCTGAGCACGACCCCGAAGCACCACCGGGAACCACCGAGATGTCCCCAACGTCTGAAGGAACCATGCACCGATCAGCCTCGCGCCTCACCCGCGTCCTCGCCTGCGCAGCCATCCCCGTGGTCCTCACCGTCGCCGGCTGCTCCTCCGACT
This sequence comes from Streptomyces racemochromogenes, assembly GCF_044129415.1. Classification (GTDB taxonomy): domain Bacteria; phylum Actinomycetota; class Actinomycetes; order Streptomycetales; family Streptomycetaceae; genus Streptomyces; species Streptomyces racemochromogenes_A. The sequence continues at coordinate 710 of NZ_JBBDHD010000128.1, forward strand.
CGGGGAAGTCCTCCTCGGCCTCGGGCTCCGGCAAGAAGCCCTCCTCGTCCTCGTCCGCCGCGTCGGGCACGAAGGGTTCGGCCACGCTGGAGAAGGTGGCGTTCACGAAGCTGCCGGACCCCTGCAAGTCGGTGCCCGCCAAGACCGTCGAGACCCTCGTCCACGACGCGAAGGACAAGAACGGCACGGCCGCCAAGTCGAACGACCTCGCCAACCGGGCCAGCTGCTCCTGGAACGGTCTGGAGACGGACGGCACGAAGGGCTCGCAGTACCGCTGGCTCTCGGTTTCCCTCGTGCGCTACGACTCGCACGCCTCCCTCGGCAGCGGCAACAAGCGCGCGGAGGAGCAGTACAACAAGCAGATCGAGCTGGCGAAGACCACCAAGGACGGCCACGACTTCAAGGCCGAGCAGGCCGACGGGGTCGGTGACCAGGGCACGTCCGTGATCTACGGGATCAAGAAGGACGTGGACTTCTTCAACACCACGGTCGTGGCCCGGACGCAGAACGTCGTGATCACCCTGGACTTCAACGGTGCCGCCTACGAGGGCGCGGGTGCGCCCGACCAGGCGAAGATGCTCCAGGACGCGATCGCCGCGACGAAGGAGGTCGTGACCTCGGTGGCCAACGGCGGCACCGAGCAGGCACCTTCGGCCGCGGAGTCGCCGGCGGCTTCCGCTTCGCCGTCGGCCTCGGCCTCGCCCAAGCAGTAGGGACCTACGACACGGGTGACGCAGGGTCACCCGTACGCTGTGCCTGCCTGTAGCTCGACAAGGGGAGGGGATCGCGAGTGGCCGCGATGCAGCTGACTCGTACGCACCGGATTCTCGTCGGTGTGGTGGTCGCCGGAGCCGTCGTCATCGCGGGTATCGGTTTCGCGGGCTCGTACGCCGCGGTCCGCGCGCTGGCGCTGAAGAAAGGCTTCGGCAGCTTCTCGCTGGTGTTCCCGATCGGCATCGACGCGGGCATCTGCGTGCTGCTCGCGCTGGACCTGCTGCTGACGTGGATCCGGATCCCGTTCCCCCTGCTGCGGCAGACGGCCTGGCTGCTGACCGCCGCGACGATCGCCTTCAACGGTGCGGCGGCCTGGCCGGATCCGCTGGGCGTGGGCATGCACGCGGTGATCCCGGTGCTGTTCGTGGTCACCGTGGAGGCGGCGCGGCACGCCGTGGGCCGGATCGCGGACATCACCGCGGACCGGCACATGGAGGGGGTGCGGATCACCCGCTGGCTGCTGTCGCCCGTACCGACGTTCAAGCTGTGGCGCCGGATGAAGCTGTGGGAGCTGCGCTCGTACGAGCAGGCGGTCGGGATGGAGCAGGACCGGCTGATCTACCAGGCGCGGCTCCAGGCCCGGTACGGGCGGGCGTGGCGGCGCAAGGCGCCGGTGGAGGCGCTGATGCCGCTGCGGCTGGCCCGGATCGGCGTACCGCTGGCGCAGACGGCTCCGGAGGGGCTGGCGGCGGCGGGGATCGACCCGGTGCTGCTGCCTCCGGCGGCGGCGAAGGCCCCGGCCGTCGCAGCGGGGGCCGCGGTGACGGCCGGTGACGCCCCGGCCCTGCCGGCGGGGGCGGGGGCCGTGGCCTCCGCGGCGGTACCGGCCCGGGCGGCGGCGCCCGTTCCCGGTCCGGCGGTGGCTCCGCAGACGGCCGGCGCGGTGGCTCCGCAGACGGCCGGCGCGGTGGCTCCGCAGACGGCCGGCGCGGTGGCTCCGCAGGCCGTCGGCGCGGCGCCGCAGGGGCCCGCGGTGCTGGAGGAGGCCGAGGGGCCCGAGGGGTCCGGGGTTCCGGAGCAGTGGGAGGGGCTGGACCGGGCCGCGGCGCGGCGGGGCCAGGCGAAGCTCGCGCAGGCGCCGGCGCCGTTCGCGGTGGCTCCGGAGGCCATGCCGGCCGCCCATGACAGTGCCTGGTTCGCCGCGCCGAAGGCCCCGCAGGCGATGTACGAGGGCGGCTACAACCCGCAGTACGTGGAGGGCCTGGAGCCGACCCCGGTGATGCCCCCGGCGGGCCCGGACGAGCAGGCCCTCCTCCCGGAGGCGGCCGCGTCCGACGAGTCCGACGAGGCGCACGACGCCCTCGACCAGGAGAAGTTCGAGGAAGCCGCGTACGAGGCGTACCACGCCCACGTGGAGGCGATCGGGGGTCACCCCACCGCCCAGCAGCTGGCGCAGGCCCTGGTGGTCTACGGGTTCGACCACCCGGACAGCGTCGCGGTCATCGACGCGATGATGCCGATGCTCAAGCAGCGCTACCAGCGCGGCCTGGAGAACAAGTTCATCTCCTGAGCCACCGGGGCGGCACACGCGCCCGCACTCGCGCCCGCGCATGCGGAAGGGCCCGCACCACCGGATTCACCGGGGGTGCGGGCCCTCGCGTTCAGCGGTGCCGGCCGCTTCAGGCGGCGAGCAGCTTGCGGACCCGGTCCGCCCCTACCGCGAGGAGCAGCGTGGGCAGGCGGGGGCCGGTCTCGCGGGTGACGAGCAGGCGGTAGAGCAGGGCGAAGAACTCGCGCTGGGCGACCTTGAGCTCGGGGGTGGGCTTGGCGTCGGGCTCCAGGCCGGCCATGACCTTCGGGACGCCGTAGACGAGGGTGGTGAGCCCGTCGAGCGACCAGTGGGTGTCGAGGCCCTCCAGCAGCATGGCCAGGGAGCGGCGCGCCTCCTCGTCGAGGGAGGCGAGCAGTTCGGCGTCGGGCTCCTCGCGGACGAGGGTGCGCTGGTCGGCCGGGACCTGGGTGGTGATCCAGTTCTCGGCGCGGTCCAGGCGCGGGCGGACCTCGTCGAGCGAGGCCAGCGGCTTCTCCGGCTCCAGGTCGGAGAGGATGCGCAGGGTCTGCTCGTCGTGTCCGGCGGTGATGTCGACGACCGACGCGAGGGTGCGGTACGGCATCGGGCGCGGGGTGCGGGGCAGCTCGTGGGAGGCGACGCGGACGGCCCGGGAGTGGGCGGCGGCGTCGGCCGGCAGCGCGGAGCCGTCGGCGACCTTGGCCTCCAGCTTGTCCCACTCGTCGTACAGGCGCTGGATCTCCTGGTCGAAGGCGATCTTGAAGGACTGGTTGGGGCGGCGGCGCGCGTACAGCCAGCGCAGCAGCTGCGGCTCCATGATCTTCAGCGCGTCGGCCGGGGTGGGCACCCCGCCCTTGCTGGAGGACATCTTGGCCATGCCGCTGATGCCGACGAAGGCGTACATCGGGCCGATGGGCTGCTCGCCGCCGAACAGGCCGACGATCTGGCCGCCGACCTGGAAGGACGAGCCGGGGGAGGAGTGGTCCACGCCCGACGGCTCGAAGACGACGCCCTCGTAGGCCCAGCGCATGGGCCAGTCGACCTTCCAGACCAGCTTGCCGCGGTTGAACTCGGAGAGCTTGACGGTCTCGGTGAACTGGTCCTCGGTGCAGACGTAGGTCAGCTCGGTGGTCTCGTCGTCGTACGCGGTGACCTTGGTGAAGTCCTTGTTGCACTCACCGCAGTACGGCTTGTACGGGAAGTACTCGGCGCCCTCGGCGCTGCCGTCGTCCTCGCCCGCGGCGCCGGAGCCCTCGGCGGCCTCGATCTCGGCCTCGTCGAGGGGCTTCTGCTGGGGCTTCTTGCCGCCCGGCTTCTGCTTGGTGCGGTACTGGTCGAGGACGGCGTCGATGTCGCCGCGGTGCTTCATCGCGAACAGGACCTGGTCGCGGTAGGCGCCGGAGGTGTACTGCTCGGTCTGGCTGATGGGGTCGTACTCGACGCCCAGCTCGGCCAGGGAGGCGACCATCGCGGCCTTGAAGTGCTCGGCCCAGTTCGGGTACGAGGAGCCCTCGGGGGCGGGCACGGAGGTCAGCGGGCGGCCGATGTGCTGGGCGTGGGACTCCTCGGTGACGCCGGGGATGCCCTTGGGGACCTTGCGGTAGCGGTCGTAGTCGTCCCACGAGATGAGGTGGCGGACCTCGTGGCCCCGGCGGCGGATCTCGTCCGCGACCAGGTGCGGGGTCATGACCTCGCGCAGGTTGCCCAGGTGGATCGGGCCCGACGGGGAGAGGCCGGAGGCGACGACGATCGTTTTGCCGGGGGCTCGGCGCTCCGCCTCGGCGATGACCTCGTCCGCGAAACGGGAGACCCAGTCGGTCTCTGTGCTGCTCTGCGCGCTCTGAGCCACGACACGTCCTTCTATCTCGAATGCTGGCTTCGGCCATTCTCCCAGACGGAAGGGGCCGCTCCGGGGTTGCTTCCGTCTGGTGATACGCCGCGATATGCCGAGAAGCGGGCAGCGTGCGCGTGGGATACTCGGCACTTGTCGGAACGCCCAAGACCCACTCGGGCACAACCTCACAGGAACGGCAGCTCATGGCCTCGGTCCCTTCCCTCGCCTCCTCCGTCGAACAGCGCGTCTCGGACGCCCTCGCCTCCGCCCTGCCGGAGGCCGGTGCGGCCGACCCGCTGCTGCGACGAAGCGACCGGGCCGACTTCCAGGCCAACGGCATCCTGGCGCTCGCGAAGAAGGCCAAGGCCAACCCGCGGGAGCTGGCGACGACCGTGGTCGAGGCCATCCCCACGGGTGACCTGATCAAGGAGATCGAGGTCTCGGGCCCCGGCTTCCTCAACATCACCGTCTCGGACGAGGCGATCATCCGCACGCTCGCGGCGCGCGCCGCCGACGACCGCCTCGGCGTGCCGCTGTCGCCGTCCGCCGGCACCACGGTGATCGACTACGCGCAGCCGAACGTGGCCAAGGAGATGCACGTCGGCCACCTGCGCTCGGCCGTGATCGGCGCGGCGATGGTGGAGATCCTGGAGTTCACGGGCGAGAAGGTGGTCCGCCGCCACCACATCGGCGACTGGGGCACCCAGTTCGGCATGCTGATCCAGTACCTGCTGGAGCACCCGCACGAGCTGGACCACAAGGGCGGGGAGGGCGAGGCGTCCGGCGAGGAGGCCATGTCCAACCTGAACCGCCTGTACAAGGCCTCGCGCGCGCTGTTCGACTCCGACGAGGAGTTCAAGACGCGGGCGCGGGCGCGGGTCGTGGACCTCCAGGCGGGCGACGAGGAGACCCTGGCGCTCTGGCAGCGGTTCGTGGACGAGTCGAAGATCTACTTCTACTCGGTCTTCAACAAGCTGGACATGGACATCCAGGACCCGGACGTGGTCGGCGAGTCCGGCTACAACGACATGCTGGCGGAGACCTGCAAGCTGCTGGAGGAGTCGGGCGTGGCCGTCCGCTCCAACGGCGCGCTGTGCGTGTTCTTCGACGAGTACAAGGGCCCGGACGGCAACCCGACGCCGCTGATCGTCCAGAAGTCGGACGGCGGCTTCGGCTACGCCGCGACCGACCTGTCGGCGATCCGCGACCGCGTGGGCAACCTGAAGGCCGACACGCTGATCTACGTGGTGGACGCGCGGCAGGCGCTGCACTTCAAGATGGTCTTCGAGACGGCCCGCCGGGCCGGCTGGCTCAACGACGAGGTCAAGGCCGTCCAGCTGGCCTTCGGCACGGTGCTCGGCAAGGACGGCAAGCCGTTCAAGACCCGTGAGGGCGAGACGGTCCGGCTGGTGGACCTGCTGGACGAGGCGGTGGAGCGGGCGACGTCCGTCGTGCGCGAGAAGGCCGAGAAGGTGGGCTTGACCGAGGCGGAGATCGTCGAGAACGGCCAGTACGTGGGCATCGGCGCGGTGAAGTACGCCGACCTGTCGACGTCCGCGTCCCGCGACTACAAGTTCGACCTGGACCAGATGGTCTCGCTGAACGGCGACACCTCCGTCTACCTCCAGTACGCGTACGCCCGCATCCGCTCGATCCTGCGCAAGGCGGGCGACCGGAAGCCGGCCGCGCACCCGGAGCTGGAGCTGGCTCCGGCCGAGCGCGCGCTGGGGCTGCACCTGGACGGGTTCGGCACGCTGGTCGCGGAGGCGGCACAGGAGTACGCCCCGCACAAGGTGGCGGCGTACCTCTACCAGCTGTCCTCGCTGTTCACGACGTTCTACGACCAGTGCCCGGTCATCAAGCCGGAGCCGGAGCTCGTCGTCGCCGAGAACCGCCTGTTCCTGTGCGAGCTGACGGCCCGCACCCTGAACAAGGGCATGTCCCTCCTCGGCATCCGCACCCCCGAGAAGCTCTGACGCCTCGGGCGGACAGACCGGCGAGTGGCCCCCTCCCTTCCGGGAGGGGGCCACTCGCTACGCCGCCCCGAACACTTCGATCTTGCACCGGGGGCTGCCCGACCGTGCGATCCTCGCGTCACAAGTGACCAGCGGGACCTGGAGTCCCTCCGCGAGGGCGACGTACGCGGCGTCGTAGGCGGAGAGGTTCGCGTACAGCTCGCGCACCCGGGGCAGGACGGGCGGGTGTTCCATCCGCCGGACGGGCAGGGCCGCGAAGTCGTCCCAGGCGGCGTCCAGCTGGCCGCCGGTGAGCTTGCCGCCCCGGTGGCGCCCGAGCAGGGCGTGGGCGAGGCGACCTCCACGTCGAGCAGGTGCGGCGCCGCCAGCCGTTCGCCCAGCACCCGCTCCCTGAGTGCTTCACCGACCGGTCCCGCGTCGGCCACCAGCATGACGACCGCGCTCGCGTCGATCACGATCATTCGCGCCGCCGCCCCGCGTCCAGGTCCGCGAGCACCTCGTCCGCGCTCAGCCGCGCCGACACACGCGCCCGGATCCGGGTAGTCGCATTGCAAGCAATCTGCTGGCAACGAGCTGGTGATGACGGTGTCCTGTCATGCCCTCCCCGTTCGGCCGGGCACTACCGCGCGATCACATCCCGTTCACACGGCCCCCCTACGTTCGGCGCGACCGTGCCGAACACCCGAGGGGAATCTCCCGCACATGCACCGCAGACCGTTGAAGACGCTCACCGTCCTGGCCATCGCCAGCGCCGTGGCCGCCGGCACCGCCGTCACCGCGAACTCCGCGCCCCAGCAGAGCGACTCGCACCAGGACATCCGGAACGTCATCTACCTGCTCGGTGACGGCATGGGCCGTACCCACGTGACGGCCGCGCGCGACCGGTTCGTGGGCGCCGGCGGCAAGCTCACCATGGAGACCCTCCCGAACACGGGCGCCGTCGCCACCTACGCCGTCGAGAAGAACAGCGCCAAGCCGGCCCTGGTCACCGACTCGGCCAGCTCCGCGACCGCCTGGGGCTCCGGCGTGAAGACCTACAACGCGGCCATCGGCGTGGACGCGTACGAGAAGAAGGTCGCCACGCTGATGGAGCAGGCCCACGCGGCCGGCTTCGCCACCGGCAACGTCTCCACCGCCGAGGTCACCGACGCCACCCCGGCCGCCCAGTTCAGCCACGCGCTGCTGCGCGGCTGCCAGGGCCCCACCTACTCGGACGCCGCCTGCCTCCCGAAGAAGGACGACGGCAGCTACGAGGCGGCCCCGGCCGACAAGACGCTGATCACCCCGATCGCCGAGCAGATCGCCCGCAACGGCACCGCCGACGTCATCCTCGGCGGCGGCCTGGCCCGCTTCGAGCCCGACGACCAGAAGGCCCTCCAGGCGCAGGGCTACCAGGTCCTCGGCAGCTTCGGCGACCCGAGCCTGCCCGCGCAGACGGCCGCCAGCCAGAAGGTCGCCACCAAGGCCGACCTGGACAAGGCGAGCGGCAAGAAGGTCATCGGCCTGTTCAACCGCGGCAACCTGACCGTGGAGCACAACAAGGCGGCCCTGCCGGCCGACGCCCCGCAGAAGCAGGAGCCGACGCTCGCGGACATGACCCGCAAGTCGATCCAGCTGCTGAACGAGCGCAAGCAGGGCGGCTCGTACGACCGCGGCAAGTCGAAGAAGGGCTTCTACCTCCAGGTCGAGGGCGCCCAGATCGACAAGCGCTCGCACGCGAACGACGCCGCGCAGACCCTCGACGAGGTCAAGGCGTTCGACGACGCGGTCAAGGCCGCGTACGAGTTCGCGAAGAAGGACGGCCACACCCTGGTGGTCGTCACGGCGGACCACGAGTGCGCCGGCTTCAACATCATCGAGAAGGGCACCTACACCAACGCCGAGGCCGTGGCGCCCCCGTCGAACACGGACTCCGGCAACCCCGCCAACAACAGCGTCCCCTCGCGTTCCTCCTCGGGCGCCAAGGACCCGGTCCGCTCCAGCGGGATCGTGAACGGCGCGGGCTCCGGTGACACGAAGAACTTCGCCCCGGCCACCTTCCGCACCCCGGACGACCCGAAGGACGTCAAGGACGGCAGCCCCGAGGCCAGCCTGTGGCTGACCTACCTGTCCGGCAACCACACCGGCGCCGACGTCCCGATCTTCGCCTACGGCCCGGGCGGCAACGCCTTCGCCACGAGCCAGATCAACACCGAGCTGTACGGCAAGCTGTACCGCTCGCTCTTCGGCCGCTCCCCGCAGCAGCACTGATCCCCGGGCGGCCGCCGCCGTCACCGCCGTGGCCGCCCTCCTCGCGCTGGCCACCGGCTGCTCGGGCGCCGAAGCCCCCTCCGCCGCGAAGGACCCCGCACCGGCCGCAGCCGCCCCGGTGTCCCTGCCCGCCCCGCGCAGCGCGCCCGCCCCGGCGGCCGCCCTCACCCCGGCCCCGGCCACGGGCGAGGTCCGCACCGAACAGGGCCCGTTCACGGACCGCGTGGAGCTGACGAACACGCGCCTGACCACCGGCACCCCGTCCGTCACCGGGCACGTCGCCATCAGCTCGGACGTCAGCGACACCCTGGCCCTGGAGATCACCGCCGCCTACTACGACGCCCAGGGCCGCCTGCTGGGCACGGGCACCTTCCACCACGAGGAGGAGGGCGAGGAGGGCCACGCGGGACGGCCCCACACGGGCCCCCGCGCGGCCGGCGACGGCATCGACTTCACCGTCCCGGCCGACCACCTGACGGGCACCCCGGCGAGCGCCGTCCTGTCGATCCCGGTCCTGGTCAACGAGTAGCCTCCGTGCCCGCGGCCCGGCCGGTCAGTCGACGATGCGCCGCACCGGCTGCCCGGTGATGCGGGCGATCGTCTCGAAGTCGGCGTCCTGGTGGAGGACGGTCAGCCGGTGGGAGCGGGCGACGACCGCGACGAGGAGGTCGACCGGGCTCGCGCACTGGTGCGCCCCCGCGTCGGCGAGAGCGCGCTGGAGGGCGGCCGTGTCCTGCCACGCGGAGTCGGGCGCCGCCCAGTAGGGAAAGGTCTCCTTCAGGAGGCCTTCGGCCTCGCCGTAACACGCCGTGCTACGTTGCTGCCATGGCCCCCAAGGAGCGATTCAGCATCAGCATGGACGCCGCGCTGCGCGCGAGAGTCAAGGAGCACGCCGACGCCATGCGCCTCGACGTCTCCGCCTACGTCACGGCGGCCGTACTCCGCCAGATCGACGAGGACGTGATCGTCGCCCGCCGCTTCGCGCAGATCGACGCCGACATCGCGGCGACCGAGGCCATGCCCGCACCGGCCGGCCGGGACGACGGCTTCGACGACGAGGAGCTCGCGGCCGCACGGGCGGGCATCGCCCAGGCACTCGCCCCCGACACCCGGGACTCCGCCGCGTGAGCAGCCCCGTCTTCGTGTACGACACCGGGATGCTGATCGCGCTGGAGGGCGGCGACCGGTCGGCGGGGCTGCTGCACCGGGTCCTCACCGAGCGGGGCCACCCCCCGGTCGTCCCGCTGCCCGTGCTGGCCCAGGCATGGCGACCCGGCCGGTGGACGCCGCTGACCCGGGCGGTGCCGCAGTGCGTGGTCTTCGGGGTGCACGCCTCGGCCCCGGCGTCCTGCGGGGTGTGCCAGGCGGGCCACTGCGAGGACGACGCCAAGCGCGCGGGCCGCCTCCTGGCCGACGCCGCGATCCCTCCCGAGAAGCGCCCCGACGCGGTCGACGCGCTGGCCGTGGTCATCGCCGCCCGGCACCCGCAGGCCGTCGTCGTCACCTCCGACCCGCGCGACATCACCGCCTACCGGGACGCCCTCCCCGGGGCGGCGGAGTCCATCCGCGTACTCGCCGTCGGCGACCTCGCCGCCTTCCTGGCGGGCAAGCGCGTCCTGCACTGAACCTGAACCACCACCGACCCACGTGACGCGCGTCACAGGGAACGTTCCCGGGGGCGGCCGCCTCCTCGATGTGTCGGCAACCGGTACATCGAGGGGGACCACCCATGCACACCGACGACACCGCACGCCGCAGGACCGGAACCGCGCTCGCGGCGCTCCTGGCCGCCGACGGCCTGGTACACCTCTACTGGGCCACGGGCGCCACCTGGCCCGCGCCGAGCGAACGCGCCCTGTCCCTGGCGGTCCTGGGCACGGAGGTGTCCTTCGCCCCGCCCGTCGTCCTGCCGCTGGCCGCGCTCACGCTGACCGGCGGGGCCGCCGTCCTCGCGCACTCCCGCCGCCGCGGCGGCCGGGCCACCCGGGCCGTGACCGGCGCGGTCGCGGCGGCCCTGGCGGTACGGGGCCTCGCGGGCCTTGGCTGGGCCGCCGGGCTCCTGCCCAGCCCGCCCGACAGCCCCTTCCACACCCTCAACCTCGCCCTGTACACCCCCGCCTGCCTCGGCTTCGGCTGGGCGGCCGCACGGCTGGCGCGCGCCAGATGAGCCCGTTGACCCCGGCCGACCGCGCACGCGGCGTCACCCTGGCCCGCGCCGCCCGCGCCGGGAACACCCTCGCGCTGCACGACCTCCTCGACCACCTCACCCCGTACGTCACCCGGATCTGCGCCCCCATCGCCCTCGCGGACGGCCCGGACGCCGCCCAGGAAGCCCTCCTGACCGTCTTCACCGCCCTGCGCACGCTGCGCGACCCCGAGGCGCTGTACGGCTGGGTGCGGGCCATCGCGGTCCGCGAGGCCGTCCGCACCGCCCAGCGCGCGTCCCGCAGCCGCCCCTCCCCCGACCTCACGGACGTCCCGGCCCAGGGCGACCCCCACCTGGCCGCCGACATCGAGGACGTCCTCGCCCGCCTCTCCCCCGCCCACCGCGCGGTGCTCGTCCTGCGGGACGTCGAGGGCTTGGACGAGGAAGCGGCCGCAGCCGTCCTGGACATCCCGCCCGGCACGGCCAAGTCCCGCCTGCACCGGGCCCGTTCCAGCTTCCGAAAGGCATGGTCCGCATGAGACCGCACGAGATCGACGACATCCGGCGCCTGCGCGTCATGGCGGCGGGCGTACGAGGTGCGCGGGTGGTGGAACGAACCCTCCCGGCCCCCTTCGAAGAGGTCTGGCCGGCCATGTCCGCCCTCGACTTCCTCCCCGACCTCCGCCACACCCGCCTCCTCCGCTCCGACGGCGACCGGATCGAACTCCTGGCCCGCAGCAAGTACGGCTTCCGCGCCCGCCTGCGGGGCTACCGCCGCCCCGGCTGGTGCTGGCTCCAGAGCCGCTTCCTGCTGGTCGGCCTGGCCGCCGCCCCCGTCCCGGAGGGCACTCGCATCGCCCTGACGGGCGGAGTCCGCGTCCCCACCCGCGCGGCGGTGATCCCCTTCGGCACGGCCTCGGAACTCGAAGCCGCCGCCACCCGCCTGACCTCCCGCGTGGCCCCCTGACACGGCCCGCGGGGGTCCGGTGGCGCAGCCTCCGGAGCGACGGGTTCACCCGGACGGCCCGGTTCACCGCCACAGGCCCGGGTAGGGGACGGCCCGTCCAACCCCCGCCCCACCCCGGAGGCCCCCGTGCCCGACATGAACGGCCCCTACAAGCCCGGCACCCCCTGCTGGATCGACCTGATGGTCCCCGACCAGCAGGCCGCCCTCGACTTCTACTGCGACCTCTTCGGCTGGCAGGGCGAAGTGGGCCCGCCCGAGACCGGCGGCTACGCCGTCTGCACCCTCAAGGGCAAGCCGGTCGCCGGGATCATGAAGGCGATGAACCCGGACGGCACGACCCCCGACCCCATGCCGCCCACCGTGTGGACCACCTACCTGTCCACCGACAGCATCGACTCCACCGCCAAGTCCGTCACCGACGCCGGCGGCACGGTCATGATGGGCCCGATGGACGTCATGGACCTCGGCCGCATGGCCGTGATCGCCGACCCGACGGGCGCGGTCGTCGGCCTCTGGCAGCCCGGCACCTTCGACGGCGCGGCCATCGTCAACGAGCACGGCGCCCTGATCTGGAACGAGCTGACCACCCCCGACCTGCCGGCCGCCTCCGCCTTCTACTCCTCGATCCTGCCCGTCACCACGCACCGCTCCGAGATGCCCGGCGCCGAGGACTACGTCGAGTTCCAGGTCGCCGGCCGCGCCGTGGGCGGGATGATGGACCTCGGCAAGCTGCCCCCTGGCGTACCGCCGCACTGGCAGCCGTACTTCCACGTGGACAGCGTGGACGACATCCAGGCGGCGGCCGTCCGCGCCGGCGGCACGGTCCTGGCCCCGGCCTTCGACATGGCCGCGGGCCGCATGGCGGTCCTGGCCGACCCCCAGGGCGGCGCCTTCTCCGTCATCACGGCGTCCATGCAGGAACAGCCGGCCTGACCCTCCCCCGGCCCCGCTCACCGGGCGGGGCCGTCACCAGAACCGCGCCAGCGCACTCGCCTTGAACGGCTGCGGCGACACGCTCATGTCCCCCGCGAACGGGCAGTCCAGCACGATGACGAGCAGCAGGCTGAACCCGATCAGCGCCGCGACCGTACCGACGAACAGCAGCCGTAGCCGCCGGTCCCGCACCCCGTACAGCAGGGTGATCAGGACGATCACCCCGGCGCCGCCGAAGATGAGCACCTGGAGCAGGTCCGGCAGTTCGTCGTGGCTCTGGGAGATCCTGGCCCGCCGCTGGGCGGCGACCTCGTTCAGGCTGCTGAGCGCCTCCTGGTAGAAGGACTGCTCTGAGAACGACCGCGGCTCGTAGGCGGCGAGCACCCGGTACATCCCGTCCACCGCGTGCGTGGTCACGGCCGCGTCGCCCCGGCCGACCGTCATCAGCGGCCACTGCCGCTCCACGACGGTGTGGACGTACTCCCGTACACACCCGTGCACGGCGTCCCGGGTACCGGGCGGAAAGGCCTCGGCGTCGCGGACGATCTGCGAGACCGCGCTGGCCTCGGCGGCGACGACCGTCTTTGCGGTCTGGAGATCCGTCCACAGGTTCACGATCACGAAGGCCAGGATGATCCCGTAGATCGCGCCGAACATCCCGAGCACCACGCCGACCATGTCGTTGTTCTCACCGGCCGCGAGCACCGGGAAGAAGCGGGCGGTCATCGTGCTGGCGACGAGCGCCAGCACGATGATCCCGCCGACCACCAGCAGGGCGAGCCAGGCGGTCGGAAGGTGGTTGAGCAGCCAGAGCTTCACGGTGCTCAGTGATCGGGAACCTGATCGACGACCTTGACCTCGAACGCCGTCCGGTTGTTGCTGACGTTCCGGTCGTCCGGGCTGGACACCCTGAACGAGCCCTTGAGCGTCTGACCCACCGGCACGTGCCCGTCCACAAGGATCGGAACCAGGGCCGTGGCGCTGCGGCCGCTCCTGAGCCCGGCCGGGAACTCGCAGCGCACGTGACGCTTGTTCGCAGACGGCTCGCAGTCCTCGGGGTAGAAGTCGCCCAACGCCTGCGTCCTAGGCGGGAGGTCGACCGTGATGATCATCGCGGAGCCGGTCGTGTCCGGGCCGAGGTTGGCGACGTACGCGTGGAGCGTGGTGCTGCCTCCGGGCACAACGTCATCGGGGTCGATGCGGAGGACCTCCAGCTCGGAGTGGGACGGCACCGCCGGGGCCGGCTGCGGCACCGCCCAGGCCGGGCCCGCTACCAGCACCGTCGCCACACCCACCATCACCGCTGCCCTGCGAGCACTCATGATCCTTCACCACGCCTTTCACATGAAGAGCCGTACGCACGCCATGGTGCAGGCACTTGGTGGGTGTAGATCCGCTTTCGTCCATGTAACACCCATTTATCACTCATCTGCATGGAATTCGGCCCAGACGACTTTTCCGGGCGAGCGGGGTAGCACGCCCCACAGGTCGGAAACGGCCTCCACGATCCGCAGCCCGGTCCCGGGCGTGATCCGCGACCGCCCGGGCCCGCTGTCGTGCACCTCGACGCGCAGGCAGCACCCGAAGTTGAGCAGCCGCAGCCGGTACGACCGGCCGCGCGGCACGCCGTACCGCAGGGCGTTGGTCGCCAGCTCGCTGACACAGAGGACGAGGTCGTCCCGCCGCCCCTTGACGCCCCACGCGTCGAGCGTCTCGCACGCGAAGTCCCGCGCGGAGGCGACCGTTTGGAAGGCCCGGGGAAACAACCGCTCACGCATCAGCCCGGGTTGAGTATTTAGATCCACGGGACGATGGTCGCGTGACGTGACTAGGCTGCCACAGAGCGTCGACCCGTACTCTGTGCTGAGTACGGGCGCGTCGGGGATAGTCCACGTCCGAAGGCGGGGAGTTCATCGCCATGCCACCGAAGAAGCGCACGCGGCCCAATGCGACGACGATGAAGATGGTCGGCAAGCAGGTAGCCGCCGCCAGGATCGCCAAGAACCTGACCCAAAAGCAGCTCGCGTCACTGATCAAGGTGGACGAGGAGACGATCGCTTCCATCGAGCAAGGGCGGCGCATGCTGATGCCGCACGTGGCCGAACTGCTGGACCTGCACCTGGGTCTGCCGGGCACGCTGACCGTCGCGGCCAACGAGATGCCCGCCGTGGATCTGATCCCGCCCTGGGCGGAGGAGTACTTGGACCGCGAGTGCGAGGCCATCGCCATCTCCTCGTACGAGAACCAGGTCTTGCCCGGCCTACTCCAGACGGACGCCTACGCCGAAGCCGTCTTCCGCAGCTGCGTACCCGTGCTGGACGAGGACGAGATCACCGGCCGCATCGCGGTGCGCGTCCGACGGCGTGCGATCCTCAGCCGCAAGGAGCCCGTAACGCTCAGCTTCGTCATCTGGGAGCCCGCACTCCGGCTGAGCCTGGGTGGGCAGGAGGTGCACAAGGAGCAGCTGAGTCATCTGCGCGCCTGCTCGGAACTCCCCGGCGTTTCCATCCAGCTCTACCCCCTGGAACGCACCCACCACCCGGCTCTCGACGGCCCCTTCGTCCTCCTGGAAACTCCCGACAACCAGCGGCTCGCCTACATGGAGACCCAGCACGGGAGTCATCTCACCTCGCAGCGAAATGAGGTGAGCATCGTGGAACGCAGGTATGCGATGCTGCGAACACTGGCCCTCAACCTCGATGAGACAAGGGCCGAGTTGGACCGCCTGCTAGGAGAAACATGAGCACCGCACTGAAGTGGTTCAAGTCAAGCTACAGCGGGAGCAACGGCGGCAACTGCGTCGAGGTCGCCACGACCCCCACCACCATCCACGTCCGGGACTCCAAGGTCGAGGACGGTCCCGTCCTCGACCTTGGCCCCGCCAGCTGGGCGGCGCTCACCGGCTGGGTCAGCGGGTGATCGGGTACGACGTGCGGCCCGACGCGTCGTCGATCTCGTTGTGCGCCTTGCTGAGCAACTGCTCCTTCATGTCGTTGAGCGCGCGGGCCGCCGCGATCTCCTCGCCCACCCGGGCCTGATTACCGTCACTGGGGTGGCGGCTGGCGTACCCGTGCCCGCGGATCTCACTCCCGTCCGGTAGCCGGACCAGGGCCGCCGCGCGGGTGCGCTTGGGGTCTTCCTGGAACTCCATCTCCACATGCCATCCGACGGCATCCTTCATGGCGATCACCTCCGTGGCCGCTGAATTCCAGGGTGCACCTCGCGGCGCGCCCCCGCATCAGGTCCACTGCTTGGAGGCGGACTGCCCGGGCAGCGGCTTGCCGATCAGGGCGAGCGGGATGAAGAAGTTGACCTGGCTGATCGCGAGGACGAGCGTCGTCAGGGCCTTCTCGTCGAAGTGCGCGGCCGCCTCTGCGAAGACCTCGTCCGACACCCGCTCACGGCCCGCCGGCGGGGCCGTCAGGACGGACTCCACCAGCGCGAGCGCCGCCCGCTCGGCCGGGGTGAAGACGAGGGCATCCACCCAGGAGGAGACGGCGGTGATGCGCTCCTCCGCCTCGCCGGCCTCGCGCAGGGCGTCGGTGTGCATCGCCGTCAGGTAGCTGTTGGCGACGATCTGGCCCGCCCGCAGGTGCACCAGGGAGATCGTGGACTGCGGGACCGTGCCGTTGCCGATCACCTTGAACATCATCCCGGTCAGCGGGCCGAGGTCCGGCAGCGTCTTGACGGGGTTGGACAGGCGGGAGCGGTGGGTCTCGGACATGATCGGCCTCTTCCTTCGTCAGCGTCAGCGTGTGGTTCTCACTGCACTGACCCCTCCCGCGAGGCGGATGTGACAGTCCGGGGGAAAAAAGTTCCGGCGGGGCGGGAGCGGCCGCACGGACCGCCCCCCGCCACCGCCGGAGGTCACCGCTCGTTGCGCAGCCAGCCCGCGACCTCGGTCGCCCAGTACGTCAGGATCGTGTCCGCGCCCGCCCGCTTGATGCCGAGCAGGGTCTCCATGATCGCCCGGTCGCGCTCGATCCAGCCCTTCTCGGCGGCCGCCTCGACCATCGCGTACTCGCCGCTGATCTGGTACGCCGCCACCGGCACGTCCACGGCCTCGGCGACCCGGTGCAGGATGTCCAGGTAGGGGCCGGCCGGCTTCACCATGACCATGTCGGCGCCCTCCTCCAGGTCCAGCGCCAGCTCCCGCAGGGACTCGCGGGCGTTCGCCGGGTCCTGCTGGTAGGTCTTGCGGTCGCCCTGGAGGGAGGAGGCGACGGCCTCGCGGAAGGGGCCGTAGAAGGCGGAGGAGTACTTGGCGGTGTAGGCGAGGATCGACACGTCCTCGTGGCCCGTCTCGTCCAGGGCGTCGCGGATCACGCCGACCTGGCCGTCCATCATGCCGCTGGGGCCCACGACGTGGACGCCCGCGTCGGCCTGGACCTGGGCCATCTCCGCGTACCGCTCCAGCGTCGCGTCGTTGTCGACGCGGCCGTCGGCGTCCAGGACCCCGCAGTGGCCGTGGTCGGTGTACTCGTCCAGGCACAGGTCCGACATGATCACCAGGTCGTCGCCGACCTCGGAGCGCACGTCGCGGATCGCCAGCTGGAGGATGCCGTCCGGCTCGGTGCCCGCCGTGCCCAGCGCGTCCTTGTTCTCGTCGGCCGGGACGCCGAAGAGCATGATCCCCGCCACGCCCGCCTCCACGGCCTCCACGGCGGCCTTCCGCAGGGTGTCCCGGGTGTGCTGGACCACGCCCGGCATCGCCGAGATCGGCAGGGGCTCGCTGATGCCCTCCCGGACGAACGCCGGCAGGATCAGGTCCGAGGGGTGCAGCCGGTACTCGGCGACCATCCGCCGCATCGCCGGGGTGGTCCGCAGCCGGCGGGGCCGCGAGCCGGGGAAGGATCCGTACGCGCTCATCTTCTTCGTCGCCTCTTCGAGCATCGACAGCAGTCGACCCCAAGCCTAGGCCCCTGCCCCTACGGCCAGTCGACCAGCGCCGCGAAGACGACCGTGTCCAGCACCACCAGCGCCGGGGCGGCGAACGCCAGCCCCACCCGCCGGGCCGTGTTGCGCACCCGCCACGGCAGCGCCCAGCACCACACCAGCAGCACCAGGACACCCACCAGCCCCGCCGCGAACACCGTCCAGGCGGTCTGGAAGCTCGCGTCGAAGGCCTGCGCGGCCTCCGTGTCGCAGGCGTCGCAGGCCATCGGGGACAGCCCCGCGAAGCCCAGGGCCGCCAGGGCCAGCGGCAGCGTCAGCAGGGTGGAGACCAGCGGGGCCACGAAGGCCCGCCGGGCCGGGGCGTCACCGGCGAGCGGGTTCTCGGTCATGCCCCCATCCCACCGCGCCCCGAGGCCCGCCGGAACCCGCGCGGCTACCCAACCGGTACTCACGGCGCTACTCAGTCCCGCCCGGGTACCCGCGCCGGCCGGCGCCGCCGCAAGCCGCGGGCCAGCCCGTACCCGGTACCCCGGTACGCCGAAGGGGCCCGGGCGCTCTGCGCGCCCGGGCCCC
>NZ_JBBDHD010000129.1:0-18490 GCF_044129415.1 Streptomyces racemochromogenes
CAGTACATTCCGCCCGTTCCCGCGGGTCCGGGCGGTGGTGCGGGTGACGCCGCGACGCAGTACATTCCGCCCGTTCCCGCGGGTCCGGCCGGTGGCGCCGCTGATGCCGCGACGCAGTACATTCCGCCGGTTCCTGCGGGTCCGGGTGGTGGTGCGGGTGATGCGGCCACGCAGTACATTCCGCCGGTTCCTGCGGGTCCGGGTGGTGGTGCGGGTGATGCGGCCACGCAGTACATTCCGCCCGTTCCCGCGGGTCCGGGCGGTGGTGCGGGTGACGCCGCGACGCAGTACATTCCGCCCGTTCCTGCGGGTCCGGGCGGTGGCGCCGCTGATGCCGCCACGCAGTACATCCCGCCCGTTCCCGCCGGTCCCGGGCCCGCCGCCGGGGCCGGGGCGGCCGGGGACGGGTTCGACGGGCTGTTCCGGGACGAGGGCGGGGACGCGGGCGCCGGGCATACGCAGCAGCTGCCGCCCGTCACCGAGCCGGTGGCCCGGCGGACGCCGCCGCCCGCCGAGCCGCAGCGGCGCGCGCCGCGCCGCCCGCAGCCCCAGCCGCAGTTCGCGCCCCCGCCGCAGCAGTTCCAGGCTCCGCCCCCGCCCCCGCCGGCGCCCGCGCGCCGGATCCCGCCCGCGGTCATCGCCGCCGCGGTCTTCGGGCTGGCCGTGGCCGGGCTCGGGGTGGGTGCGCTGCTCGGCGACGGCAAGGCGCAGAACAACGACCCCGCCGCCGTGCCCCCGAAGGCCGAAGGGTCGAGCGCGGCCGACGCGCCGGGCGGGACCGCGCCGGTGGATCCGGCACGCCCGCAGGCCGTCCAGCTGGACAAGCTGCTCGCGGACGCCAACGACAGCCGGACCGCGGTGATCAAGGCCGTGGAGGACATCAAGGACTGCAAGAACCTCGGCCAGGCGGCCCAGGATCTCCGCGACGCCGCCCGCCAGCGCGACGAGCTGGTCACCCGGCTCTCGGACCTCAAGACGGACCTGCTGCCGAACCACGGCCGCCTCACGGCCGCCCTCACCAAGGCCTGGAACGCCTCGGCGGACGCGGACAACAGCTACGCGGACTGGGCGGACGACGCCGGCCACGACAAGGGCGGCTGCAAGGACGGCAAGGCCAAGCCCACCGACGCCGCCGCCGACGGCAACAAGTCGAGCGCCGAGGCCACCCGGGCGAAGGACTCGGCGGCGACCCTGTGGAACACGATCGCCGCCAAATACGGGCTGACCCGCCGCGACACGACCCAGCTGTAGCGGCCACGCCTGGGGCGGCTACGCCGAGCGCGGGGCCGACTCCAGGACCGAGGTCACGTCCACGTCCTGCTCACCGAGCTGGGCGACGAGCCGGCCCTGCTGGACGACCTGGAAGCTGACCCGGCCGTTCACCAGCCGCGGGAAGCCGGCCACCGCCCGCATGTCCTGGTAGCGCCAGCTCAGCTCCGGGGTGAGGTTGCCGGTGCCGATGCCCGAGGACTCGTTGAGCGCCCGGGCCAGCTTGCGGCCCGTGACCTCCTCGTCGGCCTTGAACCTCTGGACGACCTGGTTGAGCACCGTGTAGGCGATCCAGGTGGTCTGCGCCCCGCTGTCGTCGGCCTCGACGGTGTTGTCGCCGAAGGCGTCGTCGCTGATCACCTTGCGCATCGGCGCCCACAGCGGGTCCGTCGAGACGGGGTACCAGCTGGTGACGTACGCGCCCTCGAAGGGGCTCTCCTTGCCGCCGGTCCGGTCGACCAGGGCCTGGCTGACGCTGCCGAGGACGGAGGAGATCTGCGGGTTCCTGTGGAGGGTGGAGTCGGCGCGGCGGAAGGCGTCGAAGAAGGTCTCGGTGCGCTCGCCGAGCACCGCCGTGACGCAGCTCTTGGAGGACGGGGACGAACCCTTCGCGGCGGCCGAGCCGGAGGGGCTCGGGGCCGTCGTCCCCCTGGACGGCCCGTCCCCCTTGGCCGCCGGCGGCGGCGCGGCGCCCGCGTCCTTGGCGCCGCCCCCGCCCGGGCCGGCGTCGGACAGGGCCTCGCGGGCCTGCGGCGTCAGGTCGGCGGCGTCCTCGGCCGCCCGGATGTCGGAGGCCTCCGGGGTGCCGCTGGCCTTCAGCCCGGCGTTCAGCAGCACCGGCAGGGTGTCCCCGGCGAGGGTGTCCGGGCGGACCAGGGACACCTGGGAGCAGGCCTTGCCGAGCTGGTGGCCGGCGCCCGCGAGCAGGGCGGGCTGGCCGCCGTTGACCGGGTAGGACAGGGTGCTCTGGAACTCCTCCGGCGATACCCCGTATCCGCCGATGAAGGGGATCCCCTCGGCCTCCAGCGGGGCCATGAAGGCGCGCCCGTGCTGGCTGTAGGAGCCGACGACGGCCACCGCCTTCTTGGTGATGGCCTCGCGGGCGCAGTCGGCGGCGCCGGTCGCGGTGTTCTTCTCGTTGCAGGTCAGGACGCGCAGTTTGCGGCCCTTGATGCCACCGTTGGCGTTGATCCAGCGTTCGTACGCCTTGGCCATGCCGGGCATTCCGGGCATGTTGGTGGCTTTGGTTCCCATCGGAGCGAACGTCATGACCGTGAGGGTGTCCCCGGAGTTCTCCGGGCTGCCGGGGAGCACCCCGCACGCTGTGGTGAGACACGCACCTGTCGCCGCGGTAACGAGCAGTCGGGTCAAGGTGGTTGCGCGTCGGCATTTGGTCATGTCCCACGACCATTCCGCCACAGGGGTAACTCGGTGCCGAGGTGCACACAACATCCGGTGACACCCAGGTGAACGGCCGGGGGCGGGGTGCGGATAGGTGCGTCAAGATCGCATTTGTGGGGAACGTACGATCGAAAGCGTGACATTCGCCCAAGGTTCGAAGAACTCTTCCCGCCGCGGCGGCCGCTCCTCCACCATGGGCGGCATGCCCCTCAACGACATGCCGTGGTGGCGCTGGCGCAGCAACGTGCGCTCGGCGCTGCACATGCTCTCCGACCCCGCCTTCCAGGAGGAGGTCTGGCTCGCCGGAGTCGAAGGGTACGGGGACGTCACCGACGCCGTGTACCGGCTCGTCGAGGACACCTGGCTCGACAGCTGGTCCGCGGACAAGTACATCGGCACGATCTTCCGCGATGCCCAGGAGGCGGCCCTGGTCGACCTCGCCGTGCTGCGGGTGCTGCGGATCCTGCACCAGGTCGGCCCGGACGCGCCCGTGACCGCCTACCTGGAGCACCCCGCCTGGCCCGAGGCGGTCCGGGCGGCGCGCGAGGCGCACGTACGGATGTCCGCCGCCGACGGGGAGGACCCGGACGAGCGGCCGAGCTCCGTCGAAGTGCTGAGGATCCTCACGCGCGTGGTGTGACGTGCGCGGTGTGAAAGGCTATGGGGTCATGAGCGACCCGCAGCCCGGGGCCCAGCCCCTGCCCCAGTACGTCCTGACCGTGTCCTGCCCCGACAAGCAGGGCATCGTGCACGCCGTGTCCAGTTACCTGTTCATGACCGGCTGCAACATCGTGGACAGCCAGCAGTTCGGAGACCGGGAGACCGGGCTCTTCTTCATGCGGGTGCACTTCGAGGCCGAGCCGGAGGTGACGCTGGAGAAGCTGCGCGCCAGCTTCGCCGCCATCGGCGACAGCTTCCGGATGGACTGGCAGATCCACCGCTCCGACGAGCGCATGCGGATCGTGCTGATGGTGTCGAAGTTCGGCCACTGCCTGAACGACCTGCTCTTCCGCGCGAGCATCGGCGCGCTGCCGGTGGAGATCGCGGCGGTGGTCTCGAACCACACCGACTTCGCCGAGCTGGTCGGCTCGTACGACATCCCCTTCGTGCACATCCCGGTGACCAAGGACACCAAGGCCGCGGCCGAGGCGCAGCTGCTGGAGCTGGTGCGTGCGGAGAAGGTCGAGCTGGTGGTGCTGGCCCGCTACATGCAGGTGCTGTCGGACACCCTGTGCAAGGAGCTGAGCGGGCGGATCATCAACATCCACCACTCCTTCCTGCCGAGCTTCAAGGGCGCCAAGCCCTACCACCAGGCGCACGCGCGCGGTGTGAAGCTGATCGGCGCGACCGCGCACTACGTGACGGCCGACCTCGACGAGGGGCCGATCATCGAGCAGGAGGTCGAGCGGGTCGGGCACGAGGTCACCCCGGACCAGCTGGTCGCGATCGGGCGGGACGTGGAGTGCCAGGCGCTGGCGCGGGCCGTGAAGTGGCACAGCGAGCACCGGGTCCTGCTGAACGGGGCCCGCACGGTCGTCTTCGCGTGAAGCCGGCCCCCGCGGGGTCCGGGGGCGCCGCCCCCGGACCCCGCGGAGCGGGCCGCGTCAGGCGTCCGGGTCGACGCCGCAGTAGGCGGCGAAGGCGGTGAGGATCTCCTCCTCGCCGATGCGGCCGTCGCCGTCCGCGTCCAGGGCCGCGGCCACGTGGACCGCCAGCTCCGGGGCGGTGCCCAGGACGCGCAGGACGCGGGCCGCCGCCTCCGGGGTCGCGCCCGTGCCGGTGTCGTCCGCCACGGCGACCACCGCCGCGAGGAACGGCCGGGCGATCTCCGCGAACCGCTGCGGGTTGTCCCGCAGCCGCTTCGCGGCCCCGGTGACGAACTCCTCGCGCGACACCCGCTGGTCGCCGTCCACGTCGGCGATGCCGGCCAGGCCCTGCCAGAACGCCTCGGCGCCGGCGAACACGGCCTGGCCCCGGTCCGATCGGGCCGTGACACCGAATTCGGCCAGCACCGCCCTGGCGGCCGTACTGAAGTCCTCGCGGTCGATGTAGCCGGATCCGTCCTGGTCGAAGGTGGCGAATCGGGAGGCGATCTTGCGCTCGTACTCTGCGCTGTCCATATGCGGCGTTCCGCCTTCACATGTGCGTTGGGGTGCACTTGAGGTGCAGATCAAGTCAGGCAGGAGCGTAAGGCCTCGATGGCCTGCGCGTTAAGCCGAGCGGTCAACGAGGTGGCCGCATCGAACCCGCGCACGGGGAGCGCGGCGGGGCGCGTACGCGTGTACGGACGACCGGCGGGGAGGATCCCGCTAGCACGGGGTGTGCGCCTATGAGGGAGGTTCCCCCAAAACAGGCGCGCTCCAGCCGGTGGCGACTACATTTGACGGGTCGACACACGGCTGGAGGCACCATGGCGAAGGACGTACCACCGCGCTGGGACCGCCGCATGCAGCAGCGTCTCGCCCGCGGTGAGGCCGCCGCGCTCGGGGAGCTCTACGACCGGTTCGCCTCCCTCGTGCACAGCCTCGCCCACCGGGTGCTCGGCGACGAGAAGGCCGCCGACCGCATCACCCGCGAGGTCTTCGGCTACATCTGGGAGAACCCCGACGCCTACGACCCCAAGCAGGGCTCCATGCGCTCCTGGGTCGCCCGGATCACCCAGGGGCAGGCCGTCGCCCGGCTGCGCCAGGCCGAACTGGGCCGGGGCTCGCGCGAGGAACTCGAACAGAAGGTGCGCAGCGCCAACGCCGCCGCCCGCGCCGACTACATCGTCACCTCCATGCCCGCGCCGCTGCGGGCCGCCCTGGAACTCGCGTACTTCAAGCGCCGCGACTACCGGCAGGCCGCCGCCGACCTGCAGATCAGCGAGGACGAGGCGCGGCGTCGGCTGCGTCTCGGGCTCCAGCTGCTGTCGACCGCCAACGTCCTCCCGAGGGAGGACACCGCCCCGCCCGGATACGGCCCACGCGGATACGGAACCACCCGATGACCGGACCCACCGATGAAACCCCCGACGACGCGCACGAGCCCCGGGCGGGCGGATCCGCGCGGATACCGGGTCCGCGCGCGGCCGGTGACGACCTGGAAGCGCCCGAGGTCCTGCCGCCCCCGCCGCCCTCGCACGCCGTACTGAAGTCCCTGCTCGGGGCGTGGGCGCTGGCCGCGTGTTCCGCCGAGGAGACCCAGGCGGTCGAGGACCACCTCACCGAGTGCGCGCCCTGCGCCGAGGAGGCGCTGCGGCTGCGTGACGCCGTCGGGCTGCTGCACCCCGAGGAGAGCCTCGACCTGAAGCCGCTGCTGCGCTCGCGGGTGCTGGAGGACTGCCTGGGCAAGCGCCCGGCACGGATCCCCGTACCGGTGTGGGCGACCCCGTACGACACGGAGACCGCGCGGCTGGACGCCCTGCTGCGGGACTTCGGGGAGTCCGAGTGGGACACCCCGGTGCGGCTCAAGTGGTTCGAGGAGGAGCGCCGGCGCAGCCACCGCACCACGGTGGCGGGGGTGATCGGACACCTGCTCACGGTGGACGAGCTCGTGGCCACCGCGCTGGGCCTGGACGATCCGCTCGGCCCGCAGGCACCGCCGGGAGGTCCCACCGGCCGCACCGAGCACTTCTGGAACTCCCCCACCGCACCGGCGACCCGGAAGGTCCGCGAACCCTGGCGGGAGCAGGGGCACACCCTGGTGCGTACGGTCTCCTTCGCGGGACGGGGCGTGGCCGAGCTGGCCGTGGACTACGGGGCCTTCGCGCTGCCCCTCGGGGACGCCTTCCTGGAGCGCGCCTTCGAGTGCTGGGTGCACGCCTGGGACATCGCGGAGGCGGTGGACTACCCGTACGAGCCGCCGTCCGGCCCGCACCTGCACCGCATGATCGACCTCGCCGCCCGGCTGCTGCCCGGCGCCCTGGCCGGCCGCCGCCGCTCGGGCCTGGCGGCCCCGGCGCGCGGGCTGGTCGCGGCGGGGGCTCCGGGGCGCACCCTGCACCTGGAGATCGAGGGTGCGGGCGGGGGCGGATGGGACATCGCCCTGGACTCCCCGGCGGCGAAGCCCTCGCGGGAGCACACGGTGGCGGAGGTCGCGCTGGACGGCCTGGAGTTCTGCCAGCTGGCCGCCGGGCACATCTCCCCGGAGGACGCGGCGGTCGGCCAGACCGGCGACCGGGAGGCGATCCGCGACGTCCTGTTCGCGGCGGCGTCGCTGAGCCGTCTGTAGGCGCACGCGCGGGGGCGGATCCGGGGCCGGGTCCGCCCCGGGCCGGGGCCGGGCTCAGGAGTAGCGCTCGCGCAGGCGGTACTTGAGGACCTTGCGCAGGGCGTCGTTGCGCGGCAGGGCGTCGACCAGCTCCAGCTGTTCGGGGAGCTTGTGGGGGGACAGGCCCTGTGCGCGGAGGTGGGCGGTCACCTGGGGCAGGGTCAGCGGGGCCGCGCCCGGCGGCTGCTCGACCACGGCGCAGACGCGTTCGCCGCGCTCCTCGTCGGGCAGGCCGATGACGGCCACGTCGCCGACGCCGGGGAGCTGGTGGAGCAGGTCCTCGATCTCCTTCGCCGAGATGTTCTCGCCCTTGCGGATGATCACGTCCTTGCTGCGGCCGGTGAGGACCAGGTGGCCCGAGGGCGTGAGGTGGCCGAGGTCGCCGGTGATCAGGTAGCCGTCGGCGTCGAAGACCCCTGGGGCGTCCTCCTGCCCGAGGTAGCCCTGGCAGACGGCCTCGCCGCGCAGGCGGACCTCGCCGTCCGCGCCGGCGGGCAGGGGGGTGCCGTCGGGGGCGGTGATCCGGACGGACATGCCCTCCGGGGGGCGGCCCTCGGTGGTGGCGAGGTTCTCCGGGGTGTCGTCCGGGGAGCCCATGGTGATCATCGGGACCTCGGTCATGCCGTAGCCGTGGGTGAGCTGGCATCCCAGTTCGCGCACCACCGCGTGGTAGATCTCCGGCGGCTTGGGGGCGCCGCCGCCCGCGAGCAGGCGCAGGCTCGGAATGAGGGGCACGGCGGGGTCCTTGCGCTGTTCGGCGAGGAAGAGGGAGTAGAAGGCGGTGGAGCCGCCGGCGATGGTGACCCGGTGGCGGCGGTAGCCGTCCAGGGCCCCGGGCATCGCGAACTTCTCGAAGAGCACCGCCGGGAACCCGTACAGGAGCAGCATCACCGTGTAGTCGGGCCCGGCTATGTGCGCGTACGGGAAGGCCATCGAGCCGACGTCGGACGGGGTCAGGCACAGGGCGTGGGCGAGGCAGGAGCCGCCGGCGATCAGGGAGCGGTCGGTGTGCAGGACGCCCTTGGGGTCGGAGGTGGTGCCGGAGGTCCAGTAGATCCAGCGGACGGAGGTGCCGTCGGCGGGCGGCGGGGGCAGGACGGCCGGGTCGCCGTCGGGGAGGTCCCCGTACGCCTCGAAGACCCCGCGCGCGCCGAGGCGGGCGGCCATCGCGGTGTGGTCGAAGCCGCGCCAGGTGCCGGGTACGGCGAAGAACTCGGCGCCGGACTCGCGCAGGGCGAAGGCGACCTCGCGGTCGCGGTAGAAGGGGATCACGGGCGACTGCACGGCCCCGACGCGGGCGAGGGCGGCCGACAGCAGGACCGTCTCGATACGGGTCGGGAGCTGCCAGGCGACGACGGTGCCGGGGCGTACGCCCCGGTCGTGAAGGCCGGCGGCGACGCGTTCGGCCCGGTCGCGCAGGGCGCCGAAGGTGAGGGTGCGGTCGGCGGCGGGGTCCTCGGCGGCCTCGATGAGGGCCGGGGCGTCGGGGGTGAGGGCGGCGCGGCGGGAGATCAGCTCCCAGAGGGTGCGGGAGCGGCCGAGTTCCGTGGCGACGTCCCTCGCCGCGCTGTCCGTCGTCGTCATCTCGGACCTCCCCTGGGCGCGCCGCCCACATCAACTGACGGTCAGTCAGATCAAGGGCAGAGCGTAGGGCTCCGGCGCTTGTCGGTCCAGGGGTGGCGGGGCTAGCTTGTTTCTGACGATCCATCAGATTGGGGAGCTCGCATGGCACTGGAACTGCCTCGGATCATCAGCGTCGACGACCACGTGATCGAGCCCGCCCACCTCTTCGACGTGTGGCTGCCCGCGAAGTACCGCGACCGCGGCCCCCGGCCCCTCACCGCCGGCATCGGCGCGCTGGAGTACACCGGCGGCAAGTACGTGATCTCCATGGACCCCGACGGGCCGCCGACCGACTGGTGGATCTACGAGGACCTGAAGTTCCCGTACAAGCGCAACATCGCCGCGGTCGGCTTCGACCGCGACGACATGACCCTGGAGGGGATCACCCGCGCCGAGATGCGCCGCGGCTGCTGGGACCCCAAGGCGCGCCTCCTCGACATGGACCTCAACCACGTCGAGGCCTCCCTCTGCTTCCCCACCTTCCCGCGCTTCTGCGGGCAGACCTTCGCCGAGGCCGAGGACAAGGAGGTCGCCCTCGCCTGCGTGCGCGCGTACAACGACTGGATGGTCGAGGAGTGGTGCGGCGACAGCGGCGGCCGGCTGATCCCGCTGTGCATCATCCCCCTGTGGGACGTCGACCTCGCCGTCTCCGAGATCCGCCGCAACGCCGCCCGCGGGGTCCGCGCCGTGACCTTCTCCGAGATCCCCACCCACCTGGGGCTGCCGTCCATCCACTCCGGCTACTGGGACCCCTTCTTCGCCGCCTGCCAGGAGACCGGCACGGTCGTGAACATGCACATCGGGTCCTCGTCCCAGATGCCCGCCGCCTCCCCGGACGCCCCGCCCGCCGTCCAGGCCTCGCTCAGCTTCAACAACGCCATGGCCTCGATGATGGACTTCCTCTTCAGCGGGGTCCTGGTGAAGTTCCCCGCGCTGAAGCTCGCCTACAGCGAGGGCCAGATGGGATGGATCCCGTACGCCCTGGAGCGCGCGGACGACGTCTGGCGGGAGCACCGGGCATGGGGCGGGGTCCGCGGCCTGATCCCCGAGCCGCCGTCCACGTACTACTACCGGCAGATCTACTGCTGCTTCTTCCGCGACAAGCACGGCATCGCCTCGCTGGACGTCGTCGGCCGCGACAACGCCACCTTCGAGACCGACTACCCGCACGTGGACTCGACCTTCCCGCACACCAAGGAGGTCGCCCTCGACCACGTCGCGGGCCTGGACGACGAGACCGTCTACAAGCTGATGCGCGGCAACGCCATCCGCATGCTCGGCCTGTCCTTCGACCAGGACCGCTGATGGACCTGGCGTACACGCAGGAGGAGCGGGAGTTCCGGGCCCGGCTGCGGGAGTGGCTCGCCAAGGTGCTGCCCGAGCTGCCCGCCAAGCCCTCGCCCGACGACTGGCCCGCCCGGCGCGCCTACGACCTCGGCTGGCAGCGCCGGCTCCACGACGCCGGGTACGCGGGCCTGCACTGGCCCGTCGACGCCGGCGGACGGGGCGCCACCCCGACCCAGCACCTCATCTTCCTGGAGGAGACCGAGCGCGCCGGCGCCCCCTACGTCGGCGCGAACTTCGTCGGACTGCTGCACGCCGGGCCGACGATCGCCGCCGAGGGCACCGCCGAGCAGCGGGCGCGCTGGCTGCCGCCGGTGCTGCGCGGCGACGAGGTGTGGTGCCAGGGGTTCAGCGAGCCGGGCGCCGGCTCCGACCTGGCGGCCCTGCGCACCCGGGCGGTGCGCGACGGGGACGTGTACGTGGTCACCGGCTCGAAGATCTGGACCTCCCACGCGGAGGTCGCCGACTGGTGCGAGCTGCTCGTACGGACGGACCCGGCCGCGCCCAAGCACCGCGGGATCTCCTGGCTGGCCATGCCGATGGACGCGCCCGGGGTCACGGTCCGGCCCCTGCGCACCCTCGCCGGGTCGGCCGAGTTCGCGGAGGTGTTCCTGGACGAGGTCCGGGTGCCGGTCGCCAACCGGGTCGGCGCCGAGAACGACGGCTGGAGGGTCACGATGGTGACCCTGTCCTTCGAGCGGGGCACCGCCTTCGTCGGGGAGGTCGTCGCCTGCCGGCGGACGCTGGGCGCGCTGGCCCGGGCGGCCCGGGCGAACGGCCGCTGGGACGACCCGGTGCTGCGACGCCGGCTGGGCCGGCTGTACGGGGAGTTCGGCGCGCTGTGGCGGCTCACGCAGTGGAACGTCAGCGAGGCACAGGGCTCGGGCGGGGTCCCCGGCACCGGGGGCAGCGTCTTCAAGCTGGCCTACTCGCACGCGCGGCAGGAGCTGTACGACGCGGCCGCGGAGGTGCTGGGGGCCGGGGCGCTGTCGCTGGAGGAGGAGTGGACCCTGGAGCGGCTGTCGTCGCTCTCCTACACGATCGCGGCGGGAACCTCGCAGATCCAGCGGAACATCGTGGCCGAGCGGATCCTCGGCCTGCCGAAGGGGCGGTGAGCGTCGTGGACTTCCGGCTGACGGAGGACCAGCGGGACCTGCGGGCCGGCGTCCGCGCGATGCTCGCGCGGCGGTACGGGCGGGAGGCGCTGAGGGAGTCGGTGCCGGAGTCGGGGGCGGGGGCGGTCGTGGACCGGGGGCTCTGGCGGGAGCTGGGCGAGGCCGGGTTCTTCTCCCTGCGGCTCCCGGAGTCCGAGGGCGGGGTGGGGCTGGGCCTGCCGGAGGCGGTGCTCGTCTTCGAGGAGGCCGGCCGGGCGCTGCTGCCGGGGCCCCTGGTGGCGACGCACCTGGCGGCCGGAGTGGTCCCGGGGGCCGCGTCCGGCTCGGCGGTCGTGACGGCCTTCGACCTCGGCGGGCCGCTGGTGGCGTACCTGGGGGAGGCGGACGCCGTCCTGGGGGCGCCGGGGCTCCCGGCCGGCGAGCCGGTCCGCTCGGTGGACCCGCTGACCCCGCTGTGGCGGTCCGCGGGGGTGCTCCCGCCGGAGTTCCGGGAGGCGGGCACGCTGCTGACGGCGGCGCTCCAACTGGGCAGCGCGCTGCGGACGGTGGAGCTTGCGGTGCGCCACGCGGGGGAGCGCGAGCAGTTCGGGCAGCCGATCGGGGGCTTCCAGGCCGTCAAGCACCTGTGCGCGCAGATGCTGGTGCGCGCCGAGGTGGCCCGTACGGCGGTGTACGCGGCGGCGGTGACCGGTGACGCGGCCGAGATCGCCGCGGCGAAGCTCCTCGCGGACGAGGCGGCGGTGCGCGGGGCCCGGGACTGCCTCCAGGTCCACGGCGGGATGGGCTTCACCTGGGAGGCGGACGTGCACCTGCACCTGAAGCGGGCGTGGGTGCGGGCGGAGCAGTGGCACACCGCGGCGGAGTCGGAGGAACTCCTGGCGGCCCGCCTCGCGGAGGAATCGCGGCCGGAGCGGGAGCGGGAGCCGCAGAGGGGGTGACGGCGATGGGGTAGCAGCCTGTGACACAGGGGCACGGGAGGGACGACGCGGGACTCATGTCCGATTACAGAGAGTTGATATCGGTTTGTGTCCTTCGCGCGCCCCGATACGGCCCGGGCGCGGGGGTGTGCCACGGTACGCTCCCACGATGCGAGTGGTTGAGCGGCGCGGTAGCCGCACAGTATGCACCACACCTAATCCTTCGCGCTGGAATATGCCCGAAGCGCTTGTTGCGGTGACTGTACGTCAACCATGCTGCTCGGCATGGGGATCACAGTGGGTGATCCCGTCCTGTCGCGAGGCGAAGTGTCCGCCGGTTCGGATGGTGTGAGCGGTGCAGGTGCTTCAGGTGCAGCTGGAGGTAGGACCGGACCCGGCCGAGGTGGGCCGGGCGCGCCGGTGGGCGCGGTCCCGACTGGCGGGGTCCGGCATAGGGGACGACGAACCGCTCGCCGAGACGCTGATCCTGCTGATCTCCGAGCTGGTCACGAACGCGGTCGTGCACACGGGCTGTCCGGCCGTCCTGCGGATGCTCTTCGGGGGTCCGGGCGTACGGGTGGAGGTGGCCGACGCGAGCGACCGCGCCCCCGCCCGCCGGCAGGCCGCCGGGGACGACACGGGCGGGCGCGGGCTGGAGTTGGTGGACGGGCTCGCGGACCGGTGGGGCTGGCAGCGCGAGGGCGCGGGCAAGCGGATCTGGTGCGAGATCGACCGGGCGGCCGCGCAGCCCCCGGCGGGTCCGGCCGCGCCACCGAAGCCGCCGAAAAAAGTCGTACTGAAACGGGAACCACGCGTGTACCTCTAACGAGGTGTTGACGGTTCGTCACCGGTTGATCACCCTGGTGGTGAGCGATTCGTCGCGAGGGGACGCCAAGGGTCCTGTGCCTTGACGAGTGCGGGTCGTGGGGTGGCGGCTGCCGTGCCGCGCTCGGGGCGTGCATGCCGCACGCCGCCACCCGCAGGTCAGTGCGCCCCGCAGGGCGATGCTCCGCCCTCCGGCGTCACGGGTCTCCGGCCTGTCGGTGGTGCCGCGGTGGGACGACCCGGGCGTTGCTGCCGCGGGTGCGCAGCCAGTGTTCGAGGGCTGGGCCTGTCAGGGGGTGGGGGGTCCCGGCGGGAGTGGTGAGGGTGGTGGGGCCCGTGAGGGTGCCGGTGAGGCCCGTGACCCGGGTGGTGTCGTCCAAGGTGACCCGGAAGCTGGTTTCGCCGAGCCGGGCGCCCGTGAGGTCCGCGCCGCGGAGGTCGGTGTCGATGAGGGTGGCGCCCAGGAGGCACGCACCGCGGAGGGTGGCGCCGCGGGCGTCGGCGCCGTAGAGGTCCGCCCGGGTGAGGTCGGCGCCGTCCAGGGTCGTGCCGCGCAGGACGGCGCCGTCCAGGTCGGCCCGGACGAAGCAGGCGCCCGTGGCGTCGGCGCCGGTGAGGTCGGCGCTCTGGAGATTGCTGCGGTGGAAGTCGGTGCCGTGGAGGCGGGTGCGGGTCAGGTCGACGGCGCAGAGGAGGGACGAGGAGAGGTCCGCCCCTGACAGATCGGCGCCGCTGAGGTCCAGGGAGGAGAGGTCGACGCCGCCGGGTTTCCCCTCGGCCCCTTCCTCGACCCACTTCCACAGCCAGTCCGCCGCCTCCGGGTCGGCCGGCAGCAGTACCCGCCAGGGGAGGACCGCCGGGCGGCGGTGCCGGTACCAGGGGGTGACCGACGGGTCGGCACCGAGTTCCTCGCCGGCGTCGTCGATCGTCAGCTCGTGGAAGCGGGCGTCGAGGGTGGTGAGGGCGGTGCGTACGGCGTCGGGGAGGGTGGGGAGGGCGGCTTCCAGGCGGTCGCGGGCCTCCAGGTCGGCGCGGTACAGGTCGGCGCCGTACCAGCGTGCGGGGGGCCAGCCGGCGGCCATGCGGGAGATCAGGGCCTCCCAGGGGTGGAGGAGGTCCCGGTGCTCGCCCAGGGCGTCCGCGAGGGGGGTGTGCGCGGGGACGCCGTGCACCGTGGCGGGCAGGCCCTCCACTTCGGCCTCGGGGAAGGCGGCGAGACCGGTCTGGGTGGCGTAGACGCGGAACCAGGGCTGGTCCTGCGCTATGTCCAGGTCCTCGATGGCCGCGTACGTGGTCCAGCCCTGCGGGAGGAACACCTTCCGGACCCACGGCACCGTCCCCCACTCGACCAGCACCGAGGTCCCCGACTCCCGCGCCAGCGCCGCCGCGACCTCCTCGGGGGCGGGGGGTGCGGTGACGGCCGGGGTGGCGTAGACCTGCACCATGCCGCGCAGGTCGCCGGCGCGCAGCACCTCGTACTCGCAGGTGACCAGGGCGGTGTCCCAGTTCCGGCCGTCGACCGTCCCGTCCGGGGCGACGTCGACCCGGGCCTGCGGTACCGCGAAGGCTTCGGCCAGGGCCCTGGTCAGGGCGTCCGGGCCGGGTGCGGCGGCCGTGAGGAAGCCGTACGCCGTTCCGTTCACCGCCCGTACCGCTTCTCGATGCCCGCGATGACCAGGGCGAGGCCCTCTTCGAAGCCCTCGTCGTAGTCCTGGAAGAGGTCCGCTCCGGCTTCGGCGGCGAGCGGGAAGTCGGCCAGGCGGGCGGCGCGTTCGGCGACGTCGAAGCCTTCGCGGCGTTCGCCCGGGAGGGGTTCGACGCCCTGCTCCTCCGTGACGAAGCCGAGGGTGAAGAAGTACGCCGTCGTGGTGGCGCGGACGGCCTGGGGGAGGGTGAAGCCCGCTTCGGTGAAGGCGCGGAGGTTCGCCTCCATCTCGACCGCGTGCTCGGTGCCGGTGAAGCGGGAGCCGCTGAAGACCTTCGCGCCGTCGCGGTAGCGCAGCAGCGCGGCGCGCAGACCGCGGTGGGCGGTCAGCAGGCGGTCCTGCCAGGAGAGGCCGGGGGAGAGGGGGAAGTCCGCCGTCATGCGGCGGTACATCTCCGTGGCCATCTCGTCGAGGAGCTCCTGCTTGTTCTTGAAGTGCCAGTAGAGGGCGGGCGCCTGGACGTCCAGTTCCTTGGCGATCGCGCGCAGGCTCAGGCCGTCGAGGCCGACCTCGTTGAGGAGGCGCAGGGAGGTGTCGACGGCCTGCTTCTTGTCGAGCTTCGGGGTTCGGTGCGTGGCCACGCTTGACAGTTTAACAGCGTTAAGGGGAAGGTGGGGGTGGCAACAACTTAACGGTGTTAAGGAGTGTGTGATGGGTGTGGACACGGGTGTGGACGCGGGCGGGGCTGTGGATGTGCTCGTCGTGGGCGCCGGGGCCGCCGGGCTCGCGCTCGGGGTCGACCTCGCGCGGCGGGGCGTGCGGGCGCTCGTCGTGGAGCGCGAGGGCCGGCTGTTCCCCGGCTCGCGCGGCAAGGGGATCCAGCCGCGGACCCTGGAGGTCTTCGACGACCTCGGGGTCGGCGCGGCCGTCCGGGCCGCCGGAGGCCCCTACCCGACGGGAATGCTCTGGAAGGACGGGAAGCGGCTCGGCGAGCAGAAGCTGTGGGACGAGCCGGACGTGGTGGAGGGCTCGCCGTACCGCGAGCCGTGGATGCTGCCGCAGTGGCGCACCCAGGAGATCCTCCACGCCCGCCTCACCGAGCTGGGTGGCCGCGTCGCCTTCGGCCGGGAGCTGGTGGGTGTCGCGCAGGACGCGGACGGGGTGACGGCCGAGTTCGCCACCGGCGCTCCCGTGCGGGCCCGGTACGCCGTCGCCGCCGACGGCGGCCGGTCCACGGTGCGGCGGCTTCTCGGGGTCGGGATGACGGGGGAGACCGTCGACCCGCACCCGGTCCTGGTGGCCGACGTCCGCGTCGACGGCCTCGACCGCGACCACTGGCACATCTTCCCGCCCGCGGAGGGCGAGGGCTTCCTCGCCGTATGCCCGCTCGCCGGGACGGAGGACTTCCAGGTCACCGCCCAGATGCCGGAGGACGTCGGCTCGGCGGTCGACCTGTCCCTCGAAGGGCTGCGCGCGGTCGTCGCCGCCCGCTCGCACCTGGACCCGGCCCAGGTGACGGAGGTGCGCTGGGCCTCGGACTTCCGGCCCCGGGCCGCGCTGGCCGACCGGTTCCGGGAGGGGCGCGTCTTCCTCGTCGGGGACGCCGCGCACGTGCACTCGCCGGCGGGCGGGCAGGGGCTCAACACCAGCGTGCAGGACGCGTACAACCTGGGCTGGAAGCTGGCCGCGGTACTGGGCGGCGGAGCGCCGGAGTCGCTGCTCGACACGTACGAGGAGGAGCGGCTGCCCGTCGCAGCCGCCATGCTCGGCCTGTCGACCCGGATCCACCGGGGCGAGGCCCGCCGCGGCGCGGCCACGCAGCAGCTGGGCCTGGGCTACCGGGGCTCCTCCCTGGCGGTGGAGACCCGCACGGACCTCGCCGACGGAGCCCTGCGGGCCGGCGACCGCGCCCCGGACGGCGACCGGGGCGGCCTCCGGCTCTTCGACGCGTACCGCGGGACGCACTGGACCCTGCTGGTCGTGGGCTCCGCGACCCCGGCGGAACTGCCGGGCGCGCGGACGCTGCGGATCCCGTCGTACGGGGCCTACGGCGACGGCGTGTTCCTCGTACGGCCCGACGGCTACGTGGGCTGGGCGGGGGATACAGAGGAGGGCATGGCGGCGTACGCGGCCGGCGTCGGCCTCTAGCGGCGCGCGCCCCGACCGCCGCTGACCGCCGCCCCGGACGGCCCGCCGCCAGAGCGCCCGATGCCGTCATCCCCCCCGCATTGGCTTCGCGGCGCCATGCGCGGACGAGATCGCCCTGCTCGTCCCAGACGCTCTCCTCCCTCAGGGAGTAGACGGTGTCGTCGAAGAACTTCCGGGACGGGAGGACGCCATGGGGATGCCATTCCAGGAACTCGCCCGACGCGGAGCCGTTGACGACAGTCCCCCGCAGCTTCGGAGTGCCGTCCGGATACCACCCCCGAGACGGGCCGTTCCGGACCCCGTCGAGGTGCCGGCGAGGCCGGTCAGTTGTCGGATGGGGAGACGGTCGCCACGATCTCGCCGATGAGCCTGGCCGCCTTGAGCTCGTCTAGCTCGGTCAGGCCCGCCTCCTTCAGCTCCGTTTCCCCTGCCGGGACCAGGTCGGTCGGTTCCCAGCGCAGGTCGCGGGTGAACAGTTCGTCCCGCTGTTCACCCCGCAGCACACGGCGCCTGAGGAGGGGGCCCTGGCCGTCCTCCGCGGTGTAGTACGTGATCCGGCCGTCGGCGTCGAGGGCGTCGAGGACGGTGGTCCCGAGGTGCGTGACGGGCGGATTGCCGCGGTACGCCCCCGGGGTGCCGAGGCGGAGGCTCACGCCCGTCAGGTCGACGGCGCCGGAGCTCTCGCGGAGGAACTCGCCGCCGCGCTCGTAGAAGAGGACCAGCGGCTCGTACAGGTCGGGGAGGCCCGGGAAGGCGGCCGGGTCCTGCGTGCGGAGCGCGGCCAGACGGACGGCCCCGGCGCAGGTGGCGCGGACCTCACCGCTGGGGAGGCGGCCGAGGAGTTCCGCGAGTGCGGCCTCCGTCTCGGCAGGGAGGCGGAACTCGGGCGCCGCGTGCGCGGTGATGTCGAAGAAGGGCCAGGCGGCTTCCGCCTCCGCGTACGCCTGCGACCACACGGCCGCCCGGCGCAGGTACTCGCGGAAGAGCACGCGGCGCGACTTGACGTGCCCGAACGCGAAGTCCCAGTCGGCCGCCCACCGCACGGTGCGGAGGCTGTCCAGTACGGCCGATGCCGTTCGAGCGGTCACTTGAGTTCGATTCCCTTCGCGCGCAGCTCGTCCTTCAGAGCCGCCACCACTTCATCGATGTTGGACAGGTCGGGCGCCAGTTGGACGTCCGGTACGTCGAACCCTGCCCTGCCCCACTGGCTGAATCCGCCCCTGCCTTCGTTCACCGCGAGGTCGTGGGCGCCGGCGTCATGAGGGTTGCTGGGGAAGTCGCGATAGTACTCGATCGGGCCGTCACCGTTCTGGAACGACTCCCACAGGTGCGGGGCGTCCACGGTATAGGGCAGCCCGGCCTCCATGAGCCGGCTCTCGACGTACTCGTGCCCGATGTAGCGCTCGAACTTCGTCGCCTCTTCGGGAGTGAGCTCGCGCTTGCCCGCCGCCTCCCAGATCTCCGCGATGTCGCTGCGCGGCGTGAAGTAACCGTGCCTCGACAGGGCGGGCCCCTCGGGTACCACGTGCTCGGTGAGGAAGAAGTGGGTGCGGACGCTGTCCAGCACCTTCGTGCTGATTCCGGTGTTGTGGGAGATGGCGCCGAGGTCGAGGGTCTCCGGGTTGGCGCGGACCTTGTCGTAGAACTCCGCCGCCTTGACGTGTTCGGCGGTGGGTTCCTCGATGTAGCGGCCGCCGTCCGGCCGGGGCTCGGAGCCGCCGGGCAGGACGCCGTCGCCGGGACCGCCGTGGGGGGCGTCGGGGAGGGAGCCGCCCGGGCCGTCGCCCTGGTGGGGGATGGACGGGCCGTCGCCGTGGCCGCCGCCGGTGGACGGGCCGTCGCCGTGGCCGCCGGTCGGGGTGGTGTCCCCGTGGCCGCCGGTGGTGGGGGTGGTGTCGGTGCCGCCGTGGCCGGGGGTGGTGCCGGTGTTGCCGGGTTCGGTGTGGCTGTT